>JAKLJY010000379.1 GCA_023150895.1 Myxococcota bacterium | reverse complement strand
CTTGTCATCCACCAACCGCGGAGCGGCTCAGGCAGACCGTCCGGAAATTCTCGGATGGAAGGCGGTTGACAAGCGCAACTACGCAGCCGCAAACCTCGCGGTCGGGGTGACGCCCCGTGGTCCAGAGACACGTGGCGCACTCTGTTCCCCGGCGCCCAGTGGCTCGGCGACGGCACCACCGTCGCGCTCTGTGTCGAGGGTGTCTGGCATGTGTTCAACATCGAGGTCGTCTCCGATCCGGCCACCAACGCCACCGTCGGCGTGAACGTCTCCGACGTCGAGGATGCGACTGCCGTCCTCGCCGCGTTCGAACACGGCAAAGAGACCACGGGCGGCCCCCCGCTGGCGCTGACCCTCGACAACAAGGCCCCCAACCTCTCGCCGGCCGTCGCGGAGGGCATCGCCCCGGCCGAGCTGCACAGGGCCACTCCAGGCCGCGGCCAGGCCAAGGCACCCCTCGAAGGCGCGTTCGGTCTGTTTCGCCAGACCGCACCGCCCCTCGTCGTCTCCGGTCGCACGCCCCGTGAGCGCGCCCGGTCGTACCTCGAGCTGCTCTTCGTCACCTGGGCCTGGGCCCGCAACGGCAGACCCCGGCGCCGGCTCGGCGGGCGCTCACCAGCGCAGGTATATACGGCTCTTCTCGGATATCCGTGGGTGACCGTGTCGTGAGGATCGTGGGTTCACCGTTGCGGCGGGCCACGTCC
>JAKLJY010000378.1:402-706 GCA_023150895.1 Myxococcota bacterium | reverse complement strand
GTGCTCGGTGCCGAACCCGGGGCAGCCGGGGACATGCACCGGCATGTGCGCCGAGGATCTCTACGACCTCGACGGCAACAAAACCTGCGAATATTACTGCAAAAAGTCCGCCGGGGACGACGTCGTCTGCGATCTGAAAGACGACGACTGCGACGGCCAGATCGACGAGGACGTGGACCTCTGCACGAGCACGACCGACTGCGGCAAGTGCGGCCGGAACTGCGTCGTCCTGCACGGCCAGCCCGCGTGCGTCCATACGGGCAACGACCCGTGCGACACCTCGAACACACAATGCACGATCGCG
>JAKLJY010000378.1:0-392 GCA_023150895.1 Myxococcota bacterium | reverse complement strand
ACATCGGCAAGACCTGCTACGGCGATCCCGACGGCCTCTGCGCAACGCCCGCCCACGCGGGGACGACCTCGTGCGTGGGCAACCAGGTGGTCTGCGTCGGGGCCAACGTCATCAACGAGCAGAGCGCGCCGCAGGAGACGTGCAACAACGTCGACGACGACTGCGACGGCCAGGTCGACGATAACCCCACCGACGCGGGCGGCGCCTGCGGCCAGAGCCAGCTCGCCCCGTGCAAGTACGGCAAGGAGCAGTGCGTGGGCGGCGCGCTCACGTGCGTCGGCGCGGTGAACCCGCAGACCGAGGTGTGCGACGGCCTCGATAACGACTGCGACGGCTCCATCGACAAGACGGGCAACATGCCGCCCGCCGACGCGACAGGACCGTGCGACGTC
>JAKLJY010000377.1 GCA_023150895.1 Myxococcota bacterium | reverse complement strand
TGCTGTGGTTGCAGCAAGCCTCCTTCGTTTCAATCCCCTGGGCGGGGAAGAGGTCTGTCCGGGGCGACTGGGGAGACCCAGTGCCGTGGTGGTCGTGTGATGTTTCAATCCCCTGGGCGGGGAAGAGGTCTGTCCGGGGAGAGACGGCAGGTCCCATCACGCAGGCACTCCACAAGGTTTCAATCCCCTGGGCGGGGTAGAGGTCTGTCCGGGCGTGGCTAGACGAGTCGATGTTGACGGCTAGGAAGTCCGTTTCAATCCCCTGGGCGGGGAAGAGGTCTGTCCGGGAACTTGGGAGGTGCTGTGGTTGCAGCAAGCCTCCTTCGTTTCAATCCCCTGGGCGGGGAAGAGGTCTGTCCGGGACCCAACCCCGACCAGGGCAAAGTCCTGGTCATCATCAGTTTCAATCCCCTGGGCGGGGAAGAGGTCTGTCCGGGCCGGAGAAGCTCCTCCAATGCCAGAGTACTTTCTGTGTTTCAATCCCCTGGGCGGGGAAGAGGTCTGTCCGGGAGCATAGTCTTCTACAGAAAAATTTGGTACCACAACACGTTTCAATCCCCTGGGCGGGGAAGAGGTCTGTCCGGGTTTTGGGGATGCGTAGGAGGGCCACATGCGATTCGAGGTTTCAATCCCCTGGGCGGGGAAGAGGTCTGTCCGGGTGCGGAGGCAGTGACGAGACCGACAACGTGGGACAAAGGTTTCAATCCCCTGGGCGG
>JAKLJY010000376.1 GCA_023150895.1 Myxococcota bacterium | reverse complement strand
ACCTACGACCCGCAGAGCCACGCCCTCTGGCACCGCACCGACCACACCGGCGCCCCCACCGGCCTCGCCCGCGTCGAGGTCCTCGCGCGAGACGCCCTCGGCCGCCCCGAGCGCTGGCGCGAGACCCGCGCCGACGGTGCCGTGACCGAGGTCGAGCACCTCCGCGACGAGGCCTTGCGCCGCGAGACCCACCGCCGCGGCGGCCGCACCGTGCTCGTCTCGACCCTCACCCCCGGCGGACGCCTCGCCGCCCTCGCCCTCGGCGACGAGACCGACGACGTCGTCGTCGAGGCCCGCGACGACCGCGGACGCCCCACGCGGGTCGCCCACGGCGGCGTGACTGTCACCCTCGGCTGGGCCCCCGACGACCAGCCCCGGTTTACGCACGTGGGTCCGCCCTACGACGTCCAGGCCTGCATGTTCTACGACGCCCACCGCCGCCTCGACGTCGTGCGCTGGGTGCAGGGCCTCGGCGCCGGGGACCGCTGCGGGGAGCCCGAGGCAGACCCCGACCCCGGCGCCGACGCGGGCCTCGACGCGGGACTCGATGCGGGCCTCGACGGTGGTCTCGACCCGGACCCCCAGCCCCCCGCCGACCCCTGCCAGGGCGCGCTTGCCGCCTACGTCGTCCTCGACCGCGACCCCGCCAGCGGTCGCCCCCGCAGCCTGCGCCAGTGCGTCCCCGGCAGCGAGCGCGTCGACGCCCTGCGCTACGACGACCA
>JAKLJY010000375.1 GCA_023150895.1 Myxococcota bacterium | reverse complement strand
GGCTCGTCGCTCACAATCAGGCCATCGTGGATGCGGATGACGCGCCGGGTGTGAGCGGCAATGACCGGTTCGTGGGTAACCAAAACGATAGTGATGCCTCGCTCCCGGTTCAGCCGCTGAAAAATAGCCATAACTTCCCGCCCGGACTTACTGTCCAGGTTCCCCGTTGGCTCGTCGGCCAGGATGATGGCCGGTTCGTTGACCAGGGCCCGGGCAATGGCGACCCGTTGCCGCGGCCCGCTCGCTCAAACCCACGCTCGCGAGTGCCGCCAGCGCTCGCCGGCGACGATCCTGGCCGTGGCCATAGATGAGCGGCAGTTCTACATTGTCCAGAGCTGCGCTACGGGGCAGCAGGTTGAAGCTCTGGAAGACAAAGCCCACCCGCTGGTTGCGGATTTGAGCCAATTGGTCGTCATTCAGTTTACCCACCTCCACCCCGGCCAGACGATAAACGCCCGAGCTGGGTTGGTCCAGGCAGCCGACCACGTTCATCAAAGTAGATTTACCAGACCCCGACGGCCCCATAATGGCTACCATCTCTCCGGCCTGTACGGTCAAAGAGACACCGGCCAGGGCCTGCACCTCGACAGCGCCCAGGCGATAGACCTTGGTGACATCGGTCAACTCGATCATAACCCCTTCAACTAGTGCTGACCACCACCGCCGAAACCGCCAAAGAAACCGCCCCTCCCGATGTTACTCGGAGCCTGGGTTGGGGCAGCAGTTCGCAACAC
>JAKLJY010000374.1 GCA_023150895.1 Myxococcota bacterium | reverse complement strand
CCCCTCTCGCCCGAGATGACCGCCTACGACCTCGCCGGCCGCGTCGTCGAGGTCCGCAGCCGCGACGGCCTGCACACCACCTTCCGGCGGGCCGGCGAGACGGTCGAGCGGCAGACGATTTGCGAGGGGTCGCCCCTGCGGCCGTCGCACACGACCCGGGTGACCGACGCCCGCGGCCGCCTGCGCCTCACGTGTGCGCCCACCCCGCCGGGGGCGAGACCCTCCGCGCCGCCGCCGGGGTTCACGGGCGCCTGCACCACGACGACCTACGGCATCGACGCCGCCCGAGGCCTCGAGACCGACGTCACCGTCGACCCGGTCGGGCACGCGGTCACGCGTTTCGTGGACGCCGCCGGAGAACTGCGCGCCGTGCAGGACGCGGTGCGCGGCGACATTACGGTGGACGTCGCCCCGCCCGACGCCACCGGCGCCGTCGAGCGCATCACCCGCGACCCGGAGGGGGGCCTCACCACCGAGGTCAGCGACGCCGCCGGCCGGCTGACCGCGCGCCGGGTGGCACACGCGCCCGGGCTCGACGAGGCATACGCCTACCAGGGCGCCACCCGGGTCACGACCCTCGGTACCGCCGCCGGCGCGCGGGTCGAGACCGCGGTCGTCGACGTCGACGGGCGCCTGCACCGCCACGAGACGCGGTCGGGCGCGGGCGCCGCCGCCATCACCACGCTCGCCTACGACGGGGTCGGCCGCGAGGTCACCCGCACGGACCCCGACGGCGTGCG
>JAKLJY010000373.1 GCA_023150895.1 Myxococcota bacterium | reverse complement strand
TCTTTGTCGGCGTCGGGATCGAGCGCGTCGATGGTGCCATCGTCGTCGGTGTCCCGCGGGTTGCCGCCGGTGCGGTCGCCGATCTCGTCGCCGTCGTCGATGCCATCGCCGTCGGAGTCCGGGTTCTGCGGATCGAGGCCGAGGTCGACCTCCACATCGTCGGGGACCCCATCACCGTCGCTGTCCGGGCCGACCGGCGTGTCGTCGCTCGCGTCGTTGGGATCGCGCTCGCCGTCGTCGATGCGGCCGTTGTGGTTGGTGTCCTCGTCGCCGTCGTTCACGCCGCCGTCGTCCGTGTCCGGATCGAGGGGGTCGGTCGTCGTGTCGGGGTCCGCGTCGGGCACGAAGTTCTCCGAGTCGGGATCCGTGCCCGGGCCCGGCTCGGTGACGCCGGTCTCGGTGCCGTCGTTGACGCCGTCGTCGTCGCTGTCGGGGTCGAGGGCGTCGATGTCGCCGTCGTCGTCCGAGTCGCCGCCGGGCTCGCCGCCGCCTTCCTCGCCGTCGGGGATGCCATCGTCGTCGGAGTCCGCGTCCTGCGGATCGGTGCCGATACCGGCCTCCTCGTCGTCGTCGAGGCCATCGCCGTCGCTGTCCGGGGTGGCGGGCATGTCATCGCGGCGCAGGTTGGGATCGCGCTCGCCGTCGTCGACGCGGCCATTGTGATTCGTGTCTTCGTCGCCGTCGTTCACGCCGCCGTCGTCCGTGTCGGGGTCGAGCGGATCGGTGGTCGTGTCGTCGTCGGC
>JAKLJY010000372.1 GCA_023150895.1 Myxococcota bacterium | reverse complement strand
ACATTAGTTGCTAAAGGAGACGTTAAAACCGAGGATAATTCAAGTCTTGATGATGATACTATTTCCACGACTCCATACCAAAAGCTAATCGGCGAATTTAGTAGTGATGCCACCATCGATGATTTGATGGAAAGCATCCAAGGACCAGACTTCCCAACTGGGGGCGTGATCTACGACGCCGACGCCATCCGCGAAGTTTACGCGACAGGCAAAGGTAAAGTTGTAACTCGCGCCGTTGCCGAGATCGAAGAAACCAAGAGTGGCAAATTCCAAATTATCGTCACCGAGATCCCCTATCAAGTCAACAAATCCAAGCTTATCCAAAAGATCGCCGACCTCGTCCGCGACAAAAAGATCGAAGGGATTAGTGACCTCAGGGATGAGTCAGATCGCGAGGGTATGCGGATAGTGATCGAACTAAAAAAAGCCAGTAAACCCAAGAGCGTCTTAAACAACCTATATAAGCACACCGAGCTCCAGAGCAGCTTCCCCGCCAACATGGTGGCACTCGACGAAACAGGCACTCCTCACCTCATGAACCTCAAAACTATCCTTACCCACTACCTTAAGCATAGACAAGGTGTAATCGTTCGAAGGTCCCAGTTCGAACTCAAAGAGAGTCGAGCCCGTATCCATATTTTAGAAGGATACCTCAAGGCGCTCGACCATCTCGACGAAGTAATTAAGACTATTAGAAGTAGTAAAGACACTGATGATGCCAAAAAGAACCTTATCACCAAATTTGGCTTTAGCGAAATTCAAG
>JAKLJY010000371.1 GCA_023150895.1 Myxococcota bacterium | reverse complement strand
GCCAGCGGTCGCCCCCGCAGCCTGCGCCAGTGCGTCCCCGGCAGCGAGCGCGTCGACGCCCTGCGCTACGACGACCAGGGCCGCCTCACCGGCTGGCGCACCCTCGGCAGTGGTCCCCTCGCCGAGGACGACCACCAGACCGCACACCTCCGGCAGTTCGACGCCCTCCACCACCTCGTCCGCGACGAGCACGTTGCCTGGAGCGAGGCCCATCCCGACCTCGACGCACCCGGTCCGCAGGTCGCCTTTGCCCTCGACCGCGCCCCCCGCCTCAGCGCCCTGCGCGTCGTCTCCGGACGCAGCGACGGCGCCCCCGTCCGCCTCGTCGACGACCGAACCGGCCGCGCCACCGAGCTCGCCCCCGACCGTGCTGGCCGCGCCACCCGCTTTGGTGCGCACGACCTGAGCCGGGACCGCCAGGGCCGCCCCGCCCGCGACCGCTACGACGCCCAGGGCCGCCGCGTCGAGAGCCCCGCCGCTGGCGAACGCCTCCTCTGGGGACCCCGCGGCCTCGTCACCCGCGCCGACGCCCGCGGAGAGCGCACCTTTGCCCCGCCCCTCCCCGGCCTCCAGCTCTCCCGCCGCCCCGACGGCGCCTGGGAGCTCGCGCTCCTCACCCCCACCGAGACCCCCCTCGTCGTCGTCGACCCCAACGGCCTGCAGCGCCTCGTCGCGCTCTACGCCCCCACCGGCCTCGCCACCGAGCAGCGCCCCGTCGACGACCGCGCGCCCTACCCTAAAACCTGGGCCGGTTACCTCAGACACCCCGGCACCGGGCTCTACGACGCGGGCGCACGGCTTTACGACCCGGCCAG
>JAKLJY010000370.1 GCA_023150895.1 Myxococcota bacterium | reverse complement strand
TGTCGTTGGGGAAGCCCTCGTACTGGTAGCACTCACCGGCGTGCGAGGGGGAGGAGAGGGCAAGGGAGAGGACGATGCTGGCCAGGGTCATCGGGAGCTCCAGAGGCGAGGCGCGCGGACCATGCCGCTTGACGATTCTCTCACAATCCAACCCCGACCGCCGCGGGAATCCCGCGGCGGGGGTCGGTCAACGTCGACGGCGCAGGGCGAGGCCCAGCAGGCCCACCAGGCCGAGCGCCAGGCCGCTGGCGGGCGCCGCGGAGGCGCAGCTCGCCGCACCGCCGCGGATCCGGCGGTTGCCGTCGCACGCGTCGCCGACGCCGTCGTTGTCCTCGTCGACCTGGTCGGCGTTCTCGTGCACCGGGCAGTTGTCGCACCAGTCGCCCACGCCGTCGCCGTCGCGGTCGAGCTGGGTCGGGTCCCAGACCTCGGCGCAGACGTCGCAGAGATCTCCCGCGCCGTCGCCGTCGGTGTCCAGCTGGGTGCTGTCCACGATGTCCGGGCAGACGTCGCAGGCATCCCCCACGCCGTCGCCGTCGCCGTCGGGGTGGTCGGGGCCGAAGTGCGCCGGGCAGATGTCGCAGGCGTCGCCGACCTCGTCGAGGTCCTCGTCCCCCTGGCCCGAGTTGGCGACATCCACGCAGTTGTCGCAGATGTCGCCCACCGCGTCGACGTCGCCGTCCTCCTGCCCGGGGTTGCTCTGCTCCAGGCAGTTGTCGCAGATGTCGCCCACCCCGTCGCCGTCGCTGTCGTCCTGCTCGTCGTTCTCGCGGGTCGGGCAGTTGTCGCAGGCGTCCCCGACCCCGTCGTCGTCGTCGTCGGA
>JAKLJY010000036.1:408-64763 GCA_023150895.1 Myxococcota bacterium | reverse complement strand
CAGCCGGACGTGGCCCGCCGCAACGGTGAACCCACGATCCTCACGACACGGTCACCCACGGATATCCGAGAAGAGCCCAGTTTCAGCGCGCCGACGGACCCCTCGCGTCCCCGCGGGCGCTCAACGTCGTGTCCTTCGAGGCCCGGCGCCGCCTGCGCTACGGCTACCCGATCTACAAGTACGACGACGCGACCGACACCTGGGAGACGACGCCCGTCCGCGAGTCGATGACCATGACCTTCAACGTCTACGCGGGCTGGAAGTTCCGGCCGGCGAGCGCCGAGCGCCCGGACGATCTGCGGGCCCTCGGCCTCTACTTCCACTTCTACCGGGGCATCAACCCGTATGGGCAGTTGCGCAACTACCCCGGTTATCCGTTCTTCGGCGTCTCGTTGACGTACGACGGCTGACGCCCGCCCTTGCACGGCACGCGGGTTTCCCGCACCGTTCGACGCATGAGCTCCTGCACGCACTCCGGTTTCCAGCCTTTGTTCCTGCTCGCGGCGCTCGCAAGCGCCTGTGGCGAGGGCGCGCTCGAGTCGGGCTCGTCCGCCGACGACGCCGACGGCGCGTTCCTCTTCGGTGAGACGGGCGGCGACGGGACGGGCGGGTCCGGACTCGACCTCGAACAGGACGCGCTGACCTTCGGCGACCCCGGCGGCACCGGTGCCACGGGACACGACACCGGTGACGGAGGTGACACCCCGCCGGGCCCCCCCGAGACGGACTTCGACGGCGGGGCCGGTGGTTCGACGCCGCCGCCCGTCACCGATCCCGACGCCGCGCTGCCCCCGCCGCCGGATCCGGACGCCGCGGCGCCGCCCCCGCCCCCGCCCGACCCCCTCGCCGACTGCCCGCGGATCCGCGTGGTGAACACCGGCGGCATCGGCCTCAACGTCCGACCGGATCCATCGACGAACGGGGCGCCGCTCGGCAACCTGCCGGACGGGAGCGTGGCGAACGTGCTCGCCATCGTGCAGGGGCAGGACGTCGACGGCAACGCGACCTGGTACGAGGTCGAGCGCGGCGGCCTGCGCGGGTTCGTCGCCGGCACCTGGGCGCAGTGCATCGGCCCGGCGATGCCCGGCGAGCGCGACGATGTGTTTCTGCTGCCGTTCGGCTGCGGCGAGTCGTTCGTCGTGACGCAGGGCAACAACTCACCGTTCAGCCACAACGGCCGCGGCGCGTGGGCGTACGACTTCAGCATGGGCCTCGGCACGCCGATGCGGTCGGTCAAACCGGGCACCGTCGTGCACGCCTACGCCGGCACGCAGCCCGGCCACCCCTGCTACGACGGCGGCGGTCCGGAGTGTATCAACGACGCGAACTACGTCGTCGTCGCCCACCCGGACGGCAGTCAGACGCTCTACGCCCACCTCAACGCCGTCCACGTCGGCGTCGGCGCCGAGATCTCGCAGGGTCAACACATCGGCGACTCGGGCAGCACGGGCTGGTCGACGGGCCCCCACGCGCACGTCGAGCGGCAAGAGGCCTGCGGCCGGGCCTTCTGCAACAGCATTCCGATGGGCTTCGCCGACGTGCCGGGGGATGGCATGCCCGTCGAGGGTCAGACGGTGACCTCGGAGAACGGGTGTGGGGGCTGAGTCAGGAAATTCCTGATTCTCGACGCCGGACGGCCCGCGCGGGCGCGCCGGGACGTGCTTGCGGCGGTGCTGCGACCGGCCGCGCGGTATAGGCCGTCACGCGCCGCGGGAGCGCGGCGTCCGGTGCTCAACGGGACGCTTGCGGCCCCGGTGCTGCGGGGTCGCCCTGAACGGCAGGCGTCAGACCCGGTGGCATGCGGGGGGGCGCCGTTTCGAGCAGAAGTTCGAGTTCTGCGGGGGTGAGGCCCCAGGCGGCGTGTACCTGAGCGGCGACGACGGCCTCGAGCGCGCGCGCCTCCGCTCGGGCCCGAAGCAGCGCCGGGACCTCCGAGTCGTACAACCCACGCAGGTGCTTGAGCGCGGCGGGCGCCATGGGGCCCGTCGACCGCGGGCGCCGCTTCCGGACTTCGGCGACGAACGCGTCACTGGCCATCGCGGGGAAGTCGGCGAGCGCGTTGCCCGGCGCGTCGACGCCATACTCGACGCGCAGCACGTCGAGGACGCCGGCGATGGCTTCGTTCTCGCGCGCGGTGAGCGCGACGAGGGCGTCGACACACTCTTCGACGCGAGCGCGCTGCACTTCGGGCGGCCTGCGGGGGGGCCGCGCGCCGCCTTGCCTTCAGTCTGGCGGCGATACCATGGCCCGCGCGGCGTCGGCAACGCGCGCGGCGCGTGGGCGGCGATTTCGGGTTGACCGAAGCCCCCGACCGCGGCCATGTTGACCCCGTTCGTACAGGCGTCAGGGGCTTCTTGCCGTGTCGAAGATCTCCACAAGACGGCTCTTCCGCGTCGCAGTCGGCGGTGCGTTCGCCGCGTGCCCGGGAGCAGCCGGGGCGCAGGGCGGACCAGCCACCGAGATCGCCTATGAGCGTGCGGTTGCGGCCGCACAGGCCGGAGAGGCGACGCAGGCCGCGGCGCTCTTCGACGCGCTCGTCGCGCAGATGGCGCCCGACGACCCGCTGCGCACGCTCGCCCTGTACGGACAGGGCCGGGCGCACGAGAAGCGGGCGACGCCGGAGAGCGCCTGCCGCGCGGTGGCCGCGTTTCAAGCGTTCATCGCCCGGCCGGACGCCGAGCCCGCCAAGCGCGCGCGGGTCTCGGGCTCGCTGGTGGGGCTCGTCTCGCTGTGCCAGACGGCGGGGGCGGCCTCGGCCCCTGCTTCCGCCCCCGCGCCCGCCGTTGCGATGCCGGTCTCGCCGACGCCGGCCGCCGAGCCTGAACACCCATCGTCGATGCCGGCCTGGGTGGCCACCGGCGGGGGCGCCGCACTCCTGCTCGGCGGGGTCGGTCTCCTCGTCGCGGCCGGGGGCGCGGTCGACGAGGGGGACACGGCCTACGCGCGCTTCGAAGCGAGCGACCGCACGGACGCCACCGCGTTGAAGCAGGGTCGCGACGCCGACGACCGCGCGACGACGTATGGCATCTCCGGGTACGCGATGCTCGGCACGGGTCTCGGTGTCGCCGGTCTCGCGGCCTGGCTCTGGTTGCGGGACGCCGATGCGAAAACGGCCGTGCTGCCCGGCAACGGCGGGCTCACATGGGTCGGGGCGTGGCCATGAGCCAGACGTTCGAGAGACTCTGCGGCCTGCTGCTCGCGCTCGCGCTGTGCAATGCCTGCGTGTTGCCGCCGGATCGTCCGGGCGGTCTCCGTCCGTCGGACGCTGGTGCGAGCGGCGATGCCGCGGCCAGTGATGCGGCGGGCACGGGAGGCGCACCGGTCGACGGCGGCCGGGCGGATGCCCGCACGCACGATGCGGCCACCGACGCGGTGTCCACCGGCGGCGGTTCAGTCGCAACCGATGCACGCCCCGGCAAACCGGACGGCGGTCTGATTCCAGCGGACGCCGACGTCGTCTCGCCCGACGCCGGCCCGCCGGCGCGCTACCGAGTCGAGGGGCGCCTCGTCGCGGGGGCGCGTTCGACCGCGGGCGAGCAATTCACCATCATCGGGCGCGCCGCGTTGGCTGCGGTCCGCTCATTCGGCGAGCGATACGGGGTCGAGGGTGGGCTCACCCTCACATGTCCGGAGGAGGCGTCATGTTCCGAGGCGTTTTGAATCGACGGCGCGCGGCGGCGCGGTGGGGGCTCGTCGTGGCGCTGACCTGCGCCGGGTCGGGGCCGGCTCTCGCGCAGGTGGCGTGGCCGCTCGTCTACGAGGGCCGCATCTTCGACGACCGCGGGCGACCCCTCGAGGCCCCGGCGACGCTGACGTTCCGGCTCTACGATGCGCCCGACGGCGGCGCACCGCTCTGGACCGAGACGCTGCCCGACGTCGTCGTGGCAGCCGGCGACTTCGCGGTTCTGCTCGGCCTCGTCGAGCCCCTGCCGGCAGACCTCCCGCCCGGATCGAGTCTCTTCCTCGGCATCGAGGTCGACGGCGACGTCGAGCAACGCCCGCGCACGCCCGTCGGCGCGGCGCTCCGGGCGCGGTTCGCCGATCTCGCGGAGCGCGCCCGCCGCCTTTCCGGCGGTGTGGTGGATGCCACCGAACTGCGCGTCGGGGGCCGCCTCGTGGTCGACGGCGACGGGCAGTGGGTCGGGCCGACGGCCGGGCTCGCGGGTCCGCCGGGGCTCGCCTGCTGGGATGTCGATGGCGACGCCGTGGCCGATCCGGGGGAGGACGTCGACGGGGATGGCCGTCTGACGGCACTCGATTGCCGTGGCGCGGGCGGCGGCGGGGACGCACTCGCCGGTCTCGACTGCGCCGTCGGGGACTTCGTCGTCCGAACCGCTGGCGGCTGGGCCTGCGATGCCCATGCGTTCGATCCGGACGCGCATCACTCGGCCCTCAGCGAAGGCCTCGACATCCAGCCGGCGAGCGTGCGGCTGCCCGATGGCACGGCGCTCGAGGCCGCGACGCTGCGCCTCGGCCCGCAGAACGACCAGGTGCTCTCCGCCGCGGCGTTGGCGTCTCTGACGGGCGGCCCCGGCATGAGCGCGGATCATCTGCACTCGCATGCGGGGCAGGGGGCGGCGAGTCCGGCTTTCCTCGGTCTCACTCGCGCCCGATTCACGGGCGACCTCGGCGGCCCGATCGGTGCGCATCAGAAGTGTTCCGCGGACTACCCGAACTCACACATGTGCGGGTACTGCGAGATCATGGATGCGTACCCCAACGTGCCGCTGGCGGAGGAGGCTTGGGTGGTGCTCCCTCACGGAGCGTTAATTGTGCGCGACGGCCGCGGATCTGCGGTTTGTGGGTTCCCGACCTCGTCGCGGTCGAGGGCGAGCGACGATGGCAACTCATGCGGCGATTGGGCGGATGCTCGGCCGCAGAACGTGCTCGGCCCCGTCATTCGTCCGAACGGCCACTTCTTCAGCCGCTCCTGCGACACCCAGCACCCCATCGCCTGCTGCGCGAACTGACTGCCCCCGCGTGCCCTCACCCCTCGCGCCCTCGCTGGCGGTGCTCCTCGCGCTGCTGCCCGTCGTCCCGCCGGACGTCCCATACATCGCGCAGCCGGCCGGTCCGTACTGCGCCGCCGCCGCGGTGCTCATGGCCGGGGCGCCGGCGGGCCTCGACGTGCCGCTCACCGAGCTGTTGCGCGCCGTGCCGGTCCACCGCGATGGCATCGCGTGGCTCGACCTCTCACTCGCGCTCGCGCCGCTCGGTTTCGAGGTGCTCGTCGGCCGTCTCGACGCGGCGGACCTCGACGCGCTGCTCGCCGCAGGGGTGCCGGCGGTGGTCGCGGTTCGAACCGCCGGGTCGGCGGGTCCCAAACACGCATGGGTCATCACGCGGCACACGGCCGAGGGCTTCGCCGTACTCGACCCCGCCGCGCCGGGCACGCGGTCCGTCACCCGCGCCCGGCTCGCGAAGCAGTGGCTCGATGGAGAGACCGTCGTCGTGCTGAAACGCGACGCACGGCGCCGGGCGGGCGTCGATTGGGCAGCGCTCGAGGCATCGACCCGTCGATACGTCGCGGTGGAGTGGGCGCGCCGCGCCGTCGCCGTCGGGCAGGCGGATGCCAACGCCCTCGCGCTGCTCGATCGGGCCGTTGCGGCCGATGCGACCCTGCCCGAGCTTCACGTTGCGCGGGCGCGTGTGTTGCGCGCGCTCGGCCGAGTGTCCGCCGCCCGTGCCGCAGTTGCGACGGCGCTGCGCCTGCGACCGGGAGACGCCGAGGCGCTCGAACTCGCGCACGGACTCGACGTGCCGACGCCCCCCCCGACCGAGCGTCCCGCCGCACGCTGATCGCGTGCCCATCGCACGATGAGCGCGCGTCCGGTGAGCCGGTGCCCGTTCGTCCGGCGGGGCGGTGAGCGCGCGTCCGGTGAGCCGGTGCCCGTGCGTCCGGTGGGGCGGTGAGCGCGCGTCCGGTGAGCCGGTGCCTGGGCGTCCGGCGGGGCGGCAAGCGCGCCTTTCAGACATTCGTCCACTGTCGTTTGCATCTCGCGGTCCGCTGCGCTACGATAGACTCAAATCCAGAGGGCCACCCATGACGACCACCGATCTCCACGCCCGGCTGCGCCTCGCGCGCGGCGCTCACCAGCAGGCCGAGTACGCGCTCGCCACGCTGCTCTTCGAGTTGCAGCGCACTCGCCGATACACCGAGCGCGGGCATACCAGCGTCATCGCCTACGGGGAGGCCGAACTCGACCTGACCCCCCGGCAAACGCGCGACCTCGTCTTCGTGGCGAAACACATACGCACGCTGCCGGCGCTGTCAGACGCCTTCCGCGCCGGGCGAATCGGGTACACCAAGGCTCGCGAGGTCGCCCGCATCGCCACGCCCGAGACGGACGCCGTCTGGACGCAGCGTGCGATGGAAACGTCGAATCGCACACTCGAACGACAGGTCGCGGCCGCGCAGCAAGGGGACGCGCCTCCGGCCGATCCGGACGCCGAGCCCGGCCCCGCGCGGGTCCGCGTGACGGTGGTGATGAGCGCCGCCGACGCCGACGTGCTCGCCGCGACGTTCGCGCGCCTGCGCCTCGACGGCGGGTTCGGCACGAACGTCGATCATGGCACCCTGCTCGCCGAGCTGGCCCGGCGCACGCTCGCCCTGCTCGAATCCGACCAAGCCGACACCGCCGACGGCGCGAAGACGAACTCTTCCGCACAGACGCCGACCGCCGAGCGCTTCCGCGTGGCCCTGCACCGCTGTCCGGACTGCGAAAAGACACACGTGGGTGATCCGCAGGCCCGCCACCACGCGGACGCGACGGACCTCGCGTGCGCCGAGTGCGACGCCGAAGGGCTCGATCTCACGGCGCCGGATCCGTCGCCCCGCTTGACCCATGCCATTCCACCAGCCATGCGACGGCGCGTGTTCGAACAATACGGACATCGATGCGCCGTGCCTCACTGCCGCAACCGGATGTGGCTCGACCTGCACCACATCCGGCCACGACACGCGGGCGGCGATCACCGGCCGGCGAACCTCGCGTGTCTCTGCAGTGTGCATCATCAGATGGTCCATCGCGGCGATCTGGCGCTTTTCGTCGATGAGACGCTCGACGGACCGGCACGCCTGCGGTTCGTACTCCCGACGGGCGAGGTCCTCGGTGCGCCGAAACGCGATGGGACCCTCGACGTCGCGCGGGCCGTCTCGCGCTTGCGGGCGGAGGTCGATCGCTGGCCCGGTGCGCCCGGCCACCGCCTCACGGGCCATCTCGATGAGACCAACGGGGTCGACGGCGCCGACGCTGGTCTGCTTGCCGTCGCGCTCGACACGTTGCATGCCTTGCGACTCGTCGTCGCGCGCCCCGACGACACGTGGTACGGCGCGGACCGGGTGGTGTCCGGCTCGCCCCGCGGAAGCGACGGCGGCAGTCGAAGTGACCGCCTTGGGGCGTGACGCGACGCGCGCGACCCCACCCTCTCAGTCGAGCCGGACGATCCGCGTCGTTGCGGGCACCGCGAGGGGCGACTTCTCGCCGACGTAGGTCGAGAATGCGTCGACGTCGATGGCACCCGCGACGCGATCCGTGCCCGCCTTGAACACACTGAAGCCATCGCCGCCGTCCGCGATGAAGTTGTTCATGGCGACGCGATAGGTGGCCGTCGGGTCGAGGACGACGCCGTCGAGTTTCACCGTCTCGGCGAGGATGCGGCTGCCGATCGGGCGCTTGGCGTCCCAGGTGTACGTGAAGCCCTCGGAGACCTGAAGGACGTTGGCCTTCTCGGCGGCGCCGGGCACGGCCACCCACTGCTGCTCCAGCGCCGCGACGATCTGCGCGCCGGTCAGGCTGACGGTCACGACGATGTTCGAGAACGGCTGCACCGCGAAGACCTCGCCGTAGGTCAGCTCGCCGGGGGCCTCGCCGCCGCTGCTCTGGCTGACGAGGAGGTCGGTTCGCACGCCGCCGGGGTTCATGAAGGCAATGCGCACGCCCGTCGCCCGCGTCGACGAGAGCTGGGCGTCGGCGATCACATCGCCGAGGGGTGACTCGCCCGCGGGGTTCTGCAGTTTGACGAGGTCGCCGGCGATGGTGCCCACCACTCGATTCGCGAAGGGCGCGGCCAACGCCTCCCACCGAGCGATGAGGGCCGTCTGCGGGGCGGCCTTGTCCACCGTCCGGGTGACGATGACGTTCTCGGCGGTCTTCGCGACGACCTCGCCCGTGACCTCGTCGACGGTCAGGTCGATGTCGGTGATCAGGCGTCCGGCGCTCGCCGCGCTCGTCACGAGTTTGCCCTCGACGTCGCAGACGTGCGCGGCGTTGGTGTGACCGGCGACGACGACGTCGACCGCGGGGTCGAGGCGCCGCGCGATGTCGAAGAGCGGTCCGGAGATGCCCGCGCAGCCGTTGTAGAGGCCCGTGGCGAAGCCGCCCTCGTGGAGGAGCACGACGATGGCCCCCACGCCCTGCGCCTTCAACTCGGGGACCAGCGCGTTCACGGTGTCGGCCTCGTCGAGGAAGTGCAGCCCGACGGTGCCGGTGGGGCTCGTCACCAGCGGCGTACCCTCGAGGGTCATGCCGATGAACGCCACCCGGGCCATGCCGAAGCGCCGGATCTCATAGGGGGGCAGCAGCGTGTCCCCCGTCGCGTCCTCGATGACGTTCGCACCGAGGTACTGCCAGTCCGCCCCGGCGAAGTCATCGCCGTCCTGGCAGCCATCCGTGGGGTGACACCCGCCGGCCTGCATGCGCAGCAGCTCGTCGACCCCCTCGTCGAATTCGTGGTTGCCGACCGCCGCGATGTCCAGCCCGAGCAGGTTCATCGACTCGACGGTGGGCTCGTCGTGAAACAGAGCCGAGAGCAGCGGCGTCGCGCCGATGATGTCGCCAGCCGCGACGACGACGGTGTTCGGGTTCGTCGCCTCGAGGCGGGCCATGTGCGTGTGCAGAAACTCCACGCCCCCGGCGTCCACCCGGTCGACGTTCGGATCGGCGCCCGTGACGATGCGTCCGCCGCTGCCGGCCGGGGGCTTCAGGTTGCCGTGGAAGTCGTTCGTGGCCAGCACCTGAACCGCCACCTGGCCGCAAGAGTAGCCAGTGGTGCGGGTATGTCCCAAGAGCAGCTTGAAGGCCTTGGGGCCGACGTATTTGACGCGATCGAGGGCCTCGAGGCCGTCGAAGTACACATGTCCGTCGCTGCCGGGCAGGGCCGCGCCCCCGCGGGCCGCGACGATGTTTCGCGCCGCCCGGGCGTCGAGGCCCGCATCGACGTCGAGCTGCTCGAGGGTGGCCTCGCTGGCGAACTTGAGGACGGCGCAGGCTTCGGACGAGCCATCGGCGATGCCGGCGACGTCGGCCTTCGCGCCGCCCGGGACGGTGAACGCGTCGTCCGGTCCGTCGCCCGGTTCTTCGACGACCCCTCGGGCGGCCCCGGCGGGGTCCGCACAGCCGGCGGCCGCAAGGCAGAGTGTGAGAAGGGCGAGGCGATGGTCAGTCGACTTGCGCATGGGGGCACCGCCGGGTCCGAATCAGGGTTGTTACGAATAGGCAGGCCGCCCAAAGCACGTTTCGTGCCAGGCTGCATCGGACTTGTGTCGAGGCCCCCGCCCCCCGACGATGCGCGGGTGTCTTCGCTTTTCACTCCGTTCACGCCCCCGCCGGGGGTCGCGCCGCCCGCCGCGCTGCCGAGCCCCTTCGACGAAGGGCCGCCGCATCCCTGGGCGCTCGCCGCCGTCGAAGCGCTCTCGGCCGAGATGACGAGCGGTCACGCGCCGGCCGAAGGGAGCCGCGCCGAGGGCAAGATGTGGGGTGTCATGGTGTCCCGCGCCGCGGACGGATCACTGTTCTGGTCGCGCGCATTCTCGGGGCAGCTCGGCGGAGCCTGGACGGCGCCGGGATGCGCGCCACCGCTGTTCGACCTCGCGGCGCGCGCGGCGGTCGAAGGCCCCGGCGAGGCGCGGGTGAAGGCGCTCACGGCGGAGATCGACGCGGCGTGGCTCGCAGCACGCATGCCGGCCCGCCGCGAGGCCCTCTCGCGACTCGAGGCCGGTCAGCACGCGGTGATGGCGGTGTTGATGCGGCAGCACGAGGACCGCCGGGCCCTGCGCGCGGTGGCCCGGCGCGATCCCGGGCTGACGGCCGACGCCCGCGCCGCGCTCGACCGCGAGAGTGCCGGCGACAAGGCCGAGCGCAAGCGCCTCGCCGCGTCGCAGCATGCCGCGCGGGCGCCGCACGTCGCCGAACTCGAAGCCGCCGAGGCGGGGCTCGTCGCGTTGCAGACCGCCCGGCAAGCGTACTGCGCCGACCTGATGCGACAACTGCACGATCTCTACCGGATCGAGGACTTCACGGGGGCCGTCTACGGCCTGCGCGCCCTGTACGCCCCGGCCGAGCCCCCCACCGGGGCCGCGGAATGCGCCGCCCCCAAACTGCTCGCCCTCGCGCAGGCGCATGGGCACCGCCCGGTGGTGCTCGCCGAGTTCTTCTGGGGTCCGCCTCCGCCCGGCGGCGGGCGCCGGCATGGCCATCGGTACCCCGCGTGTCGCGGCAAGTGCGGGCCGCTGCTGCCCGCCATGCTGACGGGCCTCGACGTCGCGCCCCCGCGCACGCAGGCCACCGAGACGCCGCCGGGCCTCGACGTGGTGTACGAGGACGCCTGGCTCCTGGTCGTGGACAAACCCGCCGGGCTGCTCTCCGTACCGGGGCGCGGCGCGCATCGGCAGGACTCGGTCTCGACGCGGCTCGCGGCGCTGCGACCCGAGGCACGCGGTCCGCTGTGTGTTCACCGGCTCGACGAAGACACGTCGGGTCTGTTGCTCGCCGCCAAGGACCCCGAGACCCATGCCGCGTTGCAGCGTCTGTTCGAGACACGCGCAGTGACGAAGACCTACGTCGCCGTGCTCGAGCGCGCGCCCCGTGCGCCGACGGGCACAATCGAACTCCCCCTGCGTCTCGATCCCTTCGACCGGCCCCGGCAGGTCGTCGATCACACACACGGTCGACCGGCGCGGACCCGCTTCGCCAGGCTCGAGGCCGACCCCGGGGCGCCCTGTCGGGTGCACCTGTGGCCCGAGACGGGCCGCACCCATCAGTTGCGCGTGCATGCCGCGCACGCGCAGGGCCTCGACGCGCCCATCGTCGGCGATCGTCTGTACGGTCGCGCGGGCGGGCGTCTGATGCTGCACGCCGCGTCGCTCGCCTTCGTTCACCCCCGCACGGGCGAGCGCGTCACGTTCGAGCGCCCGGCGCCGTTCTGAAGCCCGGAGAGAACCCGCGATGACACCGCTGTTCCAGAAGCTGAACCTCAAGGCACAGACCGCGATCGTCGTGCTCGACGCCCCGCCCGAGTTCGAGCCGGCGTTGATCGAGCTGAGCGCGGCCCGCCCGATGGTCATCCACCGCGAGGCGACCCCCGGCGTCGACTTTGCAATCGCGTTCGCCGTGACCCAGGCGCAACTCGACAGCGTCTCCGCCGGGCTCGTGAAAACGGACCTGCCGGATCCCGTGCTCTGGGTGGCCTACCCGAAGGGCACCTCGAAGAGGTACCGCTGCGAGTACAACCGGGACACCGGCTTTACGGTGCTCGGCGCCGCCGGTTTCGAGCCCGTGCGTCAGGTGGCGCTCGACGCGGACTGGTCGGCGCTGCGGTTTCGTCGCGTCGAGCGCATCGCCTCGTTCACCCGACGCGCGAGCATGACCATCTCGAGCGACGGGCAGCGCCGCGCGACCCGCTGACGCGCCTACCGCGGCCGTGGCAGGCAGACCACCTGCGCGGTCTCGAACGCCGCCTGCTCGGGGCGGGCGAGCGGGGGCGTGCCCCGCAACTCGCCGACGATGAGGGGCGCGATGTCCCCGTGGCTGACGAGCACGACGTGCGCTTCGGGGGGAACCTCCGTGCGCAGGCGCGCGAGCAGGCCCCGGATGCGGGTGAGGCCGTCGTCGAGCGACTCGCCGTCCGCCGGGCGGGGGTCGTCGCCCCGCTGCCACGCGACGAGGCGCTCGGAGTAGGACAGCGACCCGGCCAGCGGCCGGAGTTCGGCGGCGACGAGGGGCTCGCCTCGGCCGAGCCGCGTCGCCGTCTGGCGGGTGCGGCGCGCGGGGCTGCTGTAGACGGCGGCGGCCCCGGGAGGCAGGCGCTCGCCCGCGCGTCCGGCCTGCGCTTCGCCCGCGGGGGTGAGGGCGTCGAGTTGGTCGGGTGTCATGCCCGCCGGGGGCGGGTTCAGGTTGCGGAAGGCTTCCGCGTGCCGCGCGACGCAGAGCTGCGGGCCCGCGGTGGCCGGGGTGGTGGGGGCGGGCGCGACCGCCGCGCCGCCACAGCCCGATCCGACGACGCACGCCCCGAGGACGAGCGCCGCCGCGCGGTTTCGGCCCGCCGGTTTCACTTGACGTTCAGGGCCGCGATGCCGGGCAGGAACTTGCCCTCGAACATCTCGAGGCTCGCGCCGCCGCCGGTGGAGACGTGCGTGACCTTCTCGTCGAACCCGAACTGCCGGATGGCCGCGGCCGAGTCGCCACCACCGACGATGGTGACCGCGCCCTTGCCGGTGATCTCGGCGAAGACGGCGGCGATCTCCTTCGTGCCGGCGTCGAAGCCGGCGAGCTCGAAGGCGCCGACGGGGCCGTTCCACAGCGCCGTCTTGGCGCCGCGCAGCTTCTCGGCGAAGAGCGCCCGGGTCTGGGGGCCGATGTCGACGCCCATCCAGCCGTCGGTCAGCTCCTCGACGACCTGCGTCGGGGCGCCGGCCTCGAACTTCTGCGCGACGACGTGGTCGACGGGCAGGGTGATCGTCTTCCCCTTGGCCTTGGCGTAGTCGAGGATCTCGGCCGCCATCTTGAGGACCTGCTTCTCGCCCTTCTTGTCGACGACGACCGTCTCGTACTTCGAGCTGCCCACGGGCAGGCCGGCGGCCTTCATGAAGGTGTAGGCCATCGCGCCGCCCACCAGGACCTCGTCGACGAGGTTGAGCAGGTTCTTGATGACGAAGACCTTGTCGCTGACCTTGGCGCCGCCGAGCACGGCCACGAAGGGGCGGGCCGGGGCCTTGAGCGCCTTGTGGATGACGGCGACCTCCTTGTGGACGAGGGTGCCGGCCACGCCGCCGCCGAGCAGCTTGGGCACGCCGGTCATGCTCGCGGCATCGCGATGGGACGTCCCGAAGGCGTCGTTGACGTAGACGTCGGCGAGCTTGGCGAGCTGCGCCGAGAACTTGTCGTCGTTGGCGGCCTCGCCCTTGTAGAAGCGCAGGTTCTCGAGCAGGCAGACCTCGCCGTTCTTCAGCGCGGCGACGGCGGCCTCGGCCTCGGGGCCGACGCAGTCCTTCACGAACGTCACGGGGCGTTCGAGGAGCTTGGCGAGGATTTCGGCCACCGGGGCGAGCGAGAACTCGGCCTCGTAGCCCTTCTCGGCGGGGCGGCCGAGGTGCGACGCGAGCACGAGGCGCGCGCCGGCGTCGAGGGCCTTCTTGATGGACGGCAGCGCCGAGGTGATGCGGAAGGTGTCGGTGACCTTGCCGCCCTCCATCGGGACGTTGAAGTCGACCCGCATGAAGACGCGCTGCCCGGCGAGGGCGACGTCTTCGAGGCCCTGCAGCGCGAGGTCGTCGCCCTTGTCGACGCCGGCGGCGGACATCTTGAGGGCGAGATCCACGACGCGGCAGGAGTAGCCCCACTCGTTGTCGTACCAGCTCACGACCTTGAAGAAGCGCTTCTCACCCTTGAGATTGTTCTCCAGGGTGGCCTTGGCGTCGTAAATCGACGAGCGATTGTCGTGCACGAAATCGGTCGAGACGAGCTCCTCGCGCGTCACGCCGAGGATGCCCTTCAGGTACGTCTCGCTGGCCTTCTGGAGCAGCGCGTCGATCTCATCGATGCTGGTGTCGCGCTGCGTGCGGAACGTGAGGTCGACCACGGAGACGTCGGGCGTCGGCACGCGGAAGGACATGCCCGTCAGCTTGCCCTTGACCGCGGGGATGACCTCGCCGGTGGCCTTCGCCGCGCCGGTGCTCGACGGGATGATGTTCACCGCCGCCGCGCGCCCGCCGCGCCAGTCCTTCTTGGAGGGGCCGTCCACCGTCTTCTGGGTGGCCGTGTAGGCATGAATCGTGGTCATCAGGCCCGTCTCGATGCCGATGCCCTCCTTGACGAGGACATGGACCACGGGTGCGAGGCAGTTCGTGGTGCACGACGCATTGGAGACGATGTGGTGCTTGGCGGGGTGGTACTCGTCGTCGTTGACGCCCATGACGATCGTCTTGACGTCCACGCCCTTGCCGGGGGCCGTCAGCAGCACCTTCTTCGCGCCGGCGGCGATGTGACCGCGGGCCAGATCGGCCTCGTTGAAGATGCCCGTCGACTCGATCACGAGATCCACGCCCATGGCCTTCCAGGGCAGCAGGGCGAGGTCCTTCGCGGCGGCGAGGCAGCGAATCTTGTGCCCGTTGACGACGATGGTGTCGTTCTCTTTGAGCTCGGGCTTGCTCTTCTCGGTGGTGATCACGCCGTCGAAGCGGCCGTGTACGGAGTCGTACCGGAGCTGATAGGCGAAGTAGTCGGCGTCGGTGGACACATCGACGACGGCGACGACGTCGAGCTCCGTGCCGAGCACGCCCTTCTCGACCATGGCGCTGACGACCTGGCGACCAATGCGACCGAAACCGTTGATGGCGACTTTGATCATGGGAGGTTCTCCGGTGGGGGGAGGAAGTGGAGACGAAGAGAGCACGCGGTGAAACGCGGTGAAACGCGGCGCCGCCATGGAAGCCCGAACGCCGGCCGCTGGCAAGGGGCAATTGGGTGACACGGAGTGACCCGCATCACGCGCGACTTTTCTGCGCGCAACGGGTGGGGATCCCCTGCATAGACGGCAATCCCCAATCTGATCAGCATCTTAGCTGATTCTCGCCCTTCAAAAAAGGCTCCTCCTAGCGTCGTATTCCGTTGCCACACAGATACGTCGCAAAAAAGGAGCCGCTCAAGATGGGACCACAGTTCGGCGTTGCGGGGAAGCTGTTCGATGGGGCTCGGTACGCGTTCGAGGCGCTTGCGGCCCGGCTCGAGGGGCCGGAGAGTCGAGAGTTGACCCACAGCGCGCTGGAGGCACTCATCGAGAGCGAGGGTCGCGAGATCCTGCGGCAGTTGCTGGAAGACCACATCGCGCTGCGTGCTGGTCGGTTCGCGACCGAGTCCATCACGGGGTCTGACGGCGTTCTGCGCAGCCACCGACGTCTGGGCGCGCGCCATCTGACGTCGATCTTCGGCGAAGTGGAGATCGTTCGGCAGGGTTGCCACGCCCCAGAGCAGGCGACGCTCTTCCCCCTCGACGCGGAGCTGAACCTGCCGCCGAACTCGTACTCGCACGGTGTGGAGCGCCGCTTGGCGGCCCTGGCGGGGAGGATGTCGTTCGAGGCCGCGGCGGCCGAGCTTGCCGCGACGACCGGCGCGAAGGTGCCGAAGCGACAGGCGGAGGAGGTCGCGGCGCGGTGGGCCGTTGACTTCGACGAGTACTACGCCGAGCGCGTTCGCGCCGACGCGGGCCTGGCGACCGGGGATTTGCTGGTGCTGACGGTGGATGGCAAGGGATTGGTCATGCGCAAGCAGGACCTGCGCGAGGCAACTCGACGCGCAGCGGAGACGCGTGAACACAAGCTGCAGCGCCGGCTCTCCAAGGGTGAGAAGCGCAACGCCAAGCGCATGGCCACGGTCGCCGCGGTCTACACGCTGGCGATGGTGCCCCGCTCGCCGGACGAGGTCGTGGGCGAACTCGATGGCGCCAGGCCCGGTGAGGCGCGCAAGCCGAGGCCGCGTCCGGAGGGCAAGCGGGTATGGGCCAGCATTTCGAAGTCGATGGAGCAGGTCATCGACGAGCTGTTCGCCGAAGCGAGCCGCCGAGATCCCGAGCGGCGCAAGACATGGGTCGCCGTCGTCGACGGCAACGCGGCCCAGCTCCGCCTCCTGCGGCAGGCGGCGAAGAGATGGGGGGTGACGCTCACCATCGTCCTGGATGTCATCCACGTGCTGGAGTACCTCTGGAAGGCCGCACGGGTGCTTCACGCCGAGACGAGCCCGGAGTGCGAATCCTGGGTGGACGAGCGGTTTCTCAAGGTGCTGCAGGGCAAAGCAAGCGACGTCGCCGCGGGAATGCGGCGCAGCGCCACACGCCGAGGGCTCGACGCCGCCACGCGCAAGCCCATCGATACGTGCGCGGGCTACCTCAAGAAGAACCGCACGTGGCTGCGATACGACGAATACCTGCCCGCCGGTTTCCCCATCGCAAGCGGCATCATCGAGGGCGCCTGCCGACACCTCGTCAAGGACCGCATGGACATCACCGGCGCCCGCTGGAGCATTGACGGCGCCGAGGCCGTACTGCGCCTGCGCTCCCTGATCGCCAGCCACGACTTCCACGACTACTCCACGTTCCACGAAGCCCGCGAGAAGGCCAGCAACCACGACGTCCACTACGCCGACCTCACGCCCCCCAGGCCGGTCTCCGCACCTCGCGCAGCCACGGCACTGCGGCTCGTCGGATGAACAATAGGGGGTCTACGAATTGGAGCCGCACCCCCGCGGTTTGCCGACCTCCGGTCCGGTAGCGCGGGCATCGCCCTCTCATTGACCGGTTGCGAAGGCGAATCGGGAGGCGCCGCTGACATCGTCGAGAAGGAGGAAGACGGTCGGTTCAGGATCGACGGGCTCGCGCGTGGATGCTACGTCCTCCTGGCGACCGCTGCCGGCTTCGAGTCCTCGTCTACCGTCGTCCAACTCGATGTTGGAGACGACTTCGAGCTCTCCCCGATCGTCCTGCGCGCACGAGACGAGGGGCTGGCGATTCGCGGGCGGGTCCGTCTGGGTGACATCGCCACCGAGGACACCGGCCACGCGGGCACCATCGTGACGGCCGGACCGTTCGCCGTGTTGACGGACGACGCCGGAGACTTCGAGGTCGCAGTCAATGCCAGCCCGCCGGGCGGGTTCAGAGTCGTTTTCGTCCATGAGGGCTACAAGGCTGACGCGGTGCAGAACATCGAGGTCGACCTGGATCGACCTTTGTTTGAGATCCCGGAGCACACCCTCACTGCCTTGACCGGCGGATTGAGGGTCAGTCTCGCATTCGAAGAGGGATACTTCTCACCCGGCAGGCTCCCGGCGCCCACGGTGACGGTGGACGGGCGGGAGCACGTGGACGTCATCTTCGACGAGGAAACCGGCGAACTCGACCTCGCGGCCCTGGCGGTCGGTCGGCGTCTGGTCTCCCTGCATGCGGATGGCTTCGAGACGGCAGTGCGCGCGGCCGAAATTCGGGTCAACGACACCACGGACATGGGCTCGGTCTTGTTGCGTGCGTCTCTCATCACGGCCTGTATTCAAGGAACCGCCCATTTGAAGAACGTCGATCTCCCCACGGGCGACGCAGGGGTGAGAGTGGACGTCGTCGGGACGCCCCTTTCGGCGATCACGGACGAGTTCGGTCGGTACACCATCCAGAACCTGCCGGTCCGCCGGACGGCGTACACCGTGCGATTCACGAAGGACGGCTTCGAAGAGGCGACCAAGGAGTTCGCGTTCGGTGACCAGGCCGGGCTCGACTGCATCAGCGTCGATGACCAGCCGACCGGACTCGACCCCTATACGGGTCGAATGGTCGGCACGTGGTCGACGGGGCCCGTGGGCGCGTTGGGCGCGAACGATCCCGCCATCATGGCGGGCGTCGCCATCTTCGCCACGCGGGTTCAGGCGGGTCAAGGCCCCGCTCAGAGGCACGAGGCGGAGTTCGACCCAGCGTTCGCGGGTAGCTACTCGATTCGGAACCTGCCGGTTGGGCGCTACACGGTTTCGGCGACCCATGCCGGCGGCCTGGTTCGCGAGGCCCGGGCCGTCGTCGACGTTTCACCCGGGCAGGAGGCCCGGGTCGAGAATCTGCATCTGGAGGGCCCGACGCCGGAGGAGACGCCGACCGTGCTCGCGGGGCGCGTCGAGAGACTCTGTGGCAGCGCAGCGTGCAGCCGCGACGTGGGCGCCGGACACGCAGGTATCGTGGTGGAAGTGCGGCACAGCGAAGAGCCGGCGCTGTCCTTCGTCGGGGTCACGAACGTCGACGGCGACTTCACCGTGCCCGTCGTGGCCGGCAGGTACGACGTGACCGCGCGACTGGAAGCACATGAATACGAAGCGTCCCCGGTTGCGGGGTGCGCGACGGACGTGGAGGTCACCGTCGGAGAGGTGCGGAACCAGAGCGCACGCGGTTGCGGCCCCATCGGCCGCATGCGGCCGATTCCCGGAGTGCTGTCGTTTCAGATCGCGTTGGACCGGTTCGGCGGCGTCGGCCGGGTCGGAGGCGCGGTGACGAGGCTGACACGAGCAGGTGAGCCGGAGTCTCTGGTAGTTCGGACGCCGAGTGTCCGCGAGACGCTGGACCCGGGGAACTACGACGTCACAGTCGAGCTCGCCGGATATGAGACCTTCCGGACCTCGGTCCAAGTCGAGCCCGCGAGGTCGTCGAACCTGGGCCTTGTGACGCTGAGGCACCAGTCGGGGACAGCGAGCGGAGTCTCCCTGGAAGGCCGGGTCTCGTTGGGGGATGGCCGCTCGGGCGAGGGGGTCGCGGTGTCTGCGACGATCGAGGGGGCCGACGTCGAGTCTATCGAGTTCGCCCAGGCGACCGCTCGTCCAGGAGGCGTGTTCGCCCTCACGGCGTCGCCCGAGGAGCGGTACGCGCTGCGATTCGAGAAGGAAGGGTTCGAGAGCGCGACCGTCGAGGTCGTCTGGGACCCCGGCCAGCGGGCGTTCCAGACCCGGAACGGTGGCGGTCCGATCGAGGTCGTCCTTCGTCCGGAGAGGTTCTCGGCGACTGTGGTCGTGCCTGTCCAGATTCGGCCCGAGTGGGTTCCCAGCGACCAGAGAACCGCCATCGTCACGTTGGTAGGTGGCGGCACGACGAGAACGGAGGTCGCCTACGCGGCGGCCGACGGTACTGCGGAGGCGGCGTTCAACGGGCTGACGCGGCCCGGCGATTACGCGGTGTTCGTCGATCAGGTCGGATACATGGTCGAGCCGGCCGCTGAAGGCGTGAGTGTCGCGGTTGCCCGAGACGGCGAGCGCGTGGTGGCGCCCGAGATCACTCTGAGGCTCGTCGACTTCGCGGCGGCCGGTGTCGAACTCGGGGCCGGCGCAGTGCTGGAGGCGTGCGAAGTGCGTTGTGCCGGGCTCGGGAGTCTCGACGGCGCGAATCTCACCGGCGTGCGCTTGGTGGGCGCCTATGGCGACGGTGGCGAGGTGGAGTGCGCCGCATGCGTGGATGGTCTTCCGGTTTCGGGGCCGATCTCGATGGTGCGCGCAGATCTCAACGCGGCACGGATTCGATCCAGTCGGGAGGAACTCGACTGCGAGCCGGAACATTGCGGTGCAGCCAATTGGCGGGGCGTGTCTCTCGACGATGCCAATGCGACGCTCCTCGACGCAGCGCGGGTCGACCTTTCCGGGGCCTTGATGCGGGAGGCGAACCTCTTCGGCGCGTCGCTCGCGGGCGCGAATCTCAATCGTGCCGATGCCAGACAGGCCAGTTTCTTCGGCGCGAATCTGCAGAGCGCGAACCTGCGTGGGTCGAACCTGACGCTGGCGAATCTCACGAACGCTGACTTGTGGCATGCCACATTGGGGGACCGTGCCCGCGTCGACGCGCCGTGCCGCCCGGCCGGGGCGCCCGCCCGCCAATGGCCAGACGGTCGCATCATGCTCGCGGGTGCTACTCTGGCCAACGCGAACCTCGGCTTTGTCGAGGGCTGTGGAGTCGATTTCTCCGAAGTGGACCTGAGCGGGGCCCAACTCCCACATGCCAACCTGAGCTTCTCGTGCCTCAGGGCGTCGACGCTCACGCTGGTCGACCTCGACTCCACCACCCTCGATGGCGCGGACATGCGGCAGAGCCGTCTGACGGGATCGATTCTCTTCAATGCGTCACTTCGAGGAACACGCCTGGATGGCGCGTCCCTGAACGCCGCCGTGATCGAGCGGAGCGATCTGCGCCGGCGCCGCGCAGCCGACGACGACCCGGACGATCCTTGTCGGGGCGAATTGCCCCCATGGGCGGATTACGGCGTCGTGGAAGCTGCTCCGGGTCGATGCTCGAATCCTGACGACCGCCCCGCGGACTGCAACTGCAGGACGACGATGCGTGGAGCCAATCTCAACGGGACCCTGATCATGGGCTCGGTGCTCGATGATGTCGATCTTGCCGATGCGAGCTTCGTCGAGTCGGCGTTGGCAGAGTCTTCGCGGGAGGATGTCACTCCGGCCGAACGCCTGATTGAGCCCATTCCCGGCTGTGACCCCGAACTCTACTCCCTCTGCGTGGACTTCTGCGTCGCCTTGACCAACGAATCGATTCCCCCAGGCGAGTGTGCCTCGTTCGGCGCGACGTGCCTCGAGACCCGCCGGGCGCTCGGGGAGCCCATCGGCGATGGTCCGGAAGACCCGACCCGGCGCTGGATGACCTGTGCCGTGCGCACGTACCTCCATCACGGACAAGATCCGGACACGCTCCGCGTGCAACGCGAGATGATTCACGGGTGTCGGGATCCGGGATTCCAAGTTCCGGACGGTTGGCCGGAATGGACACCGTGGTGCACGCTTGCAGCCTACCTGGCCGGGCAGTGCCCCGAGGCGACGCCCCCCATCGTGGGAACACCGAGCGTACCACCACCGCCTCAAGGAAGGGCGACGCTCCCCGTGGTGGGACCGACGTGTTTCCGACGGCCAACGACCCTGGAGCGAGCGCGGCTCGATCGGTCGGGCTTCACCGGGGCGACGCTCCAGCGAGTCGGTCTGCGAGGCGCTTCGCTGCGCGGGACTCGGTTCAGGGGGGCCATTCTGGCCTCGACCGACTTCGTCGGTGCGCAGATGCGGGGGATCGATTTCCGCGGCAGCTCGTTGAAGGATGCAAATCTGAGCGACGAGGTCATCCTCGAAGCCGACTTCACGAGTGCGAACCTCACGGGCGCGTCGTTCCGCGGCTCAACGCTCTCCGGCACGAGTTTCTCGAGAGCCGTGATGAGAGATGCCGACCTCTCGGAGACCTGCATGATCTACCGTGACCACGACGACGATCCGGGGTGTCCTGCGGAGGGGAACTCACCGGCGCCCACCTTCAGTCGCTCGGATCTGAGCAGCGCCGATCTGAGCGGGGCGCGGATGCAGGGCGTCTACTGGGTGAACGTCGTTCTGGAGGACGCAATCCTCGACGGGGTCGACTTCCGCGGCTCTCCGAGAGTGCAGGGGGATCTCAGCCGACTCGACCTTCGAGGTGTGTGCGGACTCTCCGCAGATGATGGTACGACCGTCGTGTCTCTCTATGTCCGGGATGCCGTCGTCTGCGAGGGGTTCCCCGCCGGTGACTTCAGATCGGAGGCCGAGACGAGACCGACCGTCGATTCGACCTGTCGGCAGCCCGTCCCCTGTGCCGAGGGCGCCGGCTGCTGCAACCCGGATCTGTAATCTCCCGCCCGCGGGTTTCGAAGCCGGGCGCGCCCATCCGGAGCCTGTCCTTTCCCCCCCCAACTCACCCCACCCCCCGTCCCCGCCCCGGCGGCCGCCGCCGGCCCCACAACCGCGCCAGCCTGAGCGGCCGCGCGTCGAACGGCTCGGCATGCACGATGGCCTCGTCGCGCCACACGCCGAGTTGGAGCCACGACTTCCCCTCGAGGCGATACGCTTCGAGCGTGAAGAGCAGGGGGTCGAGGAGCCAGAGGTACGCGATCCCGGCCTGGGCGTAGAAGGGCATCTTCAGCGCGCGATCGTCCGCCGCCGTCGAGGGCGAGAGAATCTCGCAGACCCAGTCGGGGACGACCGTGTAGGCGGCCGTCTCGGGCAGCTCGAGCAGCGTCGTCGTTCGCCAACCGGCGAGATCGGGGATGACGACCGGAAAGTCGGGGTCGACGTCGAGGTGAAGCTCGGGCTCGTCCTCGATCCACCATCCACCCGGGCCATCGTCGTCGCCGTCCTGGTCGAAGCCCCCGAGCACGCGGCCGAGGGACGACGCCGCACGGACGTGGGGCGGGGCGGGGCGCGGGCTGACGACGAGCTCGCCGCCGAGAATCTCGCCCCGGAGATGCGGCGGGAGGGCCTCGATGTCCGCGTAGGTCGGTCGTCGGCGTGCGGGTTCGCTCATGGGCCAGAGAGTAGCCGGCGGCGCCGACGACCCGCAAGCGCCGGCCGCGCCCCCGCATCACAGCAACCCACGCACATCCATCCGCAGGAACGTCTCGATCTCCAGACCGCCGCCCCCGATGAGGAGCTTTCGCGCGGGGCCGTGCGCGCTTTCGAACGCCGCGAGGCCGCTCGGGGCGCGTTTGAGTCGCCCGGATTTCACCTCGATCAGCAGGCGTGTGTCGCGGCGCGTGACGACGAAGTCCACCTCGGCATCGCCCTCTCGCCAGTATTCGACGCGGGCCTCGGTTTCGGCGAGACCGTTCACGAGGTGGGCGCCGACGGCGGTCTCGACCAGGCGGCCGCGGTACTCGCGATCCGTGCGGATCTCGTCGGCGGTGCGGCCGGACATCGCGGTGACGAGCGCGGTGTTGAGGGCCTGCAGCTTGGGGCTCGAGGCCCGCTGGCGCACGCGCTCGCCCGCGTATTTCTCCAGACCGGCGACGAGCCCGGCCGCGCCGAGAATCGCGAGGTAGTGGGCGAGGGTGGTAGTGTTGCCGGCGTCCTGCAGTTGGCCCTGCATCTTCTGATAGCTCAGGATCTGTCCCGAATACTCGCAGCCGAGCGCGAAGACACGTCGCAGCAGCGCCGGTTTGTCGATGCGTGTCATCAGCAGGATGTCCCGCGAGAGCGTCGTCTCGATGAGCGCGTCGAGCAGGTAGCGGCGCCAGCGATGATCGGGGTCGTCGCTCGGTTCGTAGGCGGATGGAGGGGTGGCGGCCAGGGAGACACCGCCCGGATAGCCGCCGAGGAAGAGATATCGATCGAGGTCGAGGCCGAACGCGTCGGCCATCTCCGCGAACGTCCAGTGGGTGCAGCGCAGGAGCTCGAATCGGCCGGCGAGGCTCTCCGTCAGCCCCGCCTGAAGCAAGAGGGGCGATGAGCCGAGGAGCACGACGCGCAGGTCGCGCCCGGCGGCCGTGTCCTCGTCCCATAGACGCTTGACGGTCTCTGGCCAGCCGGGGACCTTCTGGACCTCGTCGAGCAGAAGCAGAGCCGTCTGGCCGGGCGCGCCGCCCGAGGCCAGATGCGCCCGCGCGACTTCCCAGTGCTGTTCGATGAAGCTCGCGTCGGTCATGCCGGGGACGTCGGCCGAGGCGAAGTGGCTCGGTCCGGGAAACGCCGTGCGGGCCTGTCGCGCGGCCGTGGTCTTGCCCACCTGGCGCGGCCCCAGCAGGATCTGGATGAAGTGGCGGCGCGGCTCTCGCAAGCGAGCGATGAGCCGTCGGGCGACGGGTCGTTCGAGTTCGTTCAGCATGGTGCGCAATTTATCTCAGCGTGCTGGTTGAATCAACTCACCATGCTGAGATAAACCGTCCGGCCTCACCCCATGCGCCCGAGCGCCGTCAGCAAACGCTCGCCGCTGCCGGTGATCTCCTCGTGCAGGCAGCGCGCGCGGGGCTCGGCGCGCTCGAGGTGGCGCTCGAGGAGGGCGGCGCGGCTCGGGTGGGCCTGCGCCTGATCGAGCAGGATTTCGGCGATGGCCTCGTCGCAGAGCAGGCGGGTCAGGCGCTCGGCGTGCAGCATGGCCAGGGCGAAGTCGCGCTTGGGGTCCCAGTCCGTCTTGAAGGTGGCCGGCCACTCGGTCACGGGGACGTGCCGCAGCTTGTGCGCGGCGGTGCGCGTCAGCAGGAACTGTTGCGCCGAGAGGGACAGCGCGGACAACCGCGCGACGCGCTTCTCCAACGGATCGCGGGACGAGACGGCCAGCCAGTTGGCGCGTGCGATGCGTCGCACGAAACGGCCGGGGTTCGAGAGCGTGCCGGTGAGAGTGTCTTTCATGGCCATCAGACACTGAATCTGGCTGGTGCCCTCGTAAATGGGCATGACGAGCGCGTCGCGCAGCAGTTTCTCGGCGCCGTACTCGGTCGTGTAGCCCACGCCGCCGTGGATCTGCAGGGCCATCCGGGCGATGGAGACGGCCTTCTCGGAGGCGAGGTACTTGGCGAGGGGGGTGAGTCGCCGGGCCTTGCGCCGGGCGGACTTCATGCGACGCTCGAGTGCGGCCTTCTCCTCGGCGGTGACCACGCCGTCCGCAAACAGGAGCGTCGTGCGCAGGCGTTGCCCGAGCTCCTCCCAGTAACCGCCGGTGACGGCGAGCGCGCGGATGCCCGCGATGTCCGTCTCCATCTCGTCGAGGGCGTCGGCGATCATCTCATGGCGGTCGATGGTCTTGCCCATGCTGCGGCGGCCGGCGGCGTAGTCCCGGGCCAGGCGCCAGGCGGCTTCGCACAGTCCGAGCGCCTCGAAGGCCACGCCGATGCGCGCGTTGTTCATCAGCAAGAGCATCTGCTGGAAGCCCTCGCCCCGCCGGCCCACGAGCTGTGCGGGGGTGTCTTCGAAGCGCAACGAACACGTCGCCGAGCCATGATGGCCGAGCTTCTCTTCGACGCGGTCCACGAAGGCCAGGCGGCGCCGACCCTTGGGCGTGTCTTCCCACATGGGCACGAGGAACATGCTCAGGCCCTTCAGGCCGGCGAGGGGGTCGTCGGCGGTGCCCTGCGGCGCCGCCTCCGTGCGGGCGATGACGAAGTGATACTTGCCGTGCCCGGATGTGATGAAGATCTTCTCGCCGGTCACCCGCCACACGCCGTCGTCCCCCAGCGTGCCCCGGGCGCGCAGCGCGGCCATGTCGCTGCCGGCGTCGGGTTCGGTGATGTCCATGCAGCCCCAGGCCTTGCCCGCGGCGATCTCGGCGATCTCTTTCTCCCAGCGCGTCGAGACAATGCGCCGGGTCTGGGTGTCGACCTGCGTGCTGCCCTCGGTCAGCGAGAAGAACAGAAGCGCCATGGCGATGCCGCCGTGGAACCCGTGGTGCGACATCACCGAGACGTCGGCACGCGCGAGCAGCTCGGAGTTCAGGAAGTAGAGAATCAGCGGGCAGTTGAGGCCGCCGAGCTCGCGGGGGAGGGACATGCCGTGGAGTTCGAGCCGACCGAGCGCGCGGAACGTCTTCTCCAGCGTCGGCGGGAAGTGGACCTCGCCGTCCTCGAAGCGCACCCCCTCGCGGTCGATGCGGGCGGCCTGCGGGGCGAGCTCGTCCGCGGCGAAGGCGCCCACCGTCTCGAGCATCTCGCGGTAGAACGTCAGCGCCTCGGCGAGGTTCTTGTGGCCATCGCCCTCTCCGGTCGTCGCGTACCGGTAGCCCTGCTCGATCTCCTCGACGAGGGGGGCCCAGTCGATGCCGTGCTCGACGTAGAAGCGCAGGTCCTCGTTGTCCTTGAAGTAGTTTGCCATGGTGACCTCTCTGGCGCGTGACGGCGCGCGGGCTGGCGCGGGACGATACCGCAATTGATAGCGCGATGCCGTGACTTGCAGCATGCGACGCTGCGGTCTCGTCCGAGGGGCGCCCGGCAGCGCGGTCGAAGGCTCGGCACGCCCGGTGCAAAGGGTCCCGGGGCGGCCCCGAGCGGGCCGGATCGACAACCGGATACAGAGTGGGGAAGACCGATGTGGAAGCGCCTCGCGGTGGCTCTTCTGATGGCGGCGACGTGTGCGCTGCCCCCGTGCGCGCCTTGTTTCGCGGCGCCCGTGACACCCGCAGCGCCCGCGACGCCCGCGGCCGGCCGCGCAGAAACACACAGGCCCCGGATCGAGGTGGCCTTCGTCCTCGACGCGACGGGCTCGATGGGCTCGTTCATCGAGGACGCGCGGACACGGATCCGCGCCGTGGCGGCCGAACTCTCGGCCGGTGAACCGCGGCCGGATGTGCGCTTCGCCCTCGTCGGGTTCCGAGACAAGGGGGACGCCTTCGTCACGCGCGTCACCCCGTTCACGGCCGACGTGTCGGTCATGCACGCGGCGTTGACCGAGCTGCAGGCGGACGGGGGCGGGGACACGCCCGAGGCCGTGCTCGAGGCCGTGCGCGACGCGCTGTTGCGCCTGAAGTGGACGCCCGTGACCCCGCGGGGCGCGGCCGCCCGCGACTCGGCGCCGGTGCTGCGTCTGTTGTACCTCGTCGGCGACGCGCCCCCGCAGCGCTACCCGGACAGCCCCGACGAAGGCGTCCTCCTCGAGCTCGCGCTGAAGAAGGGCATCTCGATCCAGAGCATCGTCTGCGGCGAGCCGGGGGCGAGCGGGCGAGCCTTCTTCGAGCGCATCGCCGAGCGGACCGAAGGCCGGTCGGTCTCCCTGGCCGACGCGGCGGCGCGCCGGGCGGCCCCGGGGGACGCATCGGGACCGGGCGGAGGCGCCGTCGCCGCCCGCAGCGTGGGCGGCACGATCAGCGGCACCACCCGGACGCTCGCCGCCGACACGCTCAGCGTCGACTTCACGGCGGCGCGCGCCCCGGTGACGGTCGGGCACCTCGCCCCGCCGGCCGTGTCGACGAGCGGTCTCTCGGGCGCGCAGCTTCGGCACGTCGTCGACGCTGCGACGTTCTCCGATCTCTGGCGCGCACACACGAGCCTCGTCGGGGGCGGCACGGCCCCGCCACCGCCGTTCATCGACTTCGCGAAACAGCAGGTCCTCGTCACGGGGGGCGCGGACGCCGGTCTCATCGTCGAGGCCGTCCGCGAGGACGAGCGCCGCGGCCTGCGCGTCGCCACCGTGCGCGCGGCCGATCCCGGTCTGCGCTTCTACATCGTCCCCGCCGCGGCTGCGCCCGTGGTGGCCGTCGCCGCCCGCCCCGCGGGCGTACCCGAGAAGGAGTGAACGCCATGCTGCGCCTCACGATGCTCGTGGTCCTGATTTTCGCCCTGCACGGCCGCGCGCTGGCCTCGGGCGTCGCTCGCACCAGTGCGGGGCCGCTGCGGACGGCCTACACCCACGTCCGCATACTGGTGGACGGACAGACGGCGCGAACGACCGTGTCCCAGGTCTTCGTCAACGACCTCCCCGGCCCGGTCAGCGCGAGCTTTGCGTTCCCGTTGCCCGGCGATGCCACCGTGACCGGATTCGCCGACTTTCGCGACGGGGTCCGCGTCGCCGCCGCCGTGGCCGGGCGCGAGGCCGCCGTGCGCGCCTTCGAAGCCGCCGTCGCTGAAGGCAAACGCGCGGCCCTCGGTGAGACCGAGCGCGCCGGCGAGCGGTTCCGCATGAGCCTCGATGCCATTCCCGGGCGGGGCAGCCGTCGCATCGAACTCTCCTTTGTGCAGTCCGTCGACGGGCTCGGCGGCGCCCGGAGCCTCGTCTTCCCGGCGGAGTCGGACCCCGGTGCCCGTCCGTCCGTCTTCGACCTCGACATCGACCTGCGGGCCGAGACCGCGGGTCGGACACTGACGGATCTCATGGCCCCGAATCACGGCGACGCCCGGTTCGAACGCGTCGCCGACCGCGCGGTCGTGACAGTCAACCGCACCGGCCGCGGCCTCGAGCGGGACTTCGTGTTGCGGTGGCGGCAGCCCGGCGCCCCGCTCGACCTCGCCGTCCGGGCCGCCGCACGGGCCGGCGAACCCTCGGCCTACGTCGAGACGCGGTTCGCGTTCGACACGGATCCCTTCGCCGGGGAGCGTGCGCCCCGCGATGTGCTGCTGCTCATCGACGCCTCTCTCTCGATGGCCGGTGAACCGCTCGCCCGCAGCCGAGACCTCGCGCGGCGCACGGTCACGGCGCTCGGCCCCCGTGATCGCCTCGCCCTGCTGGTCCTGCGCGACGATGTCGAGGCCTGGCTGCCCGACTTCGTGCCCGTCACGCCGAGTGTCACCGAGACCGTCGTCGATGCCATCGAGGGCCTGCGCGCCGGAGGCCTGACGGACCTCTCCGCGGGCCTCGCGGCCGCGGCCGACCTCGTCGCCGGGCGCCCGGACGCGGTCGTGGTCGTGGCGACGGACGGGCAGCCGACCGACGCCACACACGGGGACCGTTTCGCCGTCGACGTCGACGCCGCGGCGTTCGCTTCCGCCCGCGTCGTACTGGCGCAGTTCGTCTCGCAGCGGCGCGGGCAGGCGCTCGCCGCGCTCTTTCCGCAGGTCTCGCTCCGGTTCGTGCCCGACGGCCCGGCCGGGGACGCGACGGTCGACGAGCTCGTCCGCGCCGTGACGGCGCCCGTCATCGAGGATCTCTCCGTGACCATCGACGGCGAGCGGGTCTTCGACGTGGAGGGGGCGCTGCCCGGCCGCCTCGCCCAAGGCGAAGCCGTGCGCCTGCTCGCGCGGACGGACGGCCCCGTCAAGGTCCGCGTCGAGGGTGTGTTGCATGGCATCCCGGTGGCGCTGGAGGCGTCGGCGAAGGCCGGCCCGCCCGCGCCCGCCGGCGAGCTGCTCTCCATCGAGTGGGCGCGCCTGCGCGTGGCCGGGCTGGAGACGGCCCTGGCGCGCGCCGACGCGGCCGAGCGCGAACTCCTCGGGCAGGAGATCCGGGGTCTGGGTCTCACCTATGGCATCGCCACCCGCCTGACGAGCTTCGTTGCGGCCCCGGTGGCCGATTCGCTCGGTCCGGACCGCATCAAGCCCGGCGATCCGGAGATCCGCGTGCACGCCGATCGCGGCGCGCGCGAAGTCATCGGTCTGTTGCCCTGGGGCGAGGTCGTGCCCTGTTCCTGGGATGAGACCGAAGGCCTGTGGCTCGGCCGCTTCCTCGTGCCCCGCGGCGTGCCCGATGGCTTGTACCGGGTCCGGATTCTGCTTCGTTCGCAGGCCGGCTGGGCGTCTCGTGGCACGCTTCACTTTCGGGTCGACGCCGCGCCGCCGGGCTTCGAACTCACGCTCGAGACCGCCGACGGCCTGCCCGTGGCGGGTCCCATCGAGTCCGACCTGCCGCTGCGCTTCGTCGCTCGCCCGGCGGATCACGTCTTCGACGACGACGGTGTCTCGACGGCCGCCGGCGACGCCGTCGTGCGAGACCGCCTCGATCTGAAGCGCATCGTGCTCCAGCTCGGCGACGAAGAGCTCACGTTGCATCGGGTCGGGGCCGGCGAGCGATGGGAGGCCGCGCTGCCGCCGGATCTGCCCCCCGGTCGCCACGTCGCGCGGCTCGTCGCGGTCGACTACGCGCTGAACGCCACCCGGACCGAGTTCGCCTTCGAGGTGCCCTGATGATCACCGCCGCCACGCTTGCCCTCGCCGGGCTGCTCGCCCCCGGTCCCTGGACGTGCGCGCCCGTCGAGAGCCCCGTCCGCGCGAACGCCAGCCTGCCCGACGGCCGCCCGGTGGTCGCGCAGGACGGCCGCCTGAGCATCGGCGAGCGGGCCTTCACGGTGTGTGACGGCCTGCCCGGTGCGTTCCCGACGGCCGTCGCCGTGTCCCCGCGGGACGGCGCCCTCTACGTCGGTTTCCGGCGCGAGGGTGTGTTCCGGTTCGAGCCCGAACAGGGCCGCTTCACAGCCCTCCCCGAACTCGGCCGTGACGTCGCCGTCGGCGGCGTGCGCGCCCTTGCCGTGAGCGACGATGGTCATGTGTTGGCGGTCGGCACGGGTCAGCACGGTGTGTTCACCTACGAAGACGACGGCGCGCCCCGGCAAGTGGCCCACGCCGTCGTCGGACGGCAGTCGGTCTTCGCCCTCCGCAGCGCTCCGGGGGGGCACTTCGACGTCGCGATGGGTCCCTACGGTGCGTTCACGCTCACGGGTCGGGCCGGCAAACTCACGCGCCGCGTCCGCGGATTCGTCGGGTGCTTCGACGCGGCCGGTGCACCCGCGGTGTATTGCGGGCCCGTGTCCGGCGGGCGAGCGCCGGCCATAGACCCGGGTGCGCTCCCGTCGGGCCATGTGTCGGCGCTCGCGACCTCGGCCTCGGGGGACACGCTCTTCGTCGGCACGTTCGACGCCGGTGTGTTCGCCACGCGCGACGGGCGGCAGTACACGCCGGTCGCCGAGGTGCCACCGTTCATCAACGCGCTCGCGATTTCGGCCTCGGGCGACGCGCTCTTCATCGGCACGGCGCGCGGTCTCTACCGGCTGGCGGCGGGGGCGTCGGCGGCCGAAGCGGTGCCCGGGCTCTCGGTTCATGTCACGGCCCTGGCGGTCGGTCCGTCGGGGGCCGTCGCCGTGGGCACGAACCACGGCGTTCAGGTCTTCACCGGCGGTGCCGTGCAGGTGGTCGGCGAGGACGCGGGTCTGCCAGGCCGGCAGGTCTGGGCGCTGGCCTACGACGCGACCGGTGGACTGTTCATCGGCACCGCCGACGGTCTCTTCCACGCGGGCGGTGTCGATGGCACGTCTGAACGTCTGACGCAGGCGACGGGGCATCTGCCCCATGACTGGGTGACGGCCATCACACCGGATCCCGCAGGCGGCGTCTTCGTGGGTACCTACGACGCCGGCGTCGTGCACCTCGCGCCCGCCCCGGCGACGCCCAGTGGATGGCAATCCGAGACCGTGACCGAAGACGCATGGGTCAACCCGGGGGGGCTCGTGCCCGTCGGCGCTTCGCTGCTCGTCCTGTCGCTCGGCGGCGGGGCCGGACCGCTGCACCCCGCGGGCGTGCGCTCGGTCCTGCCGGCCGCCCTCGACGACGCAACCGCGGCGGTCGCCTTCGGCGGGCGACTGTTCATCGGCACACGCGGCGGCCTCGTCGACGCGTCGCTGGACTGGTATCGTCACGCCCATGCCGAAATCTCGACGTCTCCCTCGTTTGTTTCTCCTCGCGACGCATCTCTGCCCCCTCGCGCTCTGGGCCTGCGGCTCGAGTGAAACCGTGGACTTCCGCGAGCCCGGGTCGGAGCCCGGCGAGGACGCTGCCAGAGGCGGCACCCCGGCGGCCTCCGGCGGCGAGTCCGGCTCGCTCGGGGGTACGCCCGCGCCGTCGGGTGGCGAGCCCGCACCCGCCGGGGGCACACCTGCGCCCACCGGAGGCGACCCGGGCCCCTCCGGAGGCGACCCCGGTCCGTCCGGGGGCGAGCCGGGCCCGTCTGGAGGCGACCCCGGCCCATCCGGGGGCACGCCCGCGCCCGTCGGGGGCGAGCCGGCGCCCGTCCGGGGGGGAACCGGCCCCCGTCGGCGGCGAGCCGGGTCCGTCCGGGGGCGAGCCTGCGCCCGTCGGCGGCGCCGAGCCGCCCGTCCGTGAGACCCATCGCGTGTCGGGGGACGTCGCCGGGCGTCTCTGCGGTGACATCACCGTGGACGGGCAGGCCACCGTGCAGGCCGGCGAGACCCTGACGCTCTGCGCCGGGGCCCGGGTCGTGGTCGACGGGGGGCCGAACGCGATCCTCCGGGTCGCGGGCGCGCTCGTGACCGAAGGCACGCCCGACGCCCCCGTCGTCATCGAAGGGCAGGCCTGGGCCGGCCTCCAGGTAGGCGGCCGCTTCGAAGCGTCGCATACCCGGATCAGCGGTGCGGAGAACTGCCTCGTCGGGCTGCGCGACGGCGTCATCACCGCGGCCCACCTCCACCTGAGCGACTGCGTCACGACGATGAACCTCGCCAACGGCGGCGACTTCCGCTTCCTGACGGCCCTCGGCGGTTCGAGCATTCGCATCGGGGGCGGCGCGCTGAACCTGACGGACTCGGTGGTCGATCTGCAGCGGCCGGTCGTCGGGCCGGATTGTCTGGTCTTCGCGCGCGGCGGCGGCACCATCGAACACAGTCGCGTGACCGGCTGCCACTGCCCCCTGCACGTCAACGCCGCGGACCTGCCCGTCGTCGTGACCGATTCCATTCTCGACGGCGCGAGTTACCCGGTAATGCTCGCCAATCTGCAGGCGACGTTTCACCGCAACCACATGAGTGGCACGTCGGACGACTTCCTCGACATCGGCGGCCAGATCACCGCCGACATCGCGGACAACTACTACGACGGCGGCCCGCCGACGGTGAACTCGGGCAACCGCGGTCAGTTCAGCGGCATCGACGCCTGGCGCAATGCGCCGGTGCCCGGCGTGGGCCCGCGCTGACCCGGACCGCCCGACTCGGGAGGCTCAGAGAAGGTCGAAGCCCGCGTTGAGCAGCACGCCGGTGTTCAACTGCCACTGGTTGGCCACCAGGGGCTGGCGCTTGGCGCCGGCGACGAGGTCGAGCGAGCCCCAGTCGGTGAGCTTGACCGACAGCTTGCCGTGGATGTCGGCGTTGAGCAGCTCGATGCCCTCGATGCCTTTGTCGTCCGTCAGGATGAACGGATAGAGGAAGTTGGCGGCGAGCTCGTAAGAGACGCGCTTGTCCTTCGCGCCGGTGAAGACGGCTTCGAACTCGGCGCCGGCTTCCACGGAGTCCTTCAGCGGCGTGATCTCGATGCGGCCGGCCTCGTCGGACTTCGTCAGGGCGAAACCGTCCCGAACGATGAGCTCCTGGACACCGGCGCCGAGCTTGAAGCCGAGGTTGGCGGGTTCGGACTTGACCGGATCGGCGAAGAAACCGGCCGACTGACGGAGGGTCAACGGCTCGAACGGGCCGGCGAGGCGGGTCGCGGCGTTGGCCGTGTGGCGCGTGTAGCGCGGGACCTCCTTCGGGTCGTCGGTGTTGATGACGTCGTAGTCCTCGGGTTTGGTCGTCTCCGTCGCGAAGATGACCGTGTCGAGCTTGAGACGGGCGAACGGACCGACCCAGGGCACCGCCTCGAGGTGGTACAGGTAGGTGCTCATCAGCTTCAGATCGTCCATCGACTTCTGCCAGACGGCGAGCGCCGGCGTCTTCGTCTGCTGGTGGTGGATCTGCAGCTCGTTGAGCCACTCGTGCTGACCGGCTTTCAGGTCGGCTTTGCCTTCGAGGACGAGGCCGACCTGAAACGTCGAGCCGTCGACGCTGCCGACGACCTGGCTGTTGTGCCCGAAGCTCGTGTTGCCGCCGAGATGGAGCCTGAGCTTCCACCCGTCCGGCTCGACGGGCGTCGCCGCCGCCTCGGCCGCCGGGGCCGCGGCCGGCAGTGCTTCGGGCACCCAGACCTTGGTCTCCTGCGCCGACGCGTGGCTCAGACCGAGCGCCGCAAACGCCAGCGCCGACCGCCCCATCACTCTCCTCGCACCGATCATCCTGTTCCCCCAATCCGGCTTCGAAGGTTCATCATCCGCGGGGTCGGCGGTCGCCACCGGTCCCCGTTCAGCGTCGGGAATCTGCCCGACGACACCACGGGATGCCACTGAATTGCGAGGCGTTGCCCCGCTGCGAAGTTCCACCTATTGTGAAGTTTCACCGCCAGGAGTCCGCCCGTGCCGAAGACCGTCCAGCGCGCCGCGCTCGTTTTCCTCTCGCTGGCCATGGCCCTCGCCGGGCCCGCGCAGGCCCAGCAGACGAACTTCTCGGTCGACGTGGCCGCGTCCATCGACCGCGGCTTGAACTGGCTGACGAACCAGGGCGCCTGGAACGGGGCCGCGGGTGATGCTTCGGGTCTCGTGGCCCTGACGCTCCTCGAGAAGCGGGTCAGCGCCGATCAGCGCGCGGCGCCGACGGGCTACCGGAACGCGACGCCGGGGGATCAGCAGCGCATCGAAAGCATCATCTCGTTCATCATCAACAGCCACACGAACCAGGCGTTCTACGCCTACCGTGACGGCGCCGACCTGATGGCGCTTTCGGTCTACCTGCGGACGGGGGGGCCGAACCAGGCGGGCGCCGCCAATGCCATCGCGGTCATGTTTGACCGCATCTCGAATAACCAGAACGGCGACGGGTACTGGTGCTATTCGAACGGCGGCTGCAACGACTCCTCGACGACGCAGCTTTCGGTCGCGGGTCTGGCCGCGGCGCGCGGCGTCTTCTCCGATCCGGCCTACGCCGATCCCAACCGGCTCGCGCGCCTGAACCAGATGGCGGCGACGACGGCGAGTGGCTATCGCAACGGCGCCAACCAGGACGGCTTCACCCCGGCGGAGCGCGGCCACGGATACAACCGCGGCAACGCCAGCTCCTACCAGCAGACGGCCTCCGGTCTCTGGGCGCAGGTCATCGGCGGGGCCGATCTCAACGACGCGAGTGTCCAGGGTTACCTGCTCTGGCTGCGCAACCACTACAAGTTCACGACCACGGTCCCGTACTACAACAGCTGGCAGGAGTCCTACTTCTACTACCTGTGGTCCTCGTCCAAGGCGTACACGTTCCTCGATGACTCCGGCGTCCAGCCGGCGCCGGGGCACATCTCGCCGGACGACGTGGGGCTCCTTCTGCCCGGCGATGCCCCCGCCTGGGGCGAACGCCAGGTCCGCACCGATCCCGCCGCGGTCCGCCGCGCGCCGCCGTTGGGGGGCGAAGGGCCGGGCTACTACGCGTCGCCGTTCGAGCCCGCCCGCTGGTACTTCGACTATGCGTACTACCTCATTTCGAACCAGGACGCCGGCGGACGCTACGTGCGACCCGAGGGCATCGGCAGCTGGGTGAGCTGGGACGGTCAGGCCTACGCCCTGCTCGTCCTCGAGCGCTCCGTGGGCGGCGGTTGCGTCGACACGGACCAGGACCAGATCTGCGACTTCGAGGACAACTGCCCCGGGCGCAACGACCCGAACCAGGCCGATTCGGACGGCGACGGGGTCGGCGACGTCTGCGACAACTGCGTCCAGGTCGCCAATGGGGACCAGGCCGATCCGGACGGCGACGCCTTCGGCAGCGCCTGCGACAATTGCGGCCTCGTGCCGAACCCCGATCAGCGCGACATCGACCGCGATGGCATCGGCGACGCCTGCGACCCGGTCATCTGCATCCCCTCCGGTCCCGAGATCTGCGACGGCGTCGACAACGACTGCAACGGCGCAGTCGACGAGAGCGGCCTCGGCGAGCAGCAGGCCTGCGACACCGGGCTCATCGGTCAGTGTGGCGTCGGCCTGACGGTCTGCCGCGGCGGTGCGCTCGTCTGCGTTCAGCAGTTCTTCCCGGCCGACGAGGTCTGCGACGGGCTCGACAACGATTGCGACGATTCGACGGACGAAGGTGATCCGGGCGGCGGTGTGCAGTGCGACACCGGCATTCCCGGCGAGTGCGCGGGCGGCCTGACCGTCTGTCTCGACGGTCGTGTCCAGTGCATCGGCGACCGTGAGGCCCGGGCGGAGATCTGCAACGGCCGGGACGACGATTGCGACGGCGAGAGCGACGAGGACAATCCCGAGGCCGGCCAGAACTGTGATACCGGCGAGCCCGGCGCGTGTTCGGCGGGCCTGACGGACTGCCGCGCCGGCCGCTTGCTCTGTCTGCAGGTCGGCGTGCCGGGGGCCGAGGTCTGCGACGCCGTCGACAATGACTGCGACGGTCAGGTCGACGAGGACGACCCGCAGGGCGGCGTGCCCTGTGCCACCGGCCTGGGCGGCACCTGCGCCGCCGGCCTGACCCACTGCGTCGAGGGCAACGTCGAGTGCGTGCCCGACCGCCTGCCGACGCCCGAGCTCTGCAATGGCCTCGACGACGACTGCGACGACCAGATCGACCAGGGCAACCCCGAGGGCGACCAGCGCTGCGACACGGGCCGCCGCGGGGTCTGCGCCGATGGCCGCACGATGTGCCGCAATGGCGCCGTCCAGTGTGATCCCATCGGCATGCCGAGCGACGAGATCTGCGATGGCCTCGACAACGACTGCGACGGCACGGCGGACGAGGGCCTCGGCATCGGCGAGCCCTGCCAGACCGACCTGCCGGGGGTCTGCGGCGCCGGTCAGCGCGCGTGCGAGGGCGGGGCGGTCATCTGCGTTCCGCTGACGCCGGCGAGCCCCGAGGTGTGCGATGGCCTCGACAACGACTGCAATGCGCTCGTCGACGACGGGGTCGTCGGGATTGGCGAGGTCTGCGGGACCGGGCGCGTGGGCGACTGCGCACGCGGCGTTTCGGCCTGCGAAGGCGGCGTGCAGATCTGCGCACCGGACGAGCAGCCGGCGGACGAACTGTGCAACCTTCAGGACGACGACTGCGACGGGGTCATCGACGAAGACCTGCGCAACGCGTGCGGCACCTGCGGCGACGTGCCCGCCGAGACCTGCAACGGCGAGGACGACGACTGCAATGGCACCATCGACGACGATGCGCCCTGTCCGGAGGGACAGGCCTGTGCCCACGGCCGCTGCGTCGACCGCTGCGCGAACAACGAGTGCGCCGACACCTTCCGGTGCGTCGACGGCCTGTGCGTCTCGGCCTGCGATCTCATGACCTGCGACTTCGGTCAGATCTGTGAGGCCGGCCTGTGCGTCGACCCCTGCGCGGGCGTCGCGTGCGCCGCCGACGAGGTCTGCTCGGGCGGTGTCTGCGTCGCGCCCGACTGTTACGCGGCGGGGTGCGCCGAGGGCGAGCGCTGTGTCGACTTCATCTGCCAGCCCGATCCGTGCGCGGACCTCTTCTGCAACGAGGGCGAGTTCTGCCGCGACGGGGCGTGCGTGCCGAGCTGCGCCACGGTGAGCTGTGCCTTCCAGCAGCGCTGCGTCGACGGCGCCTGCATCGACGATCCCTGTGCCGGCATCGAGTGTCCGGACGGGCAGGCGTGTGCCGCGGGCGCATGCGGCGCGGACCCCTGCGCGGGCATCACCTGCACCGACGGGCAGCGCTGCGAAGAGGGCATCTGCGGCCACGATGCCTGCTTCGGCATCGTGTGTCCGCCCGCCGAGCGGTGCGAAGTCGTCGGCGACGCGGCGCAGTGTGTCGGCGCCTGGGGACCCGTCGACGACCCCAACTACCGGCCCGACGCCGGGCCCTCGGAGGCCGATCAGGGTCGCCCCGTCGACCCGACCCTCGGCGACTTCGGCACCGTCGACACCGCCGACGCGCTGCAGCCGTCGACCAACCCCGACGCCAGCCGCAACATCAAGCAGGAGGCCGATCCGGTGGCCGGCTGCGCCTGTCGCACGCCCGGGACCGGCGCGTCCTCGGCCGCGTGGTGGCTCCTCGCCGCAGGCGTCGCACCGCTCGTCCGTCGTCGCCGCCGCCGCTGACGCCGTTCAGCGGGCGGTGAGCCGGGCGCGGGCCTCCACGGCCCTCTGCGCGGCGTCGGCGACCGACCCGCCCACGACGGTCAGGTGGCCCATCTTGCGCCCGGGTCGGGCCTCGCGTTTGCCATAGAGGTGCAGGTGCACCCCGGGCATCGCCAGCGCGGCCCGCCAGTCGGGCTCGCCGTCGGCCCAGAGGTCGCCGAGCAGGTTCACCATCGCCGCGGGGCGTGTGTCGGTTGAACCGAGTGGCAGCCCGCAGACGGCCCGGACCTGCTGCTCGAACTGACTCGTGACCGACGCGTCGAGGGTGAGGTGCCCCGAGTTGTGCGTCCGCGGTGCCACCTCGTTGATGAGCAAGCGTCCGCCGGGCAACTGAAACAGCTCGACACAGAGCAGACCGACGACGTCGAGGCTCTCGAGAACGCGGCGGGCGAGTGCGACGGCCGCGTCCGCCACGGGGCCGGGGATCTCCGCCGGCGCCAGGGTGACGTCCAGCACGTGATGTCGGTGGCGATTCTCGAAGACCGGGTACGCCGCGAACGCGCCGTCGAGGCCCCGGGCCGCCACCACGGACAGCTCTCGCTCGAAGGGCACCCAGGCTTCGAGGACCCCCGGACCGCCCTGCAGGCCCTCGAACGCGTGTGCAAGCGTCTGCGGGTCGTCGGCGTCGAGTCTACGCTGACCCTTGCCGTCGTAACCGAAGCCCGCCGTCTTCAAGACACACGGCAGGCCGAGGGCCGCCACGCCGCGGACGAGCGCCTGCGCGTCGTCGACGGGCACGAAGTCGGCGACGGGCAGGCCGGTGGCGCGCAAGTGCGCCTTCTCGCGGAGGCGTTGCTGTGTCGTGTGCAGCACGCGCCCGGCCGGCCGCACCGGGACGCGCTGCCCGGCCGTCTCGGCGACGCTCGACGGGACGTTCTCGAACTCGAACGTCACGACGTCGACCCGCGCGGCGAACGCCGAGACTGCGGCGGCGTCGTCGTAGGACGCCACCACGGCGAAGTCGGCCGCGGCCGCGGCCGGGGCATCCGGCTCGGGGCTGAAGACGCCAACGCGGTAGCCCAATCGGCGGGCGGCCATGGCCAGCATGCGACCCAACTGCCCGGCGCCCAGAATCCCGAGGGTGGACCCGGGCAGGAGGAGGCCGGGCGCCGTCACGGCAACGTCTCGGCCCGAACGCGGGCGTTCTCCGCCTGACGATGCGCACGCAGCCGGCCCCGCAGCGTCGGGTCGTGCAGCGCCAGGATCTGAGCCGCCAACAGGCCGGCGTTGCGGGCCCCCGCCGGGCCGATGGCCAGCGTGCCGACGGGGACGCCGCCGGGCATCTGCACGATGGACAAGAGCGAGTCCAGCCCGCTGAGTGCCTTGGACTGCACCGGCACGCCCAGGACCGGTACGACCGTCATGGCGGCGATCATGCCCGGCAGGTGGGCCGCACCACCCGCCCCGGCGACGATGACCTCGAGTCCCCGCGCTTCGGCCTGCGAAGCGTACTCGACGAGGACGTCGGGCGTCCGGTGCGCCGAGACGACGCGGCACTCGTGCGGCACGTCGAACGCGGCGAGCACCTCGGCGGCGTGCCGCATGGTCTCCCAATCACTCTTGCTGCCCATGACGACCCCGACGCGGGGGGGCGAAGGGTCGGAAGACGGCGGCGCCGATGGGGGCGGGGAGGGGGGCGGGGTCGATTCCATGGCGGGACGATATCACGGCCCGCGCCCGGCTAGTCGTCGCCGCGTCCGTTGGCGTGGCAGCGGTAACAGGCCGCGCTGTCGTACGCATAGCCGTCGACCTCGCCCTGGTGCTCGCGATCCGTCTCGGCGCGGCGGTGCTCGTGACAGTCGATGCACGAGAAGTTGCCGAAGTCGGTCTGGTCGAGGTGGCAGTCACCACAGGCGGACACGCCGCGGTGCGGCACCGGGAACCGATGGCGGTAAGTCGCCGGCGACCAGGCGTTCTGGGTGTGACACGTCGTGCAGGTGTCCGGGAAGCCCACGTGCGACGGACTCGCCGCGGTCGCGTCGGCGGCGTGACAGCCGGCACAGGTCGTCGGCGTGCCCGCATAGCGGCCCCCGACGTGGCACTGCGCGCAGTCGAGGCGGGTGTGGGCGCCCTCGATGGGGAAGAAGTCATGGACGAAGTGCGCCCCCGTCCAGCCCGCGGTCGTGTGGCAGTCCGTGCAGGTCGTGTCGAAGCCGGCGTGGGGGGGCGTCGCCCGGGCGGCGTCTGCCGCATGGCAGCCGTTGCAGTCGCGTGGCGTCCCGGCGTACCGCCCGTTGGAGTGGCAACCTTCGCAGGGCTGGCCGACGTGCCGGCCGGTCAGCGGGTAGAAGGTGTCGTGATCCGCCGGGGCTGCCGGCCGCCAGGCCGCCGGGCCGTGGCATTGGCTGCAGTCCGTCGGGAAACCCGTGTGGTCCGGCGTTGCGGGCCGGTCCTCGAGATGGCAGGCCTCGCAGGCATGGGGCGTTCCGAGATAGGTCTGGTTCGGGTGGCACTCGGCGCAGGCCGTCTCCGCGTGTTTGCCGAGGAGCGGGAAAAGGCTGTGATCCGTGTTGGCGGCCCAGTTCTCGGTGTTGTGGCACTCCTCGCAGCCCTCGCCGTACCCGAGGGCCTCGTGCGTCGCCGGCCGCACGTCGCGGTGGCAATCCACGCAGCGACTCGGCGTGCCCTCGAAGACCTGATTCACGTGGCAACTGCTGCACGCCGCGACCGTGTGCTTGCCCGTCAACGGGAACGCCGCCTCGTGGTCGAACGTCGGCGGCGCCCAGGCGGCCGTCGTGTGGCACGTTTCGCACGCTTCCGGCAGGCCGGTATGCGAGGGTCGGGCGTGGTCGCGGTCGTCCGCGTGGCAGCCGACACAGAGGGTCGGGGTGCCCTCGTAGCGCTCGTTCGGGTGACAACTCGCGCAGGCCGTCTCGAGGTGGCGGCCGGTCAGCGGGAACGCGTCCGTGTGATCGAACGTCGCCGGCTTGAAGGCGGTCTCGGTGTGACAGTCCTCGCAGGTGTCGGCGTAGGCCGCGTGATCGGGGACGGCGCTCGCCTTGTCGGCGGCATGACACCCGATGCACGTCTGCGGTTGCGGATCGGCCCGCCCGGCGGCATGGCAGGCGCCGCAGCCGGCGATGCCGTGGGCGCCCCGAAGGGGTCGGAACGCGTCGTGATTCGGCACGCGCAACGGGTGCCAGGTGTCCTCGGCGTGGCAGGTCGCGCAATCGCGGCCGTAGTCGACCGAGGCGTGGTCGAAAAGGGCGGCCTGGAACGCACCGAGGTGGCAGTCCTCGCAGGTGCTGCCGTTGGCGCCGTGCGCGCTGACCATCTCGCGGTGCTCGGTCGTCCGGCAGCCCGGCAGAGCGGCCAGAAGCAGCACGGCGATGCGCAGCACGTCGGTGATCGGAGAACGACGGCATCCAAAAAACTGAAAACGTGTGTGCATTGTCTGTCTTCCTACGGTCGTTCCGCCCGTCGGGATCGGTCGGCGCCCGGCGACGGATCAGCGCCCTGTGCGTCCTGCACGATCCGGATGCCGTGATGGACGTCGACCAGCACGCCGATGGCGCGCAGGAACTCCGTCGGGGCGTTGCCCCCGGCCTGAACGATGACCGCGTGGTTCGCCAGCGTCAGGGGGCCCTCCGCCGTCCGCAGCGTGACGTGTTCGAAGTCGATGCGCTCCACCGTCGACTTCAACAAAACCTGCAGCTGGCCCGCGGCGACGGCGGCGTCGAGCTTCGGCCGCGTCTCCGCCGCGACCCGGCTGAACGCATCCCCCCGATACGACAGCGTGACGCGCGTATCGCCGACCTCGGCGAGCATCAGCGCGCTCTCGACGGCCGAGTTGCCGCCGCCGACGACCAGCACGTCGAGTCCGCGGTAGCGCTCGGGCTCGATGAGTTTGTAGACGATCTTGCCCTGCTCTTCGCCGGGCACACCGAGCTTGCGGGGCGTGCCACGCCGACCGACCGCCACGAGCACGCGCCGGGCGAGGACCGGTTGCGGATCGTCGGCGAGCGTCGCGGCGAATACGCCGTCGTCGCGACGGGTGACGCCGGTGACGCGTGCCCGTCGACGAATGTTCAGGTCCGCCGTGACCTCGTCGAAGAAGTCCATCAGCTGCTCTTTGGACAGCCGGGGACCTTTGAGGACGCCGTGGCCGGCGATCTCCAGCGGGCGCGTCAGCACCAGCTTCGCCCGGGGGTAGTGCAGAATGGCCCCGCCCGTGTCCTCCTGTTCGCAGACGAGCACGGACAGGCCGGCGTCGGTCGCGTGGTGGGCCGCAGAGATGCCCGCCGGGCCGCCGCCGACGACCAGGACGTCGAGGACCTCGCCGCCGTCGGTCGCGGCCCCTCGGTCGACACCGGCGAGGGACGCGACGATGGCCGCCATGGCCTGCCGGCCCTGTTCGACGGCGTTGCGGATGAGCCCCATGCCCCCCACTTCGCCGGCCAGAAAGACGCCGGGCAGGTTCGTCTCGAACTTCGAAGACACCCGCGGAATGTCCACCCCGCGCCGCGCCGTCCCGAAGACGAGCTGAATCGCCTTCATCGGGCAGGCGGCGGCGCATGCGCCGTGTCCGACACACTCGGCCGCCCGGATGAGCTGCGCGCGTCCGCCCACGAGGCCGATGATCTTCTTTTCCGGGCAGGCGGCGACGCAGGCGCCCGAGCCGATGCAGCGGTCGGGATCGATGTACGGGTGCAGCGAGACCGGCTCGTCGAGGCCGAGGCGCGCGGCCCGGGCCATCGCCTCGCGGTTCTCGCGCTCGCGGCGGCGGATGCGCCACTCGATGAACACGAACAAGAGTGCGAGGGGACCGACCGTCGCGGCCAGCCAGAGGTAGAAGCGCGTCATGGCCCGAACCGCCAGCGGAGATCGGCGAGGGCGACCAGGCGATCCTGCCAGGCCAGCGTGCCCTCGGCGTGGAGATGCAGATCCAGGTCGCCCGGCAGCGCCAGCCAGGCCCCGAGCTCGGCCGTCTTCTCCAGGTCCTCGGCGGGTCCCGCGGCCGGATAGACCAGCGTCCCGCGCGCCCCCGCGTCGAGCTCGGCGAGCACCCCGCCGTCGATGCGCCACGTCAGCGTGCCGCGGCCCTGGTGGCTCTCCTGCTGCGGCCCGCGCGTGTAGTCGTAGCCCAGGCGGGCGTCGAGCGCGCGGGTCAGGGCGACGCGGTAATCCAGCCCGGGCACGAGGCTCTCACCCTCGGGGTCGACCAGCAGGCCGAGCCGGGGCCAGAGGGTGCCCGGTGCGCCGAGGTCGAAGCGAGCGTCGATCCACACGTCGTGCGCCGCGCCGGCCGCAGCGTGCCCGAAGAGGGGCGCTTCGAACCGGCCGTACCGCAACCCGACGTCCCCGTGCGCCGACCACGTCCAGAACGCGCTGGCGTGGACCTGACTGAAAACAAGAGTCGGCTGGAGATCCACGTCGGTGAAGACCGAGAACGCCCAGGTGTCGTCATGCAGGTCGAGCGACGGGCCGACGACGACCCGTTCGAGGCCGCCGTCACCGGCGATGGCGTTGGCCCCCGCCGTCGTCTCGAACGCCCAGCCGCCGCGGCGCAGACCCAGTCGGCCCCCGAGGCCGGCCGTGCGGCGCGCGGTGTCCGGCGCGAGGGTGTCCGGCGCGGGGACGAGGCCGCCGTAAAGCTCGCCGCCGTAGTCGAGGCGCTCGCCCGGTGCCGAAAGGCGAAGGGCCGCGCCATCCACCGGGCCGCTCGAGAGGCGGTCGTCCGTGCGCAACCGACCGCCCCGAGCGCCGAAACCGGACGTCGAGTACCCGAGTTCGAGCTGCCGGGCCTCGACGAGGGGGTGGGTGTCGCGGACGACCTCGAAGGGCAGGCCGCCGTTGAAGCGGACGTCGTGCTCGTACCGGAGCGCCTCCCGCTCCACCGCCAGCCGGGAGCCGAGCGTGCCGACGGACGTCGCGCGGCTGCCGTCCAGCGCAGCGCTGTGGAACGTCGTCAACGACAGATCGCCCCGAATGCGCCAAAGGGACGCGGGGGCTGCCGCGGTGGCCGTCGTCGCCGCGCCCGCGAAGGGTCGGGGCGCCTGCCAGCCGTCCTCGGCCGCGGCCCACAAGACCGGTGCCTGCGCCGGATCGACTTGCGGGGCGACGGGCCGGGGCGTCGCAGGTGCGGCGGCGGCCGGCGCGGGGGCGACACCGGACGCACCGATCTCGGCGTGCGTGCCGGCGCGCAGGCTGTGGGCAAGGGCAAGCGCATCGGCGATCGGGCTCGTCCGCGCGCGGTGCGGGCCGACTTCGGCGATGGTGAGCGTCTGGCCGGCGACCGTCACGGCATCGCCGACGCGGACGCCGTCGAGGCTGCCGCGGTTCAGGTAGGCGCCGTCGGGGGAAACGCCGGTGACGACCGCCTGGAGCGCGGCGAGGAGTGCGATCGCGGCGGTGGCGCTCATTCGCGACCTCGGGGGTGGCAGCGGTAACAGGCCCGGGCGTCGAAGGCGTACCCGCGGACGTCGTCGTGCTCTTCGGCCATCTCGGAGCGGTTGTGTGCGTGACACGTCATGCACGACAGGCTCGTCGTGCCCTGTGGGTGGCACGACGCGCAGGCCGAGACGCCGCGATGGGGCAAGGGGAAGAACCGTGCGTGGTCGACGCTCGACGCGGGCAGCCATGCCGCCGTGCCGTGGCAGTCGGCGCAGTCCGTCGAGTGACCGGCCTCGTGCCCGCGTCGGAAGTCGTCCGTGTGACAGCCCTCGCACCGCTCCGGCGTGCCCCGGTAGCGTCCGCCCGTGTGGCACTGAGCGCAATCCGCCGTGCGGTGCGCGCCGGTCAGGGGCCACCAGGGCGAGTGGTCGATGACCGCCGGCCGGAACCCGTAGGCCGTGTGGCAGGCCTCGCAGCGCGTCGTGAACGGCGGCGCGTCGTGGCGCGGGTGGCGTCCGGCGGCGTCGGCGAGGTGGCAGCCGGCGCAGCGCGTTTCGGCGCCCTGCCAGACGTCGTTCGCCGCGGCGCGGTGACAGTCCCGGCACGGGGTCGTGAGGTGCACCCCCTGAAGCGGGAAGCGCGTGCGGGCATGCAGGGCCAGGGCGTCGGGCAGGCGCCAGTCCCGGCTGGTATGGCACCCGTCGCAGCGGTCGCCCTGGCGGCCCTGGTGGACGTCTTCGTGACACGTCGTACAACGCGCGCCGCGCAGGCTCGTGCCCTTGTGGCAGGCATTGCACGTCGGCAGCGCGTGGCGTCCACGCAGGGCGAAGCCGGTGGGATCGTGGTCGAACCCGTCGGCGCCGCCCGAACGGAGCACATGCCAGCCCTGCGGGACGTGACAGTCGGCGCACCGCGCGAAGACGTCCCCCGTGCCGTGACCGCCCCCCGGCGCGGCCGGGACCGCGGGCGCGGGCGCCGCGAACGCCGCAAACGCGGCAAATGCCCAGACGAAAGCAACCGCGAGGGCGGTGGCGTACCGAAGAGGCATCGTCGTCATGGCTGCCCCTCCGCCGCCGGCCCGCGGCGATGGACGTTCTCGTGGCAGCGGGCGCAGTCCTGGAAGCCCAGCCGCCAGCGCACCGTCACCCGGCCGTCCGAGACCCGCACCTCTTTGTGGCAGGCCGCACAGGTGGCCTTTTCGTGTTCACCCTCGCGGGGCCAGACGCTCGTGTGATCGAACGTGCCCTTCCACGCCTCCGTCCGATGGCAGACGTCGCAGGCCTTGACCGGCGGCCCCGCGACGAACTGCCCGAGGTGGGTGTCTCCGTGGCAGGCGACACAAGTGCGGGGCGTGCCCTCGTAGCGCCCGCCGTCGTGACACGCGACGCAGGCGGCGCGGGCGTGGCGCCCGGTCAGCGGCCAGACGGCGTGGTCGAACGGTGCCCCCACCCACGCGGCCGTCGTGTGGCAGGCCTCGCACGTCCGCGGGGCGAACTGTCCCTCGTGCGGATCGCGGTGGCACTCGGCGCACGCCTTCAACCCCTGCCGGAAGTCGAGCTTCGGCGGCGCGGGGCGGTGGCAGTCGTTGCAGGGGACCGCCCGGTGTGCGCCCGTGAGCGCGAACGTCGTGTGTCGGGCGAGCGGGTACAGCGCGGGCTGGAACCCGCCGACGGCGTGGCAGTCTTCGCACTGCGTGCCGACCTTGCCCTCGTGCGGATCGCGGTGGCAGTCCAGGCAACGCGCGTGTGCGATCGGCTTGAACCGGCCGTTGGGGTGGCACTCGGCGCACTCGACGCCGATGTGCTCGCCGCGCAGGGGGAACGCCGTCTTGTCGTGGTCGATGGCGGCGCCCTTTTTGAGCTGTTTCCAGGCGCTGATCTGGTGGCAGCTCTCGCACTTGCGCCCGAACTGACCCTTGTGGACGTCGTCGCGCGCGTGACAGGCGACGCACTCGGTGACGGGCGCTCGCACCGCCTTCGGGCCGTGGCAATCGGTACACTTCGGGGCGGCGTGCCCGCCGTCGAGCGGGAACTTCCGGTGCTCCCGCTTCGCGTACACGAGCTCCGACCAGAGCCGCTCGGTGTGGCAGCGTTCACACTTTTCGCCGAACTCCGTGGCCTTCGGGTGGGGCGTCTCGTGGCACTCGACGCAGGCCATCGACGTACCCGAGTACACGCCCTTCTCGTGGCACTCCGCGCACTTCACGTCGGCGTGTTTGCCCCGCAGCGCGAACTTCGTCTTCGCGTGGTCGAAGGGGGTCAGCGTCTTCCAGTCCTCGGTGACGTGGCACTGCGTACAGGCGCGGTCGCGGAACTGGCCTTTGTGCGGGTCGTCCGTCTTGTGGCAGGCCTGGCAGGCCGTCGGCAGGCCGAGCCAGGTCTGGTCCGGCAGGTTGCCCTCCGTCCGGTACTTCGCGACGTGGCAATCCCGGCACTTCGCGTCGTGGTGCTTGCCCGTCAGCGCCCACCCGGCCTGCAGGTGATTGAACGCTTCGGGTCGGCCCCCCGGCCAACGGACGATGGCACCGGAGCGGCCGAGGTGCTCCGGATGGCACTTGGTGCAGGCTTCGGTCTTCGCCGCCTTGCCGTGGTAGCCGGCGCCCCGCTGCAGGCGCACCGCAATGGGGCGGTGGCAGTCGAGGCAGAGGCGGTCCGTGACACCCTGATCCTCCGAGTGGCAGCGATCGCAGTCCCCGTCGCCCGCGATCTCGCGGTGCGGCGCCGAGATCTCGCCCGGCGACAGGAACTGCGCGAACGCCGGGCTCGCGAACGCGAGGAGAAGGACGAAGAGGGCCGCCGCGAGGGCGACGACGCGCCTCATCGGATGGGTCCCGCGCCGTGTTTCACGGCAAAATAGAGAACGGTCACGACGTGCGTGACGAGGGTCAGGAGCATGACGAACGTCGCGATTCGATGCACACCGCGCCAGGCGCCGACGATGTGCTTGAAGGCCGACTGACGGCGAAACCGGCGCCGAAGACGCGCCGCATCGGCGGCGACGGACAGCGCGACGCGGCGGTCGGCGGGGTCGAGGGAATAGGGGGCGCGCGCGAGACGCGAGGCCCACCGGGCGCGGGTCGCCTGGAACCGGAAGAACGTCACCGGCGCGGCGAGGGCCTGGAGGGCGGCGCTCAGGACGCCCGGCACCGGCGGGGCGGCCACCCGGGCGAGCGCGCGCTCGGCGTCCTCCACGGCCGTGCGCAGGTGCGGCGAGACGGCGGCGACCCCGGCGCGCAGCGCGGCGACGAGCTCGGCCTCGTCCATCTCGCCCCCGTCGGGGCGATGGGGCACCTGTGCGTAGATCCAGCGGCCAACCACGCCGGTCACCAGGACGATGAGCGCCGCGACGAGGGAGACGCGGGCGATGGGATTGTCGAAGAGCAGCGCCGCGTGGGCGAAGACGAGCGCCACGCCCCCGACGCCGAGCGCAACGTGGAAGGCCAGCCAGCTCTGCAGACTGCCAATCCCGCCGATGCGCGCCCATCGCCGACGCACCAGATACAGCAGGTTCGCCACCATCATCGTCGACCCCACGATGCCGAGCATGTGCCCGAGCGCGCCGCCCGGGCCCAGGGTCTCGTGCTCGGGGGCGTGGTGGCGCGCCGCCCGGTCGAGCGCGAAGTAGTCGTCCCCCAAGGTGAGCACCGCGGCCGAGACGCCGACGGCGATGAGGGCCACGAAGGTCCAAAGGAGGCGGGCGGGCTTCACGGTGACTTCGGTGCTCTCCTACGGCGGTCCGCGGCGGCGGGCTGAAAAAAGAGCGTCCCGAGACCGGGGTCCGCCCGCATGGAGTCGCATCGCGGCGCGTCGGACGAAACCGTTTACATGGATCGGGCCGAACTGCACCATGCGCCAGATCAAGTCCGCGCCCGGAGGCCCATGTTTCCCCGCACGTCGTTCACCCGTCTCGCCGTCGCCTTCGCCCTTTTCGTCTCGTCACTCTTCGCGACGGGCTGCGGCGGGCTCATCAACAACACCAAAGAGGTCGAGATCGGCCGCGGCGTCGACCTGGAAATCGAGAAGCAGTACCGCATCGTCGAGGCCGCCGATCCCCTCTCCGAGTGGGCGCGTGACCTCGTCGGCGGCCTCGCGACGGCCTCGACGCCGTTCCGGGATCCGCAGGAGTTCGAGGGCTACAAGGTCGAGGTCATCGCCGACGACGCGCTCGTCAACGCCTTCGCCGCCCCCGGCGGGTACACCTACATCAGCACGGGGCTGATCCTGCAGGCCGACACCTGCGCCGAAATCACCGGCGTCCTCGGACACGAGCTCGGTCACGTCACGGAGCGACATGGCGTGCGCTCCCTCGAGACGGCGATGGCCGGCGAGGAGCTCGCGCGCATGGTCTTAGGCGAGGGCCTCGCGGCCGATGCCGCCAGCACCATCTGGGCGTTTCTCAACTCGACGCAGTTCAGTCAGGAGCACGAGTCGGAGGCCGACGACGTCGGTCTGCAGATTGCCCACGACGCGGGGTACAACCCGTTCGGGCTCGTCGATTTCTTCAAGAAGATCCTGGCGATGGAGAAGGCCGCGGGCGGCGCGGGGCCGCAGTTTCTCTCCTCGCATCCGGCCACGGGCGAGCGCATCGCCGCCGTGCAGCGGCAGATCGAACAGCGCTACGGCGAGGCCGTCGTCGCCGGCAAGACCCAGTCCTACGCCTGCCGCGGCACGAAGCTGACGCTCGACGCGGTGCAGGCGCGCATCCGCGAGAAACAGCATGTCGTCCGCCCGGGGACGGGCAGCGAGGCGAAGAAGTAGAATGTCCACCGCCAGCCACTACAAAGCCAACCGCCGCGACGTCGAGTTCAACCTCTTCGAGTTCCTCGACATCGGCCGTCACACGCTCGGACACGGGCCCTACGCCCACCTCGACGAGGACACGGCCCGCGCCACGCTCGCGGCCCTCGAGAAGTTCTGCGTGAACGAGCTCGCCGCGAGCTTCGCGACGGCGGATCGCGAGGGGCTGACGTTCGACGGTCGGGGCAACGTGACGCTGCCGGCCGATCTGCGCCGCGCGCTCGAGGCGTGGCACGAGAACGGCTGGGACCGCTTCGAGATTCCCGAGCGTCTCGGTGGGGTCGGCTCGCCGCCGAGCCTCGTCTGGGGCGGCTTCGAGTTCATCGCCGGCTCGAACCCGTGTGCGGCGTTCTACATGTTCGGGTCCTTCGTGGCCCGGACGATCGACCGCCTGGGCACCGACGCGCAGAAGGCCCGGTTCGTCGAGCGCATCATCGAGCGCGCCTGGGGCGGCACGATGGTCCTGACGGAGCCGGACGCCGGCAGCGACGTCGGCGCCGGCCGCACGCGCGCCTGGCCGAATCCGAACGGGGACGGCACCTGGCTGCTCGAGGGCGTCAAGCGGTTCATCACGAACGGCGACTACGACGCCGCCGAGAACATCGTCCACCTCGTGCTCGCCCGCCCGGAGGGCGCCGGTCCCGGTACGAAGGGGCTCTCGCTCTTCATCGTCCCGAAGTTCTGGGTCGAGGCCGACGGTTCGTTCAGCGAGCGCAACGGCATCGTCTGCACGAACGTCGAGAAGAAAATGGGCATCAAGGCCTCGGCGACCTGCGAGATGACCCTCGGCGACGGGCTGCCGTGCCGGGGCCTTCTGATGGGCGAGGTCCACGACGGCATCCGGCAGATGTTCCATGTCATCGAGAACGCCCGCATGGCGGTGGGCATGAAGTCCATCGCCACGGCCTCGACGGCCTACCTCAATGCGCTCGCCTACGCGAAGGAGCGGGTGCAGGGCCCGGATCTCCCCCGCGCGATGGACAAGACGGCGCCCCGGGTGCGCATCATCGAGCACGCCGACGTGCGCCGGATGCTCATGCACCTCAAGGCGCACGCCGAGGGCATGCGGGCGCTCGGCCTGTACACCGCCCACATCCAGGACAGAGTCGAGCTGCAGGGCGGGCACGGGGACGACCGCGCCGACGCGGCCGACAAGCTCAACGATCTGCTCCTGCCGCTCGTCAAGGGCTACAGCTCCGACAAGACCTACGAGCTGCTCGGCATCGCCCTGCAGGTCTTCGGCGGCAGCGGATACTGCCAGGACTACCCCATGGAGCAGTACATCCGCGACCAGAAGATCGACACGCTCTACGAGGGCACGACGCACATTCAGGCGCTCGACCTCTTCTTCCGCAAGATCGCGCGGGACATGGGCGAGACGCTCCGGGGTCTCCTGGGCGAGGTGCAGCAGGTCGTCGCCGGCGGCCTCGGAGGCGATGCGCTCGCGACGGAGCGGGCGGCCCTCGGGCGCGCGCTCGTCGACCTTCAGGGCATCTTCGGGGCGATCATGGCCAAGCTGCCCGAGTCACCGCATCACGTCGGCGTGCAGGGCAATCGCATCCTGCATGCCGTCGCCGAGACGGTCATCGGGTGGCTGCTGTTCCGGCACGCGGCGCTGGCGAGCGAGAAGCTCCCCACGGCCAAGGGCGCGGATCGCGCCTTCTACCAGGGCAAGATCGAGTCGTGTCGGTACTTCAGCCGGCACGTCCTCCCCGGCCTGACGCTCACCCGCAAGCTCGTCGAGGCCAGCGAACTCGGCCTCATGGCCGTCGACGAGGCGAGCTTCTGAGAAAGGGCGGGCCTCAGCCGCGCTCGATGAACGTCACCCCCCCGAACGCCCCCCGCTCGAACGGAAGGTCGAGGAACGGGGCCCGCGGATGGGCCTCGCGGTAGAGGTTCGGACGCTCCGGGAAGCGCGTGGGGTAGTAGTTGCGCTGAAACATCACCGCCAGGGCGCGCACGTCGGGCTCGGTCAGGGCCGCAAGCTCCGCCCGCGCGCCCGCGTGCAGACACGTCTCGATGCTGCGCGCGACGGCGTCGTGGTCCCAGGCCGTCGGATCGGCCGTTGCGTCCCGGCCGGCGCCGTCGTCCGGGACGGGCATGCCCCCTTCGCCACGCCACAGCGAGACCTCGCCGGGCCGCGCGAAGGGGTCCACCGGCTCGCCGTTCAGCCACACATTGAAGTGCACGTGCGGGCAACTGAACGGGAAGAACGCCAGACAGTCGATGCCCGAGGCCCCCGACAGCGCAACCGGCGTCCCCCGGTCGACGACGTCGCCGACGGCGACCAACGCGCGTCCGAGGTGGTTGCTGGTGGTGACGAGCCCGCGGCCGTGGTCGATGAAGACTTTGAGGCCGCCGCGGTTCATCTCGCTCGACACCCGCAACACGCGGCCGGGCGCGGCGGCCACGACCGTCGTGCCGACGGGCACCGCGAAGTCCGTCCCGTTGTGGGAGTCATAGGTCAGGGTGCCGCCGCGAAAGTCCTCGACCTGCGTGACGCGCACGGACCAGCCGAGGGCCGGATCGGTCTGCCGATGGTTGAAGAGGTTGTAGATGGGGATGAGGCCGTCGGCACGGCGCCGGCCGAGCCACAGCGGGAACGACACGCGCGGGTCGAGCATCCGCAGGCTCGAGACGTCGAAGCGCGAGGGCGGCGTGCTCGCGTCGCCGCGGAGGGTCAGGAGTGTCTCGCGGGCGGCCTTGCCGAACGGGCGCAGGCCGAAGACCTCCAGCGGGTCGAGGCGTCCGGTCCGGTTCATCGGCTGCCGCCTTGCAGGTCGGGGAGGGGGCCCTCGATGGGGGCGCGGGCCGCTCGGCACCACAACACGAGGCGCGCGTCGACCCCGCTCGTGCCGCCGGGGGCGCCGACGACGCGGGCGAACCGGAGTCCACAGGTACAGGCGGCGCCCGCGCGGTGGGCTCGCGGCCGTCGCCAGGCGTTCTCCCACGCGCCGGGGTTCAGCCAGCGTGCGCCCGTCGGCCCGTCGGCCGCGGGTCCCGTCGGTGCGTCCGTCTCTTTGTGGGTGTGCCCGAAAACGACGATGGGCACGCGGGTGAAATCGACGATGCGCTGGGCAATGGCCCCCAGGCGCGGGTGTGCATCGGGGTCCGGGCGCAGGTGGGCGAACAGCTTGAACAGGCCCGCCGTCACCGCCAGGACGCCGAGCGGCAGTCCGACCCGCCACGCCGGCCCCGGGGCGAGGATGCCCGCCACGATGGCCAGCACCAAGGCGATGGCGCCGATGCCGACGTGATGGAAATAGAGCGCGTGGAAGACCCCGCGGATCGTGGCCGAGATCGGGCGCGCCCCCAGGCTTTCGAGCGCACTCAGGGCCTCGACGCTCAGCCGGGAGCCCCGGGCATAGGCCCTCAGGCGAGCCAGCCGCGCGCGCTGCCGCCGCTGCCACCGGGCGCGCAGCTCGCGCTCCTCGCGCACGGCCCGGCGGGCCAGATTCGCGACGAGCGAGACGTAACTCCAGAACAGACGATGCAGCGACGTCCCGGCGCCGAAGCCCCACCGGACGAAATCCATCATCTTCCACGCGTCGAGGTCATGCACCGGCAACGTCCGGATTCGATTGACGAAGCGGCGCGACGAGACGTGGCAGAAGCTCTCCGCGAGGTGGGTCGCCTTGCCCCACATCCGCGGCACCAGCGCGTCGTGGAACGTGGTGTAGGGGTCGAAGCGATGCCCGTGCTCGATGTACGCGCGGCCGGGCTCGAACCAGAACCAGCGCGCCACGCGGACGTTGGCCCGGACACCGGCCCGCGCGGCCGCCGGGGCATGCGCTTCGAGGTGCGCGACGAGCTCGTTGCGGACGGCGGGAAACGCCAGGTCCGCGTCGTGATTGCCCGCGACGAACACGACCTGGTGCCCCGCCGCGGCGAATCGCGACAGCGCCCGGAAGGCCCGCCGGTGCCAAGCGGCCATCAGACTGAGCTTGAAACGCGCGCGTTGCGACGTGAAAGAGAGCCCGAACGCGTACTCCTCCGGCGCGAGCATCCTTGCCGCGGCCTCACCTTCGGGGCGCAGGTCCATGTGCATGAAATCGAAGGTGTCGCCATTCAGCACCAGCGTCCAGCGCCCCTCGGCGGGCGGGTGCGCCCGGTGGTGGTCGAGGAAGCGCTCCAGCTCGCGGTCGACGGTGGCGACGCGGCGCCGGGCCGTGAAGCCGATGGGCGTGCGCAGCGCCGCGCCCAGGTGCAGGTCGGAGATGACCAGCAGCCCGGCGTTTCCCGGGGTCGATGTCTGCAACGCGGCGCGCATGTCCCCACCGTACGGACATTGCCGGGTTCGGGTAAAGAAACGGGTCCGGGGCAACCGGTGTCAGGGCCGCGCGAGGCCCTCGAGCCGCGAAACGGCAGCCGCGTCGGCGCCCTCCGAGACCGCCCGCTCGAGCACCGTCTGCCAGCGAGCCTGCGGGGCGCGGACGCGAATCAGGGCTTCCGCGAGCAAGAGGCGCAGGGCCGTCTGCTCGCGGGTGTCCGCCAGGGGCAGGGCCCGTTCGAGGACGTCGACGGCTTCGCTCAGCGTCTCGCGGGCCTCCGCGCCGTCGTCCGCCCGCCGCACGAGAATGCGACCGAGGTTGGCCAGCGCGATGGAGAGGTCCGGGCGGCGGCGCAGCACGGTGCGATAGCGGCCTTCGGCCTCGGTCCAGCGTTCCGTGGCGAGCTCCTCGCCGGCGAGGTTCACCTCGATGCGCAGCCGTTCGTCCGGTGGGGCCACGGAGAGCGCGACAGCGTAGCGCTGGCGGGCGAGCTCGTGATTGCCGGCCGCGGCCGCCGACAGCCCGAGTGTCTCCGGGATGACGTGTTTGCGCCCGAACGTGCGCAGGAGCCACTGCCGGGCCGCGAGCGCCTCGAGACCGGTGTGATCGCCCGTGGAAAGGCGCCTGAGCGCGTCACGCGTGAAGCGGCGCTCGGCGTCTGCGACCCGGCGCGGCAGCCACACGACGAGCGTGAGCAGGGCAAACGACAGCACGCCGCTGTAAATCAGCAGGCCGGTGCGGTGACCGCGCAGCACGAGAACCGGAACGACGGAGGCCAGCAGGAGCAGCCAGCGGTAATTGACCTCGACCCGAGGAGGGGCGGCTGCGCTCGTGGGCGTCATCGTCGTCGGACTCATGGCGGGCTCCTCGGTCGGGTCACTCGTCGCGGCAGCACCGGAACCCGACGTATCCGCTGCTGTAGGTCTCCCCGGAGATGCCCGGCACGAGCGTCTCGGTGCGACAGGTCTGTTCGCTCTTGTCGTGGCGCTGGGCGATGATCTTCCACCCCGCGCCGATGTACTTGTGGCGGCGCGGATCGGTGCTGTCCCGATCGGAGACCCACTCCCAGAGGTTGCCGTTGGCGTCGGCGACGCCCTCGGCGCTCATGCACCCTTCGAACGCGCCCGTCGGCGCCTCGCTGGTGCGATTCGTCCCGTCGTCGCGGTAGGCGTCGAGCAGGTTGCATTGCCCGTCCTCCCACGTCGCGCCCCAGGTGTAGCGGGTGCCCGTGGGTCCTTCGCACGCTCGGGCGAGCTCCTCGAGGCTGCACAGGCGCCAGCCGTCGCCCCACTGCTCGCACGCCGCTTTCGCGTCGTTCCAGTTGATCGAGTGCCACGGCCGGACACCCGCCCGGGAGCAGGCCTGCGTCGGGACGGCGGGCATCTCGAAGCCGATGCCGTCGGACACGGCGCAGGGGAATGCCAGGGCCTCCGTGGCCAGCGGGTGACTGGCCTCGTACTTGAAGATCTCGTAGCGCTTGTTCGGCCCGGCAATCGTCAGGGTCTCGGGGGCCGCATCACAATCGAACGGACCGGGCAGGTCGACGATGTGCGTCGCGACGTTGCAGATGTCCCCGGCGGCGTCGGCGCCGACGGACGCATCTTCACCGGCGGCCCCGACCTCGGCCGCCCCGGCGGGGCCCCCGTCGGCGTCGTCGGCCGCCGCGTCCGAACACGCGGCGAGCGCAAGGGGCCAGACGGCGAGCAATGCGATCGGTGAAGGGCGGCCACGCATGGGAGATCCTGTTTCCGGTTTCGAGTGATCGAGCGCGAGGAGTGGCCGTAGATTGCCAGGACGCATGGTTCGACAAAAGCGCGATGCAGCGGTTCCCGAAATCGACCGCCCGCCGTTCGTCCGGCTGACCGGACCGGGACTGCACACCGGGGCGGCGTGCGCCATCACGCTGCGCCCAGCGGCGCCCGGTCGCGGGTGGCGCCTCGGCGGCGTGCCCGTCCCGACGTTGCCGGTCGTCGACACGCGCCTCGCGACGACGGTGCTGACTCCGGTCGGCCCGCTGATGACCGTCGAGCACCTCTTCGCCGCCCTCGCCGGGATGGGTGTCGCCGACGTGGAGATCGAGGCGTCGGGGCCCGAGGTGCCGACCCTCGACGGCAGCGCCGCGCCCTTCTGTGCGGCCGTGCGCGCGTTGGCACTCCCGCGTCCGGGCCTGCCTCAACGAGCGCTCGACGGGCCCGTCGAAGTCCGGTCGGGCCCGCCGGGCGGCCCGTCCGCGTCGATCACGGCGAGCCCCTCGTCGTCTTTCGCGCTCGACGTGTCCAGCGCGTTTCCCGTGCTCGGCACCGGGCGCTTCACGGGCCAACTCGACGATTTCGAGACCGCACTCGCGCCCGCGCGAACCTTCGGCTTCCGGCGAGACCTCGCGGATCTCCGGGCGGCGGGTCGGGCCCTCGGGGCGGATCTGACGACGTGCCTGGCCCTCGACGACGATGGACGGCCGTTGAATCCGGGCGGGATGCGATTCCCGGACGAGCCGTTCCGCCACAAGGCGCTCGATCTCCTCGGTGACCTCGGGCGCCTCGGTTTCCTGCCCCGCGCCCTCGTCCGGGCCAGCGCCGCGGGGCATCGGCTGCACGCCGCGCTGGCCGAACGTCTGGTCGGCGGCCCATCGGACGTCGCTCGTTCTTGATCGGACGGGCCGTTCCTGCCTAGAAACGGGCGTGCGCGCGGCGCCCGAGGCTCGACGGCGACGCGCAGGGAAAACCGCGGCCCTTCGGGGCTGCCCGTGCGTCCGTCGGGAGTGCTCCATGTCGTCTGGTTCCGTTCGAATCGCGTTTGCCCTCGCTGCCGCCGCCGTCGCCCTGGCGGGCGCGGCCCTGACCGGTTGTGGTGGCGCCCCGTCCCAGGGGGACGCCTTCCAGCCGGGCCCGGCCATCCCCGGGCTGAACCTCAGCGGTCGCTGGTACAGCCAGGACTTCGGCGACATGGAGCTCACCCAGACGGGGCCCAAGGTCACCGGGCGCTATGAACACCCGCGCGGCCCGGAGCACAACGGCACGATCCGCGGCGACATCCTGGGTGATCTGCTGCGCATCGAGTGGATTCAGCCCGGCGACACCGCCGCCGCGGTCTTTCCCATCCGGGGGCGCGCCGCGTTCCGCATCGCCAAGGACGGCAAGAAGCTGGACGGCCGCTGGGGGTACGAAGACAACGAGATGGACGGCGGCACGTGGCGGGCCGAGAAGTCTCAGTACTGAGATCACTCGACTGATTCGCGGGCCGCGCAGGCCGCAATGAACGCGCGGGCCTTCGTGTGCAGCTCCGCCCACTCGTCGTCGGGATCGCTCGCCTCCACGATGCCTCCGCCGGCCTGATAGTAGATCGCCGTCGGCGTACTCCAGGCCGTCCGGATGGCGATGTTCAGGTCGCCGCCACCGCGGGCGTCGAGGTAGCCGATGCAACCGCAGTACGGTCCGCGGCGGGTCGGCTCCTGGGCCTCGATGATCTCCATCGAGCGAATCTTCGGCGCGCCCGTGATGCTGCCGCCGGGGAAGGTCGCGCGCAGCAGCGCCGCGACGTCGACGTCGCCTCGGAGGCGTCCGCGAACGGTGCTGACGAGGTGGTGCACGGTCGGGTGCGTCTCGAGCGTCAGCGCATCGACGACTTCGACGCTGCCGATCTCGCAGATGCGACCGAGGTCGTTGCGCTGCAAGTCGACGATCATCAGATGCTCGGCGCGGTCCTTGGCGCTGCCGGCCAGCGCAGCGCGCCACCGCGCGTCTTCGGCGGGGGTCGGGCCGCGTGGCCGAGTGCCCTTGATCGGGGCTGTCTCGATCGTCCCGTCGGCCGACCACCGGAGAAAACGCTCCGGGCTGATGGAGAAGATCGACTCGGCGGGGCCGATGCGCACGCAGGCGCCGAACGGTGCCGGGGACGCCGCACGCAGTCGCGGGTAGAACCCCGTCGGATCGCCGCCGCGGCGGCGGTCGGCGCGAAACCGGACCGTCAGGTTGATCTGATAAGTGTCGCCCGCCCGGATGTGCGCCTGGATGCGGTCGAACGCCCGGCCGTACGCTTCGCGGTCCATCTCGACGCGAGGCGATTCGAGCGGCACGTCCGGCGGCGCCGGCCCTCCGCGTTCGAGGTCCGCGGCGAGCGCGTCGACGGCCGCCCGCGAGACCCCGCGCAGGACGCCGACGGCCCGCACGTTGTCGTAGACGTAGACCGCCGGGTAGCGGGCCGCCCAGAGGTCCGGCAGCGTCGAATCGGCGCGGGCGAGCGCCGGCAGCCGTTCGATCGTGCGTCCGAGATCGTAGGCCGCGCACAGGACGATCCGGGGCCAGGGGCCGGGCGTGCCCGCGTCCAGCGCGTCGCAGCGGGCCGCCGCGTCGAAGCGGGCGAGCGCCGCCAGGGGGTCGCCGGGCGCCCCGGGGGACCAGCGAAGGACCTCGTCCGGCGTGAGGCCGAGGCACGCAAAACGACCCCGAGGATCTGATCCACCGGCCGCATCGAGCAGCGCGCCGCCGATGGGCAGGCCGTGCCGGGCGACCCAGCGGTGAGGGGGGCCGAAGTCGGCGGTCGTGGTCACGGGCTGCGGGGTCGGGGTGTGCATCGGCGGCTGGTCCGGATCGGGGGCCGGAACCTGGACACCCCGGTGGGGTCTACTTACCATGACCCCGCCCAAAGCAGCCGGAAGATCCCGCACCATGCCCTTTGTCGACCCCTCCCGCGCCACCCGCAACGATGGCCACCGCCTCCGCCCCCTGGCACTCGTTCTCGGGTTCGCGGTCGCCGTCGTCGCGCCCGCGGAGGCCGACGCAGCGCCCAAACCAGTGAACGACCCCGTGCTGACCGCGCTCGAGGCCGAGCTCACGCGGACGCACGGAGCGCTGCGTCTCGAGGACTACGAGCGCCCGTACTTCGTCGCGTTCCGGGTCGTCGATCGCGATCAGGTCGAGGTGACCGGCCGTTTCGGGGCGCTCGTCGAGGACGATCGCGACACCAAACGCCAGATCGCCGTCGACGTCCGGGTCGGGGACTACGCCTTCGACAGCAGTCCGGATCCGAGCGACTTCAGCTTCGAGGACGGCATCACCTTCGAGCCGCCGTCGCAGGCGCCCCTCGATGCGGACGTCACCGCCTTGCGCGGCACCGTCTGGCTGCTCTCCGACGCCGCCTACAAAAAGGCGCTCTCGAGCCATCTGCGCAAGCGCGCCAAGAAGGTCAGTGACGTCGCCGAGAAACACGTCGACAGCTTCAGCCGCGAGACGCCGGCCACGTACCGCGATCCCGCCGTGCGGTTCGAGGTCGACCGGAAGGGCTGGGCCGAGCGGGTCCGCCGGCTTTCGGCTCGATTTCGCCGGGATCCCGCGGTCCTCGAAGGCGCGGTGCGCATCTCGGCGACCCACACCAAGACGTGGATCGTTTCCAGCGAGGGCACCCGCATCGTCAAGGAAGACGTCCTGTATTCGGTCGGCATCTCGGCACTCTCGCGCGCGCCGGACGGCATGCTCCTCGACCAGGGCCAGACGCTCTATGGACGCACGTTGGCCGAGCTGCCCGACGAACGCGGCCTCTTCGCCCTCGTCGACGAAGCGGTCGACCACCTCGCGGCACTCGCGCGGGCGCCCGTCGCCGATCCCTACACGGGCCCGGCCATCCTCGAACCCGAGGCCACGGGCGTCTTCTTCCACGAGACGGTCGGCCACCGCCTCGAAGGGGAGCGCCAGAAGGACGAGAACGAGGGACGGACGTTCAAGGGTCAGGTCGGGCAGCCGATCCTGCCGGTGTTCCTCAGCCTACGGGACGACCCGACGCAGCGGACGGCGGCCGGGCTCTCGCTGAACGGCTACTACCCGTTCGACGACGAGGGCGTGGCCTCGCAGAATACGATCCTCGTTCAGAACGGCGTGCTGAAGACGTTCCTCACCGGCCGGACCCCCGTGGAGGACGCTCCGAAGAGCAACGGCCACGGGCGCGCACAGGGCACGCAGCGGCCGGTCGCCCGCATGGGCAACCTGATCATCGAGGCGGCGGGGGCGGTCCCGCGGGCCACCCTCAAGCAGATGCTCCTCGACGAGGCGCGCAAGGCGGGTAAGCCCTTCGGCCTGATCATCCGCGACATCACCGGCGGCTCGACGAACACGAGCAACTACGGATACCAGGCCTTCAAGGGGTCGCCGCGCATGGTCTATCGGGTCGACGCCCAGACCGGGGCCGAGACGCTCGTCCGGGGCGTCGAGATGGTGGGCACACCCCTCACCGCCGTGAACAAGATCGTCGCCGCGAGCCAGGAGGTCGGCGTCTTCAACGGGTTCTGCGGCGCAGAGAGCGGTTACGTCCCGGTCAGCACGGTCGCCCCTGCGACGCTCTTCCGTGAAATCGAACTGCAGCGTTCGCAGCGCCAGAAGGAGCGCACGCCCCTCCTGCCGGCCCCCTGGGCGCCCCCCGCGGGAGACCGCAAGCCGTGACGTTGCGCCTGCGCATGGCCGCGATCGTCGCCGTGGCGGCGCTGATGGGGCTCACCCTCATCGGGCTCAGCGTGCTGACGGTCGGCGACATGCGCAGCTCGGCGGAGGCCGCCATCTCCGTCGATCTCGCCCGCGTCCAGGCGCGCGCAGACTTCCGGGACGCCCTGGAGCGCGTTCGCCGGGCGCTGGACCGCGTGGCGCCCGGACCGATGGCCGCCGCGGCGCAGGGTGAACTCAACCGCCTCGTCGAGGAGCTCGCGCGACAGGTCGACGCACATCGCGGGTTCCTCCCCGAGCAGGGGCAGGGCACCGCGGAGGACATGCGTGACCTGCTCGATCGGCTCGGTGACGTCGCGACCGCCTGGGTGGAGCTGCGGACTCAGACCCAACGCGAAGCGGAGGTCCTCTCCGAAGAACTCTCCCACCAACTCCCGCTCCTTCGAACCCGAGTCGAGGACCTTCGACTCTCCCTCGTCGGGCTTTCGCGGACCGCTGCGGCGAAGGCGGCGGCGCTCGAGTCGGCCCTCTCCGCGCTGGTGCTGATGGGGGAGATCGCCACCGGGAACGACGGGGTGGTCCCGCCGAGGCTCGCCGACCGCTGCCAGCAGGAGAGCGAGCATCTCCGCCGAGCGCTCGACGGTCTCGCGACGCTCGGACTCGATCCCGCCGTGCAATCCGCGACCGCGCAGTCCGGGGAGCAGGCCCTGGCCTTTGCGGGACAACTTCGCAAGCTCATGGCGCGGATCTCCGACGCCGAGCGGGGGGCGCGGGAGTTGCGCAACCGGCGCGACGATCTGCTCGTTCAGCTCGGCGCCGGCGCCGACGCGATGATCATCGACCTGCCCCGCGACGTGGCGCACCGTCGCGCGGAGATCCTGGGGCGGTACAACAATCACCCGTATGTCCTCGGGCTCGCGCTCGTCATCGGTCTCGCCATTCTGGCCGCGCTGGTCATCGTCTTTGCCTCGGGCCTGGAACACGACGTCGCGGAGTTGATGGACGTCGCGCGCGCCATGGAGCGGGGAGAGCTCGCTCCCCGCCTCCGGCTCGACCGCGCGACCCGCGAGCTCGCCGAGGTGGGGCGAGCGTTCAGCCGACTGGCCGGGACGCTCGCCGCCGTGCGAGAGAAACAGACGAGCTACAACCGGGTGGTCACCGGCCTCAACCGCAACGTCTTCCTGCACGAGATCCTGCGCGTCAGTCTGACCGAACTCTGCCGCGCGACGCGCAGCAAGGCGGGCTGCGTCTATCTGAAGGTCACGGGTCGCGACGAACTCCTGCTGGCGGAGACCTATGCCGTGCCCCGAGGCGCGGCCACGCCCGAGTTCGTGCGCATGGGCGAGGGGCTCGTCGGCGAGGTCGCTCGCAGTCAGGAGACGCTCATCACCGACGACCTCCCGCGGCACACGATGAAGATCGTCTCCGGCACGGTGGACGCCGAGGTGGGCTCCCTGGCGCTGGTTCCCATGGTCTACAAGGACGAACTCATGGGGGTTCTCGAGCTCGCGACGCTGAGCGGGTTCGACAAGGACACCGTCCACTTCGTCGAAGACGTCGTGTTCCAGATCGCCGTGGCCATCAACAATGCGCGGGCCATCGAAACCATCCGGACGAACCAGATGGCCCTTCAGAACAAGACGATCGAACTCGAGGAACTCAACGCCGCCCTCGAGCACGCCAACGAACTCAAGAGCGAGTTCCTCGCCACGGTCAGCCACGAGCTGCGCACGCCGCTCAACGCCATCATCGGGTTCAGCGAGCTGGTCCTCGAGACGGACCGCAACATCAGTCAGGCCACGCGGGAGAATCTCCAGAAGGTCCTCCGGAACGGAGAGAATCTGCTGGCGCTCATCAACGACATCCTCGACCTCTCCAAGATCGAGGCCCACCACATGACCGTCGAGGCGCAGGATTTCGATCCCCGCCCGCTCGTCCAGGAGGTCGTCGCGGACTTCTCCCCGGTTGCGGGTCGGAAAATGGTCACGGTGCGGTGCGAAACGCAGGACGGCCCCGCCCTCATCCAGCAAGACCCCGAGAAACTCCGCCGAATCGTGCTCAACCTCGTCTCCAACGCGATCAAGTTCACCGACGCCGGCGAGGTCGGGGTCCGGCTGTTCGCCATCGGCGATCGGTTCCGCATCGAGGTCCGAGACACCGGCATCGGCATCGACGCCGACAACCTCGCGCGCATCTTCGAGAAGTTCCGCCAGGCCGACGGCTCGGTGACTCGTCGATTCGGTGGGACGGGCCTCGGCCTCGCCATCACCAAGGAGCTCTGCCACCTGATGGGCGGCTCGGTGCGGGTCCTTTCACAGCCCGGCCGCGGCAGCACGTTCACCGTGACGCTGCCCAATCGGCTTCCGGGACCGGGCGCGCTGCCGGACGACTCGGCGTCGTTCGAGCAGATCCCGTCGCCGCTGCCATGACCGACGAGGGCACGCCGCTCGGACCGGCCACACCCGCGTTCACCGTCGGCGTCGCCGCCCACACGGGGCTCGTGCGGGAGCGCCAGGAAGACGCTCACCTCGTCCTCGAGGCGCTCGGGTTCGTCGCCGTCGCGGACGGGATGGGCGGTCACAACGCGGGGAATGTGGCCAGCGGCCTGGCCATCGAGGCGCTCCGCGAACACTTCGAGCGGGTCGCGACGGGCACTCAACCGCGGGGCATCGGCGGGCTCCTCAAACGGCTCGGCGGCGCGACCCAGCCGGCCGGTGCCCTCGTCGACGCCATCCGCTCGGCGAACCGGCGCGTCCTCGGCGCCGCCCGACGGGACCGCCGCCATCGCGGCATGGGCACGACGCTCGTGGTGGCCTGGATCTGCGACGACCGCCTCCACTACGCCAACGTCGGGGACAGCCGCTTGTACCTGTGGCGTGAGGGGACGCTGCGGCAACTCACGCGCGACCACTCGTTGCTCAACGAATACCTCGATCTCGGCCTCATCGGACCCGACGACGTGGCGACGTTTCCACACAAGAACGTCATCGTGCGGGCCGTCGGGTTATCCCCGGGCGTCGCCGTCGACGTAGGTGAGGCACGGACGGCGCCTCAGGACCGCTACCTGCTTTGCTCGGATGGCTTGACCGACCTCGTCGACGACGTGAGAATCGGCGACTTGCTCGCGGTCGGCCGGTCGCCCGGCGAAACGGCGCGCGCCCTCGTCGCGCGAGCGCTCGATGCCGGTGGGATCGACAACGTCACCGCGGTCGTCGTCCACATCGGTCCCCCCATTCCAGACGAAACCCAAGCCGAGGTGAAGGATGCTCAAGCGCCTGCTGTCGTTGATGATTCTCAGTCTGTGCCTGCCGACGATCTCGGCGGCGGCGGATAAGCCCGCGGCGTCGGTCTTGCCGCTTCAGGCGGCCGGTGCCGTCCCTGCGCCCGTGCAGAAGCGGTTCGACCAGAAGCTGCGCGAGGCGGTCAAGGCGCACGCGACGGTGGGGGAGCCCGGGGCTGCCGAAAAGGCCGCCGAGGGGCGCTGCGCCGACAGCGCCTGCTTGAAGAAGGTCGCGACGGCCGCGAAGGTGCGGTTCGTGGTGTCCGGGCAGGTGTCGAACGCCGACGACATCTACAAGGTCTCCCTGACGCTCTACGACGACGCCCACTCGAAGGTCGTCGACGCCGCGCAGGAGTGCGAACTCTGCGCCGCCGAGGAGGTCGACCGCTCGATCGTGGCCGCGGTGGAGACGTTCAAGGCCGCGTTCGCCTCGGCGCCGCCGGTGGTGGCCCCCACGGCACCGCCGACGTCCGAGCTCTCCGTCACGACGGATCCGAGCGGTGCGGACGTGGAGCTCGACGGCAAGATGGTCGGCAAGACGCCCTACAAAGCGCAGGTTACCCGTGGCAAGCATGCCGTGAAGGTGACCCTGGCCGGGCACGTCTCCGAACAGCGGGACGTCGAGGTCGGTGATCGCGCGGCTGCGCAGGATTTCCTGCTTCAGGTCCTGGCGACGGCCCCGGCGGCGAGCACGGCGGAGGCGGCCCCCGCCGCGACCCCCGCGCCGACGGGCGCCCCCGTCGCGGCGCCGGCGGAACATCGGACGGCGGGCATCATCCTGACCGTCCTCGGTGCCGTCGGCCTGGGTGTCGGCGGGTTTCTCATCAATATGGATGGCCAGATCACCTGCGAGAACGGCAGCCGCAAGACGTGCCCCGACGTCTACACCACCAAGTGGTTCGGTGCGGCGGCGATGACGGTCGGCGGCCTGGCGCTCGGTGCCGGGACGACCGTGCTCATCCTGCCGAAGATCGACGCGCCCGAGGCCACCGCCGGCGGTGGACGCCGGGCCAATGGCGGCCTCGTCTTCACCGGCACGTTCTGACCCGCGCCTCGGCCGCGGCAAGTCCCGGACACGCTGCGGATCCGGGTGTTCTGCGCCCGGCCGCTCGCCCGAGCAGTCCGACTACTGCCCGAGCTTCTTCTGGACGATGTCCAGGTACTTCTTCGCCTTGGCGTTGTTCGGGTCGATGCCGAGCGCCTTCTGCCACTGCGAGCGGGCGTCCTCGAACTGCTCGAGTTTGAAGAAGTCCATCCCCAACGCCACGATGTACTCGACGTTGCGGCCGGAGAGCTTCACGGCTGACCGGTGGGACTTCAGGGCGTCGGTGAACCGCGACTGCTGGAACGCGACGTCGCCGAGCCCGGCATGGGCCGCCGCATTCTGCGGATCGGCTGCGAGCGCGGCCTGGAAGGCCTTGCGCGCGTCGTCGTAACGGGCTGCTCCGAGGGCGGCGCGACCGTCGCCGACGAGCTTCTGGGCCGACGCCCCTCCGGCGGCGGGGGGCGCCGCGGAAGCCGGGGCCGCGGACTTCGGTGCAGCGGCGACGGGTGGACGTGCGGCCTTCTCACGGGCGGCCTTGTCGGCGGCGGCCTTGTCGGCAGCGGCCTTCTCACGGGCGGCCTTGTCGGCGGCGGCCTTGTCGGCAGCGGCCCGCGCGGCGGCGGTACGCGCCGCAATCGCTTGTTCGCGGGCCGCTTTTTCGGCGGCGGCCTTGTCGGCGGCGGCCTGCTCGCGAGCGGCCTTTTCGGCGGCGGCCTTGTCGGCGGCGGCCGTGCGTGCGCTCTCGGCGGCGAGCTGCTTCTCGAGGGCCTCGACGGCGGCGACCCGGCGCTTGAGCACGGGGTGGGCCGGGGCGACCCGCTCACCGACGGCGAGCAACGCGCGGGCGGCGGCGGCGTCCTTGGCCTTGACGGCGCCGTCGATGTCGGCGCCGAGCAATTCGGCCGCGTCCTTCTCGACGGCTTTGCCCCCCGCGGCGAGCGGCCCGTGGGCGCGCAGCGCCTGAAGCAGATCGGCCACCGACTCCGGGCTTCCCTCGAAGGCGCGTCGATCGAGGGCCGCGCGGGCACGCTGCTCGAGGGCTGCCGGGGTCGGCGGCGCGGACGGCGCTTCAGTCGGTGCCGCCGTCGGCGCGGCGGTGGGGGCTTGGGTCGCGGGGGCGGTTGCGACGACGCTGGCCGGCGCCTCGGCGCCGGCATCGACCACTGGTGGCGGGGGCGGTGGGGCGACGGCGCGCAGGTACAGGAAGGCCGCGCCGACGAGCACGCCGACCCCGCCGATCACGAACGGGAAGATGCTGCGACCCTTCTCGGCCTGCAGGTGGTAGTCCGTGACGCTGCCGTGCTTCTCGCCG
>JAKLJY010000036.1:0-349 GCA_023150895.1 Myxococcota bacterium | reverse complement strand
ACCAGTAGTCGTCCGACGCCGCGCCGGGCGGGATCGAGAGCTTGGCGGACCGACCGAAACCGGAAGTGTCGGGTGATCGCGCGCCGTACGGGTGCGCCGCGGGGGCCTCCGTCGACGTTGGCTTGGCGTCTCGCGCCGGCACGACGGGTTCCGTGGCCGGCGGCGCGGTCTCCGGCGTCGAGGGGGACGGTTCGGCGGTCGCGCCGCCCTTGCGTCCCTTGCCCTTCTTCTTCTTGCCTTTGCCCCGCTTTGCGTCCCGGGCCGTCGTGCTCTGCGCCGCCGGGGCGGCATCGTCGTCGCCTTCGGCATCGTCGTCGGCCTCGGATTCGGCCTCGCTCTCCGGGCCATC
>JAKLJY010000369.1 GCA_023150895.1 Myxococcota bacterium | reverse complement strand
ATTTCCGCAGGTTCACCCCTGCGGCCCCATTGAAGCTGAGCTCACGGCCGGTCGCCGCACGAACGCCCGGCGGATTTCCGCAGGTTCACCCCTGCGGCCCCATTGAAGCTGGTCGAGCGTGGCCGGGTGCTTCGTGAACAGCTTCAATTTCCGCAGGTTCACCCCTGCGGCCCCATTGAAGCATCGGCCCGTGGGGGCTCATCGCGCTCTCGGAAGAGAGATTTCCGCAGGTTCACCCCTGCGGCCCCATTGAAGCGAGCCGCTGGCCGAGTGGGCTCGCCTCTGGCTGGAGATTTCCGCAGGTTCACCCCTGCGGCCCCATTGAAGCGACACCTTCAGCCGGCGGGTGCCGGGCTTCAGGATCGATTTCCGCAGGTTCACCCCTGCGGCCCCATTGAAGCCACCGCGCCGAGCACGGGCAGGTGTCGCTCTCGGGCTAATTTCCGCAGGTTCACCCCTGCGGCCCCATTGAAGCTTTCCAGCCTCGTAGTTCTCCTCGATGACCTCGATGATTTCCGCAGGTTCACCCCTGCGGCCCCATTGAAGCAACTTGCTCGCGCTCGTGTCGATGGCCCAGGTGACGGAATTTCCGCAGGTTCACCCCTGCGGCCCCATTGAAGCAACATCGAGATGTTCCGCCGGGCCATTCAAGAGCACATTTCCGCAGGTTCACCCCTGCGGCCCCATTGAAGCCGGCTCGACACCCCGAACCCCATCATCCTCAACACGAATTTCCGCAGGTTCACCCCTGCGGCCCCATTGAAGCCGCCGACGACAAGTGAGGTGAGGAAATGCAGACCGAATTTCCGCAGGTTCACCCCTGCGGCCCCATTGAAGCGGCGTCTCGGGCGCCGGCGGAATCTCGACGGCGGCGGATTTCCGCAGGTTCACCCCTGCGG
>JAKLJY010000368.1 GCA_023150895.1 Myxococcota bacterium | reverse complement strand
GCACCTCTTTGCAATGCGGGGCACGGTCGAACGGCTCTTCAGCCCTCCGAACCCAACCGAAGGGTAGCACACCGCCGACAGCGCTTCTCCCTGGTGCCCGATGTGACGTTGTACATGGCCGACGCCGTCAATCTGCTCCAGCGACGGTTCTTCCCCCACTCGTAGGCACCGAAGCAAAGGTTGAGGCGCTTTCCTTTGCTTGGCCCGGCACGAGGCAAAGTTCTTTTCCTTGGCGAAGGCCGCCGCATTGGATGCAACGTCGCCGGGTCTTCGCCTACGCTCCGTAGAGAGCGCCCCGAGGAGGGGTCTGGACAGCAGATTCTTGGGGACGTTCCTGGGGACGTTTCACCCAGAAACGGCCGCCGAACCGCCCGGAAACCGCCCCACAGGCCACGCGGTTATGCGGGTCTGCGGCGACTCCAGGGGTTCCCAAGCTGAATGTCGCCGGTTCGAACCCGGTATCCCGCTCCCTGAAAAGCCCCGCTTTTACGGGGCTTTTCCTCTTTCAGGCCTACAATCTCGGCGACCTGGGTCGCAGCACCCACGCTGGGGTGCGGCGTTGGGTTGCAGCAGTGGTCGATTTGGCCGGTGAACGGCCGGTTCGAACGCCGTGGGGCGGCGGGGCCGTCGTGAAGCGCTCCACACCGTGCCCCACGAGATCCTTGTCGTTCGTCCAGAGGGGCAGGCCCAGCGCACGGGCCAACGCCAGCGGGGGGGCGTAGTACGGGTCACGGTTGGCAAGGTCAGCCCGAGCCGCCGCCAAGTGGGCGGCGGAGTCCGCCTCCAGATGTGGACCTCGACGCCGAAGTCGGTGATCACCCGGAGCGCCGCCTTGCCGATGGCGGCCGGCAGCAGGACGTTGGCGTCACCGACGACGGCGGCGATGCGCATCGAAGTCGCCC
>JAKLJY010000367.1 GCA_023150895.1 Myxococcota bacterium | reverse complement strand
AGTGCTGCTGCAAAGGGGGGAGGGGCCGTTGAGTCGGCCTACGGCGTTGCCAAGAGAGGTGGCCGCCACTCTGGTTTCTTGAAGCAGGTGGAAGGGTGGAGTCCCGCTCAGCGGGCTCGTGCTCACAGGAACCTTCAGGACCGGATCGAGCAGCACGAGGGCTACATCGACAACCCGACATCGCACGTGCCGAACTGGGACAAGCTAGCAACCCGTGAGCAGCAGGGCCTCCTCAAGCACTGGGAGAAGGAGATCAACAACTTCTCCGAGCAGCAGTCCATCATCGACGCCGTGAGGCGATAGACATGGCAAGCAAGTACGACAACTACGTGAAGGATCTCGTCATTCTACTCAAGGAACGAGCCGAGGAGGCCGTGCTCCAGGCAGAGGCTAGCCCCGGCGACGATTTCGCATCAGGCCGGGCGCTTGCGTATGGGGAAGTCCTTGACCTGGTGGCGAACCAGGGCGAAGCGTTCCGAATCTCTCGCAGCGACCTTGGGTTGGCCGACTTCGAACTGGTGGCCTTCCTTACCCGGTTCAGAAGGTAGCACCCACCCCGCCGGTCGGACGGCTGCCCGTCCCTGACGGCGAAGCCTTCACCGACGGGCCTTCGCTCAAGCCTTCGAGGGGCGGCGGGCTGACGCCCGCCCCGCCGGTCGGACGGCTGCCAGTCCTCGACCTCAATGGCTTACGAGCCGCACGCACTTTGCGTGCAGGTTGAACACGCCGAAACGGCCTCCCGTCCGAACCCCGCGAGGTTTTCCAATCGGTTCCAGCAACCCGGCTCGAAAGCCTGGCTCAGTACGCCATGTCGGCGAGTAGTCCTCTCGATGCCGACGACGACCACGACTGCGATCCCCAGGACGGCGCTCTACGCCCGCGTGAGCACCACCGGCCACGGCCAGGACGTGGGCCTTCA
>JAKLJY010000366.1 GCA_023150895.1 Myxococcota bacterium | reverse complement strand
ATCCGGGAGATCGGCGATGGGACTACTGCGCCAACGGTTTTCGGCGATCATGTGCGTAGGAACTGTCAAAGTCGGGTTTGGCTACGGTCGATTGTCAGACGTTCCAAGCAATCCACGGACTCTTCCGGCACGGACCCGGTCGCAGTAGCCAACTGCGTCGCGAGTGACATTCTCGGCTTCGATTTCGGAGGCTTCGGTTTCGAGAAAGTTCAGCAGCCAGCTACACGCGGCTTGGCTACCGACCGCGCCAATCGTAAGTATGGACAAGTGAGCAAGACTGTGAGGCAGCCCGCGAATCTTGAGTGCTGTTTCCCATTTTTGGACGGAGCCCCGCCAGAAGTTCGGTCTACTGAAATCTTTGAGGCGCTCAAGCAGTAGATTCCTGGTTTCCGATGCCGCAGTCCGGTTGGCGAATACACCTATCGCCCGAATCACCTGGCGGATGACGTGATACCCGTCGAACGATGGTCTCGCCGCCAAGACCGCCTGCAGATAGTCCAGCAGATGTATTTCGTCGCCGCCCTTTGCCCGAATTCCGATAAACATGACTGCATTCATGCGGCAGCTGTGGGGAGATGTCGGCTGAAGGACGAGATCCCATGGATCGAAGTCACGGCCCGCGAGAAAGGGTTCAACTTGATTCGTGTCAATTTCCCCCGGATTCGTACTACACATGACGTCGATTGGATCTGCCTGCCAGTTGGCGGGCGGGCCGAAACTAGCGTCCTTGAAAGGAGGTGCCAGAGGCCGCCCGGCTGGTGTTGGCGCGAGGGTTTGCGCTTCACTTGAAAAAGCGAAGATGGCCACCAAGCAGGTCAACACCTTCGTTGCGAGAGTATGATACATGCGAACTCCTTGACTCTTGATGTTGTCGTTCGGTTTTGGGTGGGGATCCCCTGCATAGACGGCAATCCCCAATCTGATCAGCATCTTAGCTGATTCTCGCCCTTCAAAAAA
>JAKLJY010000365.1 GCA_023150895.1 Myxococcota bacterium | reverse complement strand
CAGGTCCAGGGCCTTCTCGCCAAGCTTCTGCAGCCTGTAGTGGGTCAGCCGCACGTCCGCGTCCAGCGACAGCAGGTCGGAACGCCCAGACTCAGCCAATCGAGGCAAGAGCCCCTTAGCGTAGACGTAGAGCTTCTCAAGCTCAGGGTCGTTGTACGGGATGATTTGGGAGAGGAACTCGTACAAGCGGACGAAGGAGGCGATGTCCTTGCGGAACAGCTCCTGCTGCTCGTCGTCGAGGTCCTCGAAGCGGTCGAAGCCGGGCTTCAGCTGAGCGTGCAGCGCGCCCTGGCTCTTGACCTTCGGGTTGTAGAACGCATCGGCGTAGGCCTCGACCTCCGACCACAGGAACACGTTGGCCTTGATGAGCTTCGTCATCAGCTCGTGGACGATGTTCGGGTCAGTGACCTCCTCAAGTTGTGCCGAGCGGTAGTAGGGCTGGAAGCTCTTGAGGATGTCTTCTGGCTTGTTCACGAAGTCGAGGACGAAGGTGTCCTCCTTGCCTGCGAACATCCGGTTCAGACGAGACAGGGTCTGCACAGCCAACACGCCTGACAGGCGCTTGTCGACGTACATGGTGTGCAGCAGCGGCTGGTCGAAGCCGACCTGGTACTTGTTCGCCACGAGGAGGATGCGGTACTCGTCGTCCTTGAAGGCCTCTGACGGCTCCTGACCCTTGATGGCGGGGTTCAGGTTGGCTTCGGTGAACTCGTCCGGGCCTGACTCAGGGTCGACGACGCTCCCCGAGAAGGCGACCAGGGTGCGCAGGTTGTACTTCTGCTCCTTGATGTACTTGTCGATGGCGAGCTTGTATCGGACCGCGGCCTTGCGGCTGTCTGTCACCAGCATGGCCTTGGCCCGCCCGCCAATCTTGGCCATCACGTGCTCGCGGAAGTGCTCGACGATGACGACGACCTTCTGCGAGATGTTGTGCGGGTGCAGCTTGGCGTAGCGCGACA
>JAKLJY010000364.1 GCA_023150895.1 Myxococcota bacterium | reverse complement strand
GGTTCGGATGGCGGTGGTGGCGTGGACGCGCGTGTCGACGAACCGCTGCCCTGGTTGCCGCGCAATCGGGAGACGGTGCGGTCCTTCGTCATGGCAGATGAGCGAATGGCCGCATGTATCGAGAAGGTCTACGGTGAACCTGCGAAGGCGGGCATCGGCCGCTTCCAGGTTTTCCTGAACGAGTTGAACCCGCGTCACGAGCCGGGGTACTTGGGCACCATCCGTCGTGCCATCGACTGCAATCTACCGGAATTGGATTGCGAGGCGTTTCTGGAGTGTCTCGACGTCCGACCGTCCCTCGCCTGCGATCCACTCGGAACATCTGCCGGCGTCGGCGGGTGCATCGAAGACGACGGCCGGGTGGAGTGCATCGTCGGAAGCGCGCGCGGGCCGGTCACTTACTGCCGCGATGTCGGTGGATATTGCCCCGAGGGCTGGGGTGCCAGCCAAGGGTGTTACATTGATGAGTGCGACGGCCTGGATGCGCCCTCTCCATGCGGCGACGGAGTTCGTTACTACTGCAATGGTTTTCACCTCGTGGCCTACCGTTGCGAAAGAGAGCTTCTGTGTCACCCGTTCTACGTCGGCGATTCCAGGAGATGCGCGCGGTACGAGCAGCCGACGTGCCGGCGGCTCGACGAGGGCGATGGTTACATCGCCACGCGCTGCACCGCCGAGGGCGAGGCCTGCGACCCGAGGGTGCCGGCACGCTGCCTCGACGAATACACCGTCGAGGGGTGCGCCTGGCCCGGTTTCATGTCGCGCCTGCGCTGCGACGAGTTCTTCGAGGGCGCGACATGCGTGCCACAACGCGCGGACGGTCTCGGTGCCGCCTGCAGCATGCCTGGAGAGGAGTGCCGCGGGGAGTGGCGATGCGCCGATGATCGCTACCTTCGCACCTGCCCGATGGGCGAGTGGGAGGTCATCGACTGCGCCGCGATGGGCATGTACTGCAAACCCGATGTCTTTCC
>JAKLJY010000363.1 GCA_023150895.1 Myxococcota bacterium | reverse complement strand
CCGCGAAGGTTATGACTCGAGGGTCCTCGTCGCCCCGAGCGGCCATCGCAGCTTCTCCATGCATCTCAAGGCCCAGCAGCGCCTCCGGGACGCGGGCGTCGCCGAGCCGAACTGACCGACTTGCGGGGCCCCGCGGTGCCGAACGCCTGACGCCCCCCGACACCGGCGCCTCCACCGACCTCGCCCGCGGCTGAGACCCCGACGACACGCCGCGTTTGACTCACGTGAGTCGGTCCTCCGACGTCGCGGCGTCCGCGTCCTCCGATGCCCACCGACACGTCGCCGTCGTCCGCTGGGTGCCGGGCCTCGGCGGCGCTGACCGCTGCGGGCAGGCTGACCCCGACCCCTCGCCGAGGACGACCATCAGACCGCACACGTGCGGCAGTTCGACGCCCTCCACCGCCTCGACCGAGACGAGCACGTTGCCCTCGACCCCACCGAGGCCGCGCCCGACCTGAGCGGCGACCGGAAGGAGCGTGTCGCCGTGACCGATGCAGAAGCGAGGGCGGCTGCGTAGAGGCGCCCGCCGAGCGCGCCTGGAGCGACCGACCGAGCGCTACCGAGGGGTAGCGCGACCAAGGGTGTGAAGCCGAAAGCCTGCGGGCGTCACGGCGACACGCTCCTCGGGCCGCCCCGCCCGCGACCGCTACGACGCCGAGGGTCGCCGCGTCGAGAGCCCCGCCGCCGGCGAGCGTCTCCTCTGGGGCCCCCGCGGCCTCGTCACCCGCGCCGACGCCCGCGGCGAGCGCACCTTCGCCCCGCCCCTCCCCGGCCTGCAGTTCTCCCGCCGCCCCGACGGGGCCTGGGAGCTCGCACTCCTCACCCCCACCGAGACCCCCCTCGTCGTCGTCGACCCCAACGGCCTGCAGAGCCTCGTCGCGCTCTACGCCCCCACCGGCCTCGCCACCGAGCAGCGCCCCGTCGACGACCGCGCGCCCTACCCCAAAACCTGGGCCGGTTACCTCAGACACCCCGGCACCGGGCTCTACGACGCGGGCGCACGGCTTTACGACCCGGCCAG
>JAKLJY010000362.1:485-1031 GCA_023150895.1 Myxococcota bacterium | reverse complement strand
CCGGCGCACGCGAGCGTGCCCTTCGCGCAGGGCGCCGTGAGCGTGCCGAGGTCGTTGCACGTCGCTCCGGGCGGCGGGCACCAGGTGAGGTTCTCGAATGAGCAGCAGTTACCCGCGATCGTCCAGCAGCCGTTCATCCCGGCCGGCGGGGCGTCGGAGAGCTGCCCGTCGTCGACCGAGCCGTCGCAGTCGTTGTCGATGCCGTCGCACTGCTCGGGTGTCGGCCCCTGGCCGCCCTGGCACACGAGCACGCCGCCCACGCACGCCGTCGTCCCCGGCGTGCAGGGCGCTTGGTTCAGGCCGCATGCCTGCCCGCACGCCTTCGTGCCCATCTTGCACTGGCTCGGCGGCGCATACGACAGGCCCCCCGGCGCCCCCGGAGGTGTGCAGCTCGTCGGCGGGACGTTATCGTCCTTGATGCCGTCGCAGTCGTTGTCGAGGTTGTCGCACACCTCGCCCGCCGGCATGTTCGAGCAGGCGTTGAAGTTGTTCAGCGGCCCGCCCGGGATGCACCCGCCCACCGCCACGTTCTGCGGCGGCTTGCAT
>JAKLJY010000362.1:0-475 GCA_023150895.1 Myxococcota bacterium | reverse complement strand
CGACGGCAGGCCGCAGGGCAGGGGACTTACGCCCTCGTCGGCCACGCCGTCACAATCGTTGTCGCACCCGTCGCAGACCTCCTGCGAAGGCGTGCATTGCGGACAGCCCTCGTCGATCTGGCCGTCGCAGTCGTCGTCCTGCACGTTGCCGCACGTCTCGGCGGTGGGACAGTGCGCGGGACTGCCGCACTTGGTCACGCCCTCGTCGGTCTGGCCGTTGCAGTTGTTGTCGGCGTTGTCGCACGACTCGCGCGGGTTCTGGCAGAGCCAGTTGGCCGGGTCGGCCTGCTGCGCGGCCGTCGTGCAGGGAAGCAGCGTGAGGTCCCCGTTCGGGTTCCCCGCCGTGATGGAGTTTTTGTAGGTTTGCAGGCAGATCTGCCGCTGCGGCTGCGTCGACCAGTTGCAGCACGTCTGCTGCACGTTGCAGTAGTGCGCGAACCCCTCGTCCGTGCAGCCGTTGCAGTTGTTGTCGGCG
>JAKLJY010000361.1 GCA_023150895.1 Myxococcota bacterium | reverse complement strand
ACAGCGGTTCCGTTTTCCGTGGATCCCGGCGCGTGGGCGTGATCAAATCGTAGCGAGGTGAATCTATGCCAAAGCCACTTGATCCTGAATTGAGACGCCGCGTTGTAGATACGGTGCTCGGTGGAGCAACGCTCGATGAGGCCGCAGTGATCCATAGCGTTGGTCGTGCGAGCGTAAATCGCTGGACCAGTCGCTTCAAGAAGACCGGGAGTGTGGATCCGAAACCAACGGGAGGACCAAGGAACGTCAAGCTGACGGAAGAGTCAATCAGGTTTTTACTCGACTTCGTGAAGGCTCATCCCGACGCAACGCTTGCACGACTCGTGGATGAGTTGGAAAAGAGCTGCCACGTGAAGATCGGTAAATCTGCGGTGGCGGAGGCGCTCAAGAAGAGGGGCTTGTCACGGAAGAAGAAGAGCTTGGTCGCCACGGAGCAGAAAAGTGAGCGGGTGATGCTGCTCCGTTCGCAGTTCGCTGGGAAGCAGAAGCAGTACGATCCAGAGCGACTCGTGTTCATTGATGAAGCCGGTACCCATATATCAATGACCCCAACGCATGGATGGGCGCCGCGCGGCGAGCGACTTCACGACTACGTCCCACGGAATCGTGGCACTGTAACCACGATGCTCGGAGCCCTCACGATTGGTGGACTGGAGGCCGTGATGACCATCGAAGGGTCAACGAACAGCGCCGTGTTTCATGCTTTTATCACCGAGGTGGTCGCTCCTCGCCTGAACGCCGGTGATGTTGTCATTCTCGACAACGTGAGTGCGCACAAGAATAAGAAGACCAAGCAGCACTTGGAGAAGATGGGCGTCGAGTTGGTGTTTCTGCCTCCGTACTCGCCCGACATGAATCCAATCGAAGAGTGTTGGTCGAAAGTGAAATCGGCTCTTCGCCGATTCTGCGCCAGAACTATCGAGGGGCTCGATTCAGCGATCGCGTCGGCCGCAGAGGCCGTTACCCCGACGGATGCTGCCGGTTGGTTCGCGCATGCGGGCTACCGTGTTTGAACCAACGGACCTTCGTCTCAACTGGAACCGGAAACGCTGT
>JAKLJY010000360.1 GCA_023150895.1 Myxococcota bacterium | reverse complement strand
GACAACAACTGCAACGGCACCGTCGACGAGGGCATCGCGCCGACCGCGTGCGAGATCCCGGGGCAGCCCGGCCTGGTCTACAAGGACACCTTCGCCCAGAGCCAGTGCGTCAAGGGCCAGCTGCCCTGCAACGGCACCTGCAGCGGCTGGATCGGTCCCAGCGCCGAGGTCTGCGACGGCATCGACAACGACTGCGACGGTGTGGTCGACGACGGCGTGCCGGGTGTGAATCAAGACTGCGGCCTGCAGGGCGGCATCTGCACCAAGGGCAAGACCGCCTGCGTGGGCGGCGTGCTGGTCTGCCAGGGCGGCACCCCGCCCCAGCCCGAGAGCTGCAACGGCATCGACGACGACTGCGACGGTCAGGTCGACGACGCCCCGCTCAGCGATCAGCCCGCGGCCCCCGGCTGCTGGAACCTGCCCGCCACTGGTTGCAACCCGGTCTGCACCCACAAGAACGTCTCGTGGTGCCCGCCCGCCGGCGGCACCTGCACCGGCGTCGGCGGCTTGACCGATCCGTGTCAGGTCGGAACGCTGGCCTGCAACGGCACGCAAGGCTGGAAGTGTCAGGGCGGCAAGGCGCCCGGGCCCGAGGTCTGCGACGGCGTCGACAACGACTGCGACGGCACCAAAGACGACAACGTCTCGGGCGTGGGCCAAGACTGCGGCAGCACCACCCCGCCCTGTGCGCCCGGCAAGACCGCCTGCGTCAACGGCACCATCGAGTGCCAGGGCGGCGTGAAGCCCACCCCCGAGGTCTGCAACGCCAAGGACGACGACTGCAACGGCACCGTCGACGACGGCCTCGGCCTCGGCGGGCCCTGCGCCGCCGTCTACGACACCACCGCCTATCCCGGTGATCGCACCAAGGGCGAGTGCAAGCCCGGCATCAGCAGCTGCGACCCCAAGGGCACCGGCCAGACCATCTGCCAGGGCGGCGTCGGCCCCAGCCCCGAGGTCTGCGACGGAAAAGACAACGACTGCGACGGACAGACCGACGAGGCCGGCCCCGCTCCCGACGGCATCGACGGCTCTGCCAACCCCAGCGACCCCAACCAGAAGATCGGCGACGCCTGCGGCATCGACGAGGGTGAGTGCAAGAAGGGCAAGCTGGTCTGCGACAGCGGCAAGTTCGTGTGCGCCAACGGCATTGGCCCGCAGCCCGAGCAGTGCGACTGCAA
>JAKLJY010000035.1 GCA_023150895.1 Myxococcota bacterium | reverse complement strand
GCATCGGGGGCGGCATCGGCCTCCGGCGAGCGCGCGTCACCGGCGGGCGGCCGGGCATCCGGGACCGATGCGTCGATCAGCGGACGAAAGGCGTCCTCGAGCGGGGCGGGGGGCGGGCGATCGGCCCGGGGCCCGGCGTCGACGATGGGGTCGACGCGCGTGCCCTCCCCACCGCCGTCGCCGCCGCAGGCGCCGAGCAGGGCCGCCGTGAGCGCGGCGAAGCATCGCATCAGAAGATGCCTCCGAAGATCTCGAACGTGGAGCGCAGGGTTTCCAGAAGGTCCAGGTGGTTCTCGAGCTCGTACTTCGCTCGCCAGTACTGCGTATTGATGCGATCCGAGTCGGGACCGTCGCCGCTGTCGGCCCAGTACGCGCGCTCTTTGAGGTCGAAGTCGGCGGTGAGGGCCTGCCCCCGCTTGACGAGCTGCACGGCGCCCGTGTCCGGCGTGCCGAACAGCGCACACCGGGGGGAAGGCTCGGGGCACGCGACGTCGGGCTCGCAGAGCTGTCGGTCGCTGCAGGTATGACCGTCCGGGCACTCGGACTGGCCGCCCGTGCAGCGCTTCAGGCAGGTGCCGGGCGCGTTTGCACCGGCGAGCGCCGCACAGAGCGAGCCGTCGGGGCGGCCGGTGTAGCCGTCGCACTGCATGTCGGCGACGCAGGCCCCGCAGAGCGGCGTCTCGCGGGTCAGCGGATTGTCGACGTCGCAGCGCGGCTGCACGGCGGCGTAAGTGATGCCCCGGACCGGATCCGTGAACGCGACGCGCTCGCTGTGCGCAGGGTCCGACTCGACGGCATCGGCCGTGCCCGGCCGGAAGACGTTGAAGTTGTCGTTGAAACGCGTGCTGAAGCTCGCGGTCGTATACAGGAAGCCGAACCAGAAGATGTCCGTGTCGACCATGAAGCTGGCGTCGGTCTCGACGACGGGGTTCCAGTGGGACTCGACACACTCACCGCCTTCACAGGTCGAGCCCATCGGGCAGCGGCCGAGCGGGCGGCTCTCCGAACACGCCCCGCTGAAGTCCTCGCACGTCCGGCGGCCGTCCGGCAGACAGTTGCCGTTGTAACACGTCGTCCCGTCCGGGCAGCTCGCGTCGTCTCCGGTGCAATCCACCATGCAGCGTGCCTCCCCGGCGAAGGACACACAATACACCCCGCCGAGGGCGCCGGTGTGGCCCGCACAGTCCGTGTCCGTCGTGCACGCGTCGCACAGGCCATTCGGGCCGGGCAGGGGACCCTCGACCGTGTTCAGCTCCTCGCCCGTCTCGGGGTTGAAATACACACCCGAGCCCGTCAGGTAGTCATAGAAGGGCGCCGGCGGGCGGTGCTCGAGTTCGATCGCGATGTGTCCCTCCGGGTCCTTCTCGCCCGCGAGGCGTGCCCGCGGCGCGAACGCGCGATAGTCCTTCGAGACGATGGCATTGAGCAGGCCCTCCATCTCATCCCGGAACACGTCGTAGTATCCGATGGCATAGGTGCCCGCGTCGCCCTCGGCGCCGATGATGCGCGCGTCGAAGTCGACGAGGCTGAGGATCGCGGCGAGTTCGGCGAAGTAGTGGCCGGCCTCGAGAGACCTCGATTCCAGGTAGTAGCCGGCCTGGTTGTCGTAGCGCGAGAAACGGCGCCGGCCGACGCCCGGGGCGATGCTGTAGGTCCGGGCGCCGGCGACGCAGGCGGGGTCTTCGTTGGCCGCGTCCCGCGTTGCGGAGTCGGGCAGGGAGTCGGTCAGGAAGATGAGATTCCCGTTTTCGCCCTCGCAGTAGGTGCCGTAGGGCGGGGTCGAGAGGGCCTCGCCGAACAAGTTGAAGCCAGCGTACATGCCCACGTCGAAGACATTGCTGAGCAGGTCATCGTACGCCACGGTGGGGTCCCAGGTCGGAGCGAGATACCAGAACTGATGGATGTCCGACAGCGGCCCGAACGTGCCGTCCCAGTACCTGTACAGAACGTCATCCGGCAGAAATCCGTTCCGGCCACGCCGGAAGTTCACGAACCAGTAGTAGGCCCGGTACTCGTCGATGATCGTCTTCGTCAGCTCGTACGGATCGGCGCCCTGATCGAAAACGCGGCAACTCAACAGAGCGCTCTCCCACTCGTCAGAACAAAACATGTATGGCACGCGCACCGGGCGGTCGGCGTTCACGTCGTCGCCGACGGCGGCGCGCTTCTCGAGGTACTCGGCATAGGGCAGAAACTCGCGGCCCTCGCTGCTGAAGTCCGCGAGATCCGGAAAGGCGAGGGCGAGGGTGGTGTAGTGCTGACGCTCGAGGATGGCGACGGAGGGCAGGCCGGGGTCCTCGTAGAGATGGCCGTACTCGGTCAGGCCGAGCAGTCGGCCGGCGTCGCGGAGTTGAATCTTCGACTTCTTGAAGACCTCGATGAGGCCCGGTTGCTGCGCAAGACAGCGGTCGCCCTCGCGTTGAACCGCGGGGTAGGTTTCGCAGCGCTCGCCCTCGGCCGGATAGACCCCGGCGGTGTACCCGAAGGCGATGGCCGCGGCATCGTACTTGCCGATGCCGTTGATGTCGTTGGCCCAGCTCATCCCGTAGTCCATGATCGAGCTGTACTGTTTCTGACGCATCATGCCCTCGGACTGCGCCGGGGTGAGCGTCAGCAGGTCGTACAGGTCGCCGAGCGTCTCTACGGGATTCAGATTCTCCGCGCGGAGATCCCAGTACTCGTCGAAGTAGTTGAGGCTGTCGTAACTGCCCTGGAAGTTGTGTCGCAGGCCGAGTGTATGCCCGACCTCGTGCTCGGCGGTGCTCGCGAACACCTCGGCCCGGAGTTCGCGCCAGATCGCGTCGTAGTCCGTCCGCCCCTTGTATTTCTCTACGATGCCCTCGATGTTGGGTTCGAACAGATCAGAGCGTTCCACGAGGTGCGCGCGCAGGTGGGTGTCGAAGCGGCGGCGTTTGCGCAGCGTCTCGGTCGAGAGCGCCGAGACCGGGTCGAGCAGCGTGCGGATCTCCTCCGGAGCGGACTCCCAGGTGCCGCCGAGGCGGGCCTCGAGAGCCCGACGCAGCTCGTCGTTCATGCGCATCGGGCCGGCGCCGGCATCGCGTGCGGCCTTCAGACGTTGCTCGGTGCGGCTGGCGTCGTAGGTCCTGAGATCGGTACGGCGGGCGCGCACCGGATCGGCGTGCCGGTGCTTCGACACGCGCGTGCCGACGGGGATGTCGTCGAGGCGATCGGACCGCCGCGGCGTCGTCTGTTTCGCCGCGATGCGCGTCCGCAGGTCGTCGGTGAAGTGGTCGCCGTAGATCAGCGTCTGTTCGTCGAGCTCACCGTTGAAGAAGCGGATGACGTCCGTCGCATAGGTGGCGTAGGTGTTCACCGCCGCGCCGTAGACGTGCGCTTTGCCCGAGATGATCTCCCCCGTCAGCGGATCCGTCGCCGCGGGGCCGTACCCGAGCAGCCCCTCCATCGTCTCCGTGTCCACCCAGTGGAGCACGGAGTAGCGCAGATCACCCATGCGGGGGGCGAATCCGTCCGCTCCGCAGGCCTCGTCGTCGCCCTTCGCCCGGCTCACCGGGTTGTGGCAAAGGGTGAAGATCGTGCCGATGTCTTCCAGCGGGCGCTGCTGCGCGGCGGCGACGGCCCGCCGGGCCGCGTCGTCCCACTGTTGCATGGTCCTGACGGCGGCGGTGTCGAGCGCCTCGTCGTCGGGAAACGTCGGGCTCAGGTAGTAGGGCACCGTCCGCGTTTCGCGGGCGGGAATGGGGATGAGTTCGCCCGCGTCGTCGTAGGCCGTCTTCCAGATGTTGTGGCGGTTGATGAGATACTGTCGGCCGGCATCCGCGACGCCCCGCTGCTCATCGTAGGTGTACATCTCCGACCGGAAGTACCCGAAGCGGCTCATGAGCTGGTCGTCGTAGTGGTAGGCCTCGTAGGTCTGTTTCGCCGGCAGGCGCATGAACGAGGTCCGTGTCAGGACCTCCGCAGCGGCGCAGTCGAACGGGCCCTCGCCCAACCACCCGAGCGAGCAGTAGTAGAGGTTGGGGTCGACGATCCACTTGCCGAGCACGTCGAAATAGTGCGTTGCGCCGGCGGCGTCCGCCTCGCGATAGAACGCGTCCGGACCGCCCTCCTCCTCGGAGACGAACGTGGCGTACGAAGGGGACATGAACCCGGTCCAGTAGTAGTCGTCCTCCCAGGTGAAGTTCAGGACGAAGTCGAAGTTGCGGATGTCGCTGACGGACCAGTCCACCCGGGCGTATTCGCGCTCGAACCAGAGGCGGTCGGCCGTGTTCTCGTCGATGACGTTGCTCTGCTCGCCCGTCGACGTGTTGTAGTCCCGCATGATGTCGAAGTGCGACTGCACGGGCCACGCGGCGAGGGGGGCGTCGCGGCCGTCGAAGGGCTGCCCCGTCGAAACGGTATCGGCGCCCTCGAGCAGGGGGTAGGCGCGGTACGCGACGAGCTCGTTCTCCCGGAACTCGAACCGGACGCGCTCCATCTTCCCCGTCTCGCCGGCGAAAGAGACGGCGCGGGTGGGCGGCACGTCGACGACGGTGGTGAGCATGTACCACTCGCCCTCGAGATCGGCCTTGCGGATGTAGTTGCCCTGAACGCGATTCACGTCCTGCACCGGCTCGGCGCAGCCGAAGAGGCCGTGCAGCACGAAGAACGCGAGGAGCCGGCCGAGTGAATGCGGGGAGCGAAGGAGAGCGCTGAGCATGGGAACCTCCGGGCGCCGGTTCTACCACCGGAGCGGGCCCGGGCGGCAGGTCTTTGTGGGCGGGCCCTGGCGCCGGTGCGGCGTTTCGGCGATGCTGCGCCTCCCCCGTCACGCCCATGGAGCCCCGTCGATGTTTCCGCGCATCCGTCGTCCCTCGACCTTCGCCGCGATAGCGGTCTTCTCGGGCGCCGTCACCGTCGCCTGCGGTGCCGACGACGCCGCCGGAGAGGCCGGCGAGGGGTCCGCCGGAGACGCCGCCGCAGGTGGTGCTGTTGGGGGCGCGCACGACCCCGGCGACGGCGGTCCCGGCCCGGCCGGCGGCGGGGGAGGCACCGACGCAGCACCCCTGCCCGGTGGAGCCGACGCCGCCCTGGGTGGGGCGTACGGACCGGACGCCGGGGGCGTGGGCGGTTCGGACACACCCGATGCGGCGCCCGGACCCACCGGCCCCGAGGCCGACGGCCCTTACCGGGTCGGCTACCGCCAGTCCGAGGTGACGTATACGCCGGTCGGCGCCGCCGAGCCACGCTCGCTGCGCCTCGCGCTCTGGTACCCGACGGACGACGAGGCGGGGACCGCGACGGCTTACCTCTTCGGCCGCATCCGGCGTCCCGAGGTCTTCACCGGGGCTGCGCTCGCCGCGGGAGAGGCGTTCCCGGTCGTCGTTTTCTCGCACGGCAGCGGGGGCATCGCCGAGCAGAGCGTGTTCCTGACCGAGTTTTTCGCCTCCCACGGCTTCGTCGTCGCCGCGCCCGACCACACCGGCAACACCTTCAGCGACGGCGGTGGCGTCGCAGCGGAGATGTTCGCGTTGCGTCCGCAGGACGTCTCGGCGGTCCTCGACCACCTCTACGACGGCGGGGACGCGGCCCTTGCGGGACGGCTCGGAGACGACGTCGTGCTCGCCGGGCACAGCTTCGGCGCCTATACGACGCTGGCCGTCACCGGCACCGCGTTCGAGACCGAGGTCATCGAGGCGGCCTGTGCCGGCGACGGGAGCGGCGAGCTCTTCTGCAGCATCTGGAACACGGATCCGGACGTGCGCAGCCGGTTCGAGGCCGGTTTCCTCGACCCGCGCGTCGACCTCGGCATGCCCATGGCGCCCCTCGGCGGGCCGGTCTTCGACTTCTCGGCCATCGACGTGCCCACCTTGCTCGTGACCGCCGGGCGCGACGAGACGCTGCCGGATCCCGAACACGGGGACGACGTCTGGGCGGGCCTCGACGGTCCGGACGACGTGCGCCTCGCCTTCCCCGACGCCGGTCATTTCAGCTTCGCCAACATCTGCGAAGAGCTGCCCGGCGTGGTCATGGGCGACGGTTGCCTGGCGGACAACACCGATCCGGACGAGGTCCACCGCGCCACGCGCGCCATCGCCTGGGCCTTCGTTTCCCACCATCTTTTCGGAGATTTCGAGTTCGACGCCCTGCTCTCCGGCGAATCCTCCGTCTCCGAGGCGGCCACGGTGAGCCGTCACGACTGAGGGGACGCGACAAGATCGTCCGTGGTGCTGCCTCAAAGCCTTGCCGGGCGCAGCAAGTGCGGCTATAAGCCCCGCCGTTTTAGCAGGCCCAACCGGGTGGAGGACAAATGCTGACTTCGTGGAGAAATCGTTTCGGGACCGCGTTGGCGGCGCTGATCGCCGGGGTCCTGGGCCCCGCGGCTGCGTTCGCCGGAGAGGCGGACCTCATCCTGCCTGACCTGTCGTCCCAGAAGTTCATGGGCGACATGCCGGGGACGACCCTGCTGACGATCGGTCTGGGCATCTGCGTGCTCGGAGCGCTCTTCGGCCTGGTCATCCTGTCGCAGCTCAAGAAAGCGCCCGTCCACAAGTCGATGGCCGAGATCTCGGAGCTCATCTACGAGACCTGCAAGACGTATCTCCAGACCCAGGGCAAGTTCATCATGGTCCTGTGGGTCTTCATCGCGGCGGTCATCGCCGTCTACTTCGGCGTCCTGGAGCACAAGAGCTTCGGCACCGTCGCGATCATCTTGGTCTTCTCGCTGATCGGCATCGCCGGGAGCTACGGCGTGGCCTGGTTCGGCATCCGCGTGAACACCTACGCCAACAGCCGCGCGGCCTTCGGCTCCCTCGGCGGCAAGCCCTGGCCCACGTACGCGATTCCGCTCAAGGCCGGCATGAGCATCGGCATGCTGCTCATCGCCACCGAGCTCGTGATGATGCTCGCGATTCTGCTGTACGTCCCGAAGGACCTCGCCGGTCCCTGCTTCCTCGGTTTCGCCATCGGCGAGTCCCTCGGCGCCTCGGCCCTCCGCATCGCCGGCGGCATCTTCACGAAGATTGCCGACATCGGGTCGGACCTGATGAAGATCGTCTTCAACATCAAGGAAGACGACGCCCGCAACCCGGGCGTGATCGCGGACTGCACCGGTGACAACGCCGGCGACTCGGTCGGCCCCTCCGCCGACGGCTTCGAGACCTACGGCGTCACGGGCGTCGCGCTCATCACCTTCATCCTGCTCGCCGTGCCCGACACCGCAGTTCAGGTGCAGCTTCTCGTGTGGCTCTTCGTGATGCGCATCGCGATGATCGTCACCTCGGCGGCGTCCTACTTCATCAACGACTTCTTCGCGAAAGCCAAGTACGGCAACGCCAAGGAGATGAACTTCGAGGCCCCCCTGACCACCCTGGTCATCCTGACCTCCGTCGTCTCTATCGCGGTCACGTTTGCGGTCTCGAAGGCCCTGATTCCGGTTCTCGGCGGCGACGCGACGCAGTGGTGGAAGCTCTCGCTCATCATCTCCTGCGGCACCGCGGCCGGCGCCATCATCCCCGAGGTGGTCAAGGTCTTCACCTCGACCGAGTCGCGACACGTGCACGAGGTCGTGACGGCCTCCGACGAGGGCGGCGCCTCCCTGAACGTGCTCTCCGGCCTCACCGCCGGCAACTTCTCGGCCTACTGGATGGGCATCACCATCGTCGCCCTGATGGCCCTCGGCTGGTACTACGGCATGCAGGGCTTCGAGCAGCTCGTCGTCTCCCCCGTCGCCGCCCCGGTCTTCGCCTTCGGCCTCGTGGCCTTCGGCTTCCTGGGCATGGGCCCGGTGACCATCGCGGTCGACTCCTACGGCCCGGTCACCGACAACGCGCAGTCCGTCTACGAACTCTCCCTCATCGAGACCCTCCCGGGCATCAAGGAGGAGATCAAGCGCGACTTCGGCTTCGAGCCAGACTTCGAGCACGGCAAGGAGTTCCTCGAGGCCAACGACGGCGCCGGCAACACCTTCAAGGCGACGGCGAAGCCCGTGCTCATCGGCACCGCGGTCGTGGGCGCCACGACGCTCATCTTCTCCATCATCATGGTGCTCTCCGAGAAGCTGACGAACACGGACGCCATCACCAAGCTCTCCATCCTGCACGCGCCCTTCCTGCTCGGCCTCATCACCGGCGGTGCCATCATCTACTGGTTCACCGGCGCCTCGACGCAGGCCGTCATCACCGGCGCCTACCGCGCGGTCGAGTTCATCAAGCGCAACATCAAGCTCGACGGCAGCGCCGAGAAGGCCAGCATCGAAGACTCCAAGAAGGTCGTCGAGATCTGCACCAAGTACGCGCAGAACGGCATGAAGAACATCTTCTTCACGGTCTTCTTCAGCACGCTCGCCTTTGCCTGCCTCGATGAGTACTTCTTCATCGGGTATCTCATCTCCATCGCGGTCTTCGGTCTGTACCAGGCCATCTTCATGGCCAACGCCGGCGGCGCCTGGGACAACGCCAAGAAGCTCGTCGAGGTCGAACTTAAGAAGAAGGGCACCGAGCTGCACGCCGCCACCGTGGTCGGCGACACCGTCGGCGATCCGTTCAAGGACACCTCGTCCGTGGCGCTCAACCCGGTGATCAAGTTCACGACGCTGTTCGGTCTGCTCGCCGTCGAGCTCGCCATCAAGCCCGAGTTCCACCAGTACCGGATGCTGGCGGCGCTCATCTTCTTCCTGGCCTCCATCGTCTTCGTCTACAAGTCCTTCTACGGCATGCGGATCAAGGACGAGTCGGCCACCGGGCACTGAGCTCATCGTGAGCGATTCGACCCCCGCCTCGTCTTCTCCTCCGCCCCCCGGCGCCGCCCCCGACGCCGCCCCCCCCAGCGCGCCCCCCGAGCACGACGCCGAGGCCCATGGCCACGGCAGTACGGCCGCCCTCGCCCTCGCCGCCCTCGGCATCGTTTACGGCGACATCGGCACCAGCCCCCTCTATGCCCTCAAAGAGTGTTTCCACGGCGCCCATGCCGTGGCGGCCACCGAGGCCAACATTCTCGGGGTGCTCTCCCTCGTCTTCTGGTCGCTCTGCATCGTCGTGGCGGTCAAGTACCTGACGTTCATCATGAAAGCGGACAATCACGGGGAAGGGGGCATCTTCGCCCTGCTCGCCCTCGTGCCCAACGACCAGCGCGTCAAGGCTCGGCTGCGCGGCTTCGTCGTCGTGCTGGCGGTCTTCAGCGCGGCCCTGCTGTACGGCGATGGCATCATCACGCCGGCCATCTCGGTGCTCTCGGCCGTCGAAGGGCTCGGCGTCGCCACGGATGCCATGGACAAGTTCGTCGTGCCCATCACCTGCGGCATCCTGCTCGGGCTCTTTTTCGTCCAGAAGAAGGGCACGGCGGGCATCGGGCGCGTTTTCGGTCCGGTGATGATCGTGTGGTTCTCGTGTCTTGCGGTGCTCGGGGTCGTGCAGCTCGTGCAGAACCCGCACGTGCTGACGGCGCTCAATCCGCTGTTCGCCGTCGAATTCTTCCAGGCGAATCAGATGAAAGGGTTCATCGTGCTCGGCTCGGTGGTGCTGTGCATCACCGGCGGCGAGGCCCTGTACGCGGACATGGGGCACTTCGGTCGCCGTCCCATCCAGTTGTCGTGGTTTGCCATCGTGATGCCGGCCCTCCTGCTCAACTACTTCGGGCAGGGGGCGCTGCTGTTGACGAATCATGGCCCCGAGATCCTCGAAAACCCGTTCTACGGCATGGTCCCGCGCTCGCTCATCTACCCGATGGTCGGCCTGGCGACCGCGGCGACGGTCATCGCGTCTCAGGCTTTGATCTCGGGGGCGTTCTCCCTGACCCGGCAGGCCATTCAGCTCGGGTTCCTGCCCCGGATGCACATCATTCACACGTCCGGTGAGACCGAGGGACAAATCTACATCCCGCTGGTCAACTGGGTCATGGCGGCGGCCTGTCTCGCCCTGGTCGTGGCGTTCCGGTCGTCGAGCAACCTGGCGGCGGCGTACGGCCTGGCCGTCACCATCGACATGTGCATCACGTCGACGGTGTTCTTCTTCGTCGCGCGTTTCGCGTGGGGCTGGGCGCCGTGGAAGGCGGCCGGTCTCGTCGGTCTGTTTCTTGTCTTCGATCTGCTCTATTTCGGTGCCAACGCACTGAAGTTCTTCGACGGGGGCTGGCTGCCGGTGGTCATCGGCTTCTGGCTGCTGACGACGATGCTCACATGGCGCGACGGGCGCCGCATCCTCGCCGAGAGCTTCAACAAGCGCACCCTGCCGTTCGATCTCTTCATCGAGGACGTCAAGGCCACGCAACCTCACCGGGTCCGGGGGACGGCCGTCTTCATGTTCTCGTCGCCCACCGGGACGTCGCCCGTCTTGTTGCATCACCTGAAACACAATCAGGTGCTGCACGAGCAGGTGGTGATGCTCAGCATTCAGAGCGAGCGCCGACCCTACGTGCACCCGAGCGACCAGCTCAGCCTCGAATCGCTCGGCGAGGGCTTCTATCGGGTGACGGCCCACTACGGGTACATGGAGTCGCCCAACGTGCCCAACATCATGGCCCGGGCGACGCTGCTCGGCCTCAAGACGACGCCGGAGACGACGTCGTTCTTCCTCGGGCGCGAGACGCTCCTGACGACCGGCCCGGCCAAGATGATGCGCCTGCGCAAGATCCTGTTCTCGCTCATCTCGCGCAACGCCCAGAGTGCCACGGCCTTCTTCGGCCTGCCGCCGGGGCGGGTGGTCGAGCTCGGCATGCAGATCGATCTGTAGATCGATCATGGAACCGACGGTGATCGACCTCGGGCGGGTGCTGCCCGTCTACAGCGTGCTGCCGTTCGCGGCGCTGCTCGCGTGCATCGCGCTCTTGCCGCTGCGGGCGCCCCACTTCTGGGAGAGCAACCGCAACAAGGCGCTCGTCAGCGGCGTGCTGGCCGTGGGGTTCGCGGTCGCGCTCATCGCCGTCTACGGCGCACAGGCCGTTCGCGAACTCGAACACGCGCTGCTCGACTACGCGTCGTTTCTGTGTCTGCTCGGCGCCCTGTTCACGATCTCCGGCGGCATTTACGTCCGGGGCTCGCTCGACGGTACGCCCCTGGGCAATACGGCCCTGCTGGCCGTCGGCGCGGTGCTCGCCAACCTGATCGGGACGACCGGCGCGTCGATGGTGCTCATCCGACCGTTCCTGCGGGCCAATCGTCGACGCCTGGGCAAGACGCACTTGGTCGTCTTTTTCATCTTCATCGTGTCGAACACCGCGGGTCTGTTGACGCCCCTCGGTGATCCGCCGCTGTTTCTGGGGTTTCTGAAGGGCGTGCCCTTCGAGTGGACGCTGCGCCTCTGGCCGGAGTGGCTCCTGGTCGTGGGCGGGCTGTTGGTGGCGTTCAATCTCTACGATCAGCGCGTGTTTCAGCGCGAGGAGGCCGAGCTCCCCGGCTCACAGCTCGAAGAAGCGATGCAGCACGAGCCCATCGGGGTCGACGGGCGGCGCAATCTCTGGCTTCTCGGGGGGGTCATCGCCGCCGTGCTCGGCAAGGGGCAGGGCTGGTTCAATGGGGGCGAGCCCTGGCCGTTCGGCGTGCAGGAGGGGATGCTGCTCGTCCTTGCCGTCGCAAGCCTGCAATTCACCCCGAAAGAGATCGTCGTGCGCAATCAGTTCGGCTTCGGACCCATCATCGAGGTCGCGGTGCTGTTTCTGGGCATCTTCGTGACGATGATCGCGCCGCTGAAGCTGCTGAACACCCACGGTGCAGCCCTCGGCCTCCACGAACCGTGGCAGTACTTCTGGGCGACGGGTCTGCTCTCGAGCGTGCTCGACAACGCGCCGACGTACCTCTCCTTCGCGGCGGCGGCGGCCGGTGAGGCGGGCGTCTCCGCGGACGGCGGCCGCTACCTGGCCGACTTCCTGGCGAGCGGGCACGGTGCCGAGCTCCGGCTCGCGGCCATCGCCTGCGGCGCGGTCTTCATGGGCGCGGTGACCTACATCGGCAACGGGCCGAACTTCATGGTCAAGGCCATCGCCGAGGAGAACGGCGTCGTCATGCCGTCGTTTTTCGGTTACCTGCGGTGGTCGCTCGTCGTGCTCGTGCCGCTCTTCCTGCTCACGACGGCCGTCTTCTTCCGGTAGTCCCCGTTCGGGGATCGGCGTATGGTTTGCGCGCCATGAACGCCGCATTCCAGAAGCACCTCGCCCGCCAGATCGAAGAGCTGCACACGACCGGCCTCTACAAGGCCGAGCGCGTCATCACCTCCCCCCAACAGGCCAACGTCACGGTGGCCGGGGGGCAGCGCGTGCTCAACTTCTGTGCCAACAACTACCTCGGGCTCGCGAATCACCCGGCCCTCGTCGCCGCCGCGCGGTCGGCCCTCCCGCGCTACGGGTACGGCATGTCTTCGGTGCGTTTCATCTGTGGCACGCAAGACATCCACAAGGCCCTCGAGGCGCGTCTCTCGGCATTTCTCGGCACCGACGACACGATCCTCTACTCGTCGTGTTTCGATGCGAACGGGGGTCTCTTCGAGACCTTGCTCGGCGAGGAAGATGCCATCATCAGCGACTCGCTGAACCACGCCTCGATCATCGACGGCGTTCGCCTGTCGAAGGCGCAGCGATACCGCTACGCCAACAACGACATGGCCGATCTCGAAGCACAGCTCGAGGCCGCCCGCGGGGCCCGCTTCAAGCTCATCGCCACGGACGGCGTGTTCTCGATGGATGGCATCATCGCCAACCTGAAAGCCATCTGCGACCTCGCGGACCGGCACGACGCGCTGGTCATGGTCGATGACTCGCACGCCGTCGGGTTCGTGGGAGAGAAGGGCCGCGGCACGCCCGAACACTGCGGCGTGCTGGGTCGGGTGGACATCATCACCGGCACGCTCGGCAAGGCCCTCGGCGGGGCGTCCGGGGGCTACACTTCCGGTCGCAAAGAGATCGTCGAGTGGTTGCGGCAGCGTTCGCGGCCGTATCTGTTCTCCAACACACTTGCGCCGGTCATCGCCGCGACGTCCCTGGCCGTGCTCGACCTCCTCGAGCGCAGCGACGATCTTCGCGCGCGCCTGCGCGACAACCAGGCCTTCTTCCGCAGCGAGATGGGCAAGCTCGGCTTCACGCTGCTCGGGCGCGATCACGCCATCATCCCTGTCCTCCTGGGGGATGCCCGCCTCGCCCGCGACATGGCCAACGCCCTGCTCGACCACGGCATCTATGTCATCGGTTTCTCTTACCCCGTCGTGCCGCAGGGCGCCGCGCGCATTCGCACGCAGCTCTCCGCCGCCCATTCCCGGGCCGATCTCGAGCGCGCGGTCGCCGCGTTCGCGACGGTCGGTCGCGCCCTGAAAGTCATCCCCTGACGCGGCCCACGTCCGGGTCCCCCAACCTGAACCGCACGTCCAACGCGAGAACGCAGCATGAGCCTCCCCACCGGCAAGATGAAAGCCCTCGTCAAGAGTCGTCGTGAACCCGGCATCTGGATGGACACCGTGCCCGTCCCGGACATCGGACCCAACGACGTCCTCATTCAGATCAAGAAGACGGCCATCTGCGGCACGGACATTCACATCTACAAGTGGGACGCCTGGTCGCAGCGCACCATCCCCGTGCCCATGCACGTCGGGCACGAGTTCATGGGTGTCATCGCCGCCGTGGGCAGTCACGTGGCGGGCCTCCACGTCGGGCAGCGCGTCAGCGGCGAGGGACACATCACCTGCGGACACTGCCGCAACTGTCGCGCCGGTAAGCGGCACCTGTGCCGCAACACGGTGGGCGTCGGCGTGAACCGCCCGGGTGCGTTCGCCGAGTATCTCGCCATGCCGGCGGTCAACGTGTTCCCGCTGCCGGACGCCGTCTCCGACGAGGTCGCCTCGTTTCTCGATCCCTTCGGCAACGCCGCGCACACCGCGCTGTCCTTCGACATGGTCGGCGAGGACGTCCTGATCACCGGCGCGGGCCCAATCGGCATTCTCGCCGTGGCCATCTGTCGCCACGTCGGCGCGCGGCACGTCGTCATCACCGACGTGAACGATTACCGCCTCGACCTCGCCCGCAAGATGGGGGCGACGCGGGCCATCAACGTCGCCAACGAGAAACTCGAGGATGTCATGGGGCAGCTCGGCATGGCCGAAGGCTTCGACGTCGGTCTCGAGATGTCCGGCAGCGCCTCGGCGATGCGGCAGATGTTCGCCACCATGAACCACGGCGGTCGGGTCGCGCTGCTCGGCATCCCCCCGCAGGAGACCGGCATCAACTGGGACCACGTCATCTTCAAGGGACTGGTGCTCAAGGGCATCTACGGCCGCGAGATGTTCGAGACCTGGTACAAGATGACCGCCATGCTCCAGAGCGGCCTGGACGTGACGCCGGTCATCACGCATCGCTTCAAGATCGACGACTACGCGGCCGGCTTCGAGGTCATGGCCTCGGGGCAGAGCGGCAAGGTCATCCTCGACTGGACGTGAGCGAGGGCCCGGCCCCCGTCACGGCCGTGGGTCTCAGGCGCCGACGGCGTAGGGCAGAAGCAGCGAGAGGGCGAGCAGGACGGTCGCGATGAGCGTCTTGAGGTGCATGCTCTTCTCCACGGGCGAATAACTCACATTGCTAGAAGCGTTGCGGGTGTTTATCGCGGATATGGAAGCGTTTGTCAAGATTTCGGTACGGGTTATCCCCCGGTTTGAACGCTTCTCATCCGGTCATTCCTCGCTTCGCGCCGTCTCGGGGTGCAGGCGCGTGTCGAACCGCGGGGCATAGAGGCGGAGTTCGGCGCGGAGCCCGCCGAGCAGGCAGCCCCGGATACGTCGATCCTCGTCGGGGTCGAGATCCGGCGCCGTGCGGAGGCGTCGCGCGAGCATTGATTCGAGGACCTCGAGCGGGGCCGTACGGTGGAGGAGGCGCTCGAGATTCTCACGACGCTCGGCGGCGACGGCCGGGCCCTCGTCGAGCTCGGCGGCGGCCGCCTCGAGGACATGCGTGACGACGCGCAGCCGGAACGCGAGCGGTGCATCGGCGGCGACGCGTTCGACGACCCGCTCCTCGAGGAGGAGCGCGGCGGCTCGGAGCAGCTCGGGGATGGTCGGCTTCTCGTTCATGGGCCCACCTCGATGAGGCGCAGGGCTTCGAACTCCATCTCCGGCGCACGGCGGGGCGTCGCCATGCGTTCGATCTCGAGGGTGCCCCGCCCGTTGTGGACGGCGGAGAGCGCGGAGCGGAGGTTGCCGGCGACGGCCCACCAATGGAGGTCCGCCGGGCGAATGGGGCGTCCGCTGAGGTCGACGTAGGCCGCCAGGAACGGTTCGAGTGCGCCGAAACCGCCGACCGGCAGGTCGAGCTGCCCGAATCGCCAGTCCCGCAGCGTCAGCCACGCGAGATCCTCCAGGGGGTTGCCCCAGTGGGCGTTCTCCCAGTCGAGGATGGCCGAGAGGCCCTGCTCGGTCACGAGGAAGTTGCCCGTGCGAAAGTCGCCGTGGACGAGGGTGATCTCGCGGCTCGCGGGCGGGTGATGGCGCAGCCAGCGCAGCGCATATTCGGCCGCGGGGCGCGGTGCGTCGAGCGCGTCGAGCGTCCGTTCGAACCATTGCAGGGCCGCCGCGACGGGGTCGAGGTGGCGCTCGAACGGCGCGCGATCGATCGGCAGGGCCGGGTGCGTCGCGGGCGTCAGCGCGTGGAGGGTGGCGAGCGCCTCGGCAAGCTGCAACGGCAGCCGGGCGCGGGCCGGCGCAAACGCGGGATCGCGCACGATGCGCGGGCCGAGGGCGATGCCGGCGACGAAGTCGGCCAGGTAGGCGTCGAGCCCGACGCCGAACAGATCCGGCAAGAGGCCATGCAGGCGGGGCGTTCGCACGCCGGCCGCGAGGGCGGCCTCGATGACCGCAGCCTCGAGGGCGCGGGAGACGACGTTCGGCGTGGGCTGCAGCGCGTCTCCCCGCAGCGCGAATGTCCGGCGGCCGGCGAGCGGACCGTCGTCGATCGCGACGTCGAGCCGGAAGTTCTCCTGCCCGGAGCCGCCGTGCAGGGGCGCGAGGGCGTTCAGCGTCACCGCGCCCCCGAGCAGGGCGGGCAGTCGGTCTCGGAGGGCATGCGCCAGGGCCATCTCGGCGAGCGTGGTCATCGCCTTGGCTTAACGCGATCTGCGGTCTCCGACAAGTTCGTGGGGTCACGTCCCCCGGAAGCGTCTGGCGGACGCCCGCGGAAACGGGCGCCAGGCGGGCGTCGAAAGCTCGCCGTCGGGTCCGGGCAGGATGAACCAGACCCCGTCGAGGGCCACGGGGGCGTCGGCGCCGAGGACGTGGAGGTCCTGCGCGGGCATGAACCCCTGGCCGACGAGCGCCGCCGACCGGCCGTCCGGGTGTCGCGCGACGTCGAGGAGGATCACCGCATGCCCGGGGCTCCCGGGGTCGACGAAGAGATCCCCGGCGGCGAGGGGGGCGCCCTTCGGCACGGCGTCGGTGTCGAAGGCGAGGGAGCGCGTGCCGGCGTACCGGAAGACGAGATCGAGCCACGCCCGGTGGCTGCGATGGTCGGCCGCGCGCCGCGCGCCGGCCCGGCGGGTGATGCCCCGGCCCGCGGCGGTGATGCGCTCGCCGTTCACCCAGTCGGAGAAACGCGTGACGTCCCCGGAGGTGAAGTGAAAGGCGCTTCGACCGGCGAGTCCGGCCTGCCAGCGCCACTCGGCGAACAGACGCAGCGCCGTGTCGGCGCACTGTTGCAGGTCGCGATCGCCGACGTCGAGGTAGATCACGGCCGCGGCCGCGGCCGGGCGAAACAGAGGCTCTCCCCGGAAGTCGAGCACGGTGCGGCGGTCCTGACGGACGGGCAGTGTTCGCAGGAAACGAGCGAAGGAACCGGCCGGCGCGGGCTCCGGCACGAATCCCGCGGGCGGCCGAAAGTGCGTGGCGAGCGGGACGTGCGGGACCTCGGCGCTCAACGTCGACAGCCAGGGATGGGCGGGATCGGCGCTCGGCGGCGCCGGCGGCAACGCAGCGGCGGGTGCCGGGCAAACGGCGACCCCGAGCACGAGTGCTCGCGCGGCCCGGGCGAGGCCCGCGAATGACATTACGTTCTCACCGTCTCGGTGCTCGCGAGCGCACGCTCGACGAGGCCGGCCACGTCGAGCTTGCTCTCCTGGTGTTCGACGAAAGACAACGGCGCGCGCACCGCCGGGTGGCGGGGGACGAACAACGTGCAGCAATCCTCCGCCGGCAGGATGGAGGTCTCGTACGTGCCGATGCGGTGGGCGATCGCGACGGTCTCGTGTTTGTCGAACGCCATGAGCGGCCGCAGGGTCATGCGCGCAGCGAGGCGGTCGACGAGCGAGAGATTTTCGAGCGTCTGACTCGCGACCTGACCGAGGTTCTCGCCGGTGCAGAGCGCGAGCGCGCCACGACGGTCGGCGAGGGCGTCGGCGATGCGATACATGAATCGTCGGTAGAGGATCACGGTGAGCTTGGGATCACATGACGTGTGAATCGCCTCCTGGATCTCCGTGAAGTGCACGACGTGGAGGGCGAGCCCCCCCTGTCGCGTGCCGAGGATGCGCGCGAGGGCGGTGACCTTCTCGCGGCTCGCCTCTGCGATGAATGGGGGCGAGTGGAAGTACACGGCCTCGAGCTCGCACCCGCGCTTCTGCGCAAGGTAGCCGGCGACGGGCGAGTCGAGACCCCCGCTGAGGAGCAGCAACGTCCGCCCCGCCGTGCCGACGGGCAGACCCCCGATGCCGTCCTCGTTCCAGGCCGCGACACAGGCCATCTCGCGCAGGACCTCGACGTACATCGTCCGCTTCGGCGTCCGCAGGTCGACCTTCCAGGCGTCGCCGATGGCGAGACCGACCTGCTCCGCGACCGTCCGCTCGATGAGCGGTGCGTTCTGCGGAAAGGCTTTGTCGATGCGGCGCGCGCGGCACACCCAGGTGGTCGGCGCCTCGGTCCAGGTGGCGCGGGCCAGGGCGGCCGCGGTCGTCGCCAACGCCTCGAGGCGCTTCTCGACGCGCACGCACGCGCTGACGTTGGCAATGCCGGGGGTCTCGCGCAGGACGGCGAAGGCGGCCGGGACGTCGTCTGGCGTGGCGGGTTCGACGAAGAGCCGGGCCTCGTCCACCCGCAGCTTCGCGCCGTGGACGCCGGCGGCGGCGAGCGCGCCCTTGACGTTGCGCGTGAGGCGCACGGTGAACTGGCTGCGGTTGGCGCCTTTGAGCCAGAGCTCGCCGAAGCGCGCGATGAGAAGTTCGGGGTGCATGACGGGGCTCTCTCTCGAGGAAACTCAGCGCCCGGCGTAGGCGCGGCGCAGGGGCTCGACGCAGGCGGCGAGGCGGGCGGCGCCCTCGACGACGCACGCTTCGGTGGTGAAACGGCCCACCGTGAGGCGGACGAAGGCGCCGTCCTCGGCGCGGCGACCGAGGGCCTGCAGCGTCGGGCTGATGCGGGCCTTGCCCGTGCTGCACGCCGCACCCGCCGAGGCCGCGACCCCCGCGGCCGCGAGCGCGTTGATCAGAGGCTCGCTCGGCAGACCGGGGATGCAGAAGTGGGCGTTGTTCGGCAGACGCGTCGGCCCGGGGGGCTCGCCGGTCAACGTCGCGTCCGGCAGGTGGCAGCGAACCTCCTCGATGAGGCGATTGCGCAGGGCGGCCATGCGGGCGCTCGCGTCCACGTCGGCGAACGCCCGGCGGGCCGCTTCGGCGAAAGCCCACGCGAGCACCGCGGGCTGCGTGCCCCCCCGCAAGCCCCGCTCCTGACCGCCGCCCTTGAACAGCGGCGTGAGCGGGACCCGCGTCCACAGCGCCCCGATGCCGACCGGGCCGTGGAGTTTGTGGGCCGTGATCGCGACGCAGTCGGCGCCGAGCGCCGCGAGGCGGACGGGCACCTTGGTGAAACCCTGCACCGCGTCGACGACGATTCGGGCCCGGGGCGAGAGGCGCCGCGCGACGGGGATGAGCGAGGCCAGGTCGGAGATCGTGCCGATCTCGTTCTGCGCGAGCATCAGGCTGACGATCCGCGTATCCGGGCGCAGCGTCGCGGCGAGGGCCTCGGGGGTGACCCGGCCGGTGGGGGTGACCGGCACGACGTCGACCACCATGCCCTGGGCGGCGAGGCGTTCGGCGGCGGTGCGGGTCGCCGAGTGCTCCACCGCCGAGAGCGCCACGCGCCCCGCACGGACCGGCGTGCAGCCCAGGAGGGCGAGGGTGATCGACTCGGTCCCGCCGGAGGTGAAGACGACCTCCTCCGGTTTGCCGCCGAGGAGAGTCGCCAGGTCGCTGCGCGCCGTCTCGAGCATCTCCCGCGCGGCACGGCCCGCCCCGTGCGCGGCGTTGGGGTTGCCCAGGGGCAGGGCGAGGCGGGCACACAGGCCGGCATGCACCTCGGGGTCGAGGGCGGTCGTGCCCCCGTTGTCGAGGTAGATCGGCAAAGGCGGTGTCGGGGCCACGGCGGGGGACGGGCTGGCATCGGCGGCGTTCACGGCGGCGCAATCTACCCCAATCGGACGCGCGGTTGCATTCGCGCGCGCCTGCAGGTATCGAAGCGAGAAACCCGCCCCCGGAGAATCCATGGAATACCGTCGCCTCGGCCGCACCGGCACTCGCGTCTCCAACCTCTGCCTCGGTGCGATGACGTTCGGCGAACCCACCGAGTCGTCGTTCATGCACGGCATCGCCGCCTCGAGCGAGACGAGCTGGGCCATGATGGGTCGCGCCCTCGACGCCGGCGTGAACTTCATCGACACGGCCGACGTCTACGGCAACGACGGCCTCAGCGAGCGGGTCATCGGCGAGTGGTTCGTGCGCAACGGTCGCCGCACGGACTGGGTGCTGGCGACGAAGTGCCGCTTCCGCATGCACCAGGGGCCGCTCGGCAGCGGGGCGAGCCGCCGCCGCATCATGCTGGCCTGCGAAGCCAGCCTGCGACGCCTGCACACCGATTACATCGACCTCTATCAGATCCACATGCAGGACAAGGACACGCCCGAGGAAGAGGTCCTGCGCGCGCTCGACGACCTGGTCCATCAGGGCAAGGTTCTCTACACCGGCTGCAGCAACTATGCGGCCTACCGCCTCGTTCAGGCCGACTGGGTCGCCGACAAGCGCAACCTGCACCCGTTCGCGACGTTGCAGGCCGAGTACAGCCTGATCGTGCGGTCGCTGGAGCGGGAGCACATCCCTTACATGGAGCGCAGCGGGATGGGGCTTCTGCCCTGGTCGCCGTTGGCCGGCGGTCTGCTCTCGGGCAAATACCACCGGGGCGAAGACGCCCCGACCGGCACCCGGCTCGCCAAGTGGCAGGACCGCCTCAAGGGCCTCGACCAGGCCGATCGCAACTGGCGCATCGTCGAGACCCTGCGCCACGTCGCCGCCGAACTGAACACGACGCCCGCGGCCGTTGCGTTGGCGTGGGTCCGCGACCGGCCGGCGGTGAGTTCGGTCATCATCGGCGTGCGGAGCGTCGAGCAGCTCGACGACAACCTCAAAGCGGCGACGCTCGTTCTTCCCCCGGAAGCGCGGGCCCGGCTCGACGCGGTCAGCGCCCTGCCGCTGGACTACCCCTACTCGTTCATCCAGGGCTTCGACGGCACCTGGTGAGGCCGCCCTCGCCGCCCGGCGCGGCCCCGCGCCTCGGCGTGTACGTCCACTATCCGTACTGCGCCCAGCGGTGCCCGTACTGCGACTTCAACGTCGTTCAGCCCGGCCCCGAGGGACGGCCGGACGCCCGCTACCGGGACGCGGTGCTTGCGGAACTCGCGGTGCGGGCCGCCGACTACCCGGGCCGCCCGCCGGCGGTCAGCCTCTACTTCGGGGGGGGCACCCCCGCGCTCTGGCCGGCATCGGACATCGCGGCGGTCATCGAAGCCGTGGACGCTCGCCTCGGGCTGGTGCGGGGGGCGGAGATCACCGTCGAAGCCAACCCCGGCGAGATCGACGCGGCCGGCCTGCGGGCCCTGCGCGCCGCGGGGGTCAACCGGCTCTCGTTGGGCACCCAGTCCTTCGATGCGGCACTGCTGGCGCGCCTCGGGCGGCGGAACACCCCGGACGACAACCGCCGCTGCGTCGACGCCGCCCGCGCGGCGGGCTTCGACAATCTGAGCCTCGACCTCATTCAGGCCGTCGCGGGGCAGTCGCTCGCCGCGGCGCTCGCGGACGTCGCGGCGGTCGTCGCGCTCGGGCCGGAACACGTGAGCACCTACGAGCTGACCATCCACCCGCGAACGCCCTTCGGCGCCCGGGCCGATCGCGGCGAGGTCCTGACGGCGGACGAGGACACGCAGGTGCTCGTCTACGAGGCGACGCGGCGCGCGTTGCGGGCGGCGGGCATCGAGCCGTACGAGATCAGCAACGCCGCGCGGCCGGGGCGCGAGGCGGTCCACAACATGCTCTACTGGACGATGGACGAGTACCTGGCGCTCGGGGCGGGGGCGCACGGGTTCCGGCACTGCCCGGACGACGGCGGCGGCGTGCGCTGGGAGAACGAACGCCACGCCGGGCGCTACATGGCGGCCGCCCTGGCCGGACGCCCCGGCGTCCGCGCCGAAGAACGCCTCGACGCGACGGCGCTGCTCGACGAGCGGGCGCTGACGGGGCTGCGGCTCGATGCGGGGCTGCCCGTCGATGCCGCGCTCGAGGCGGCTTTCGGGGCCAATGCGGCGCGCCTCGAAGCGCGTGGCCTCCTCGTGCGGTCGCCCGGCGAGGGGCGCTGGCGGCTCACGGAGGCGGGCCGTCTGGTGCTGAATCAGGTCGTCGCGGAGCTCTGCGGCTGACCGCCACGCGGCAAGCCCCAGAACATCGCGAAACAAAAGACGTTTCGGGCGCAATTGGGGCCAACGCGACCGGTTGACAGGGATCCGGGGCGTGTCTAATGTCGTCTCCCGTGCAGCGCCACCCCCTCCGCGCCCCCGATTCGGGCGATCTCCGCGACCTGGTCCCCCTTGCCCTGCGTCCCCGCGCCGCCGAGGTCCTGCGCGAGGTCGTCGACGCGTACCTGCGTTCCGGCGAACCGGTCGGGTCCCACGTCATCGCCGAGCACGCGGCCGGACACATGAGCGCGGCGACGGCCCGGGTCGTGCTGAGCGAGCTCGCCGATCAGGGCCTGCTGTCGCAGCCGCACACCTCCGCCGGGCGGGTACCCACCGAGCGGGGCCTGCGGGTCTACGTCTCGGCGCTCATGCGGGCGCGGCCGCCTTCGCCGCGGGCCCGTGGCGAGATCGATGCCGTCCTTCGCGGCGCCGGCCCGTTGCCCAACGACATCGTCCGCGCGGCGTCCGAGCATCTCGCCGAGCGCTGCGAGCTCGCCGCACTGGCGCGAAGGCCGCGGGTCGATGCCCTGCGGATCGAAGGTCTGCGCCTCGTCGCGATCGGTGGCGGGCGCGTGCTGGCGGTGGCCATCTTCACCGACGCGGTCGTGCGCCACCGGGTCCTGGAGAGCGACGCCTCGCCCGCCGAGCTCGAGCGCGTCCAGAACCTGTTTGCGGAGACTCTCGCCGGGCTCACCGTCGCCGAGGCGCGCGAGCGGCTGCACGGCGAGTGCGAGGCCGGCCTCGACGCCCGGACGCGGGCGCTCGGCGAGCAGGCGCTGCCCGAGGCCGATCCGCCGGACGAGGCCGTCTACGTCTGCGGCCGCACGCACATCGTCGATCGCGCCCCGAGCCCGGAGCAGCTCGGCGACATGCTCCGCGTGCTCGACGACAAGCGCCGCCTGCGCGATCTGCTCGACGCCCTGGTCGCGGCCGACGGCGTTCAGGTGCTGCTCGGCGACGACGCCGCGGCCCATGGCCTGCGCGTCTGCTCCGTGGTGGCCGCCCCCTACTTCGTCGGGGCGAGCCCGGGCGGCACCGTCGGCATCGTCGGCCCCCTGCGGATGGAGTACGCGCGGGTCATCCCGCTCGTAACCTATACGGCCCGAGCGATCAGCGGTATTCTGCGCGGCGCGGACGCGGCCTGAGGGTCGTCCCGGATCGGTATCGTCGAGGAGGACGTGTGTCGGAAGAGCAGAAGAACGTGACCGAGGAGGGCGCCCTGCCCACCACGACCGGCGAGGCGGCCGAGCCGCGCGAACCGCTGGTCGAGCAGGAGATCTCCGCGCTCAACAAGGAGATCGAGACCCTCGGCAAAGAGGTCGAGGAGTGGCGCAGTCGGGCCTATCGGGGCGCGGCGGATCTCGACAATTTCCGCAAGCGGGCGCTCAAAGAGCGCGACGAGCTGCGAAAGTACGCCATCGAGGGCGTCCTGAAGGACCTCATCCCGGTGGCGGACAACCTCGAGCGGGCCCTCTCGCATGCCGGCGCGTCGGGGGGCGCACTGGCCGACGGGGTGGCGATGATCGCCAAGCAGTACATGGGCGCGCTCGAGAAACACGGCGCCAAACCGTTCGACCCGAAGGGCGAGCAGTTCGACCCGCAGTTCCACGAGGCGATGTCCCAGATGCCCCGCGCGGGCGCCGAAGCGGGCACCGTCATCGAGGTCTACCAGCGTGGCTGGATGCTCCACGATCGCCTCGTGCGGCCGGCCATGGTCGTCATCGCCACCGGGGAGCCCGGGGGCGGCGACAGCCCCGACACCGTCGAGACCGCGGCCGTCGGCGGCGAAGAGCACTGAGTCCCCGCGGGGGGGCGGGGGGCACCATGTCGAAAGTCATTGGCATCGATCTCGGCACGACGAACTCTTGTGTCGCGGTCATCGACGGCGGCGATCCGCTGGTCATTCCCAACGCGGAGGGCAGCCGCACGACGCCGTCGATGGTGGCGCTGACCGAGGGCGGTGAGCGCCTCGTCGGGCAGATCGCCAAGCGGCAGGCGGTCACGAACCCCGAGCACACGGTCTTCGCCGTCAAGCGCCTCATCGGGCGCAAGATCGACAGCGAGGAGATCCGCACCCACCTCGACCGCTTCCCCTACAAGGTCGTGCGGTCGGACAACGGCGACGCCTGGGTCCACCTGCGCGGCCGGGACTACAGTCCGTCCGAGGTCTCGAGCTTCGTCCTCACCAAGATGAAGCAGACCGCAGAGGACTACCTCGGCGAAGAGGTCACCGACGCGGTCATCACCGTGCCGGCCTACTTCAACGACAGCCAGCGGCAGGCCACGAAGGACGCCGGGCGCATCGCCGGTCTCAACGTGCTGCGCATCATCAACGAGCCGACGGCGGCGGCGCTCGCCTACGGCCTCGAGCGCGACGGTCACCAGCGCATCGCCGTCTACGACCTCGGCGGCGGCACGTTCGACATCTCGGTCCTCGAAATGGGCGAGGGCGTCTTCGAGGTCCGGGCGACCTCGGGCGACACCTACCTCGGCGGGGAAGACTTCGACCTGCGGCTCATCGAGTACTTGCTGCAGGAGTTCGAGAAGGCCGAGGGCATCGACCTGCGGACGGACAAAATGGCCCTGCAGCGCCTCAAAGAGGCCGCCGAGAAGGCCAAACACGAGCTCTCGAGTTCGCTGGAGACCGAGGTCAACCTGCCGTTCATCACGGCGAACGCGACCGGTCCGAAGCACCTCAACGTGCGCATCACCCGCACGCGGTTCGAGGCGCTGGTGGAGGATCTCGTCGATCGCACGCTCGTGCCCTGCCAGACGGCCCTCGACGACGCGGGCCTCACGGTGGGAGACATCGACGCCGTCCTGCTCGTCGGTGGCATGACCCGCATGCCGCGCGTTCAGCAGCGGGTCGCGGAGTTCTTCGCCCGGCAGCCGAGCAAGGGCGTCAACCCGGACGAGGTCGTCGCCATCGGCGCGGCCATTCAGGGGGGCGTGCTCACCGGTGAGGTCGACGACGTCATCCTGGTGGACGTCACGCCGCTCTCGCTCGGCGTCGAGACGCAGGGCGGGGTATTCACCCGCATCATCCACAAGAACACCTCCATCCCCTGCGACGCCAGCCAGGTCTTCAGCACCGCCGTGGACAACCAGCCCATGGTGACGGTGCACGTTCTGCAAGGTGAACGCGAGCTCGCCCGGGACAACCGCTCGCTGGCCAAGTTCGACCTGCTCGGCATCCCGCCGGCGCCCCGCGGCGTCCCGCAGATCGAGGTCCATTTCAGCCTCGACGAGAACGGCATCCTGCAGGTCAAGGCCGCGGACCGCGGGACGGGCAAGGAACAGCGCGTCCAGATTCGTCCGTCGAGCGGGCTGACGGAATCCCAGATCCAGGACATGGTCGGGGCCGCGGAGCGCCACGCCGAGGAGGATCGCCAGCGCAAGGTCCTCATCGAGCTGCGCAACAACGCGGACAGCCTCATCCACACGACGCTGACGTCGCTGGACAACTACGGCGACATGATCTCCCCGCTCGACGTCGAGGAGATCCGCAACGACGTCGAAACCCTGCGGACGTCCATGGCGTCCAACGATGCCGACGAGATTCGGCTGGCCATCGACAACCTGCAGCAGTCGGCCTATCGCATCGCGGACGCGATGTACGCGGATGCGACGGAGAAGAAGAACCGCCAGGGCTGAGCCCGCCCGGTCGTCCGCCTCTCCGGGTATCCGCCCGCTGACCTCTCGTCCGTAGCCCGAAGACCCCGTGAGCCAGAAGCAAGACTACTACGAGCTCCTCGAGGTCGCGCGCGACGCCGACGCGGAGACACTGAAGAAGGCCTATCGCCGCCTCGCGATGAAGTTCCACCCGGACAAGAATCCGGGGGACCGTGCGGCGGAAGAGAAGTTCAAGGAGATCAGTCAGGCCTACGCCGTGCTGTCGGATCCGGACAAGCGCGCGCACTACGACCGCTTCGGCAACGATCTGCCGGCGGGCGGCGACCCCTTCGCCGGCTCGGGCGGCGTCCGGCTCGACCCCAACCACCTGCGGGACGTCTTCGGCGACGTCTTCGACGAGCTCTTCGGCAGCTTCTTCGCGCGGGCGAACATTCACCACGGGCGCGATCTCCAGGTCCGCCTCGAGGTCACCCTCGAGGAGGCCGGCGCCGGGGCCGAAAAGGAGGTCGTCTACGCGCGGCCCGCGCGGTGCGCACCGTGCGGGGGCACGGGGGCCAAACCGGGCACGCAGCCCGTGCGCTGCGAGGCCTGCCGCGGCGGTGGCCAGATTCGTGTCCAGATGGGCTTCCTGCAAATGGTCCAGCCCTGCCCGAAGTGTGCGGGCAGCGGCGTTCTCATCCCGAGCCCGTGCAGCACCTGCCGGGGCAAGGGGCTCGCACCGGAGGAGACCCGGCGCCGGCTCAAGGTGCCCGCCGGCATCGACACCGGGCAACGGATTCGCATCGAAGGTGAGGGGGAGCCCGGCCGGCAGAACGGCAGCCCGGGCGACCTCTACGTCGAGATCGTCATCAAACCCCACCCGTTCTTCCGCCGGGACGGGCGCGACTTGCTCTGCGAGGTGCCGATCACCTTCGCGCAGGCGGCCCTCGGTACCCAGCTCGACGTGCCGACGCTCGAGGGGCAGGTCAAGGTCAAGGTCGCCCCGGGGACGCAGTCCGGCACCGTCGTGCGCCTGAAGGGCAAGGGCATCTACGATCTGCGTGGTCTCGGCCGCGGCGACCAGCTCGTCACCCTGGCCATCGAGACGCCGACGCGGCTCACGCCCCGCGAGCGCGAGCTCTTCGAGGAGCTTCAGTCGATCGCGGAGGCCGAGGCCGGCAGAGCCGGCACGGCGCACAAAGAAAAGAAGTCCCTGCTCGACAAGCTGCGGGACCTCATCGACTGAGAGGGCGGACCCGCCGCTTCGCCTCAGACCGGCACGGGAAGCTGTTCGAGAATCTCGCCGATGGTGCGCTCCGCCTCGTCGCGTCCCCGGATCAGGGGATCGACCTCGTCGGCCATGACGAGCCGGTGCGCCAATACGGCCCGCGCGAGCGCCTTGACGTCGTCGGGCAGGACGAACCGGCGCCCCTCCAGAAATGCGCGGGCCCGGCAGGCCTGTTGCAGTGCGAGGGCGCCGCGGGTGGACGCGCCGAGCAGCACGGCCGGGGCCCGTCGCGTGGCGTGGACGATCTGGAGCAGGTAGTCGAGCACCAGATCGTCGACCCGTACCGCGTCGACCTCGGCCTGCAGGGCGCGCAGGCGCGCCGGATCGAGCACCGGGGCCATCGTCTGGACCGGGGGGGGGCCCCGGCGACCCTGCAGGATCTCCCGTTCGATGGCCACGGCGGGGTAGCCCATGCGCAGCCGGACCATGAAACGGTCCATCTGGCTCTCGGGCAGCGGATAGGTGCCGTGGTACTCCTGCGGGTTCTGCGTGGCCACCACGATGAACGGATCGGGCAGGGGTCGCGTCTCGTCGTCGATGGAGACCTGCCCTTCGTTCATGGCCTCGAGCAGGCTCGACTGCGTCTTCGGCGTCGTGCGGTTGATCTCGTCGGCGAGGACGACGTTGGCGAAGACGGGCCCGGGCTTGAACTCGAAGGCCCCGCGCTGCTGCACGAAGATGTTCACGCCGAGGATGTCGCCGGGCAGCAGGTCGCTCGTGAACTGGATGCGCTTGAAGGTGCAGCCGAGGCCGCGGGCGAGGGCTTGCGCCAGGGTGGTCTTGCCGACCCCGGGGACGTCCTCGAGCAGGACGTGGCCCCGGGCGAGCGCGGCGATCAGGGCGAGATCGACGACCTCGGGTTTGCCGCGGACGACGTCGTTGAGGCTCTGGCGCAGTTGGATCAGGGCGGGGGCGTGCATGGGCGGACGGATTGTGGGGCACCCCGGTCGGGCGCGCAAAGCTTTCTCCCGCAGGGCATGGACCGCGCCGCGGCCGGGCGTGGTGTCAGGCGGGCAGGTCGATGATGTAACGCGGCCACGGGGCTCCACCATCCGGGGTCCCCGGCAGTTCGACGGCCAGTCGCCCGGCCTGCAGCGCGACGATGCGCGAGACGAGCGCAAGGGCCGTTGCGGCGGCGCTCATCCGCTGGCCCGTGCCGCGCGGATCGACCTGAAGGGCGAGACGACGCGCGTCCGCCGGCTCCGCGCGGTGGTCGCCGAGGGACACCGTGCACCGCAGGCCGCCCGGCGTGGCCGGCGTCCCGCCCGGGAGGCGCGCAATCGTGACGCGGGCGGTGCCCGTCTCGACGGCGTCGAGGAGTGTCCCCGCGCACAACACGAGGGCCCGTGCGGTGCGGCTGCGTTCGCAGAGGCTCGAGGCGTCGCGCGCGTCGTCGGCGATAGCAATCTCGAGGCGGATGCCGCCTTCGGGATCGGTGCGCCATTGCTCCCGCACGGCCGCCGCCAGGTCCTCCGCATCGACGCGGCTCGCGCCGACGTCCGTCGCGACCGTCGCGTCGGCGGCATCGAGGCGTGCCAGGTCGAGCAGCGAGAGGATGAACCGCAACAGGCCCTCCCCGGCGCGCCACAGGATGCCGAGGCGCTCGCGCTGACGGGGGGTCAGCGGGCCGTCGAGGCCGGTCAGCAGGATCTCCGAGAACCCGAGGATGGTGTTGAGGGGGCTCTTCAGTTCGTGGCTCAGGTGGGCGAGGAACCGCGCCTTGGCCTGCTCGGCGGCGCGGCGGGCGTGCGTCGCGCGGTCGAGCGCGTCGCGGCGGGCCCGGAAACCCTCGAGCGTCGCCCGCCAGGCGCCGACGAGGGCGGTCGTCTCGGCCATGGTCGTGCCCGCCGGGTGCGTCGGGGGCGGGGGATCGGGGCGTTGCAGCGCCAGCAGCACCTGCCGCGCGGCCGCCACCTCGGCGGTGACCTCCCGGGCCAGCCAGCGGCCGAGGAGCGCCGCGAACAGCGCGACGGCGGCGAAGAGGACGAGGGGGGGGAGCCGCAGTGTCAGCGGGCGCGGGCGGTCGGGATCGACGACGACGCCGACGGCGGCGCCGGGCACGTCCGGTGCGCTCGCCTCCGGGTCCGTGTAGAGGGTGATCCCCGGGGGCGGCTCAATGGCCGCGAAGACCGCGTGGCGATCCTCGACGTCCGGCAGCGTCGTGAGCGCCCGCGCGAGGACCTGCGTGTACTGACGCTCGAAGAACGTGTTGACGTCCCGGCTGTGGCGCTGCGCGTTCGACTGCTCGACGAGCACCAGGCCGGCCATGCAGACGATGATGGGGAGTTGGACGGCGAGCGCGACGCGGAGCCCCAGGGGTTGCCGCAACGCGTCGGGCAGCGCCCCCTCGCCGGCGGCTTCGTCCCGCAGGAGGCGCCGTGCGACGTCGTAGATGAAGATCACGGGCAGTGCGAGGAGCAGGTAGGTCGTCACCGCGCCCGCGAGCGCCTGCGGCAGCGTCAGCGCGGAGAATCGCGTCAGATAAGGCCAGGTCAGGGCGCCACCGAGCACGGCCGCGACGAACGCCAGACGGGCGAGCGTGAAGGGCAGGTCGTGGGCGGCCCGTCGTCGGGCATCGGCTCCGGGCGGGTGAGACGTCAGGGGCGCGAGCCCGGTCGACGTCTGCCGGAGGAGGAGGGCCACCATCAGCAGCCCGTAGGCGGACAGGCCGCGGACCCACGCGCTCGCCGCCGACTCCAGCTCGATGATGAAGGGCACGCATTGGACGGCCAGAGCCGTCCCCGCGGCGTAGATGGCCCCGACGCCGAGCGCGACGCGGCGGACCAGCGGGGCGCTCACGCGCGGTCTCCATCGGCGCGGTTTGCGGCCGTCGACTCGGTCTTCGTCGTCTCGGCCGGCAGGTGCAGGTGAAAGACGGATCCCTGACCGAGCACGGACTCGGCATAGAGGCGTCCGTCGTGCTGGACCACGAACCGCCGTGCGATGGCCAGCCCGAGGCCCGTGCCCGCCACCTGGCGCTGACCCTCCACTCGATGGAACTCGGAGAAGATGGACTCCAGTTCGTCCGCGGGAATGCCCGGCCCGGTGTCCGAGACCTGGATGTGCACGCCGCCGCCGGCCTCTGGCGCGACCGTCACCTGGACATGCCCTCGGCGGGTGAACTTCAGGGCGTTGCCGACCAGATTCTCGAGCGTCTGCCGGATGCGCAACGGGTCCACGGACAGGACGGGCACGTCCGGTGCGGCTTGCATCCCGAGCGTGACGTCTCGCCCGGTGTCGGTGGCCCGGGCCTGGCAGACCTGGCGGGCCAGCGCCACGAGATCGGTCGGACGGCGCTCGAGCGGGGCGTCCTTGCCGGCCTCGATCCGGGAAAGATCCAGGATCTCGTCGACGTGGGCGAGCAGCTGGAGCCCCGCCTCCTCGATGAGCATGACGTCTTCCCGCTGGGCGTCCTCGAGCGATTCGCCCCGCAGCAGGTGGCAGTACCCCGTGATCGCATTCAGCGGCGTGCGCAGCTCGTGGCTCGCCCCGGCGAGAAACCGGCTGCGGGCGCGATCGGTGGCGGCGGCGCCCTCGAGCTCGGCGGCGAGGCGCGCATTCTCGGCCTCGCGCGCCCGCAGCGTGACGTTGAGCGCCGCGGCGAGGTCTCCGATGTCGTCGTTCCCGCGGACGGGCACGGCCGCGACCGCAGTGCCCGCCTCGGCGGCGCGCGACAGGGCGAGGGTCAGGGCGCGGAGGTCCGTCGCGACCTCGCGCCCCACGACCCACGTCGCGGCCGGGGCAACCAGAACGAGCAGGGCGATCAGGAGCAGCCCGGGGGCGTCGTCCGGGGTGAGGACGGCGCCCGTCTCGGCGAGATCGGCCCGCAGCCACAGAGAGAAGCCGGCCGCGTCGCCGCCGAGCGCTCGCCTCAGAAAGTAGAAGCGCCCTTCGGATGTCTGCGCGATCCAGGCGTCGTCGCCGAGCGGGGCGGTCCGGGTCACCGGGGCCGAGAGGAGCACCGGCCGGGCGTCCGGGGGCAGCAACGCCGCCCACACGTCGCCGTGCGTGGTGAGAATCTCGAGCAGGTGGCGTCGTTCGTCGGCGCCGTCCGCCGGCAGGCGCTCCAGTACGCGGGTGCCCAGATCGGCGAGCGCGGCGGTTTGCTCGATGAGCTGGCGACCGCGGGCTCCGGCCGCCCGCCCGACCGACCCCACGCCGAGCAGCACGGCGGCGGCGACCGAAAGACAAAGCACGGTAGCCACGAAGACGGCCCGCATCGAGGGGTGGGCCATGGGGCGGGGGAGCTCGCCGGCGGAGAGGGCCGCCGGGACCTCGGGCGGCCGGGCCCGCCGCCGTCGCGCGATGAGCACGTAGGCCGCCAGTGCGCACCCCCAGCCCGCGGCGACGTTGAGCATCGCCAGGGCGAAGCCCTCCAGGTAGGGCAAACGCCCGTCCGTCCCGGCCTGTGTCCAGAGCGCCAGCGCCCCCGCCGTCGCCAGGACGCCGAGGTCCAGCGCGCTGCGATGGGGCGCCCAATCGGACCCGAGGCGTCCCCGGACGAACCACGCCCCGACTACGGACGCCAGGACGACGGCGGCCGCGAGCAGGCCGCCCCGGAGCGCCGCGTCGAGGGCCAGGGCGTCCAGCAACAGGTAGTGCGGCACCGCGAAACCCCAGAGCGGGGCGAGTGCGGCCCCGCCGAGCAGCACGGGCCGCAGGGCCAGGGACATCAGGCGTCCTTGGCGCGGGGCGCGCCCGTGAGATGCAGCTCCTCGATCGCGCGCTCGGTCGCACGGCTCACGGTCAGCGTCGCGCCCCCGGCGAGCGTGACGAACTCACCGACCGCGGGGATGTGCTTGAGCTCGACGAGGACGTAGCCGGCCATCGTTTCGATTTCGTCCTCTTCGTCGAGATCGAGGTCGACGTGGAAGATGCGCTCGAATTCCGACGGGCTCATCCGCGCCGAAATGAGCGAGCCACCGCCGGGCGCCGGGCGCCAGAGTCGCTCGTTGGGGTCGAACTCGTCGTCGATCTCACCGACGATCTCCTCGAGGATGTCCTCGAGGGTCAGGAGTCCGACGGTCTTGCCGAACTCGTCGACGACGATGGCGGCCGAGGCCGCGCGTCGCTGGAGGATGACCAGGATGTCGTCGATCTCCTGCGTCTCCGGGACGAAGAGGGGCGGGCGCATCACGGCGCCGACCGGCTGCTCGGCCGCGGCGGCCCGCAGCAGGTCGATGTGGTGGAGCACGCCGACGATGTTCTCCAGGCGATCGCGGTAGACGGGCAGGCGGGAGTACCCCTCGCGTGCAATCAGGGCGACGGCGTCGCGAACCGTGGCGTCCGCAGAGAGCGCGCACATCTCCTTCAACGGCACCATGCTGTCCGCGGCCGTCAGGTGGCTGAACTCGAAGATGCGGGCGATCATCGCGCGCTCGCCGACGGCCATGTCGCTCTCGCCGCTGTCCTGGTCGACGAGGCGCTGGAGGTCCTCGCGGGAGGCCGCCGGTCGGTCGTCCTCGTCGGGGCGGCCGAGCAGGCGGGCGAGCCCGTTGGTCAGCATCACGAGGGGCCGCAGCACGTGAAACAAGGCCATCAGTGGCGTCGCGAGGCGGGGCGCGATGCGCTCGGCGCGGCGGGTGAGCAGGAACCGGGGCAGGAGTTCGGCGGTGCCGAAGACGAAGGGCACGAGCACGAGCAGGGCCATCGCCGGGTGGGGAAGTGCGACGGTCAGCAACAAGCCCGCCGTGAGGAGCGACGCGCGACCGAGCAACCGCGTCGTCGTCCAGAGCTGGTCGGGCCGGGTGGCGAACCAGTGCGCGCGCTCTGCCCCTCGAACGCCCCGGCGGGCGAGCGCGTCGAGGGTCTCCGGATCGCTGAACCGGATCGCCTGCTCCGCCACGGCCACCAAGAGCCGCAAGCCGAGCGCGGCGGCTGCGGCCAGTGCAAAGAAGATCTGGGACTCGGTCACGGCCCGCTCTCGTCGCCCTTGCGCTCGGCGGCGACGTCGGTGATCGGCCCGACGAGCTCCTCGAGGAGATCCTCCATCGTGCAGACGCCCACGGCGGCGCCGTGCTCATCGACCACGATGGCCATGTGCAGTCGGTGCCGGCGAAAGCTCTCGAGGAGCGTTTGCGCGCGCATCTGGGGGACGACGAAGAGCGGGCGCCGCAACAGGACCTTCAGGGGTTTCGCCGACGCGACACCCCACCGGATGGCCAGGAGGTCCTTGGCGTAGACCACCCCGACGATGCGTCGCGGATCCTTGCGAAAGACCGGAATCCGGCTGTACTTGCGTTCCGCGACGGCCTCGGCGGCCGGCGAAACGGGGGTGTCCTCGGCGACGCTGAAGACGCGATCGAAGGGCGTCATCAGCTCCCGAACGCGGCGGTCGCCAAAGTCGAGAATCTTGTGAATCAGCGCCTGCTCCTGGGCCTGAACGACGCCGGCCTCGGTGCTCTCGTCGACGAGCTCGCGGAATTCTTCCTCGTCGATGGCGGGCGTGCCCTCCGTACCCGTCGACGCGTCGCCCGTCGAGGTCGGCCGTGGCATGAGGCGCGCGGCGAGGGCCCGCACCGGAGACGTCAGGCGAAGCAGCGTCTTCAGCGGGCCACCGAGGACCCGTGTCACGTCTTCGGCATTGCGGGCGGCGAGCGTCCGCGGCGTCAGCTCCGCGACGTAGAACGCCGCCACGAAGACGCCGGCGGCGAGCATCGCCAGGCGACCACCGGCCCCGGCGGCATCGACGTCGACGAGGCCGATGAACGACGCGCCGACCGTGACCGCCAGCGAGATTCGGGCGAGGTCCCCCAGGAAGTCCAGCGCCCCTCGCAGCGTGCGGGGCGACTTGAGGAGATCACCCAAGGCCGCGCTCGCCGGGTCTTCCTCGGCGGCGTGCTCGAGCCGGGCCCGGGAGACGCGGTCGAGCCCGAAGTAGGCGCCCGCGCACGCGGCGATGAACGCGACGGCCAGGGCGAGGCCGAGCGGCGCGAGCACCTCGCCGGCCGTCATCGGGCCGACTCCAGGGGGGCGAAATGGTCGAACCCCCGGGCGCCGGCCGGCACGGCCCCGTCCACGAGGACCTGCGCAGGCCCGTCGGCGACCGTGCCGATGCGGTGCGCGACGAGGTCCGCGGGGGGGGCTTCGGCGGTGAACAGGAGCACGTAGTCCTCGCCGCCCGTCAGCGCGAGCCGCCGCGCGCGGGCCGGATCGCCGAGGGCCCCACAGGCCGGGCCGACGGGGACGGCGGCCGCCGTCAGGGCCAGCGTGACTCCGCTCGCCGCGGCGAGTCGGCCGGCGTCGAGCAGCAGACCGTCCGACACGTCCATACAGGCGCCCACCCCGGGGGTGACGGCCAGGCGGGCCGCTTCGGCGAGGTGCGGGCGCCAGGCGTGCCGGGCCGCGCGTGCCCGGGCGTCCTCGACCCCGAGCGCGGCGTCGCCGAGCGGGCCGGTCACGTAGACGCCGTGTCCCGGCCGAGCGCCGGCGCGGGTCAGGGGCCTGGCGCCGGCCAGCGGGCCGCCGGCCGTGACCGCCACGACGAGAGGACCGGGCGTGCGGCTCAGATTGCCGCCGACGACCGACGCGCCAAAACGGGCGGCGGTGGTTGCGAAGCCGTCCGTCAGCCCGGCGACGAAGGCCTCGGTGCGATGGGCGGGCCCGAGGCAGAGGGACCAGACCAGCCAACCCGCCGAACCGCCGGAGGCCGCAAGATCGCTCAGATTCTGCACGGCGGCCTGCACACCGACCTGTGCCGGTGTGTCGAGCGCGAGGTCGAAGTGCACGCCCTCGACGAGCGTGTCGGTCGTGACGAGCGCGGTCTGACCGGCGAGGGCGGCGCAATCGTCCGTCAGGTCCGCCGGGCGACCCGCTCGGGCCAGGGCGGCCCCGATGATCGCGAGGAGGCGGTGTTCGTCCGGCAGGGGGTCGTCCGGCATTCAGCCCATTTCGGCCACGGCCTTGACGACGTCCAGCAGCTTGGCCCGAGTGAAGGGTTTGGTGAGGTAGAACACGCCGCCCGTGGTGAAGCCCGTGTGTACGCTCTGAACATCCGCCTTGGCGGTCAGGTAGATCACGTAGGGGCTGCCGAGCGCGGGATCCCGTCGGATGCGATCGGCGAGCTGAAACCCGTCGGTGTCCGGCAGCCCGACGTCGAGCAGGACCGCGGCGTAACGCGTCCGGCGAAGGGCGACGAGGGCGTCCTCGCCGTTCGTCACGGTATCGAAGGCGTAGCCGGCGTCGGTGAGGATGGCGGCCTCGAGCTTGCGGATGGCCTCGTCGTCTTCGACGATGAGGAGTCGGCGTTCAGTCACGCGGGCGGCCTTCGGGGACGGAGGGCAATGGAGTGGCGTTCGAACTGCTGCCGGCGGGCAACGTGAAGGAGAACGTCGAGCCCTCACCGAGGCGACTGACGACGGCCACTTCTCCCCCGTGGGATTCCACGAAATTCTTCACGATCGCGAGTCCAAGTCCGGTGCCACCATATTCGCGGGTGGAAGTGTTGTCCACCTGGAAGAAGACGTCGAAGATGCGGTCGAGCTTGTCCTCCGGGATGCCGATGCCGTCGTCGACGACCTCGAACCGGACCGACTCCAGGCTCGCGGCGAAGGCCCCCGCCGCCCGGGCGCGCACCGTGACGAGTCCGCCCTTGCCCGTGAACTTCACCGCGTTGCCGAGCAGGTTGATGAGCACCTGCCGCACTTTGTAGACGTCGACGTGGATGTCCGGCAGACCGGGCGGCGCGTCGATCTCGAGCTGAAGGTCCTTCTTCTGCGCCTGCGGTCGCACCGTCGAGACGGCCGATTCGACCAGGGTCTCGGGTCGTACCCGCTGCCGCACGATCTCCTGGACGCCTTTTTCGATCTTGGAGATGTCCAGGATGCCGCTGATCAGATGGAGCAGGCTCTCGCCCTTCTCCATGATCGTGCCGACGTACTCGCGTTGCTCTTCACGCAGCGGCCCGGCCAGGCCTTCGAGGAGCATCTCGCTGTACCCGATCACCGACGTCAGCGGCGTGCGGAGCTCGTGGCTGACCGTGGCCAGGAAGTTGCTCTTGAGCTTGTCGAGCTCGCGCAGACGCTCGTTCGTCTCTTCGAGCTGGCGGTTCTTCTCCTCGAGTTGCCGGTGCTTCTCCTGCAGGGCGTCGTAGGAGCTGGTGATCGACTCGAGGTGCATGTTCGACGTCAGAAGCGCCTTGTAGCCCGAGTGGCAGACCACATCGATGGCCTTGAGCATGCTCTCGATGATCTTGCGCAGCGTCGAGTCGTTGACCCGGCGCAGTTCGTCCCGGAGTCGATCGAATCGAGCCGCATCGATGTCCTCGAACCAGGGCTGTTCGGGTCTGTGCTGGACGGCTGCATTCGCGGGGACGTAGGGACCCACCACGATTTTGCCGAGAACGTCGGCTTCATACACGATCGGCGCCATCAGATAGCGCGTGCCCGTGCAATCGTCGTCTTTGGTCCGCCAGTCGCCGAGGTCGAGGTCCACGGCTTTCAGTTCGGACACCAAGGTGGTCTGGCGGCGTTTCGGCTCGGTGAAATGGAACAGATAGGTGCCGAGTCCGGCGCCGAAGGGGGCATCGACGATCTTGTTGTGGCCCGCATCGAACACCTTGATGCCGACCCGATACAGGTCGACGTAGGTTCGGCACAGCTCTTCGAAGAGCTCCGGATCGAAGATCTCGGCGAGCAGGACGGGGCGATCGAGGACCGAAACGGGCCGTTCGCCGTCGAGTGGATTCACGACATGCCTCCTCGGACCCGTGCCGGATTCCAGTCTTTGAAGAGCTGGGACAGAAACTCCGCCCGGTCGACCTGGAGTTTGCCGCCGATGTCGTAGTTGCGTTCGAGCGCATCCCAGACGAGGCTCACCAGACCTTGAAGCGTCTCCATGACGCCCTGACCGGAGATGGCGACGGCGCGATAGACGGGGGTCGCCCGCCGGGACTCGAGGGCGCGGAGTTCTTCCTCGGAGCGAATCTCGGGCAAGTCGCGCTTGTTGAACTGAATGACCACGGGCAGCGCGTCGACGTCGAGGCCGTTGGCCGCGAGGTTCTCGCGGAGGTTCCGGAAGGCCTCCTTGTTGGCCTGACTCTCCGAGAGCTGGCTGTCGGCGATGAAAGCGACGCCGTCTGCACCGTTGAGCACCACCTTGCGGGTGCTGTCGTGAATGACCTGCCCGGGCACGGTGAAGAGCTTGAGTTTGACTCGATACCCGCTGCGCGTCCGGAACGTCACGGGCAGGAGGTCGAAAAAGAGCGTGCGGTCGTCCCGCGTCTCGAGGGTCATCAGGCGGCCGGCGACGCCCATCGGCACCATCTGATGGATCGCCTGCAGGTTGGTCGTCTTGCCGCTCAGCGCAGGGCCGTAGTAGACGACTTTGAGGGTCAACTCGCGCTGCTGAAGGTTGAACTGCACCATGGCGCGGACCCCGGTCAGCAGCGGGCGGCGGCGTCGGCCGCGGTTCGGCTCTCGACCGCCGCTGGCCCGACGCCCGGTTCGAGACCGAGCGCCTCGCGGAAGACGTCGTCCACGGTCCGGCAGTGGACGATGCGCAAACGCCGCCGCACGTGGGGGGGCAGCTCGGCGAGGTCGGCCTCGTTGGCGGCCGGCAGGAGCACGGTGCGGATGCCGGCGCGATCGGCGGCGAGGACCTTCTCCTTGATGCCGCCCACCGCCAGCACGTGCCCACGCAGGGTGATCTCGCCGGTCATGGCGACGTCGGCCCGCACCGGGACGTGGCGCGCGATCGAAGCGAGGGCCGTGGCGAGCGTCACGCCCGCCGAGGGGCCGTCCTTCGGAATGGCGCCGGCGGGGACGTGCACGTGGATCTCGTTGTCTTTGAAGAACTCGGGGTCGATGCCGTACGTCTCGGCGCGGGAGCGCAGGAAGCTCAGCGCCGCATGGGCGCTCTCTTTCATCACTTCGCCGAGCTGCCCGGTGAGCTTGAGACTGCCCTGACCGCGCATGAACGTCGCCTCGACCTGGAGCACGTCGCCCCCGGCCTGTGTCCACGCGAGCCCGGTCACGACGCCGACCTCGTCCCGTTCGGGCAGGGCGTGCTCGGCGGGGCGTGGCGGGCCGAGGAACTCGGGCAGGCGGGCGGGGGACAGCACGGTCCGCGTCGTCTTGCCCTCGGCGACCTTGCGCGCGACCTTGCGACAGAGGGCCGCCACCTGCCGCTCGAGGTTGCGCAGACCCGCCTCGCGCGTGTAGTCGACGATCAGGCGTTGCAGGGTCGAAGGCGGCAACGTCAGGTGGGCCTTCGTCAGCCCGTGGTCGTCCATCGCGCGCGGCATGACGTGACGCAACGCGATCGCGAGCTTCTCCTCCTCGGTGTACCCGGAGAGGAAGATGAGCTCCATGCGGTCCCGCAGGGGGCCGGGGATCGTATCGACGACGTTGGCCGTCGCGATGAACAACACGTTCGAGAGGTCGAACGGCACGTTCAGGTAGAGGTCCACGAAGCGGTTGTTCTGGGCCGGATCGAGGACCTCGAGAAGCGCGGACGAGGGGTCGCCGCGGAAGTCGGCCCCGAGCTTGTCGAGCTCGTCGAGCATGAACACGGGGTTGCGGCTGCCGGCCGTCTTCAGACCCTGGATGATGCGCCCGGGCATGGCGCCCACGTAGGTGCGGCGGTGCCCCCGAATCTCGGCTTCGTCCCGCAGGCCACCGAGGCTCGCCTGCGCGAACTTGCGGTTCATGGCCCGCGCGATGCTGCGGCCGAGGCTCGTTTTGCCGACGCCCGGCGGGCCGACGAAACAGAGAATCGGGCCGCGCATGTCGCGCTTCAGCTTGCGGACCGCGAGGTGCTCGATGACGCGCTCTTTGATCTTCTCGAGACCGTAGTGGTCCTCGTCGAGGATCTCGAGCGCGCGTCGCAGGTCGATGGCGTCCTCCGTCTGGCGGGCCCAGGGGAGCTCGACCATCCAGTCGAGATAGTTGCGCAGCACGGCGGCCTCGCTGCTCTCGGCGTGCATGCTGCCGAGTCGGCGAAGCTGCCGCTGCGCTTCCTTGAGCGCGGCCTCCGGCATCCGGGCGTCGTCGACCTTGATCCGCAGCTCGTCGAGCTCCTCGCCCTGCGCGTCCTCGTCGCCGAGCTCGGAGCGGATGGCCCGCATCTGCTCGCGGAGGTAATACTCTCGCTGCGTCTTCGACATCTCCTGGCGCGCCTGGTCCTGGATACGCTGCTGAAGGTTCAGGATCTCCAGCTCCCGCTCCAGAAACCCGTTGACGCGCGCCAGACGCTCGATCGGGTGCGTCAGTTCGAGCAGGGCCTGACCTTCCTCCACCTTCAGGCTCAGGTTGCTCGCGACGAGATCGGCCAGGCGTCCCGGTTCCTCGATGGGCTGAACGACCATCATCACTTCCTGGGGGACGGTCTTCCCCAGGTTGATGAAACGCTCCAGGTTGTCCTTGGAAGTACGCACCAGCGCCTCGGCCTCGGCCATCAGTTTGGTCGAAGCGCCCAGGTCCTGGTCGATGATGCGCTCGGGTACGACGGAGAACGACGGCACGGAGCGGAGGAACTTCTTGACCCGCGCCTTCACGAGTCCCTGAACGAGAACCTTGATGCGGCCGTCGTTCATCTTGGCCATGCGCATGATCATGCCGATGCAGCCGACCGGGTGAAGATCCTCGGGGCGGGGGTCCTCGTCCTCGGCCGTCTTCTGGGTCACCAGAAAGACGAGCCGCTCGGAGCCGCTCGCCAGCGCCTCCTCGATGGCGTTGGCCGAGACCTCGCGGGTCACGATCAACGGCACGATCATGAACGGAAAAATGACGAGGTCCCGAATGGGGAGCAGGGGAATCTCGTCGGGGATCTCGACGTCGTCACCTTCCGGGCGGCTCATGGGCGAATCACCGGGATCTTGTGGGCGCCGCCCCGCCGGTCCTCGATGCGGGGCACGCTGATCTGCAGGACGCCGTTGCCGAGACAGGCCACGGCGCGCCGGGTGTCGGCGGGCACGGGCAACTCGAGACGCCGGCGGAAGCGACCCACGGGGCTCTCGAGGCAGAGGGTTCGGCCCGGGCTGCGCGCGCGCCCGGGGCGTTGGCCCTCGACCACCAGAAGCTGCCCCGTCGCCGAGACGTCCACGCTCTCCGGACCGACGCCGGGCAGGTCGACGAGGACCTCCACATGGTGCGGGTGGACGTAGACGTCCAGCGAGATGGGGATCGCGTTGCCGGCGAGCGAGTCCTGCGGGCCGGGCACGAGGTCCTCGATGAGCTGGTCGAGGGCCTGCCGGAAGCGCAGGAGGCGGTTCTGGGGATCGTGGGGCGTGTTCACGGGGAGAGTCCTAACATTCCCCGACCGCGCCGGCCAGAATCACGGGGCGAGTTGCATCGCGTTCGTGAGCCGCGTCGAATACCAGTAGCCGACCGTGAAAAGCCCGATGAAGAACGCGACGACGAGGGCGCCGACCAGACTGCGGGTTCGCTGGCGCCCCGCGGCCGCCTCGGCCGCTCTCGGGCTCGAAACGAGCTGAACGCGGGCGGCGGCCTGCCGGAGGACGCGCTCCCGGAAAACGGCGACGCGGGGATCTTCGGCCTGCCCGGGCGGGGTCAACGTGCGGTAGCAGTGGCCGGCGAACTCCAGGGCGTTCTGGGCGCCGCATGCCTCGATGAAGGCGAAGTGCGCCTCGGTCTCGTCGAGTCGCGCGGCGAGCTGCGCCCAGCGCCCGCGAAGCGCCGGGGCCACCACGGGCGGGGGCGGCAGCTTCGCCTGACCCGAGGCGACTTTGGCGAAGACCAACCCGCAGCGCGCACAGGCCAGCACGTCTGCCGCATGCGGGGCGCCGCACTTCGGACAGGGCGAGAACCCGGGCGGGAGCGCGGAGGCCGGCGCCGGGGCCGCCGGGGCCTCGGCGGGCGAAGGCGCGACCACCGGAGCCGGAGCCGCCGGGACCACCGGCGCGAGCAGAGAAACGCCGCCGCAGCGCGGACACGCGAACCCGAGTCCGCCCACGACGGGGCTCAGGCCCGCGATCTCGACGAGCTCGCGACAGTGGGAGCACTCGACACGCATGGGCGCATCATGCCGCGTCGGACGTGTCCGCGCGAGGGGGACGAGACAAAGGGGCGACGGCGGTCTTTCGACGCACGCGCGTTCAGGCCCGCAGGGTTGCGAGGTCGATGACGAACCGGTACCGGACGTCGCTCTTCAGCACGCGCTCGTAGGCGGCGTTGACCTGATCGATGGCGATGGTCTCGATCTCGGAGACGATGCCGTGCCGCGCGCAGTGATCGAGCATCTCCTGGGTCTCGGCGATGCCGCCGATGACCGAGCCGACGAGGCGCTTGCTGCCCATGATGAGTGAGAACGGGTGCACGGGGACGGCCTCGGGCGGGGCACCGACGAGGACCATCGTCCCGCGGGCTCGGAGGAGGCCCAGGTACGCGTTGTAGTCGTGCGGCGCCGAGACGGTGTCGATGATGAGGTCGAGCGTGCCCGCGTTCCCCTCGAACACACCCTCGGCCGTCGTGACGAGGAAGCGGGAAGCGCCGAGGGCGCGCGCGTCCTTCTCTTTGCCCGCGGAGGTGCTCAGGACGGTGACCTCGGCCCCGAGGGACCGCGCGAGCTTGACCGCCATGTGTCCGAGACCGCCGAGCCCGACGACGCCGACCCGCGTGCCGGGTCCGCAGCCATTCAGCCGCAAGGGGGAGTACGTGGTGATGCCGGCACACAAGAGCGGCGCGGCGGCGGGGTCGAGACCGTCGGGGACCCGCACCGTGAAGCGCTCGTCGACGACGACATGGCTCGAGTAGCCCCCGTAGGTCCGGGTGACGCGGTCCATCTCGGTGCCGTTGTAGGTCAGGGCCGCGCCCTTCTCGCAGAACTGCTCGTCGCCCGCCCCGCACGAACCGCAGGTGTGGCAGCTGTCGACCATGCAGCCGACCCCGACGAGGTCGCCCACGGCGAACTTCGTGACCAGGGCACCGACCGCCGTCACACGCCCGATGATCTCGTGGCCCGGCACCATGGGGAAGAGGCCGCCCGTCCACTCGTCGCGGGCCTGGTGGATGTCCGAGTGGCAGATGCCGCAGAACAGGATGTCCATCGCCACGTCGCGCGGGCCGGGCTCGCGGCGTTCGATGGTCATGGGCTCGAGGGGGCGGTCGGGGGCGCGGGTGCCCCAGGCGGGGGTGGATCGGGTCGACATCGTCTCGGGTCTCGTTCGTTCGGGTCGAAATGGCTCTGGCCGACTCCAACCCGTTCCGGCGTCGATCGATTCCCGCGCGCCGAGAAGCCCGTGCGTTTCGTGCAGCGTCGGCATAGGCTCGACGTCGTGCCCGCGACGCCCCGCACCCTGCTCCGGTTCCCCGGCCCGCTCGCCCTCCTGCGGGTGCTCGAGGGAGCGCCGCCGACGCTGCACCGGGCGGGCGAGACGCGCGTCTTTCTGGCCGACGAGCGCCTCTGGGACTGGCCGGGACCGGCCGATTTCGGCGCGTTGGCGGTCTTCGATGCCGACCGTTTCGATCCCGATCCCCACCCGACGCCGGGGTGGTACGTCTGCCGGGTCGCCCCCCTTGCCCCGGACGATGCCCTCTTCGTGCCCGACGCCGAGTCCGCGGCCGCCGTCCTCGGAGCGCCCTCGGCCGAGGCGGCCCGATCCCGCCTGCCGCCGCAACACGACGCGCGCGTCGAGGCGCGGCGCGAGGCCATGCGGGCCTACGACGCACTCGCGGCCGCCGTCGAGGCGGCCCGGGATGCGGGGGCGTCCGGTCCCATTCCCCGATGGCCCGCCGCGCTGCGCGCCCTGCTGAACCGACCCCTGCACCTGCTCACCGCCGCGGAACGGTCGGCCCTCGCGGCGATCGTGGCGGGCGGTCGCTGACGACGACCCCAAAGGCCCCTGCCCCGGATGGAGGCCCCGTGCCGCCTGGTCTGACCTTCCTCGATCTCATTTCCGGCCGCGCCCACGTCGCGGAGGACCTGACGCTCCACCTCTCGGGACGCGATGGCCCGGGGCTCGCCGACAAGCTGCGGCAAGCCTATTTCTGGATCGTCAACAACGCGGTCATCGTGCCGTACTACGACGTCGTCTTCGAGGAGGGCCCCGGGCGCCGTTACGCGTTTCCCAACGGAGACGTTTTCCATCTGCCTCAGGGGCCGGCGTTCACGAGTTACGTGCTGCTGCCGCTTCTGACGTTCGCGACCGGGCGGCGCGCGCTGCTCGTGGGCGGGCCGGGCCGCGGCAAAACGGCGACCGCCGTGCTCATGGCGCTGCTCGCCGGTCACGAGAAGCGGGAGATCGAGCGCGCCGTGCTGCACGGCCACCCGCAGCTCACCATCGCGGACATGCTCGGCAATCCGTTGCCGGCGGACCTGCTCCGGGCCGAGAAGCAGAGCGACATCGACATTCAGTGGCGCGACTGGCTGAAGATGCGCGTCAAGATCGTCGACGAGTACAACCGCATTCCGACGCGGACGCAGTCGGCGCTGCTCTCGCTGATGTCCGAAGGCTACGCCGAGCTGCTCGGGCAGACGATCGATGCCCGGCACGGGGCATGGTTCCTGACGGCCAACGATGATCAGGGGGGCGGCACCTTTCAGGTCATCGAGGCGCTGAAGGACCGCATCGACGTCACGATCCGGTCCATGCCGTTCAACAGTCGATTCCTCGACCGCCTGCTGGCGCGCGTCGAAACGAACCGGGATCCGTCGGACGCCGTGCCGGCGGACATCGTGTTCAGCGAAGAGGAGCAGGCGGCCCTCGTCGCGCGGATCCGGGCCGTCCCGCTGAACCAGGGCGCGCTGCGCCGGCTCGAGTACTTCGTCGGCAGCCTGGACTTCTGTCAGCGCGCCTCGCCCGATTTCGAGGCGAAGTCGAAAGACACGCTCAAGCTGGCCGGTATTCCGTTGCATCAGGTCTGCACGGAGGACTGCCCCTTGGACAAGCACGCACACGCCTGCGCCCAGACGACCGGGGGGCTTTCCGTCCGCAGTTATCTGACGGCGCTGACGTTCGCGAAAGCGATGGCGTTCTTTCGGGGGGCGGCGGAGGTCGGCGTCGAGGACCTGCGACAGATCTTGCCGTTCACCCTGCACGAGAAGCTCCTGCCCAACCGCCGGGGGGACTTCTTCCAGGAGCCGGCGGGGCAGGCCCTTCTGCGGGACAAGGTCGCGTGGATCCGGCAGATGTGGGACCTCGCGATGGCCCAGTTCGACCGGACGGACCGCGCGAGCGTGGATCCGGGGGCCACGCTGCTCGCCGAGCTCGAGGCGGGGCTGGAGGGCGTCGGCGCCCCCGAGGCCACCGCGCGCATGCGCAAGGTCGAGGCCGCGATCGGTGACCTCTGCAAGGGCGGGGAACTCTCGGCGGCCGTCTACGAGGATCTCGTCCGGCTGAAGTATGTGTTCATGCGGTACCAGAACTACCTGCGCTGGCTCGCCCGCGCGCAGGACGCCTGATGCCCCGCCGCCGCCCTGCGGAGCCCGCGCCCGCGCCGCCGCCCTCGGAGGCCCTGGTGGCAGACCTGCGCGCCGAGTGGGCGCGGCGGGCGCGGGAGAGCAGCGCGGTCCGCCCCGAGGTGGTCACCTACCTCATCGAGCGCGGCCTCGAGCCCCTGCACCGCGCGCTCGTTGCCGCCGGATCGCCGGCGGACGCGCTGTGTCGGTCCGTCTGGACGCTGATGCTGGCGTCGGTCTCGGCGCGTCGGTTCGGGGTGTCGACGGACGCCTGGACGAACACCCCGGACTATCCGGATCGCTGGTTTCCGCTGCTGTGGCTGCGGCTCGCCCCATCCCTTCTGCCGCGGCTGCCCGTCGCCGAGCGGCTGCCCTGCGCGGCCGCCTTGTTCAACCTGGGCGAGCAGCTTTCGGGCCCGATGCGGGCCACCGCCAACCGCCTGATGGCGGCGCTGGTGCAGGTGCCCGGCGATCTCGTGCCCGATTGGCGACGCGGGCTCGAGCGCGCGCTCACGGCGGCCGGGCTGCTTTCGCCGCAGAGCGTTCCCCCGGCCGAGTGGCGCCGCGCGGTCGTGATCGGCGCCGTGGACCTCGCCGCGCACGATCCCGCGTTTCTGCCTGCGGCCGCCGTGTGTCTCGACGGACGAACCTTCGCGGTCGGCGATCCGGGCGCCGGGCGGGTGGCCCGCCTGCTCGCCGATGCCGCCGGGCTGACGGTGCTCTCGATCGAGCACGCCGATGTCCCGTTTCCGGCGGCGCGGGCGGTGGTGCCGCCGGGGGCGGGCGCCCCGACGGTCGAGCTCGTCGGACGGCGGCTCGCACGGCGCGGCCCGACCGACGCGCCGGAGCGGGTGCTCCTCGACGACGTGCCGGCCGTCGCACCCGCCGCGATCGCCGTGGGCGCCGTCGGCGACGTCGTGCTCATCGACGCCGCCTCGCAGCACGTCACCTTGTTGCGGCTGACTCGGTGATGCGGTGAGTGGCGACACGCCCGAGCCGGACGACGGCCTCGACGCCCGCTGGCAACGCGCCCGCGCGCAGTGGAGTGCGGCCATCGAGCTGAAGACGCCTCGGCAGACGACCGAGAAACAGGCGGGGGCGGTGGCCTGCATCGACCTGCGCACGCGGCAGACCTGGGTCGACTTCGCGCGGCTGCGCACCCTCGGCCTCGCCGACTGCGCCGAGGCGCTGCTCGCGCACGAAGTGGGGCACCACGCGCGGTACCCCAACACGCTGGTCGAGGGGTATCGCCTCGTGCGCTTCCTGCGAGAGGAGCTCACGGACCTCTTCGGCCTCTGGGGGGAGGGCGGGCGGATTCCGGCGGTGGCGGCCGGGCGTTACGACGTGCTCGTGAACCTCCTCTTCGATCTGCTCATCAACACGTCGCTCCGGGCGCCCTACGAGCCGCAGTTCGTGGCCCTCTACCGCGCGTTGACGGCGGCGACGCCGCCCGATCCGCTCTTCGCCTGGTACCTCGGGCTGTACGAGGAGGGCTGGTATCTCGCCCCCGGTACACTCGTGCCGACGACGTCCGACGCGGCGCTCGAGGCATTGCGCCCGGGGTGGCGACGGGCCGCCCGGGCGTGTTTCGAGTTCGTGTTCGACCACGAGGGTGAGCGTCCGCTCCAGCTCACCCGCTTCCTGCTCGATCTGCGACCGCTGCTGCCGGCGATGGCCGAGCCGCCCGGGGCCGGGGCCTCGCTCGAGGGGGACGCGGGTTTCGGGGATGGCCCGTTGACGCCGGCGGAGTGTCGTCGCGTCCTCGACCGCCATGCGGGGGAGCGGGCGGCGCGGCGTTGGCGGACGACGGGCGCGGGTGCCGGGCTGAGCGGTGCGGGGTCGACGTCCGCCGCGGGTGGCGAGCCGGGCCAGGGCGGCGGCGATCCGGTGCGGTCGCTGCAGGACGTCCTGCGGGGCATCGTCGAGCCCGTCGAGGTGGCCCGCGCGACCTACACACGCCTGGCGCGGCAGGCCGACGTGGAGGTGCCGCGGGCGCAGAGGCCGGGCGAGGACGAGACGCCGGGGCCGACCGAGCCGTGGTCGTTCGGCGACCGCCTCGAAGAGATCGACTGGCTCGCGACCCTCGGGCGCCACGGCCTCGCCGTGCCGGGCCTGAACCTGGAGCGCCGGACGTGGCTGCCGGACGACCCGCGCCCGGGTGATCAGGTCACGCCCTGGATCGAGCTGTACGTCGACTGCTCGGGCTCCATGCCGGACCCCGTTGCGCATTTCAATCCGGGCATCCTGGCCGGGTTCGTGCTCGTCGAGGCCGCCCTGCGAGCCGGGGGACGCTGCCGGATCGTGACCTATTCGCACGTCCACCAGGCGATGCCGACGTTCGTCGCCAGCGAGCGGCTCGCGCATGCCGGGCTGCTGACCTACATCGGGGGCGGGACGCGCTTTCCCTGGGACGTCCTGCTCGAAAGTGCAGGACGCCATCGACCCGAGGCCGGGGTCATCCGGGTGGTGCTCAGCGACGGGGACTTCCTCGCCAACTACCGGCACCCGGACGTGGCCGCGCCGGGGCTCTCCGCCCGCCGCACGGTCACCGCCGCCCTCGCCGCCGCCACGCGGAGTCCCGGTGCGCTCCTGCTCTTGCTCGCCGCGCGCCCCGATGCGCCCGAGATGACGGCCCTGAGCAAGGCGGGTGCCCGCGTGCTTTCCGTCTCCGGGTGGTCGGATCTGCCGTCCGTGGCGCGCGATCTGGTCAAGGTCCTGTTTCCGAACGCCGAACACTCCGGGACGGGCGCAGAGACGCCGTTCGCCGCCCCTCGCTGAAGAGGAGACCCCGCCATGAAGATGCCGACGTCCGTTTCGACCGCGCTCTCGTGGGGGCTCGCCGCGCTTGCCGCGTCCGCCGCGCAGGCTGCGCACGCTGCCCCGGCCGCCCCCGGACCGGCGAAACCGAAACCCCCGTCCGACGCCCCGGGGTCGGTGCAAGCCGGCGTTCAGGCGCTGTCGGATGCGCTCGCCGAGAAGCTGACGGCCCGCAGCAAGGGCTTTCGCCGCCTCGCCGTGCTGCCCTTCGACGCCCTCGACGCCGAGGCGCGCTCGAAGGAGCTCGGCCGCATCAGCTCCGAGCTGTTGTCGGCCCGCCTGGCCGCCCGACCGGGCATTCTCCAGGTCGAGCGCAGCCAGCTCGACGGCGTGGTGGGCGAGATCAAGCGGGTCGAACAGGGCGAGATTTCGCCCGAGGGCGCCGCCAGCGTCGGCAAGCTCCTCGGCGCCAACGAGGTCGTCGTCGGCAGCGTCGCCCAAGCCGGGCCGAGCTACCTGCTGACCGCCCGTCTCGTCGACGCCGAAACGGGGCAGATCCTGGCCGCTGCGGATCAGAGCGTCACGCGGGAGGGCCTGATCGCGCTCAGCGAAGAGCTCGTCGAGATCAAGTCGCCCGGCGGGGCGGCCCTGCGGTCCCTCGCGGTGCCGGGCTGGGGGCAGATTTACAACGGCGATACGGTGCGCGGCGTGACCTATCTGACGCTCTTCGCCGGCGCGGCGGGCACGGCCATCGCGTCGGCCGTCCTGGGGGCCGGCGCCGAGGACGAATACAACCAGAACGAGGCGGGCACGGTCTCCCGTCGCCACGACGCCAATGCCCACTACGACCGGGTCAACTACGCCCTCATCGCCGGCGGCATCGTCTGGGCGGCCGCCGTGGTCGATGCCTACCTGACCGGGCGCGAGGTCCGCCTCATCCACCTGCCCGAGGGGGGCGGCGGGGAGGCGGCCGCCGCGCAGCCCTGACGCACGCGCCCGGCGGCGGGGCGGGCCCGGTCACGGCCACCGGGGCACGTCCTCGGTGTCGAGGGCGGTCAACCAGGCCCGCAGCCGGGCCATGGTCTCTGTGTGACGGAACGCCACGAAGTGCCCCTCCGCGGTCGTCGGATCGACGCCGTCCGGCTCGGGCATGCTCTGCAGCACGACGACCGTGCGCGCGCCGTCGCCGACATTGCCCCGGACCGGGGGATGGGCGGTCCGCAGGCCGAGATCGGCCCCGTCGTCGAACCACTCGGGGAGGGGATCGGGCAGGACGAGCGAACCCTCCGTGGCACGGGCGAACCGCCGCTGGGCGGCGTCGGGCGTGTAGGTGTCCGTGCGGCCCCAGACGTGCGCCAGATGGACACGGGCGCCCGCCTCCCGCGCGAAGAACAGCGGATCGACGGGCTCGAAGACCTGCCCGATGAGGTCGAGCGCCGGGTGTTCGCGGTCGACCTCGGCGGACTGCAAGAGGGCCCGCAGCGCCACGCTGGCGTCCGTCGGCGTGCGCTTGTCGAGCAGGCCGTCGGCGAAGCCGCCGCCCGTCCCGGTCAGCACCCCGCCTCGCCAGCCCCCCGGGTAGGCAAGGGCGACGGCGGCGGCGTTTCCGCCCTGGGAGTGCCCCCACAACACGCGCCGGGCCCGGTCGAGCGGGACCGAAACCTCGGTTCCGAGCACGAGGGCGCCCGCGTCGAGCAGACGGTCGAGCGCGAAGAGATCTGCGACGCCCTGTGCCGCATTGCCCTGGCCGGCGGCGGGGTTGCGCAGGTTGAAGAAGAGCGCGCCCGGATCACTCCAGGGCGGCGGGCCCTGCCGCGGGCCGTGCATCGGGCCGTCGTACCCGACGACCACGCGATCGGCCGCCAGGTCGCCGAGCGCGTCGACGTGCGCCCGATAGCCGCCGCCGGTGCCGTGGGCGTAGACGAGGACCGGCCAACCGCTCGGTGGGGCCGGTGCATTGGGGACCAGAATCGCCGCGCAGACCGGCTCCGTGTCGACGACGACGACGCGGTCTCCCTCGCGGGCGACGGCACCGCCCGCCTCGGGGCTCACGTACGGGCGCGTCCCGCCCTGAAGGACGGGCAGGTCCAGGAGGACGTGCCACTCCGTAAAGGCGGGATCGGGCGAGCCGCACAGCCGTCCCGGCGCGGCCTCCGTCTCACAGGGCGAGGCCCCGTTGCTGCCGCAGGACCACGCCTCCCCGGAGAGGCGAGCCGGGGCCGCATGGACGGCGGTCCGGACGGCTTCCAGCAGATCCGCCGCCCGGCGCGTCGTGAAGATCGTGGCGCCCACGATCTCACGGGCGGCGAGGCCCGTCGTGGCCCGGACGGTGGCGAGGCCCTCGACCACAGGGCGGGCATCGGGCCGGGCCTGGGCGGCGCTGCCGTCGAGCAACGCGGGCAGGTCGTCCAGCGGGCTCGCCTCGCGGCCATCGGCGGAGCGGATGCCCTTCAGCAGCAGGACGGCGTAGCGCGTGGCCGGCGCGAGCAGGATCTCGGGCCGCGGCCGGATGAGGAGGCGGTGCGGGCAGTGGTACTTCGTCCCGGCGGTGTCCACGGTGACCGTCGCGGGCAGAACCTCGCCGGTGTCGACCGCAACCAGGCGAACCCGGTCGTCGAGCGAGCCCTCGTCGAGCGCCGCCGTGAACCGGAACTGAACGAGCGGCGCGCGCGAGGCGCCGTCGGCGTCGGCCTCCAGCGCCCGCAGGCTGGCGTCGAGCGCGTCGAAGCCCAGCGGGCCCGGACCCGGCACGGGAAAGGTGCCCAGATCGAGCCGCCCGTCGCGCAGGCGCAGGTCCGAGGGGAAGGGCGTGCTCAGGAAGTCGGCGTCGGGCGGTGCGTTTGCGGGGATGACGCTGCGCGCACCGAATGGGGCGGCGCGCTCGTCCGGGCACGCGACCCCGGGAAAGACGTCGGGGTGAAGCAGCAGACTGCCGGGGACGCAGCGCAGGGACGACGGGGCGCAGGACAGGCCGGCTCGACAGTCGAGCAGGTCGACGCATGGCGCGCCGATGTCGCCCGCGGTGGTGTCCGGCACCGCACAGATGCCCTGAAGGCCGGCGCCGGGCACGCAGGCGTACCCGCGACGGCAATCCGACGCGCTGACGCACGGCGAGTCGGCCACCCCGGTGCCCTGCGGGACGCAGAAGCCGCCGAACCCGCAGGTCAGGCCCTCCTTGCACTCGAAGGCGGTGAGGCACGGCTCGCCTTCCCGCTGGGCGCCGGAGGGTTTGCAGCGCCCCCCGGTGCATGCGAGACCGGGGCGGCAGGGCGGGCTCTCCGGATCGGCACAGGCGGCGCCGATGCCAGCACCGCCGTACGTCGTGGCGGCGTCGGCGGGGCCGGCGTCGCTCGCGTCGCCGACCGTTTCGATCCGGCAGCCCGTCAGCACGAGAAGCACGAGAAGCACGATCGCGGAGAGAACGCCGGCGGTGCGAGGGCGGGGGGGCACGAGGTTCCACTTCCGGGGCGCCATCATCCCCCCTCCACGGCTTCGAGGATGCTCAGGATGAACTCCGGCTGCACGTCGAACCGCCACCGCGTCGTGCCCGGGGTGACGCCGAACAGCGCGGACGATGGAAAAGCGAACCGGAACCGGAACTCCAGGTCGAAAGGCTCGGCCGAGAGCAGATGTTCCTCGATCTCCGCGGTGAGCGGGGCGCGGCTCGGCAGCTCGAACCGGCGCGCAGCGCCCCCCGCAAACTCTCCGAGGTGCTCGGCGCGGACGAGCGTGACGGGCGGTGAGGCCGCGGTGGCGACCTGGAACTCGAACGCCGACAGGAGCGGCATCAGGTCGCGGGGCGTCGCCCCGTCGCGTCCCCGACCCTCGAGCCGCAGCTCGTGGACGCGCATCCGGATCTGGACGATCGCATCGTCGGAGACCCGGTCGAGCTGCCCGCTCAGGCTTCCGGCGCCCTGCTCGTCGAGCACGTTGACCGTCGTCGCGAGGTCCACGAGGGCACCGGTGAACCCCTCGGGACAAAGGCCGTCACACGTACGCCCGGGATCACAGAGCACGATCCGCGCCTTCAGGTCCACCACGGGCGGCCCGGGGGGCTCGAGGGCCGCGTCGAGCGCGCAGGTGCCGTCGAGGCGCAACAGGCCCGCCAGGTGGGCCAGGGTCGCACGGTCGAGGGAGGCGGTGACGCCGGCCACCGCCTCGCCGCCGGGGCGGCTCGCCACGAACCGGCCGACGGACGGAAACGAGACCGATGCGGTGATGCGCGGCACCTCGCCCTCACCCGCAGTCAGCTCGCTCGCCGCGTCGACGAAGTCGCAGGCCGTGGCGACGACCGCCGCGAGCGCCGCGGCGGCGATACGCGGGGTCGAGCTCCGGGGACGTTCGCGGGGCGTTGCCCATGTCCCTTCGGGGCACCCGGGTGGATGAAACCCGGGGCAGGCGCCCCGAGGGCGATTCCTAATCGTTGCCCACGCCCCTTCGGGGCACCCGGGTGGATGAAACCCGGGGCAGGAGCCCGAACTGCGTTTCTCAATAGTCCACACCGAAGTCCACCCCGAAGTTGGCTTGCAGTTTGCTGCGGTAGAGGCTGTCCGGGCCGATGCCGAAGGGCGTGCCGAGGTCGGCGCGGACGTGGACGAAGTCGTGCACGGCGTAGCGCAGCGCGGCGGTGAGATAGTCGGCGCGCCCGAGCGTGGGCGTGAAGGCGCCGAGCAGCGAGTCGGCCTGCCGTCGATGGTACGTCGCGCGGAACTGCCAGTCGCCGAGCCGCGGGATCTCGGCGTGCAGCAGGACGTTGTCGTCCGGCGTGGTGTTGTTCGCCTCGACGCCAATGGCCAGCGCGACGTAGTGCGAGTACCGCCAGCTTGCCTCGAAGTAGCCGCCGTGGACCCGGGCGCCGTCCGGATCGCGCCCGAGCACGCGTTGGCTCTTGGTGCCGTTGGCCAGGGCTTCGCCCGTGTCGCCCGAGCCGCCGCCGTAGCGCGCCCGCTGGACCTCGTACAGAACGTCGAAGTAACCGGGCAGGTAGTTGGGGGCGTGATTGCGGTACTCCGCCCGCAGGCGCACGGCCTGGACGGGGTCGTCGCCCTGCCCGAAGTTCATGCGGAGCAGGTGCCCGAACGTGAACCCGGCCGCGTAGACGTCCTCGAGGGCCACGCGTCGCGGTGACGTCTCGATGCCGCCCTCGGCCGGCAGAGCGGTCGACAGCGCCGAGTAGTCGAAGTAGGCCTTCCAGTCGAGGATGCGCTCGTCGATGAACTTCGCCTCGATGTCGGCGCCCCAGGCCAGCACGGGGACCTCGAGCGCCTGCGGCTCGAAGCTGTCCTGGTTGATGGCCCACTCCGACTCGCGCCGGCCGTCATCGTCCCGGTCCTGCAGGTCGAGCTCCATCCGCGCGGGCGCGTCGACGTCGACCAGGAACGTGAACCCGAGCGAGACCGACCGCAGGAAGTCGTCGCGCGGGTCGATGAGCGAGAGGGGTTTGACGAACAGGATCCCCCCCGCCAGGTGGGGCTCGACGACGTCGTTGACGTACAGTTCGCCGCCCCCGAAGTCGTCGAACGCGTCGACCTCCGCGGAGACCCGGCTCCGGTTGAAGTCGAGGTGCGGGTTGTAGCGGCGCATCAGCGGCCCGTGCCCGATGGTCGTCGTCGAGGACGAGTCGACGTTGACGTAGAGGCGCTTCTCCTTGCCGCCGTAACGAATGCGCTCGATGACCCGCGCGTAGTCGCCCGGTTGGTCCCAGTCCTCGGTGCGCAGCCGGCCGGCATGGGCGTATCGCTCGTTGGGGCGTGCGTCGAGGATCTCGAAGCGCAGCGGCACGCCGAACGCCAGGCTCAACGGACGATCGGCGACCGTGTCGGCGTAGCTGACGCGGGGGGTCGCCGCGCCATAGTAGACCTCGCCGACGCGCTCGAGGCCGATCGAGACGCCGGCCCGGTTCTCCCACGGCGGCAGGGTCGCGGCGCCGATCTCCGCGAGCTCGCCCTCGACGAACGTCTCTTTTGCGGGGGCGCTGCCGGGCGCCGGTGAGGACGGCGGCGGCGCCGGCCGGGGGGCGACGGGCGCGATGGTCGGAGGCAACGGGGCGGGGGCGACGGCGACGGGCGGCGCGCTGCGCGGAATCGCCAGCGTGAGGGTCGAGTCCCGGACTTCGATCCGGACCCGGGCCCGCTGCTCGGCGGTGTACGGCGTGCGCAGGTGCACTTCGAGCGTCGTACCGGCCGCCGGCGCCGTGCTCGGGCGCAACCGTGCGGTCGTGATCACGGGAGCGCCGAGGCTCACGGGCCGGGGTCGCGTCTCCGCGCACGGGACGACGACGAGGAGTTGCGCGGGATCCGACGTCGGGGCGAGGGACGCGAACGTGACCGCGGCGGCCTCCCGAAAGGTCAGCTCGAGCTCGAGCGCCGTCGGGGTCTCCCGAGCGACCGTCCGGCGCAGCGAACAGCTCTCCGCGGCGCGTGCGGACGTGACGGAGACGGTCAGGGCCGTGAAGGCGACCATCGCCGTTCGGCCGGGCCCGGTTTTCAGGGAGCGGTTCGCCACCGGTCGACACCTCGCACAGTCACTCGACTCACATCGGCAAAATGGCACGGCGGCTCGATGGGTGGTGACCAAACAAACCCTCAGGCGCCGGGGGCCGCCAGCAGGGCGAACCAGATCTGCGCGCCGTAGTAGAGCGGCAGCCCCCAGAGCCGGTTGTCGAAGCCGGGCGCAACGAAGCGGTCCCGCGCGACGGAGAGGTCCGAGACGAAGAACATGACGGCGGCGGCCGGCCACTGCCAGGCGAACGCCGAGGGGCCGTCGCGCAGGGCGGTGCCGACGGACGCCGCCACCATGATGGAGATGACCGTCATGTAGGCGAGGACCGGGACCTTCATCGGCGACGGCACGTGGGGCAGAAGCCAGCGGGCGACCACCACCGCCACGGGGACGATGGCGAGCGCAGCGAGGCCGGTGGCCGGCAGGTCGAGGCCGCGCACCCAGAAGGCGGCCGCGAAACCGACGTGGCCGAGCAGGAACGAGCCGAGACCACCCAGGAACGCGCGCGGATCGCGGGGGATGAGCAGGACGTCGCCCCCGAACGAGAACACGAGCGCCACGAGGATCGCCAGGCCGACCGGGTGCGAGGGCGCCCCCTGCGCCAGCGCCAGCAACAGAAACCCGGCGGACGCGGCGGGTTTGGCCACCCAGACGACGTCCCGTCGGCCACGGAACTCGCCGTAGAGCAAGGCCGCGAGGCCTGCGAGCACGAGGCCGGTTGCGAGGACGGTGTTCGACACGGGCGGGCCTCTCGGGTGATCGAGCCTGTCGACGGACGCTAACACGTTGATTCCCGGCCCGGAATCGGTGTCTCCTGGGCGCGTGCCCCCTCCGCCGGAAGAGCCCGTGATCGTGCCCCTCGAGGCCGCCGTGCAGGCGGTGGCCGGGGCCGTCGCCTCCGTCGGCGCCGCCCCGCCGTCCGCGCGCGCCCTCGTCGCGCGACACGCAGACTTCTGGCGGTTCGAGCGGCGCCTCGCGGCCGATGCGGCGCCGTTCGAGTTCGTTTTTCCGGTCGGCGCCTTGACGCCGGCGGGGCGGTCGCTGGCCGCGGTGCTGCTCGCCGCACTCCGCCGCGCCCCGGAGATGGCCGACGCCGCGCAGGCCGCCGCGCGCCGCTCGGGGCCGGGCGCGGTCGTCGGCGGGTTCGTCCGCGCGCTGGAAGGCGTGCTCACGCCGGAAGAGGTCGCCGCGGAGGCGGCGCGGCGCGAGGAACTCGTGCGGCGTTTCGTCGCCCACGTGGGCGCGGTGCCCGGTCTCGAGGGCGGGCGACCCGAGCCCGCGGAGCGGTCGGCGCAGGCCCTGAGTCGGTACGACCCCGGTGCACGGCGGGCCGAAGTACGGGCGCTCCGGCGGCAGCGCGCGCTGATGGAGGCGACCCGCGAAGCGCAGACCCTCATCGCCTCGGGTGCCGATCTGGGGCCGGCGACGTGACGGCCCTCGACGCGCTTCTCCGGGTCCTCCGGCCGGGCGGACCCCCGTGGGCGGCGCCGGTGTTCGATGCGGAGCTCGCCGCGCTCGGGTTCGTCCCGCGCGATGCCCCCGCCGAGGTCGGCGTGCTGCGCAGCCTGGCGGCCGCCGGACCGCTCGGATTCGATGTGCTCGTCGCGTGCCTGCGGTCGCCGGCGCTCGATCGGAAACGAATCCGCCGCGCGGTGGACGTCCTGCAGGCCGGTGGTCACGTGCAGCGCCTCGAGCCGGATGGGGTCGTCGCCCTCGCAGCGCGATGGCAGGGGCGCTTCGCTCAGTTCGCGACACTCGACGAAGGGCCGGTGGCGCCGGTCACGCTGGCCGGGCTCGATTTCCCGGCGGTGCTCGTCTACCTGTCCGCGCACGCGCGGCCGGTCGAGGGGCCCGCGCTCGTCGCCCGGCTCGCCCGCTTGCTCGCCTGGAACGAGGCCGGACCGGAAGCCGCGGACCTCGCGCGGTCGGTCTCGGCCCTGCCGCCCGCCATCGGGGCTCTGCTCGGGTGGCTGGCCCCCAGGCTGGGCCACCCGGAGACCATGGCGCTCGTGCACTGCGGTCTTACGCGGGTGCAGCGGGCCGCCGAGGCGGCGCTGGGCGTCGCGCCGAGCGGTCCGCACGCCCTCGATGCATCCCTGTTCACCTGCCTCTCCGACTTCGCGGACGTTCTGACGCCCGAGGTGCTCGACGCGCAGGCCGAACGCCGCGAAGAGCTGCTGCGCCGCTGGTGCTGGTTTCTGGGGGTCGCGGTCCCGCGGGAGACCTTCCCCGCGTCGGTCTCGCGGCTCGTCGCGCTCGATGTGCGCCGGGCGCTGGCCGATCTGGAGGCCGCGGCCATCGGGCGCGAAGCCCTGGCCGTGCAGACCCGACTCCTCGACGAGGAACGCGCGCGTCGCAAGGCCGCCGCGGAGGCGTATACCTCCGGTCGCCGCGAGTGACTGTCCGGCACCAACGGCGCCGCCGGCGCAGAATTCTGCCCCTGTCACGTCACGCACGAGACGCGTAATCTGGCGGGATGCAAACTCGCCGCGCGCGCTCCGCTCTCCGTTGCCTGTCGAACGCCTTCGCCCTGCCGGTGCTCCTCGGCGCCGCCCTGTCCGGCTGTGGTGGCGGCGGCGATTCGAGCCCCGGGCCGTCGCCCGGCGACGCCGCGGCGCCGCCTTCGGCGGCCGAGGACACCTCGGTCGGTCCCGGCGATGCCGCGCCCGACGCCGCGACCTGCGCGCGCCCGCCCTGTCCCGACGCGTTCGTCCTGCAGCTCGCCGATGCGACGTCGGCCGTCCCCCCGGACGTCGGGCCGCTTCTCCCGGACATGCAGCTCCGCGAGTTCACCGACAACTGCAGCGACCTCTACGCACAAGGCATCTTTCCCACGTTCGAGATCGAGATCGACGACGCGGAGTGGGCCGCGATCCAGGCCGAGTTCGCCGATCCGGGCGGGCGCGAAGCGCAGGGACTCAGCCCGAAGCCCTATCACCCCCTCAGGAGCTTCAAGTACGGCAACGAAGTCGTCACCGACGCGATGATCCGCCTCAAGGGCAACCCCTACTTCTCCTGGGTGCCCCCGAAAATGCAGTTCGTGATCAGCTTTCGCGAAAACGACCGCAGCGGGCGCTTCCACGGGCTCCGCAAGATCAGCCTCGACGCGCCCTGGTACGATCCCACCCTGCTGCGTGAGCGCATCGCCCTCGCGTTTCTGCGGGAAGCCAACGTTCCGGCCTCCTGCGCGAACAACGCCAAGCTGGTGGTCAACGGCGCGTTGTACGGCGTCTACGTGAACAAAGAACACGTCGACAAGGAGTTCCTCGAGCGCAACTTCGATGACCCCGAGGGCAATCTCTACAAGTACGGCTACGAGCTGAAGACGAACGAGGGTGAAGCCGACACGTCGCGAAGGGATGCCCTCTGGGCGGCCGCCGATCTCGAGACGTTCGGCGCGCTCATCCAGCGAGACCGCACGCTCGAGGCCTGGGCGGGCGAGGCCATGCTGCCGAGCTACGACGGCTACTGGTGCTGCAATCACAACTATTACATCTACGACGAGCCCGGAAAGGGCTTCACCTGGATCCCCTACGACCTCGACATCACCTTCGACGGCCTGCCGGTCGTGCAGGGCATCCCGACGCAGGACATCTTCAGCTCGGCTTGGGGGCAGCAGCCGCAGGTGGCCATCTCGCTGGCCGATCCCGTCTGGCGTCAGGACTTCAGCCGCATCGTCGCCCGCATGTTGCCCTACTACGAGGCCGACGAGTTCGAGCGGCGGCTCGCCGCCTGGAACACGCAGATCGAAGGCGCCGTCCGGCAGGATCCCAACCTGCCCTTCACGCTCGCCGAGCGCGAGGCGGCGCTCGTGACGCTCCACGACTTCTTCGCGCAGCGATTCGACCACATGTCGCGGCTCATGCAGAGCGAGACGGCCTGTGACCGGGGCGAAGAGGGGGAGGACCTCGACCGGGACGGTTTCGGGCGCTGCGTGGACTGCGACGATCTGAACCGCGAGGTGCACCCCGGCAAGCCGGACACCTGCAACGATCGCGACGACGACTGCAACGGGGTGAAGGACGACGGCGAGCCCTGCAGCCGGTGCACCGAGGCGACCCTGGACGGGGCGCGGTTCCTGCTCTGCCCCTCGGCGGTGTCGTGGTTCGACGCCTACCTCGGCTGCACGCGCGAAGGCGGGCTCATGGCCGTGCCGGAGGGCGAGGCCGAGCGGGCGTTCCTGGTCGAGCAGATCATCAACCTGCGGGCGATGCTGCAGGCCGCGGATCCGATGGCCGAGCTCTCCGACAGCTGGTGGATCGGCGTCAACGACGGCGACGTCGAGAATCGCTGGATCACGCAGGATCAGCGCGTGATCGCTTCGCCCCCGTGGGCTCCGGGGCGGCCCAATGGCGAGCGGGATCAGAACTGCGGCGTGCTCGACGCCGCCGCTGAGGGGCTCTGGAACGACAACGACTGCACCGATCCGTATCCGTCCCTGTGTCGGCTGCCCTGACGCTGCCGCCGATGGCGCTCGGGTCCGGGGCGGCCCACCCGTTCGTCCCGGACATCCGGGCCCGGCCCTGGGCGCAGCTGCTCGGGCCCGGGCCGACGCTGGCCCGCTGGCGACGGTCGCTGCGAGCCCTGCTGTCCGCGGACGGGGGCGCGCGCGCCCTCGAAGACGCCGCACGCGTCCGGGCCGCGCGCTGGGCCGTCGCCTACGAGTCCGTCCCGTTCTGGCAGGCGCGTTTTCAGGCGGCGTCCTGTGCGCGCGCCCGCCTCCACGAGGTCTGCGAGACGCTGCCGCCGCTCGAGCGCGCCGACGTGCAGGCCGCGCGGAATACGCTCACGCCGCATGTCTCGCCGACGCGGCTGCCGTGGGCCTTCCGGGACGTTCAGGGGGGCGTGACGAGCGGCAGCACCGGCGAGCCCTTGCGCTTCCGGATGTCCGCCCCGGCGTACCTCTCGTTCTTTCCCGTCGTGGACCTTGCGCTCGCCTGGTATGGCGTTTCGCGCCCACGCCCGGGGGCGGGCTACGTGCTGCTCGATGCGCTCGGTCACTCGCCCGAGTACCAGACCTGGCTGCCGCTCTTTCACGGACTGCGGTTCTCGAAGATCACCGTGGGGCGGACGAAGTGGCGCGAGCGTTTGCAGGCGGCGGCGCCGGCCGTCGTCACGGGGGATCCCGACGCGCTGGCGGGGCTGCTCTCCGTCGACGTCCGGCCGCGGCTCGTGCTCTCGAGCGCGTTCTCGCTGTCGCCGCGCCTGCGGGCGCAGCTCGTGTCGCACCTGCGTTGTCCCGTCGTGGAGTACTACAGCGCCGCCGAGCTCGGCCCGCTGGCACTGCGTTGCCCGGCGGACGGGGGGTGGCATGTCCTGACGCCCTACGTCCACCTCTCGACGTCGGCGCCCGGCGCCTCCGGGACGGCGGCGGTCGGGGACGAGGCCGTGGACCACGGTTCGTCTCCCGGACGCCTGCTCGTGGACGATCTGCGCAACGACGCGCTCTGGCTCTTGCGCTACGCGGTCGGCGACCGCGGCGAGGTCCGCCCGGCGGTGGCGCCGTGTGCCTGTGGCCTGTTCACGCCCAGACTCCTCCGGTTCGAGGGGCGGGCCGCGGTGCAGTTCGGGACCGGCAGCGACGCACCTCCTTGGGATCCGGCGCGGCTCGCCCCGTCGCTCGGCCGGCTCGGGGTCGACGAGTACCAAGTCCTCGAATTGGCCCCGGGGCGGGTGCGGCTCGTGTACCGCGGTCCCGTCGAGCTCGACGACCGCACGTGCCTCGACCTCGGCGCGCGCCTGCGTGCGATCGCCGGCCGGGCCGTACGGCTCGAACTCGAGCGTCGGCCGGGACCGTGGCGCCGACCGGGCGAGAAGCCGCGCCCGTTCGTGCCGCTGGCGCCCGCGACGGGCGGACTCGGGGGCCGTGCCTGATGGCCGGACATCCCGAGCCTGCGCTGACGCGCTTCAACCCCGACTGGCGGCGCGCGCCCGAGGCGGCGTTCGACGTCGACACGACGGCGACCGGGCAGGGGACACGCCCGTGGCGGGTCGGCGAGGCGACGTACCGGGTCTACCGCAACGTCAACCTCAGCATCTACTCCGGTCAGCGGTGCAATGCGCGCTGTCCGTTCTGCGTCGAGGAGCTGCGTCCGGCGAGCCGCGGCGGCGAGCTCGAGGCACAGAAGCACGGCGAATCCGACGACGCCCGCTACTTTTCCCGCCTCGAGGCCGCCCTGGCGCTGACCCGCCCGCTGGACCCGTCGCTCTCCATCACGGGGGGCGAACCCAGCCTCGACCCCCGCCTGCCCGGCATCCTGGCGCGCGTGGCAGCCGCGGGCCTGCGCAAGCGAACCCTGACGACGAACGCGAGCGGGTTGTTGGGGCCCCGTCCCGATGGCGGTCAGGGCGACCTGCTCGACGTCGTCCTCGCGAGCGGCCTCGCGCACCTCAACATCAGCCGCGCCCATTGGGAGGCCGACGTGAATCAGCGGGTCATGCGCATCGACCCGCCGCCGCCCGACCCCGACGCCGCCTTGCGTGAGATCGTCGGCCGCGCCCGTGCCGCCGGGGTGCGCCCGCGACTTTCCTGCGTGCTCCTCGCCGGGCTCGTCGACGACCTCGAGGATTGCCGGAGGTACCTCGAATTCGCGGCGGCGGTGGGGGTCGACAACGTCGTGTTCCGGCAGCTCATGCGGTACGACCCCGTCACCCACCGTCCGAACGCCGTCACGCGCCACACCGACGCGGCCTTCGTCTCGCAACGGCCGATCCTCGAGGCGCTGCAGCCGTCGGCGCCGGGCACGGGCGCCCCGGCCGCGGACTTCACCTTCATCCGGCACGTGCTCGGGTACTACTACAGCGTCGAGGTCTATCGTCATGCCGGCCCTGCGGGCCCGATGGACGTCTGCTTCGAGGGGGCCGATCTGGCCCTCATCGAGCGCCGCCGAGCCGGCGGCGAGCCGGGGGCGCACCCGCTCCACGAGCTGATCTTTCATCCCGACACGGCGTTGTGTTCCACCTGGCAGCCCTGGGACGGGCGGATCGCGTGACGCCGGATCCGCGGCTGGCCCTGGCCTGGGCCGAGGTGTGCGAGGCGCTCGCCCGGGCCGGGTGGTCGCCCGATGCATGCGTCTTCCGGTCGACGGAGGGCGACAACGCGGCCATCGTCGCCGCCTGGGGCACGGACCGGCACGGGCGCTCGGACCCCGGATTCGCGGCGGCCTGGCGATCGGCGCGCTGGCGGGGCCCGCCCCGGCCCTTCGAGCGGGCGCTGTATGGCAGTACCGCCGGCGAGATCGCGACGCAGCTCGCGCAGGGGATCGGCGAGACGGCCCTGACCAAGTGCCCGACGACCGAGGCGCCCGTCATGCTCGTGTACCGGCGGCGCGCGCTGGCCCGGATCGGCCCGCGGCTCTACGTGTTTCGAGCGGGGGACGCGCTGGCCCCGCGCCGTGCGTTGCGGTTGATGGTGCCGCTCGCGGCGTTTGTCTCGCCCTGAATTTCAGTCCTGGTGGACGATTTCAGGCACATGGCTTGCTTGATGGACCAGTCGTGGCCTCCGGGCCCGAAGATTGCGCCGCACTGAGACAAGTCCGTGCCGCAGTGTGTAAGAACGTGACGAACGAAACGACTGCATGCCCGACAAGGCCTTTCGCCCCCCCACCCTGATCGCGTTGAGCGGTGCCTGTCTGGCGCTCGGGATGGTCGCGGGGTTCTTCCTGCGCGGGCGGCAACCGGAGCCGGCCACCGTGCCGGACTCGACGGGCACGACGACCCGCCTCGCCGGGTACCGGTACGTGCGACCCCTTCTCGAATGCGACGTCTCGGCGGCGCCTGCGCGGTTGCACCTCGAGCAACTCCGGGACGAGCTCAGGAGCGCGGTCGCCCGGGCGACGAGTCTCGGGCACCTGACGCACGCGTCCATCTATCTGCGCGACCTCGACAGTACGGCAACGCTCGGCATCCACGAGACCGAAGTCTTCAGCCCGGCGAGCCTGCTCAAGGTCCCCGTGATGTTCATGGTGTTCAAAGCCGCCGAGCGGGATCCGGCGCTGCTCGATCGCCCCGTGCTCTTCGATACCCGAGCCGAGGACACGCTGCACCAGAACATCCCGCCGACGACGAGCCTGACGTACGGCCAGCAGTATCCGCTGCGCGTCCTCCTCGAACAGATGATCGTCGAGTCGGACAACCGGGCGATGGAGGTCGTCGGGGAGCACTTCACCCCGGCGCTCTACGTCAAGACGTTCGAAGAGCTCGGGTTGCCGACCCCCACGCCGAGTCAGGGCGATCTCCCCATGACCGTCGAGCAGTACGCGTCGTTCTTCCGCGTGCTCTACAACGCGTCGTACTTGGGGGCGGAAGCCTCGGAGCGCGCCCTGGAGCTCCTGTCCCGGGTGCGGTTCGTCCAGGGCCTCGTCGCGGGCGTCCCGGCCCAGGTCGGGGTCGCGCACAAGTTCGGCGAGCGACGCCATCAGACGCCGGACGGCAAGTTCGTCAACCAGCTGCACGACTGCGGGGTCGTCTACTTTCCCGGACAGCCGTATCTGCTCTGCGTGATGACGCGGGGCGACGAGTGGGGCCCCCTCCAGGCGGCGCTCGCCGAGATCTCGCGCATCACCTGGCGGCACTACGAGGGCGTGGCGAAGCGGGCTCAGGGCGTCGCGGTGTCCGGCGCGCCGTAACCCTGCTCCTCCCAGCGGGGTTGGACCGTGCCGTCCACCCCGATCGTCAACACGTTGAGGCGCAGGTCGATCTCGCCGTCGCCGTTGAAGTGAGAGCGGCCCACCACGCCCGGGAAGTCGCGCAATCCGAGCAGACGCCGCCTCACCTCGGCGCGATCGGAGACGCCGGTGGCAGCGGCGGCCAGCATGCGAGCGGCGTCGAATGCGTGCGCGGCCAGGGCGTCGGGCACCCCGCCGGTGACCGCCTGAAAGCGAGCGACGAAGTCGACGGCCTCGGGCGCGTCCGGCAGAAACTCGTCGAGGAATACGCTGTTGCGGCCGGGTTCGCCGACGCGCGCGGCGAAGTCGGCACTGTTGAACGCGGACGTCCCGAGCACTTGAACCAGTGGCGGCACCTCGCCCCCGTACTTCGGCGCGAGGTCCGCGGCATTCTGCTCCGGGTGCGTGCGCAGCTCGACGTCCCAATAGAGCAGAAACGGCAGCAGGGCGCGGGCGCGGTCAGCGGTGTCGGCGATGAACACGGCCTCGAAGTCGACGATGGGCGGGATCCGCATCGCAGGATCGCGGGCCTTGCGGTTGATCTCGGCCCAGCGGTCGTCCGGCGTCCGCGCCTTCGGATCGTCCCGACCCACGAGGCGCTTGATGGGCCCATTGAACTGCGTGGCGCGCAAGCTGTAGCCCTCGGCACCGCGGATCTCGCCGCCGCCCCGCTCGACCGCGCGCCAGAAGGCGTCGCGCATCTCGTAGCCGTAGTCGGCGTGGGGGTACAGGATGGCGAACGTGCGCAGCCCCATCTGCTCGAGGGCGTAGTGGGCCAGGGAGCGGGCATAGGCGGCCCGGGTCAGGCGGTGGCGGAACGAGAAAGGGCCGAGCCCGGTGACCCCGGGCGCCCCGGTGAGCGTGATGATGGGGACCTCGAGGCGTTCTGCGGCCAGCGCGGCCGCCTGACTCTCGCGCGCGCCGACGGGGCCGACGATGCCGGTCACACCGTGCTGCCGGGCGAGACGCAGCACGGCGGCGGCGGCGCGCTCGGCGTCGCCGGCGGTGTCCTCGACGACGAGCTCGAACGGCCCGCGCGTGGCGCCCTTGCCGGCGTCCTCGACGGCGAGCCGGATCGCCGCCAGGGCCGACTTGCCGATGCCCGCGTAGGGACCCGAGAGCGGCAGGAGCGCCCCGATGCGGCCCGGGACCGCGCGCCCGCGGGTCGTGAGCCGCTCGAGGAACGCTGACAGCGCGGAGCGGGCGGGGTGGGCGGCGTCGACGGTCGCGAGCGCCGCCCTCAGGCGCGCCTCCGCTCGGGCGTACGCGCGCTGATGGGCGGCCAGCCGCGCGAGCCGCAGGGCGACGAGCGGCCGGGCGGGGTGGGTGGCGGGCAAACCGTCGAAGCCCGCCTCGAGCTCGGCCACGGGCGTGGCGTCGATCACGCGCGGCAGGTCGGCCAGAGGGGCTTCGAGACGCGCCGCGAGGGCCGGGTTCGGCGGCGTCGTCGGCGCCGACGGGGCCGCCGGGGGGGCGGCTGCGGCCGAAGCGGCGGCGAGGCAGACGGCCAGCGCGAGGAGACCGGCGAGCGCGCAGCGAAGCACGCGCCGGGCACGGGGTTCGAAGGGCGACATGCCCCCGCGTTTAGTCCGGTCGGGCGGCGGACGCCAGGGGGAAGTGAATCGTCCAGGGTTCGGTCCCGGCGGCCGCGTCGAGCGCCCGAGCGAGGTCGTCGAAGCTCGGGTTCTCGTTGACGAGGGCGTCGAGACGCGCATCGGCCGCCCCGGTGGACACGACGACGGCGACGCCCGCACCGGGCCGGGTGTCGACCTCGAGGCAGCCCAGCGTGCCGGTCGTCACGGTACACCGGCCGGGCCGGGTGCTCGTCGCGAGGACCGCAGGCGGGCTCCCCGGCGCGGCGACGACCACCGCAGCCCAGGTCGGCCGCTGGCGCAACGCGTCCCAGCGCCCGGGCCGACCCAGATCGACGAACAGGGGCCGGACGGTGGCCGCCGGTTCGGTCGCGGTTTGTCTGACGACGCTGCGGGTCAGGGGGGGCGGGGCGAGGGCCGCTTCGCCCAGGACCGCGGTCGAATGCACGGGGGCGCGCGGGGGCCAGACCAGCGCGGCGAGGACGGCGAACGAGGCCACCAGCCCGAACCCCAGAAGCCGCCATGCCGGACGGCTCGGCGCGAGGGGATTCGGGAACGGCGCCTCGACGGGCTCCGGCAGGCTGACCGCCGCAAAGTCGTCGTCCGGCACGAGCGCGGCGCTCGCCACCGGGAGATCCACGACATTGCACCCGAAGAGCGCCGCGTAGCGGTCCGGGAAGAGATCGCGGAACGCGGCGCGAGCGCCATCGTCCTGCTGGAGCAAGGCGATGACGGCGGCCTCCTCGGCGGGCAGCAGGCGACCCTCGCCGAGCGCGGCGAGGTGCTCGTCGTCGATGCGCGGGGTCTCGGGGTGGGGAGCGGTCATCATGGGCCTCGTCCGTGGGGTCGCGACCGGGTGGCGGGGCATACGCCCCGGCGCCGGTCAGGTTCCGGGTTCAGTATCGGTTCGATCGACGAACCCGAAGAGGTCCGTCATGGCGTCGCGGGTGGAAAGCACTTCGTCCGCCTGCAACGCGAGGCGTTCGCGGGCGAGGCGCAGCACCGCGCGACCGAGATCGGCGCGGATGCGCTCGAGCCGTCGGTGGATCGTCGCCGTGTGCACGCCCGAGGCCCGCGCGATCTCCTCGAGGATCAGGCCGTCGCGGTGATAGCGCATCAAGGTGGCATGGTCGTCCGCGGGCAGCGCCGCCACGCATTCGTGGACGATCGCCACGAGCGCACGCGCCGTCTGCGTCTCGACCAGCCGCGGCTCGGCCGTCGGCGTCTGATCGGGCAGCAGCCCGAGCTCGGCGCCTTCGCCACCCGGCATCGGGCGCCAGCGCGGGTTGCGATGGATGTCGATGACCACCCGCCGCATCGACACGCGCAACCAGCCGGAGAGCGACGCGATGCCCCGGTACGACTGAAAGGCCGAGCCGCCGTCTTTTCGTCCGCGGAACAGCGCCGTCAGGAGCTCCTGACGGGCGTCCTCGGCGGACACGGTCGTCGTGGAAAAGAGCAGCGAGAGGCGATCGAGCACGGGGCCGAAGCGGCGGTCGAACGCGCGCCAGGCGCGCCGGTCACCGGCCGCACAGCCCTGCGCGAGGTAGAGGTCGTCGAGGGCCATGCGGGGGAGGATCGGCCCGCCCGCGCCCCCCGGACCGGCCCGTTCCCGCAGGACCGCCATCACGAGGTGCTCGAAAGCGAGGCGGTCGACCCCGAAGGGCCCCTGCGACGACAGAAGGCGGTCCCATTCGGCAGCGAGCGCGGCCCGGACCTCGGGCTCGTCGGACAGAAGACCCCCATGGCGGCGTCGGGCGCCTCCTGGGGTTCACGAATGGCAGGCGTGGGCAAGAATCACCTCCGCGTTCCCGGGTCGCCTGACCGCGCTCACTCTTTGTGACGAGGTCCCGGCGTTCGTTTTGCGGGTACTGATCCCGGCACCGGCACTTTTTTTCTGGCGGGGTCGATTGTGGTGAACACGCCGAGCACGACGTCCGGCGGCAGGTCGAATCCGACGAAGACGGGCTCCGGTGAGAGCGTCACGCCGAAGGCGGCCCGGACGGCGGCCCGGACGTGGGCGGCGACGCGCAGCACGTCGTGGGCCGTTGCCCCCTCGTGCGCGACGAGCGCGAGCGCGTGGTGGGGCGAGACGCCCGCCGCGCCGAGTCGCCAGCCCCGAGTGACGCCGGCGTGTTCGATGAGCCACGCCGCCGGGACCTTGACCCGGCCGTCGTCGTCGACGTGCCGCGGTGCGTCTGCCGGCAGCGCGGCGGCCTCCTCCGCCGTCAGTCGGGGGTTCATGAAAAACGAGCCGGCCGTCCGGCGGGCGTCCGGCGGGGCCTCCGGGGCGAGCAACATGCCCTTGCCGGCCCGCACGCCCCGAACCGCGCGGCGGATGCGCGCGAGCGGTGGTGCGTCGTTCGGGGCCGTGGCGAGGGCCCGCCTCAGCTCTTCGTACCGGATCTCCGGTTCGTCGCCCCCCCGCAATGCCAGCGTCAGCCCGAGGACGATGGCCTGCTCCGGTGCACGCTTGAAGCGGCTGTCGCGGTATCCGAACCCGCACGCCGCGCGCTCGAGTCTCTCGATGCGACCGGTGGCGCGGTCGAGGACCTCCACGGACTCGAGGGTGTCGGCGACCTCCTGTCCGTAGGCCCCGATGTTCTGGACGGGGGCGGCGCCCGCCGTCCCCGGGATCCCCGTCAGGCACTCGACGCCGGCGCGGCCGGCCGCCACGGCAGCCTCGACGACGGCCTCCCAGGGCTCGCCGGCAGCGACCGTCAGGCGACCGTCCGGCGCCATCGAGAGGCCCCGCAGGCTCGGGACCAGCACGACGCCGTCGAACCCGCGGTCGGCGACCAGGAGGTTGCTGCCCCCGCCGAGGACGAAAAGCGGCCGACCGTTTTCGGCCGCGTAGGTCACGGCGCAGCGGACGGCTTCGGGCGTCGTGGCCGACGCGAGCAGTTTCGCCGGGCCGCCGAGGCCGAACGTCGTCCGCGGCGCAAGCGGGACATCGGCGGCGAAGGTCAGGCCGGGACAATCGGGCAGGCGCGGCATGGGCGCATCTTGCATCAGGTCGGCCGCGTGACGAAACTGCGGCCATGCGCCAGCCCACCCACGCCCGCCCGGCCTCGGCCCGTTCCCCCGTCGTCTTCTTTGCCCTCTGGTCGACGGCCG
>JAKLJY010000359.1 GCA_023150895.1 Myxococcota bacterium | reverse complement strand
ATATCGCACATTGTCACACTCTGGGCGGCTGCCCGGTCGCCCGCGCGGAAATCGGGATTCTTACGACGGGCTCAAGTTTCGACTCGAGCCGTCGCCGGCGAGCGAGGCATTCATTTCGAACCTGCGCCGACGACCGGTGTTCGTTTTCGTCCGGGGTAGCAAACTCGCCGGCTATGAAATGCGCGTCCGGCACGACCGAGTCTGCGTCGCGAGCTACAACCGTATCCACGAGACGGCCGTACTGGGCGTAATCGGAAGCGAACCGTCGCTGCCCGAGGTCCTCGTCTGGGCGTTCGCAGTCTTCCGGGAGCATGGCGTGGTGCCCGAACCGCCGATCCGCCTCCCCGAAGACCCCGTGCAGCCCACTTGGGACGATTCTCTCCGTCTGTATCAAAGACTGTATCCGACTCGATACGATCCCCGCATCGTTCGGCAAGCGCTCATCGACCGCAATCAGCGGATCCCGGAAGCGCTCGAGGAAGAAATCAGAGGACTGAAGCAGACCGTCCCCGACGCCCCCGGCAAGCCCACGCCGACGAAATAGCGGTTTGCCCGACCGATCACCACCGGCGAGGTCCGGTCCGAGGTGCCAACCACTTCGTACCGAGTGACGCCCGGCCGAAGTGCCCGGCACCCCGTCGGCACCCCATCGGGCACCGAACCGCTCTCGCGTTTCCGTCACCTACGGCACGGCCGGTGCGCACGCCCCCGCGTGATCGATCCGGGCCCCGTTCCACGCCGCGCGACAGGCCGCCGCGTAGGTCCGACCGTCGCACCCGCAGACCGGTTCGGGGTCGCCGTTGGCGATGTTCCACTCGCACAGGTCGTTTTCCCCGATCGTCTGGCAACGCCCCAACACCCGCTGACCGCAGTTGCCGGCCGGCAGGTCGCACACGTCCATCGCCTCGCCCTGGAAGTCCCCGGTGTAGCAGTCCCCGTCGTCCAGGCAGGCGCCGCAGGGACCGGGGCCCTCGACCCACGTGTCCTCTTGCATCGCCTGACACTCGTTCTCCACTTCGGCGTCCCGGCGCTCGGTGCAGATGCGGTTGACCTGCCCGCAGTCGGACGGCGGCGGGCCGCACGTCCCGTCGAGGGTGAACACGCGTTCCGGCGACTTCCGGCAGACGTCACCGGCGGGACAGTCCCCCCGCGCGGTACAGACCGCGCCGCAGACCCCGAGGTAGGCCACGTTCGTGCCCCGGGCCGCGGCCTCGCAGCGATTCGCCAGGCTTGCGCCGGTGCAGGCGCAGACGGGGGGGTCGTCCGGGCCGCAGTCTGGGAGCATGTCGCCGTAACGCCCGCCGGCTGCGGTC
>JAKLJY010000358.1 GCA_023150895.1 Myxococcota bacterium | reverse complement strand
GGGCCTCATAGGATATCCGTGGGTCAAGACAGACGGGGCCGAGCGGGCAGGTTGATGGCGAGACCGCTCAGTTTGAGGAAGACCAGGGCGATGAGGGCGGTCGCGCTGTGGAACCCGTGAGCGATTCTCGTCAGCAAGCGGATCTGATTGTTCGTGGCTTCGACGCGGCCGTTGGACATCCGGTGTCGCAGGCTGGCCTCGATGCCCTCGCGGTGCCGCCGGATGCTGCGGGCGAGCTTGACGAACGGGGCGATGCGGCAGCGTTGAGCCCATGCGAGCCAGCGCCCGAGGAGCTTGATGCCCTCGTCGCCCTTCGTGGCGAAAACCAGTCGGAGCATCTCTTTGAGCAGGTATGCGCGGAACAGAGGACGGTTGAGGGTCTCCAGGGCGGAGAGCCGGGCCTTCTGCTTGTCCGTGAGGTTCTCCGGGTTCTTCACGAGCGCGTAGCGGGCTCCCTTCACGAGCTTGGCGGTGTCCCGCTCACCGGCCTTGCGGGAGTCGTTCCAGACGCCGCGTCGGACCTGGTCGAGCGCCTCATTGCCCCAGGCGACCACGTGGTACGGGTCGATGCACAGCACGGCGGTCGGGCAGCGCTCCGCCACGACATCACCGATCCAGGAAGCGGCGTCTGCGCTCACGTGGGTCAGGCGCGCGGCCCGCTCGGCGCCGAGTTCGTCGAAGAACGTGCGCAGGGTCTTTTTGTCGCGCCCTTCCTTGGCCCAGACGATGCGTCCGCTGCCGTGGTCCACCACGACCGTCAAGTAGCGGTGCCCCTTGCGGAAGCTCACTTCGTCGATGCCGATCCGGGTCAAGCCTTCCAGCAGGTCGCGGCCCTTCCTCGCGTCGGCCACGACCCGGTCGAGAATGGCCCCGACCGTCTCCCAGGCCACCCGCATCAGCTCGGCAACCGCCGTCTTCGAGGTCTGCTTGACGCACCACGCGACGACGTCCTCGAACGCCCGCGTGAAGGTCGACCCTGGGCGGGCCCACGGCACGCGCTCGACCACGACGCCATGTTCCTTGCAGAGCACCCGCGGCGCCGCGGCCTCGACGTGCACGGGCGTCCGGCCGATGTCCTGCGCTCGCCAACGCCGCGTGCCGCTCCCCGAGTCGTACCCGGGGCACCGAATGCCGCATCGCGAGCACCGGCGCCGTTCCGCCTTCACCGGCCGCACGGCGAGCACCAGCGCGCCGTCCTCAATTGTGACGCCACTTACCACGACACGCTCGACGCCGAGCGCGGTTGCCAATACTTTCCGAAGTTGCACGTCGCTTGGTCCACGTTGGTTGTCGCAACTCCCGGTTGCCAATACTTTCCGAAGTTGCACGTC
>JAKLJY010000357.1 GCA_023150895.1 Myxococcota bacterium | reverse complement strand
GGCTCCGAGCCCAGCGCCTGGGCGACCACCGCCGCATGGACCTGCTGAGCTGGGTCTCCTTCTACGAGCAGAACGTGCTGCCCGCCCTCTGGGACGTGGGCGCCCGTGCTCGCTGGTCGGAGGAGAACACGCCGAAGTCCATCCTGACGCTGGGCGACAGCATCTCGGAGTCCCAGGCCTTCATCGCCGAGGCCCGCTGGGATCCCGAAAGCGGCGTCGCCCTGGTCGAGGGCTACGTTCACCTGCCCAAAGAACTCGGAGCGATGGCCGGTCAGGAGTCCCGCTGGGGCGCCGAAATCGTGGCCGACGCACTCTCCGGCGGGCACCCGGAGACCGCGACCATCCTCTTCGGGACGAACGACGCGCGCCACGGGTACGAGTTGCCCGCCTACATCGGGCACATGCGGACGATGATCGAGGCCTGCCTCGCGGCCGGGACGCTCCCCATCGTGCTGACGCCACCGCCGCTCGACGGCGGCATCGAGCGGGTCTCGGAGCTCGCCGGCGTCCTCCTCGACCTCGCACTCGAGTATCAGGTGCCCCTCTTCGACCTGCAGCGGTTCCTCATGGATCGCGGACAGCTCGCGGTCGACCTGCCCGACGGCATCCACCCCAGCTACGACGCCTACATGGCGATCAACGCCGAGTGGATCCGGTTCTACAAACACATCGAGTGGCACGCCCTCGCACCGATGCGCCCGGCCCCGCCCCCGGCGCCGGACCCGTACGCGGCGGACAACACGCTCGTCTGGGAGCGGGTCTTCGACCGGTCCTTCGGCGGCGAGAACGCCCTCGACGACCTGGAGCTCGTTCGCGGTCACTGGGCGATCGTCCGCGACGAGAGCGGCGGGACGCCGGTCCTCGGCGGGCGTTCGGGTCCGCTGGACTTCGCCATCCTGCGGCTGCCCGTGCGGGTGGACGTGCCGACGCCCGTGCGGATGGAGATTGCGGCCGCGAGCGATGGCGCCGAGATCTCCATGATCCTGCAGAATGCCGGTGATCCGTGGGGCACGGACGGCTGGTACTTCGGCTGGGGGACGAACGGCGGCCTCCGCACGGGGATCGTCTTCCAGGACGCGCTCGTCGCCGAGCTGCCGAACGTCCGCCCGGAGCCAGGCATCTGGTCGAGCGTCGCCGTCGCGCGCACGCCGAATCTCGCGCGTTGGGGCGCCGACGGGGCGTACCGCCTCTCCCTGCCGACGGCGGAGTACCCCCTGGAGCCGGGCCACGATCGCGTCGGCTTCTACGTCTGGGGCGGGACCGTCTACATTCACCGTGTCGTCGTCTGGGCCGGCCGCGCGCCGTGAACCGGGCCTTCGTCCGGCGCCCGCGGGCCGTCGCGGCGCTCCTGGCCGCCGGGTGTTCCGCCGCGCCCGCGCCGGCCACGCCGGACGCCGGGCCCGTACCGCCCCCCCCCGACT
>JAKLJY010000356.1 GCA_023150895.1 Myxococcota bacterium | reverse complement strand
GCCGCTCCGGGACGCGGCGTTGCGGCACTACGAGGCGGCCGCGGCCGCCGGCACCGAGCGGGATCGCCTCACGCCCGTCGCCCGCCGCGCGCGCGCCGCACTCGACGCGCTCCGGGCCCGCAGCACCGCCGGACGCGGGGTCGTTCAGCCGTAACCGGCCTCGGCCAGCGCCCGCGGGTCGAGCTCGGCGATGACAAAGGCGAGCTGCTGCGAGAGTTCGGGCAGCTTTCGCATCGTGGCCAGCTTGAACTGCCCGACCAGGAGTTCGACCGCCGCCCGGACCTCCATCGGCGTCAGCAGCTCCCGTCGGTAAGCGATCCGCCGGGCCGGATCCGAAATCACGCCGTAGGCCGTCGTCGCCCGTTCGAGGATCTCCTCGCCGAGCGCCCGCGTCTCGGACGAGAACCGCGCGACGGCGCTTTGCGGGCCGTACTTCGCCCGGATGCGCTCCAGCGCGGGGGCGAACTCACCGGGGTGGGACGCGTAGTGCACGCCCAGCGCCGTGAAATGGCTCTCGCGGCCTTGGGAGGCGCGCCGCCGGAGGGCGTCGAGCATCTCGTCGAGCGCGCCCGCGCGACCGGTGGCCGGGGGCTCCGCCTCGAAGGCGAGCAGCCCGAGCGCGTCGAGCAGCACGAGCATGCGCCAGGTGCGGGGACGCCCGAGCGGGCTGAACGTCAGGAGGTCCTGCAACGCCCGGCCCTGGGGCAGCGACTCCTCCACGAACCGGCCCTGCAGGCGGTCGAGGGGCAGCTCGCCCGCGCTCGGCGCGCGTCCCGCACGAAGCACGGGGTACTCGAAGAGACGCCGGTGGTAGTGCTGCGCCGCGGGTTCGGCGCCGATGGGCGTGAGCGCGAGGTCGAGCCACTGCATCAGCGCTTCGAGCAGGGGCACGGGCTTCTCGCCCGGCCGCGGCGCGACGGGCTCCGGCGTGAAGACCGCGTCGAGATGGGCGCGCTCGCCGATGGGCACGAGCAGCTCGGCGAGGTGCCGACGGCGATGAGCCCGAACCTCCGCCGGATCGGCCTCGGGCGGCGCCGGGGGCATGTCGGTGTACGTGACGACGTGCCCCCGGCCGTCGAGCGCGAGGCGGAGCGGGCGCGAGCCGCCGCGGATCTCGAGCTGACCCCGGGCGCCTGCCCGCGCATGCTCGCCGAGCCAGCGAAACAACGTCACCCGGCGGCCGGCGTCGAGAAACGCCGCCAGCCCCGGTCCACCGTGGAACGAGAGCGGCTCCGGCGGCGCGGCGACCGGCGTCGGGGTGGGCGTCGGGGGCAGAACGGCGACGACGGGTGGCACGTCCTCCGGGACCAGCGTCGGCTGGACGAGCAGGCCCCCCATCTCCCACGGGTCGTGGATGTGGGTCGGCTCGACCCACAGGCCATGCGCCGCCTCGGCGGGGGAAGGGTCGCCTTCGACCGCGGGCAGGGCCTCGGGCCCCGCCGGCGGCAGGGCGCCTTCGACGGCGGGTGACGGCGGCGAAGTCGCCGGCTCCGGTGGCCCGCTCGGCGTCGACGCCACGGGCGCCCAGGGGGGGGCGACGGGCGGCGGCGTCGCCACGGGCGCCCACGGCGGCGCGACGACGGCC
>JAKLJY010000355.1 GCA_023150895.1 Myxococcota bacterium | reverse complement strand
GCGCCTCCGAGGGGCCGGCCGAGTCCCGGCTCACCGCCCGTGGAACCCACCCGGACGCGGACCGACAGGCCCCGGCGTGACCCCGCCCGCTCCGGCGCGCGGGTCCTGCACCGGAAGCAGCCGAATCGATCCACCGAGCGGGAAGCCGCCGAGCCCGCCGAGCAGCCGGTCGGCCGGGCTCCGCACGGCGGCGGGACCCCGGTTGAGGACGTGGGTGTAGATCATGGTGGTCGCGACGTCGGCATGCCCGAGGAGTTCCTGCACGGTGCGGATGTCGTAGCCGTCCTCGAGCAGGTGCGTCGCGAAGCTGTGCCTCAGCGTGTGGCAGGTCGCGCGTCGGGTGATGCCGGCGGCGCGCGCGGCCTCGTGCACGGCGCTCTGCAGCACCGTCTCGTGCAGGTGGTGTCGTCGGCGCTGGCCGGAGTCCTCGTGCTCATACGTGCGCGTCGCCGGGAATACCCACTGCCACGGCCACGTCTGGCCGGCGCCGGGCAGCTTGCGGTCGAGCGCGTGGGGAAGCTCGACCCACCCCCAGCCGCCGCGGCGGTCGGACTCGTGCTGGGCCTGCCACGCGGCGAGGTGCGCTCGCAGGGCCGGCACCAATGCCGCGGGCAGGATCGCGGGGCGGTCCTTGTCGCCTTTGCCTTCGCGAACCGTGATCTGGTGGCGCTCGAAGTCGAGGTCTTTGACCCGCAGTCGACAACACTCCATGAGGCGAAGACCCGCTCCGTAGAGCAGCGTCGCCATCATCTGCGGCGCGCCCTGCATCTGGCCGAGGAGGCGGGCGACTTCGTCGCGCCCGAGCACGGTCGGCAGGCGCTGCGGCCGTCGGGCGCGGACGAGTCCGTCGAGCCACGGAAGGTCGACGCCGAGGACGTCGCGATAGAGAAACAAGAGTGCTGCGAGCGCCTGATTCTGCGTCGACGCGGCGACGCGGTCGTCGGTGGCGAGTCGGCTCAGGAAGGCCGTGACCTCGTCCGCGCCCAGCCGGGCGGGGTCCCGGCCGCCGTGCGCTTCGTGGAAGCGACGTATCCACATGAGATAGGCCTCTTCCGTCCGGGGGGAGAGGTGGCGCAGTCGAATGGCGGCGCGAACACGGGCGCTGAGGGGCTGGCGGTGGTTGTCCACAGTGGTCTCCGAGGTCAAGTGGGTCCTCAGAGATCCATTCGGCCACGCGGGCGACGTGTCGCACGGAAACCGGCGCCGCGGGTGATCGGCGGCCGGGTCGAAGCCCAGACGGGCGGCAATCGATTGCCGGTCGGGCGCCGGGTCGAAGCCCGGACGGGCGGCAATCGATTGCCGGTCCGACGCCGGGTCGAAGCCCAGACGGGCGGCAATCGATTGCCGGTCGGACGCCAGGCCGAAGCCCAGACGGGCGGCAATCGATTGCCGGTCGGACGCCGGGCCGAAGCACGGACGGGCGGCAATCGATTGCCGGTCGGACGCCCGACCGAAGCCCAGACGGGCGGCAATCGATTGCCGGTCGGGCGCCGTGCCGAAGTGCCCGCGTGCGCCCTACGCCTCCAGCACCCGCAGCGCGGCGCGCAGGTCGTTCACGAGGCGTTGGCGGTCGTCGGGTGAGAGGGTTGCGGTGTCGATGGCGACGGGGTTGAAGCG
>JAKLJY010000354.1 GCA_023150895.1 Myxococcota bacterium | reverse complement strand
GTCAAAAGCGTCGCCGGCACGGCGGGTGCCATGACGAGCTCGTCGGGCCACGTGGCGACGGGCAGTCGGTCGGGGACTCGATTCGGCGGCCGAATCCCCCGGGGGAGCCCCTCCAGAAGCGGCGCACCGATCGGACACTCGGCCCAGACGATGCGCGGGGTGAGACGGTCGCGCTGATTCGTGAAGCCCGCCGGGAAGTCCGCGACGGTGACCCCGGGCTGCAGGTCGGTGGCGGTGCCGCGCCACGAGAGCGGGATGACCGAGCGGAAGAGCAGGTTGCGCTGGGGGTCGAAGGAGGACTGAAGGCCCAACCTTACTCGGGTGAGGTCCGAGTCGACCACGACGTCGAGGGAGACCTGCCCGACGGGCGTGCCGTTCACGGCGTTGACCGGCACGTTGACGTTGGAGGTCACAGTGACCGACACGACGCGCAACGTGTAGATTTCGCCGGACGTGTTATCCATCGGGTCCCGGACGACGAGGTAGTCGTCGCCTGGGGGCGCAAATGTGAGCGCGCGTTTCAACTCGACGGCCAGGTCGAATCCGACCACGGCCACGCCTTCCACCGCCATGTTGCCCTCCAAAGAGCACGGACGCTGATGCCCGTGCCGTCAAGTCACCTCAGCGAAACCGGCAGCCGCCCGAGTCGGGCGGAAAGACATCGGGTTTGCAGTACATGCCCATCGCGGCGCAGTCGATGACCTCCCACTCGCCCATCGGGCAGGTGCGGAGGTAGCGGTCATCGTCACAGTGCGGGCCGGCTGCGCACTCCTCTGCCGGCATGCTGCACGCGGCACCGAGGCCGTCCGCGCGCTGCGGGGCGCACGTCGCGCCCTCGAAGAACTCGTCGCAGCGCAGGCGCGACATGAAACCGGGCCACGCGCACCCCTCGACGGTGTATTCGTCGAGACAGCGTGCCGGCACCCTCGGGTCGCAGGTCTCGCCCTCGGCGGTGCAGCGCGTGGCGATGTAACCATTGCCTTCGTCGAGCCGCCGGCACCTCGGCTGCCCGTACCGCGCGCAACGACCAGAGTCGCCGACGTAGAACGGGTGACAGAGGACCTCCTGTTCGCAGCGAAAGCCCACCAGATGGAAACCGTCGCAGTAGTAGCGCACGCCGTCCCCGCAGCGGGACGGGGCGTCGAGGCCGTCGCAGTCGCCGACGTAACAACCGTTGTTGGCGCCCCAGCCCTCTGGGCAGTAACCACCGACCTCGCGGCAGTAGGTGACCGGCCCGCGGCTGCTGCCAGTGACGCACCAGACCCGGACGTCGTCCTCGACGCAGCCGGCCGCACCACCGAAGGTCGCCGTCGGGTCACACACGAGCGACGGCCTGACATCGATGCACGCCAGAAATGCCTCGCAATCGAACGCCGGCAAGTCGCAGTCGATGGTGCGGCGATCGATGCCTCGATAACCGGGCTCGGGGCGAGGGTTCAGTTCATCGAGGAAGAGGTGGTGGTAATTGGCCCCGACCCATGCCGGTTCACCGTAGATCTTCTCGATGCACGCCGCCATGCGTTGTCGCGCCTTGACGAGAGCCAGAACCGTCTCCCGATTGCGCGGCAACCAGGGCAGCGGTTCGTCGACACGCGCGTCCACGCCACCACCGCCATCCGAACC
>JAKLJY010000353.1 GCA_023150895.1 Myxococcota bacterium | reverse complement strand
GGATCCCCTTCGAGTTCGTCCGCGCTCTTCGCGTATTGGCTTCAATGGGGCCGCAGGGGTGAACCTGCGGAAATCAAAGTTCGTGTGCGAGACCCCGCACCCCTGGAAATGCTTCAATGGGGCCGCAGGGGTGAACCTGCGGAAATTCACCCGAGCGAGCACCGGCGCATGCGGGCGCTCGAGCGGCTTCAATGGGGCCGCAGGGGTGAACCTGCGGAAATGACCCAGCTTTTTGCACACGACGGACCAAGCCTTCCGCTTCAATGGGGCCGCAGGGGTGAACCTGCGGAAATCTTGGTCGCGGCACCACCTCGCCCCACTCGTCAGACTCGCTTCAATGGGGCCGCAGGGGTGAACCTGCGGAAATTTCTCCATGTGGACGCGCTCGACCTTCGTGGTCGTGCTTCAATGGGGCCGCAGAGGTGAACCTGCGGAAATTGGCGCAGATTGCCACCGCGGCCCGGTGGGACGCCTGGCTTCAATGGGGCCGCAGGGGTGAACCTGCGGAAATCCTTGAGTGCAATCAACTCCATGGCGACCGTAGAGTGGCTTCAATGGGGCCGCAGGGGTGAACCTGCGGAAATCCCGACGGAGTGGACCGCGCTGACGTCGGCCTCGCTCGGCTTCAATGGGGCCGCAGTGGTGAACCTGCGGAAATTCGGCGTGGGGTGAGGCCGGCATCATCGCCCGGCAAGCTTCAATGGGGCCGCAGGGGTGAACCTGCGGAAATCGTGGCACACGATGCTCGGGGCATTCCTGAGCGCCTGGCTTCAATGGGGCCGCAGGGGTGAACCTGCGGAAATCGAGCAGGGCAAGATCACCTACCACCGCACTGAGTCGCTTCAATGGGGCCGCAGGGGTGAACCTGCGGAAATCGACGGGCTCATCGCCGCGTGGGACTTCGTCATCGCGGCTTCAATGGGGCCGCAGGGGTGAACCTGCGGAAATGTGCAGTCCCACCCGAAGCGCCCCCCGGACAGCTGCTTCAATGGGGCCGCAGGGGTGAACCTGCGGAAATAGAGGGCAACGAGCTGAAGCTTATACCGCTTACGGAGCTTCAATAGGGCCGCAGGGGTGAACCTGCGGAAATACGTCCGCATCAGCATCCGCGTCCTCGGCGAGAGCACGGCTTCAATGGGGCCGCAGGGGTGAACCTGCGGAAATAATCGGCAATCCGAAGGTCCAGTACGGGGTGAGGGTGGCTTCAATGGGGCCGCAGGGGTGAACCTGCGGAAATCGCGCGTGTGTCGGGGTTGACGTACCAGTCCACGCCGCTTCAATGGGGCCGCAGGGGTGAACCTGCGGAAATCACCTTACCAGATCACTGCGGCGCCGGCCGATAAAGCGCTTCAATGGGGCCGCAGGGGTGAACCTGCGGAAATTCTCACTGTCGGGAGACACCGCTACCGCGGTCGGGGCGCTTCAATGGGGCCGCAGGGGTGAACCTGCGGAAATTCGCCCGCCACGACGCTGCTCACGCCATCACCGGATGCGCTTCAATGGGGCCGCAGGGGTGAACCTGCGGAAATCGAGCACGACCGCGCGCCCGGCGCTGTCGTGCCCCACGCTTCAATGGGGCCGCAGGGGTGAACCTGCGGAAATCGACGGGCTCATCGCCGCGTGGGACTTCGTCATCACGGCTTCAATGGGGCCGCAGGGGTGAACCTGCGGAAATGTGCAGTCCCACCCGAAGCGCCCCCCGGACAGCTGCTTC
>JAKLJY010000352.1 GCA_023150895.1 Myxococcota bacterium | reverse complement strand
GCTCGGCCTCGGCGGTCGCGCGCTCCGACAGCGCGGTCGCGCGCTCGGCCTCGGCGGTCGCGCGCTCGGCCTCGGCGGTGGCGCGGGCCTCGGCCTCGTCGCGTTCGGCCTCGGCCTGCTGGGCGCGCTCCAGGGCGTCGTTCAGCGAGAGCGACAGTTCGGCGTTCAGCTCCCGCGTCAAGGGCACGATGCCCAGGCCGTCGTACCAGCGGGGCTGGCCGTCGCGCAGGCCGAGCTCCATGCCCAGCGAGCGCACGGGCCAGCGGCCGTTCTGCGGGATGATGCGCGTGTACGTGCGGTCCGAGCTCTTTGCACGGTGCCAGCCGTGGAGCACGACGCGCCGCGCGTCGAACATGAAGTACTCCTGGATGCCCAGGCGGGCGTACCGCACGACATTCTCCTCGGCGTCCTTCCGGCGCCGGCCGCCGTAGTGGACCTCGAGCACGAAGTCGAGCCCCCGCCCCTCGGCGGAGACGTTCCAGACCGTGCGGCGGCCCGCGGGCACGTCCAGCACCACGAAGAGGTCCGGCGCGAACCGGCGCTCCTCGGGGTAATACACCGTGAGCCCGCGGCCGATGTAGGCGCCCCGGTCGCGCTTGCGGAAGTAGCCGTCGAGCGAGTCCTCGCTCGTGCGGACGGCCTCGATGTGCCAGTCGCCCTCCGGCGGCGCGAGCTCGTGGTCGGGCATCGGCCCCAGGCGCTCCAATACGGCCGCGCGCTCGGCGGGGCTCATCGCATCCCAGGCGGCCTGCGATGGGGCGCGCGGCGGCTCTTCGGGCGTGTGGTCGGGTTCGCTGATCATGAGACCATCTTCGGGGTGGGGCCCGCGCGCGTCAATGGCCCGGCACGGTGCTCTCTGGTGCGTCGAACAGCCCACCACAGGCCGCCGCTCGGAATTCAGCATTGACGGAAAGGGCGCCCCGCCCGATTCTCTTGCCTGCCGCCGCCGCGTCCGGGGTGGCAACATGATCCTGGCCACGAGGGTGGTCCCATGATCTTGGCGAATGACAGTGAGCGTGCAGGAACATGACGCGACGAACCCCGGCACGTCCGGCGGAGATGCCGGCGGTCTCGAGCCGGACTGCGAGCCGGTTCCCGGCCAGGGCGGCATCAAATGCAGGAGCAGCGACATCTCGATCGACCGCCAGGAGGTCGTCTTCGGACCGCCGATCCAGGGTCGCGACAAGAGCGACGTGCAGATCGTGCAGGTCCGCAGTGCCGGTCCGGACGCGCTGACGGTGACCCGCGTCGCCCTGAAGGGCGACCTGGAACCCTGTGATCTCACCGTCCTCGGCAAGTCCATTTACGACGACCTGGGGGAGCTCGAGGAGACCTGTTCGTTCCTGATCATCGAGCGCGACCAGGTGCCCAGGTCGCTCGAGAACGGCGAATTCGTGGAGGTGAAGCTCGTCTACCACCGAAACCCCGACCTCGGGCCGCCCGCGGACGCACCACCGACCGGGACGCTGGTGATCGAGAGCGACGCGTCTCGAGCGGAGGATCGGGTCAAAGAGGTGAGTCTGAGCGTGGGGAGCGATACACCCCGGATTCAGGCCACGCCCACCGTGATCTCGTTCCCGACCGACGCGACGCCTGGCCGCGCGCTCGAAGAGAGTCTCATCGTCCGAAACGCGGGCACAGGGCGCCTGCGAGGGTCGGCGGAAATTGTCCGCCGGCTCCGCAGCCCGCTGAATCCCGACTTGCGGCGTCGTGGGGCCCCCAAC
>JAKLJY010000351.1 GCA_023150895.1 Myxococcota bacterium | reverse complement strand
GCTGGGCCTTGAGATGCATGGAGAAGCTGCGATGGCCGCTCGGGGCGACGAGGACCCTCGAGTCATAACCTTCGCGGGCAAGGCGGTCGAGGGCGATGTCGTACGGCGTGCCATCGAGATCGATCTTGCGCCAGTCGGCGGCCAGGACGCGCTCGCGGGTCACGAGAATCTGCGTGGTGGGGTCGCGGCGGATGAGGTGGCCGGGGACTGACGGCAACTCCAGGTCGAGTTGCGCTTCGACCTGGGTGAGGTCGAGCGCCCAGTCGACGGTCGCGTAGTAGTCGCGGTTCGCGACCTCGAAGGCCTCCTCGCTGCCGCCGTCGGAGACGGCGGGTCGGCCTACGTAGATTGAACCGACCTTCCCCTTGAGGACGACGTGTTTGAAGACGGCGCCCCGGAGGAAGAGGGTGCCCGGGGTCTTGAGGCCGTCGACGACGGAGTCCTCGATGATGGGGGTGTAGATCCCGCAGTTTCCGCGGACGATGCAGTCTTTCAAATGACAGTTCTTTGCTCTCACCCGAAATTCCGGGGCGCTCGAAATCGAGAACTGGCACGCATCGAACTCGCACCGGTAGAAACTATATCCGTCGTAGGTCTTGCCGGAATCCCGGTCGTCGACACAGAAAAATTTGTTCTTAATGTAGTCCATTCTAGAAGGTATCGAATCCTCTGTGGCGATGATAGGTCAGGATATTGAGTCCTGGCCCGTATCCTAGCCTCTTCAGGTGGTCTGCGGCAGCCCTTGTGGTCGTGACGTCGAAACTCAGACCTGCATATTGTCCGAGACCGATGAAGTCGGGTTGGAACGCCCCTCCGATGTGGCGGAACATCGTGCTGAGGGTGGAGTCGTTCTGGATCGCTTTCATCGTCGCCCGCTCCAACGCGGTCCCGTAGAACATCTTCGCCAGCCAGCGGGATTTCGAGCCGGCACGCAGTTGTCGCTCGTTCAGGAGTTCCATCCTCGCCGCATACCCCGCCGGATCCGCCCCCAGCTTCAGATTCTCCGCGTCCACGACGGCCTGCAGCCGCTCCGTGAGCTGCGTACGCGCCTGGACCCATTCGCGCAGCGAGAGCGGGCCGCCGTTCGCTTGATAGCGACGCCAGCCCGCGGCGCGGTTGGGAAGCTGTGACGGGGCCGCGAGGCCGAGGCCGGTGACGAGGCCGAGGTCCTCGTGGCGGCCGCCGGTCTCGCGCCAGGCGTGCCGCGCTCCCGCCGCGAAGTGCATCGCCCGCACGCCCGTGCCGAAGGCCCCGGAAGCAAAGGCGCCCCCGACGTCGACCTCTTCCTGGAGACCGAAGCCGACGAGCGCGGTCTGCACGGCGAGGTCGGCCTCGACGTCGGCGGCGAAGTTGAGGCCGGCGCGACCGAGGGCGCCGGCGGTGCCGGTGAGCTCCTCGGCGAGGACGCCGTGTGCGCGGCCGAAGTAGGTGCCGGCAACACCGCCGAGGGCGCCGGTGGTGGCGCCACGGAGCGCGGCGACGGCGGGGTCCTGACCGTGCCAGAGGGCGGTGACGCTACCTTGGAGCGCGCCGGTGGCTGCGCCGACGACAGCCTGTGCCAGCAGGCCGAGGCCGCAGGTCATGCCGTTCGCCGCGCCGACGCCGGCGCCGAGCAGGGCGCCCTCGACGCCGTCGCTCAGGAAGCCTATGACGCCCCCGATGAGGCCGCCGACGGCCGCGCCGAGGACCGCACACCGCCCATCCGGGTCCCACCCGCCGACCGGGTCCCCCAAGGCATACCCGTACCTCGACCAGGTCTCCGGCGCGTCGGGCACGGGCA
>JAKLJY010000350.1 GCA_023150895.1 Myxococcota bacterium | reverse complement strand
GCCCCCCGACCCGCCGCCCGAGGCCCCGTGCGTCGAGCGCCCCTACGCCGTGCCGGCGAACTGCCCGTTCGAAGGTCGGGTCGACGTCGTCGTCTGGACCGTCGGCGGCTGGAATCTGCTGGCCGACGCCTTTGCGGCCCACCCGTCGCCGTGTGTGCACTACTTCCTCTCCGTCCCGCCCTTCACGGCGGACAAGACCACCCTCCGACCCGGCGAGGCCGCCCGCATCCGGGCCCACGGCCCGCAGTTCCACGCGCTCGCCGAGTTCTCGGACACCGCCTGGGGCGAGTGGCGCGCGGCCAACGACACGACCTGGATCGCCGCAGGCCAGGAGTTCCGCCGCCGCGCCGCCGAGGCGGGCTACTGCTTCGGACAGGGCGACGGGTTCATGGTCAACGAGGTGCACTCCTCGATCCGCTCCGATCCTGCCAGCCGGGACCGCTGGGTCAACCTCTTCCGCGCGCTGCACGAGGGCGCCGACGGCGCGGCCGACGACGCGCCGGGCGGCGCCGCCGTGGTCGGCATGGCCCACGCGGGGCAGAACCTGGGCGTCTACAAGGCCAACCTGCAGGGTTGGCTGGCCGACGCCGACTTTTGGGAGGGCGTCGCCCCGAACGTGCGCTGGTGGCTGCAGGAGAGCTATTGCGACACCCGCAACGTCTGCGTCGCGGGCGATCTCGACGCGCGGGCGACGCACATCAATCGCTACGCGATGCACGTCGGCCGGCAGAGCGTCGTCGCGCCGGACGGCGCCGGGGTGAATCCTGCGCAGAGCTACTTCTCGCGTGCTTTCGCCCCCATGCTCAACGCCGTCTGGGGCAGCACGCCGGAGAACGGCTACGGCAACACCGACGTGACGCTCACGCAGATGCAGATGTTCGTCACCGAGCAGATCTACGCCCACCGGCGCTACGCCGACGCCAACGCCCACCCCGCCGGGCGCCTCTCGTTCGCCCTGCAGAGCTACCGCACCCCGCGGGAGTACGCGGCCATCGGTGAGCGCATGGCCCAGGCCATCGCCGCGGCCTACGCCCCCGGCGGCGAGGCCGTCGATGCCTGCGCGGGCAACGGCGGCGCGCAGGGCTGGTGCCGCTGCGCCGTGGACGGGGCCGCGTTCAACCCGGCGTGGGATGATTTTCAGGTGTGGTAGACGATGGGGGGCAGGGTCACCACCACCACTCGACCGTCACGGTCTTTCGGAACCGAACGACCTCGACCCGGTGGGGACCGACGTCGGCGTTGATCACCTCCCGGAGTTCGAGGACCTGCGCCACATGCACGACCGCGTCGCCGTCGATGGCGACGATTCGGTCGCCCGACCGGAAACCGAGCCGTCCAGCGGCCGACTCGCGTCCCACACCGACGAACTTCCAGCCCGCCATGTGGCCGTCGGCATAGGCCGGCACGACTCGCGGTGACATGACGACCCACACGACCTCGAAACCGACCTGCCGCGTGCCCTCGTACACGGGAATGATCCGGGCCGGCGGCTCGGGAGGTTCCTGGCGCTCCACTTCGAGAATCCGCGCGATCGCGGACCGTTCAGGGGTCCTCGCCCGGGCGGGGGGAGCGGACGCCAGGGCGACGAGCATGATCGGCGCCAGCACCCACAACGGCGCGAGCATCGGCGTGTCCATGCCCGCCACGATGCCGAGCCCGGACCTGAGTCGCAACCCCCGCCGCTCAACTGGTGCCTCGATGAGCCGGCCAGGGAAACGGCACGAGCGCGAGGGGTTGGGTGCGCAAGCGGTGTGCGGCCGAGCGATATCTGCGCTTGTCAACCGCCTTCCATCCGAGAATTTCCGGACGGTCTGCCTGAGCCGCTCCGCGGTTGGTGGATGACAAG
>JAKLJY010000034.1:5142-67236 GCA_023150895.1 Myxococcota bacterium | reverse complement strand
CCGGCCGTCCCGGGTGCGGCCCCCCAGGTCGTCGCGGATCCGGCCCACCCCGTTCGCGTTTTCATCGACGGGGCGGACCGCACGGGCACCGTGCCCCCGGAGACCCTCGCGGGGCAGGGGTTCACGCTGCTGAACCTGCGCAACGACTGGACGCCCTACATCTTCGCCGAGTTCGAAGACGACGAAGGCCAGCACCTCCCCAACCGCTACCGGCCGATCTACATCGGACTCGCGAACGACCGGACGGACGGCGACGGCCGCGAGCTCCCCACCGGCGCCGAGAACTTCCTCGAACTCTTCGGACTCCCGCCGTCGTTGGGTGTCGTCCGCGCCCGGCTCCTGCGGGACGAAGAGAAGGCCTGCCACCGCGAGATCGACTACGCGCTGCTCGGCTCGGTGGAGCGCATCCCGCTGCGAAAGCCCAAGGATCAGAAGGCCGCCGACGCCGCGATCGCCCGCATGCGCAAACAACTCGACGAGGCGCGCGTCCAGGGCGGCTTCCCGACGGTTGAAGCCCTCGTCGCCGCCCGGGCCGATCTCGCCGACGAGGCCGCGGCCGTCGACGTCGCCCATCGCCAGGCGCGCGCGCTGCCCGAGGTCATCAAGCGCCTCAAATGCGACGGCCACCTGAAGGCCAACGCCCGATTCAAGGTCGATCCGGACGACGGCGTCTTTCGGGAAGCGCTCCAGAGCTTCCAGATGCGCCACATGATCTACGAGTACCCGGGCATGCGACCGGGCACGATGAAGATGCTCGCGCGCCGCCCGCTCGAGTCCAACTACGACCAGTTCGTGCGGGCCCTGCGCGAGCGCGTCACCGAGGCCGCGCGCATTCTCGAGGACGGGACGGCCACGGTCGACGGGCAACCGGCGACGTGGCGCAACGCCGCCGGGGAGACGGTGCCCGTGCGCAACCTCGTCCAGGAGTTCACCGACGCGGCGCTCGTCCAGCTCGGCCTGCAGACGCCCGAAGCCCTGCTCGCCTTCCTGAAGGCCCAGCCCGCCGACGTCTTCGACTGGCTGCAGGCGGCCGTCCGGCTGCCTCAGCGCCCCGAGTATCATCGGGACCACATGGAAATGGACGTCGTCGTCGACCGCGGCGACGTCTGGTACCAACCGACCTGGGGCGACGACGGCGTGCTGCGTTACCCGGCCCGCGAGCGGATGCCGCGGTTCACCCTCTACGTGACGCACGAGGGGCAGCGATTCCCGATCATCCACTGGCCGACGACCATCGGGGGCTGGCGCGCCGAGCAGGCCGCCAACGGCTACGAGTACTACCGCTACAAGGGCTCGGACGTGGGCAAACGGGTCATCCGCAAGATCCTCTCCGGGCCGACCTGGGTTGCACCCCCGAGCACGCCCATCCGGGGCCTCGTCAAGGCTGCGGACGTGAACGGCAAGCGCCAGCGCATCGTGAATTACGACGAAATGGGGCCGGGCTATCTCTCCGCGTACGGACTCGTCGCCGGTTACTTCGTCGTCCCCGGTCAGGACGGACGCCCGGACTGGGACAACGGCATCCGGGCCCACGGCTCGAGCGATTACCTGTCCATCACCAACCCGGCCAAGTTCAGCCACGGCTGTCACCGGCTCATGAATCACCTCGCGGTGCGGCTCTACGACTTCCTGCTCAACCACCGGAACAAGAAGGTCATGGGGGACCAGCGGCTGAACGCCTCGCGGAAGTTCTACAAGGACGGCAACGTCTACGAGGTGCGCCTGGCCTCCCGCGGCTTCGAGTTTCAGCTCACGCCGCCGCTGCCCGTCGACGTGCTCGAGGGACGCATCCGGGGCAGCGTCTCCCGTCCCATCGAGGGCTACATGCCCAAACCCGACGTCGTCTACCCGCCGGGCCCCGTGCCGTCCCCGAAGGGAGGGGCCGAGCCATGATCCGCATTTCGCCGTTCGCGGGGGCCGCCGCGGTGGTCGCGGCCTTCGTCGCCGCCAGCCTGTCCCTGGTCGTCGCCCCCGGCGCACAGACACCCGCTGCGCCATCGGTCGCACCGCCGGCCGTCGTGCGCGGGCCCGGCGACGCCGGGAGCGGGCCACCGTCCGGTCCGAACCCCGACGCGGGTCGCCACGCCGTCGCCGTGCTCCCGGCCGAGGTCACGGTGTCCGTGCGGTCCTCGCCCCGCGCGTCCGTCCGCTGGGGCGGCAAGGCGCTCGGCGAGACGCCTCTCTCGTTGAAGCGCCCCCGGGAGAGCGGCCCGATGGATCTCACGCTCTCGGCCGCGGGCTACCTGCCGCTCCACGTCCGCGCCTACACGTTCAACGACGACGTCATCAACGCGCGCCTGGTCCGTGTGGCCGATCAACACACCGTCTTTGGTTACCCCGCCAGCCTCGATGCGGGCGTCCCGGAGACGCCGCCGCCCCCCGAGTCCGCACCACCGGAACCCTGACGCCGGCCGGCGTCAGAACGGGACGCAGATGTTGATGGGCGCCGTCACGTCGTCGAGCTCGTTGTCGGGCGTGCCGCGGTCCCAGACGGTGAAGGTCAGCGACCGGCAGTTCGTCCCGCCGGCGCACGTCCGCGGGTCGGCCGGATCGCAGACGCCGAGGCAGACGCCCAACCCGGCGAGGCAGGTGCCGCTGCGGCAGTCCGCGTCCTGGCCGCAGGCGGCGCCGCCCTGACCGTTGCCCACCGGCGACCGGCACACGAGGTCGAACCCGGTGAAGTCGCCGTTGTTCTGGGGCAGGCAGACCTCGTTGCCCGGGCACACGCCGCGCGGACAGGGCGTGTCGCTTCCCCGCTCGGGGAGGCAGCCGGAGAGACCCGCGAACCGATCGTCGGACTCCTGCGGCGTCCCCTGATCGAAAATGAGATAGACCGAGTTGGTGTAACACCGCTGCGCGGCCGGGCAGTCCTGCGCGCCGAGCGCCGGACGGCACGGTCCCCAGCACACGCCCTGGTTCAGGCAGATGCGGCTCGCGCAGTCGGCCTCCTGGTTGCAGGCCGCCCCGATGGCGGCGCCGGGCTCCGGCGTAGCACAGGCGACGAGCGGCGTGTTCGGGGCCCCCGGGGCCTCGCCCTGGTAGACGCAGATTTCGCCCTGGTCGCACTGGGCGTTGGCATCACAGAGCTGGGGGAGCGGCGCACAGGTGTTGAAGTCGAACGTCTGCCCGGGCAAGTCGTTCGACGAGTAGGTCACCGGGATGCACAGGCCGCTTTGACACTCGTCGTTGCCGCCGCACCCGAAGAAGCAGAACTCCCCGCCGACGCAACTGCGGGCCGCGCACTCGACGTTGTTGACACAGGCCGCGCCCTCCCGGCCCCGGGCCAGGGCCGGCAGGCATCGCAGCTGCAGGCTGTCCCCGACGAGCAGGATGCCGCAGGCCTGATTGGGGGCGCAGTCGGCGTCGCGGACACAGCCCTCGGGCACGCAGCGACGCTGGACGGGGTCGCACACCCCGTTGCCGCAGTCGTCCGGGTTCAGCCGGCACCCGAGGGTGCACGTCCCGTCGGCGCCGCAGTACTCGCCCATCACGCAGTCGGCGTCCGAGGCGCACCCGCAGCGGCGCAGGGCGGGATCACACGAACCGACGTCACAGGAATCGGGCTCCGTGCGACAGCCGGGTCGGCACGCGCCGTCGACCGCGCAATAGTCCGACGGCGCACATGCGGCGTCGCCGGCACAGACACACGCGCGCGTCGCCGGATCGCACCGCTGGCCATCTCCACAGTCGTCCGGATCGAGCCGGCAGCCCTCGACACACGCGCCACCCGCGCACCGCTGGCCGGGGGCGCAGGCGCCGTCGTCGGCACAGCTGCAACGCCGCGTCTCGGGATCGCAGACGCTCCCGGCGCCGCAGTCTTCGCCTTCGAGCCGACAGCCGAGGGCACACTGGTTGTCGGGCGTGCAGTACTGGCCCTCGGGGCAAGCGGCGTCGGCCTGGCAGCGACACTCGCGCGTCGCCGGATCGCATACGCCCGCCGGTGCGCAGTCGTCGGGTTCGACCCGGCAGCCCGGCAGGCAGGCGCCGTCGTTGCAATACTCGCCGGCGGCACACCCGCCGTCGGATTGGCAGGTGCACCGATGGTTCAGCGGATCACACTCACCGTCGGGGCAGTCGTTGCCTCCGAGGCGGCAACCGGCCCGACAGACGCCGTTGGCGCAGTACTCGCCCTGCACGCAGCCGTCGTCGTTGAGACAGCCGCAGGCGCGGCGCGCCCGGTCGCAGAACTGGTTCTCCGGGCAGTTGTCCGGGTTGAATCGGCACCCCGCCCGACAGATGCCGGCGTTGCACCACTCCGCCTCCGGGCAGGCCGCGTCGTCGCCGCACCCGCACACCCGGCTCGCGAGCTCGCAGACCTGTCCGGCGGGGCACCCGCCGAGCCGGCAACCGGCGGCGCAGACCCCCTGGTCGGTGCAGTAGCTCTCCGCGGGGCAGTCCGCGTCGAGGGCGCAGGCCCCCGTGGAGACGCAGGCATGGCTCACGGGATCGCAGGCGTTGCCGGGCCCGCAGTCGTCCGGGGCGACGCGGCACCCCGTGGCACACATGCCATCCCCCCCGCAATACTGACCCGGATCGCACGCGTCGTCGACCTCGCAGCCGGTGGCGAGACACATCCGGCTCGCCGGGTCGCAGATTCGGCCGTTCTGGCAGGTGTCGGGCTCGAGGCGGCAGCCCGCAAAGCAGGTGCCGCCGTTGCAATACTCGCTCGCCGCGCACGCGGCATCCGCGGTGCAGACGCAGGCCCGCGTCGCCGGATCGCAGGCGCGGTCGGCCCCGCAGTTCTCGCCGGTGTCGCCGTCCGAGAGCCGGCAACCGCGGACACACTCGCCCTCCGGGCCGCAGTAGCTCGACGTCGGGCACTGCGAGTCGGCGGCGCACCCCTCCCGACAGGTCCGCGTCTCCGGATCGCAGACCCGATTCGCCCCGCAGGCGCCCGCGACGAGGCGGCACCCGCTGAGACAGCTGCCGTCCGGCGCACAGTACGTGCCCGGGCGACACTCGGTGTCGGTCTGGCATCCTTCGGGCTCGCCGTCGGGGACGCAGCGCTCGTCGACGCAGATCTCGCCCGCCGGGCAGACCGAGGCGTCGCCGCAGCCGGAGGGGAGCCCCCCGCCTTCGCAGGTGTTCGTATAGGTGTCGCAGAGCCCGGTGGGGCAGTCCGCGTCCTCGAAACACGAGCCCTCGCGGCGGCAGCGCGCGTCCGGCCCGCAAACGTACCCCGGTGGACACTGGTCGGCGCCCTCGCAGGCTTGAAGCCGGCACCCGGCGTTGGAGCAGATCAGGGACGGCGGGCACTGGTCGCCGCTCTGACACGTGATGGCCGCCGCCTCGCAGACCCCCGAGACGCAGTGGCGTCCCGCCCGGCAGTCGAGGTCGACCTCGCACTCGGCCGCCGCAGCGCCCGAGCCGCCCCCCCCGTCGCCGGCGCAGGCGGCGAGGCCGACGGCGACGACCGAGAACCGGACGACGGCAGCGAGCGCATGGACGAAGGCCCGCGCGCGGGGAAAGGATTCACTCGGGCAGTCACGCATGGGGCCGTTGTAACATCGGTTCGCCGGGTCGGGCAAACCTGCGGCGAGCCCCGGCGGGACATGCTACCGTCCCGGCATGACCGCCCTGCTCGCGCTCCTGGGATTTCAGTTGCTCGTCTTCGTCCACGAGCTCGGGCACTTCCTCGTCGCCCGCGCGACCGGCATGCGGGTCATCCGATTCTCCATCGGGTTCGGACCGGCCCTGTTGAAGGTCACGCACCGAGACATCGTCTACAGCATCGGTCTTCTGCCCTTCGGCGGCCTCGTGCAGGTCGCCGGGATGCACGGTGGCGCGGTCGACGCGCCGAGCGACCCCGGCGATTTCGATCGCAAACCGCTATGGGCGCGCGCCGCGATGGTCTTCGCCGGGCCCGCGTTCAACATCGGTTTCGCCGCCATCCTGGCGCTCGTGGGATTCCTGGGTTTCAAGGCCATGCGGTGGGAGGGCCGTCCCCTGGCGACGCTCGTCCTCGCGGAGGTCGACGGCCCGGCCCGCGCCGCCGGGCTCCTGCCGGGGGACGCCATCGTGAGCGTCGATGGCGAACCCATCAAGCGGTTGCGGGAGCTCAACACCCTGGTCGGGGCGGCCGAGGGTCGTCCGCTGCGCCTCGGGGTCCGCCGCCCGGCCGCCGGCGCGCCGCTCGAGATGGAGCGACTCCCGTACGACGCAGAAGCCACCCCCGGGCTGATGGTCGCGATCCCCACCGTGCCCGCCGGTGCCGATGCCCTCGAGGTGACGGTCACGCCCGAGAAGACGCCCCGGGGTTGGCGGCTCGGCATCCGGCCGCAGCTCGCTCGGTTCGGCGCCGACGGCGTGGGCCACGCGCTCGCCTACGCCGGCCGGGCGACGGTGGCCCTGAACACGATGTTTCTCGAGAGCCTGGGCCGGATCTTTCGAGGCGAAGAGAAGGCCGAGGTCACGGGGATCGTCAAGCTCGTCTCGGTCGGCGCGGACATGATCGCGCTCGGCCTCGCCGACTGGTTTCTCGACCTCCTGATTCTGATCAGCCTGAACCTGGCCATCCTGAATCTGTTGCCGCTCCCCGCGCTGGACGGGGGTCGCCTGCTCTTCCTGGCGGTCGAGCTGGTCTCGCGGCGGCGCGTCCCGCGGCGCCTGGAGGCGTGGGTCCACGGGGCGGGCTTCGCGTTGTTCCTGGGGCTCGTGCTGCTCGTCTCCGGTCAGGAGATCTGGGAGCTCGTCACGAAGTGAGAGACCCGCGCCCGGGCGCTCGGCGGTCGGCTCAGACGAGCTTCTCGAGCTTCTCCTCGTACTCGGCCTCGCTGATGCGGCCCTCCTTGCGGGCCGTGGCGAGCTCGTTGATGGCGTCCTTGTTGGCCGCGGCCCGGGCCTCGATGTCCGCCTTCTTGTCGGCGTAGGCGTCCTTGCCCTCTTTCTGGGCCGTCGCGAAGACCTTCTTGAGGTACTCGGCGTCGAGCTTGCCGCCGTTCTCGAAGTAAGCGACGCCCATCTTGCCGATGGCCCAGGTGGCCGCGAAGGCCGTGGCGGCGCCGACCGCGCTGCCGAAGCCCGGGACGAGCTTGGCGACGTTGCTCAGCGCCATGCGGGCGCCGATGCCCACGCCGACGGTGCCGAAGAGGGACTTGGCGGCCTCGGCCCCGACCGCGTGGCCGTAGTACTGGCCGATGTCGCGGATGAGCTTGACCTGCAGACCGACCACCGCGATGTCCGTCACCAGCGCCACGCCCGGCAGCGGGAAGGCGCCGAGCACGCCCGTCAGGACGGCGTACTTGAGGGTGTCTTCCTGGATGGCGGCCGCCCGCTTCGCCGGGTCGTCGATGGCCTTGATGTTCGAGGGCAGGACGGTGTCGCGGGCCTCGGACACCAGACGGTCGAGCAGCGAGACCTTGGCGTCGGTGATCTCCCAGGCGGTCTTGGCGCGGTCGAGGATGGCCTGCTCCTCGGCGGAGCAGGTGCCGTCGGCCTTGGCCATCGCGTAGCCGGCCTCGAACGCGCGCTCGCGGGTCTCCGTCGTGGTGATGCGCTTGAGGATGGCGTCCACGTCGACCGGCGCCTCGAGCAGCGCCTGCAAGGTCGTCCCCGCCGGCAGGACACCGTCGGCAAACGACTCGATGACCTCGCGCTCGGTGGGCTGAATGACGCCGTCGGCGCGCGCAATCGCGATGATGAACTCGAGGGTCGGCAGCGATTCGGTCGTGCTCATGGTCTCTCCGGTTGTGTGGGGTGCCGAAGAGGAACACATCCGGGGACGGATTTCATTCGGGAACGAACGGGAACCGCCGATGTGCCCGAGATGTCACGCGCGGCCTCACGCCTTGAAGAGGGGGAGGTCCTCGGTGCCGAGCAGCGGGAACGTCTGCTCCGCGTTGGGATCGCCCGCCAGGCCGGCCATCTTGCGCAGGTGGTAGTGGACGTGGCGGGGTTCGATGCGAATGCCCCCGGAGGCCGCCGGCTTCAGCGTCTTGGGGTCGAGCGGCAGCGGCGAGTGGCGCTCGTCCGTCACGCCGACGACGCGGTTGCCGGGGATGCCCTTGCCCATCAGCAGCATGCTCGAGATGGACCAGTGGTCCTTGCCGTTGCCGCTGTTGTACCCGGGCGTCCGGCCGAAATCGCTGCCGACCACGATGACGAGGTTGTCCGCGACGCCCTGCCGCTCGGCTTCCGCCCACGCGAAGTCGACCCCGGCCATCAGCGTCTGGAGCCGCGGGAAGTGGCTGTCGTCGTGGTTCCCGTGGGTGTCGAATCCGCCCGTGCTCAGGTTGGCGGCCTGCGAAATGCCCGCCTTGAAGCCCGCGATGGCCACCTGCGCCTGCCGCTTGAGTTCGTCTTGCTCGAAGGTCTCGGGCAGGAACTCGGACAGGCGCTTGACCTCGTTCTGGCCCATGCGCGCGACGAAGAGCTGGCTGACGCTGTTCTGCGCCTTCGGCAGGTTGACCGCGCCGGTCAGGTAGGGCTGGCGCTGCTCCTGGTACTTGTTGATGCGCGCCCAGGTGGCGTCCGTGTGGAACGGGGCCCCGTCCGGCTCGCCGTCGATGCGGTTCGGGAACGCGATGCGGTTGAGCACGCCGATGTTGCCCGTGCGCGTCGGCGCGATGAGGCCGGCCGTGTAGTCGTATCCGCCGTTGGAGATGAACGCCATGGGGCGCTCCTCGGCGACGGTGGCCGCGATCAGGGCTGCCAGGGACGGGTAGCCCTCGGCGAGCTTGCCGCTCCAGACGTGGCGCGTGCCGGCGTCGTGGCTGTTGGTCTGGGTGTCGAGCCCGTTGATGACCATCAGCCGCCGGTAGTGCTTCTGGAAGAACGCCGCGTTCTCGGCGACGGGCGCGTACTTCAGGTTGCCCGCCGTCTCGATGTCCGCCGCGAGGTAATGGTTCATCGCGTCCGGATCTTCCGCCCGCGCGGCGCCCTTCGGATCGCACAACGACGTGGGATCCCAGCCGCCGCCGGCGTGGAAGAAGAGCCAGAACGGCCCGCCGGCCTCGGCGTCTCGCGCCTGCGCCTTCGCGCCCCGCATCCAGACGGGGGTCATCAGCGCCAGCCCGGCGCCGCCACACAGCTTCAGGAAGTTGCGTCGGTCCATGGGTTCAGGCTCCCCTCACTGCTGGTACAGGAAACGCCAGTCGGCGGTCAGATAGGCGATCACGGCCATCCAGGCGCGGATGGTGAAGCGGGTGTCCTTCTCGATGAGTCGCTCGCTGGGGTAGTCCTCGCCGGTCTCCCAGTCGCGGCGCGCCTGGCAGAGCCCGGGCAGGTCGAGGCTCAGCTGGTGGTTGCGGGCGCCCGCCTGAATCTCGCGCCACGTCTCGACGAAGAGCTGATACGTCCGATCGATTTCCGGGTCCCCCGGCGGCAGGACCTCGCCGAGGATGCGGAAGTGCAGGTAGCGGATGTTCTTTTTGATGGAATCGACGGCCTCGGGGACCTCGAACCCGTTGGGGTCCTCGGGGGCGTACCCGAAGTCCACGTGCGGGAACAGCGAGCGGTCTTCGAGGGGCTTGCTGAAGTCCTGGGCGGTCACGAGGCAGGCCATCTCGTTCGCGAGACGCAGCCCGATGTTGGCCATGATGCCGTTGGGCTCCGTGATGCGACGCGTCACCTGGTCGCTGTCGATGCCCCCGTAGAAGAAGAGATACTGGTCCCGCGCGAGGAGCTGGTTGGGCTCGCTGGCGGCGCGCTGCCACGGAATGCCGAAGACCGCCTTGAGCTTGGCGTCGAGCTGTTCGGGGGTGAGCAGCTTCATCGTCCCGAGGGGGCCGAGGATGGCGGCCTCGTCCTCGGTCAGGTCCTGCGCACCGTAGGCCCGGAAGAACGGGCTGCGGACGATGAGCGGGACGATGCTCTTGAGCTTGTAGCCGCTGGCGATGAAGGCGTCGGTGACCTCGCCGAGGAAGGCCTGCTCGAGCGCGACGAACTCGACGAGCGCGGCGTACCCCGGCGCGGTGTCGTCCGTGGGATTCTCGAGGGGCGGCCGCCCGACGAGCCCCTGGTAGACCGCCGAGACGGCCGAGACCGCAAAGAGGCGGTCGGCGACGATCTGCTTGGCGAGCCACTGCGTGGAGCGCGGCCACTCGTCGGCCGGCACCGTCTGCTCCCCGTAACCCGGCGGCCGCATGCTCTCGATCCAGCCGCCCTCGCGGGGGTCGTAGCGCCCCTGGGCGTCCCAGTTCATGAACGCGCCCGCGATGGGGTCCACCTTGGCGTGGCAGACCGAGCACTCGGGGTTGTTCATCGTCGGGTTGTGGTCCTTGATCTTCGTCGGATCCACCGGCCGGTCGGCGAGCTTCAGCACGTCCGTCGCCAGGAAGAGCTTCTGGACGATGCGCGACCGGTGCCGGTTCACGTTGGTATCCGTCGTCGGGTACCGGTTCAGGAACATCGGCGAGGTCAGAAGCCCGGCGTGCGGGTACCCGGGCAGCTTCGCTTCCCGCCACTCGTTCGGATCGAGGGGGTTTTCGAAGGCGACGTCCACCCCGTAGACGCGGGCGCTGAACGGGTTCACGAGGATGTAGTCCGCCGTCAGGATCTCCTGGAACGAGCGGTTCTCCCGGACGACGTGCGTGATGAGGGCCAGCGGCTCGCGGGCGACGCTGTCGTTGGCGTACCGGCGGGCGAGGCGCCCCTCCTCCGAATCCTCGGGCAGGTCGCGGTAGTAGCGGCGGTTCGGGTAGCGCTCCTCGTCGAGCAGGTTCGTCGCGTTGTCGCCGCCGAGGTACTTGTTCGTGAGGAGCTGGTCGTTGAACCAGACCTGGAGCGCGGCATAGAAGGCCTCGTCGGCCATGTAGGCCTCGAGGACGGTGTCGAAGGCCGGCACGCCCCCCTGGCTGACCTGCTCGAGTTCGGCCGAGGTCGGCAGCTTGCCGACGAGCTGCAGCCCGGCGCGACGCAGGGTCGCCGGCAAGTCGAGTTGCCGCACCTTGGCGAGCAGACCTGCCCCGGGATCGCTGTTGCACGTCACCGGCTGCTTGAAGCGCGCGATCAGGCCCTCGAGGGCGGCGAAGTCGTCGCTGTCGCGGGCGATCTGCTCGCCGCCGCCGTGCGCGACCTCCGCCGTCGGCTTCAGGAGCAGGATCGACACGCCGTCCTTCTCGTAGCTGGCGATGTCCTTCAGCTTCTCGAAGTTCAGGCGCAGGTAGTCCGTCTGCCCGGGCGGGGCGAGGACGAACTTGGAATTGCGCGCGCTGCCCTGCGCATTGTGGCAGGCGAAGCACTTCTTCTCGGTGATTGGCCCGGAGACCTCGCGCTGGAAGAAGGCGAGATCCGAGACGCAGTCCGTCGAGGCGCCGCTCGCGCCCTCCGCCGCATCGTCCCCGCCTGAATCTCCGCAGCCGGCCGCGACGGCGAGTGCCATCGCGAAGACCCGGACGTCCTGTCGTCCCCCCCACCGTCGGCGCATGCGCGTCTCCCTCCGTGGTTCCGTGTCGTCGACCCCGCCGACCGCGGGCGGAAACGGGTGCCCGTCCACGCCGGCGGTCGTCGGTGTGCCCCCCGGGGCGGGGTGCAGGCCACGAATCAGCCTACGCAGCGTTTGCTCCAGATCAAGTGTGTGGATCGGCGTTCGCCCCGGCGGTTTCAGCGGCACCGCACTTTTCCGCGGGGCGTTCAAGCACGCCCCAGTGATTCCAAGGACTTATCGTCGGCCTGGCCCCCGCGCGAAATTCGGCGGCGGTCCGTCGGAACGACGGCCTGGGGGCCACCCGGAGGCGCCCTCGGAATGATCCCGATTCGTTCACGGCCGTTGACAATCTTGACGCGGCGCGTCAAAAGGGCGCCGACCGTTGGCCCGCCGCGTGCAAGGCAGGGGCCGACCGGCGTCCGATGACCCGGGGCTGAACTCCGCCCCGAAATCGGTCGTTGAAATGAGCAGCCCGGGATCCCGTAGCGCGAGACCGAACGCCGAGTGCCCGAAACTGCGAATCCTTTGCCGAACCCCGTAAGCCCGCACGCCCCGCACTCCGAAGGTGCATGGAACATGGACTCCAGCCTCGACTCCAGCCTCGGTGCCCTCGCCGTCCCGGCCGAACTGGCCGCCTGGCAGTTCACGCCCGCCCTGATTCACGCCGGTTTCGGCTGCGACCCCGATGTCGCAGTGGCCGCTCTGGTGACCGGGCCGGGGGGTCGTTTTCTGGCCCTCGACGCCCATGGCGGCGGCGAGACGGCCCTGGCGCTGACCTCCCGCGGGGCCCACCGGGTCCACGCGGTGCCCCTGGCCGATCCGGAGGCCGCCGCTGCAGTCCTGCGCCTCAAGATCGCGGCCATCCGGCGACTCGACCGCGAAGCCTACCTCGGCTTCGTCGGGTTGCTGCGCAGCACCCGCGTCGACCGGACGATCACCTACGGGCTCGTCCGCCCGTACCTCTCTGCGCCCGATCGGACCTTCTGGGACCGGCACGAGGACGCCCTCGTCCGCGGCCTCTTCGTCCAGGAGGCCGACGTGGCGCAAGGGCGCTTGTTGCGCAACCTGCTGCGGACGCACCTGCCGAAGTCGGCCTATCGGGCCTTGTTGTTCGCGGACCGGCCCCGCCGCCTCGCCGCCTTCGATCAGTACGTCGCCGGGCGGAAGTTCTGGGAGAACGCGCTGCGCATGTGCGCCGTTCGTGGACAGTTCCGCGTCTGCGCGGACGGCGAGTCGAGCCCGCTGACCTGCGCCGAGCCCGTCGCCGCCCTGCGTCGCCTCGTCGAGGCGGGGCCGGCGGCCTGCCCGGTGTGGGTGCGCGCATTCGCCAACGACGCAGGCGTCGAGGCGGCCCTGCCCTGGCACCTCAGCCCCCTGGGGTATCCGGCGCTGAAGGCCAACCTCGACGCGCTGAACGTCTCGGTGGACGCCGTCGCGGCGTTGGCGCCCGAGTGTGCGAACTTCGACGCGTTCGAGCTGACCCGCGCCCGCGCCGCCCTGACCTCGGAAGCCTTCGCCCGGGTGCTCGGCGCGGTCATCGCCCACGCCCGGCCGGGCGCACGCATTCTCTGCACCGGCGCCGATCTCCAGGGGGTCGCCCTGGAGGATACGCTGGCGCGGGACGCCGAGCTCGAGACCTACGTGACGGGGTGCGATCGGGCCCCCGGCGGCAACGGACGGCGGGTGCTTCGCCGCCACTGACGATTGTTCCCCGTGGCACAGGAGGGGGCCTTGACTGTCGCAAAGCGAACGCCCCATCTTCGGCCCGTGCTCCGCTCTGCGCCCCCTTTCCGCGCACTCGTCGCGTGTCGCCTGCTCGTCGCCGCGGCGTGCTGGCTCCTCGCCGCGCCGGGCAACGCAGAGGCGGGCCCCCTGGCGGAGGCCCTGCTCACCAGCCCGAACTTCAAGGTCCGGCTCAAGGCGGCCAGCGAACTCGGGCGCACGCGCGACCCCCAGGGCGTCGCCGCCCTCACCCGCGCCCTCGGCGACGAGCACGCCCTGGTCCGCGGTGCGGCGGCCGCCTCCCTCGGTCAGCTCCAGGCCCGGGAGAGCGTGCCGCTCATCTGCGCGCTGCGGGCCGATCCGGACACGTTCGTCCGAGGCGCGGCCGAGCGGACGCTCGAGGTCTTCGGCGGCCCGTCGGCCTGCCAGGTCTCAAAAGTCTTCGTGGAGTTCGAGGTCATCAGCCCCGACGCGCGCCTGCGGCGGTTCGTCGAGAACCAGATGCTCGAGCGGGCCTCCCGCGACGCCCGGGTCGTCCTCGGGCGGCAGGTGGAGTTCGGAGCCACATCGGCCCAGGCCGGCGCCGATCCCCGCGCCGAGGTGACGGCCGGCCGCATGCCGGGTGTCGCGCTCTCGCTCAAGGTCGCGACCAACGTCCAGCGGGGGGCCGGGGCGACGCGCGTCCAGTGCCAGCTCGGCCAGACCGTCTACGAGCTGCGCAAGGAGCGCATCCTGCGCGGCTCGGCGACGCAACGGGCCGAGATCGACGTCGGCAGCGGCAGCCTCAGCGACCAGGCCATCGACGGGCACCTCCAGGAATGTGTATCGGCGCTGGTGCCGGTGGTATACGACGGCTTCGGCGACTACTTGAAAGGCGTGAGGTAAGGCAGCATGAGCGACGGGAGCCTCACCGCCGAAGGGACGCCGCGCCCGCGCTACAAGCGAAGCGTCAAGAACTTCGTGCTCGACCGCGGGTTCCAGCTCAAGTACGCGGGCATGATCGTGCTCGCCGGCGGCCTGGTCTTCGGCGCCACCGAGTATGCGCTCTACGACAAGGTGCGCGAGAACAGCGAACTGGCGGGTCTGACGGACGATCCTGCCATGGCGGCACAGCTCTCCGCCGAGCTCGAGGCGGAGGACCGCAAGGTCCTGATGACGCTCGTCGGCCTGTGGCTCCTGCTCGTCGTCCTGCTCGGCGTCGTCGGCATCCTGGCCACGCACCGCATCGTCGGCCCGATCTACGTCGTCGACCGCTACATTCAGCGCATCACGCAGGGCGAGGCCGTCCATCCGAGGCCGCTGCGGCGTGGGGACGAGTTCCAGTCGCTCTACAACCATGTCAACGACATGGCGATTCGCCTGCGCAAGGAGCGCGTGCAGGAGGCCGAGGCCCTCGAGGTGATGCTGGAGCGCATCTCGGTCCGGCTCGAGACGCTCGACGCCCTCGGCGGCGAGGCGGGCGAAGCGGCCCGCCGCCTGCGAGACGAGCTCGGCACGGCGCGGGAGCTCGTGCGACAGAAGCGCGCGTGGCTCGCCGAACCCGAGAGCTGAGTCGCACGCCGCCCCATGAAGACCCCCCTCCACGAGCGGCTGTCGCCGGACACGCCCCGCGACGCCGACACGCTGCTGACCACGTTTCTCACCTGGGCCGGGGACGCGGGCTACACGCTCTACGACCACCAGGAAGAGGCCATCCTGGAGATCATGGCCGACCGCCATGTCATCCTGAACACGCCGACGGGCTCGGGCAAGTCGATGGTGGCGCTGGCGATGCACTTCCGGGCGTTCGCGCTCGGCAAGCGGTCGTTCTACACCTCGCCCATCAAGGCGCTCGTCAGCGAGAAGTTCTTCGATCTCTGCCGGCACTTCGGGGCCGAGAACGTCGGCATGATGACGGGCGACGCGGCCATCAACCGCGACGCGCCGATCATCTGTTGCACCGCCGAGGTGCTCGCGACCATCGCGCTGAGTGAAGGGGACCTCGCGGGGGTCCACTACGCCATCCTCGACGAGTTCCACTACTACGCCGATCGCGAGCGCGGCATGGCCTGGCAGCTGCCCCTGCTCGCCCTGCCCCACACGGTCTTCATGCTGATGTCCGCGACGCTCGGCGATACGCGAGACCTCAGCGCCCGGCTCGAAAAGCGCACCCGCCGCCCGGTCACCCTCGTCAAGGCGGTCAAGCGCCCGGTCCCGCTGACGTTCGAATACAGCGAAGAGCCCCTGCAGGACACGGTGCTCGATCTGTGTCATCGGCAACGCGCGCCCATCTACGTCGTTGCGTTCACGCAGCGAGAGTGCGCCGAGCAGGCGCAGAACTTCACGAGCCTGAACCTCACGACCAAAGAGGAGAAGGCCGCCATCGCCGAGGCGCTGCGCGGTTTCCGGTTCGACACGCCCTACGGCAAGGACGTCTCGCGCTTTCTCCGGCAGGGCATCGGGCTGCATCACGCCGGACTGCTGCCGAAGTACCGGCTCGTCGTCGAGCAGCTCGCCCAGAAAGGCCTGCTCAAGCTCATCTTCGGCACCGACACCCTCGCCGTCGGCATCAACATCCCCCTGCGAACGGTCGTTTTCACTGCGTTGTGCAAGTTCGACGGGCAGAAGACACGCCTGCTCAGCGTCCGCGATTTCCATCAGACGGCCGGGCGCGCCGGTCGCAAGGGCTTCGACGATCAGGGCTGGGTGGTCTGTCAGGCGCCCGAACACATCATCGAGAACCGGCGCATGGAGCGACGGGCGGCCGGCGATCCGCAGAAGATGAAGAAAATCGTGCGCAAGAAGCCCCCGGAGAAGGGCTTTGTGCACTGGGACGAGAAGGTGTTTCGGGAACTCATCGCAAAGAGCCCGGAGCCGCTGACGTCGCGGTTCCGGGTGGACTTCGGCATGGTGCTGAACCTGCTGCAGCGGCCCCGCGCGGCCGTCGACCGGCACGGCGGGTATGGTGCGCTCGTCGAACTCATCGACGCCTGTCACGAGAGCGACGCACAGAAGGCCCGCCTGCGCCGCGAGGCCAAGCGCCTGTTTCGCCTGCTGCTCGACGCGGGCGTCGTGGAGATCAAACGCAAGGCGCACGATCGCGCCTCGTTCGCCCGCGTCAGCCGCGAGCTGCAGCGCGACTTCTCGCTCCATCACTCGCTGTCGCTCTTCTTGTACGACACCGCCGGGCGCCTGCCGCAGAACCACCCCGACTACGCCATCTGGCTGCTCACGTTCGCCGAGGCCATCCTCGAGGACCCCAACGTCGTGCTCTTCCGTCAGCAGGACAAGGCCCGCCGCGACGCGCTGCTGGAGCTGAAGGCCGCGGGCGTGGAGTACGAGCAACGACAGGAAGCCATCGAGAAGATCTCCTGGCCGCAGCCCGACAAGGAGCTCGTCTTCGCCCGTTTCGAAGAGTACGCGGCGGAGAATCCATGGGTGCGCGTCGGCGAGCTGCGCCCCAAATCCGTCGCGCGGGACATGTATCTGCAGTTCGCCTCGTTCAACGAATGGACGCAGGACTTCGGGCTGCAGGCCAGCGAGGGCGTGCTCCTGCGGCATCTCAGCCAGGTCTACAAAGTTCTGGTGCAGGCCATCCCGGAGGCGTGCAAGACGGACGAGCTGTACGAGATCGAGGGCTACCTGCGGTCTACGCTCGAGCGCGCCGACAACAGCCTGCTTCAATTCTGGCAGGACATGGTCGAAGGGGGGCGCGACGAGGTCCTGCCCGGGCCGGAGCTTGCGCTGCCCCCCCCGAAACCCAAGGACGTCACGACCGACAAGAAGGCGTTCCTGGCCCGCCTGCGCGCCGAGATGCACGCCTTCGTGCGCGCCCTCTCGCGCCTCGACTACGAGGAGGCCGCGCTGTGTCTGCGCGACGACAGCGAGCAGACGGGCGACGCGCCGTGGACCCCCGCACGCCTCGAAGACACGATGCGGGCGTTCTACGCGCAGTACGACTTCGTGGTCTTCGACACGCAGGCCCGCCACCACGCCAACACGCGCGTCGAGACGCAGCCGGACCGCCAGTGGCGGGTGCGACAGGTGCTCTGCGACAACGTCGGCGACAACATGTGGGTGGTCGAGGGGCACGTCGACCTGCGCGACCTCGACGACCGCGAGGGGCCGCTCATCGCGCTGCGCGAGCTGCGGGGGTGAGCGACCGGCGCCGGTCTCTCACTTGTCGAAGCGCATCAGGAGCCAGTTGTCGTGCGTGCGGCGCGGGTGCAGGAGCTGATTGACCCCGCCGACGAGCCGGTAGAGCACCCGCCGCTCGTGATTCTCGAAGGTCGACCGGCCGCACCGCGGACAGAACGTGTGCGGGCTGTACTTCCACAGCCCGAGGCGATGCGTCCGCAGGCGCAGAAGACTCTCGGCATACACCCGGGACTTCCAGGCATAGCGCTCGACGACGCCCGCCTCGGCCGGGAAGAGCCCCCGCAGTTTCGTCGCGTCGAAGCTCTGTTGGTGCCCGTGCAGGTGAAAGACCGTGCCGCAGTCCGGACACCGGTGGGACGCCTCGAGCAGGTTCTCGCGGTGGGGCACCGTGACGAGCACGCTGCGCCGCGCGACGCGCCAGAGTTCGCGGCAGGCGGGTCCGACGAGGTCGGGGGGCAGGTGTTCGAGCACCTCGGCACACAGGACGACGTCGATGCTCGCGTCCCCGAGCGGCAGGTGGAGCATCGAGGACCGAAAGACCGGCCGCGTGGCGTGTTTCAGGCCGACGCGCCCGAGATCCGTGCCGAAGACGTGGGGCCGCTCGATGCGCGCGAGCAGCTTGCCCTGGCCGCAGCCGACATCGAGCACGGTCTGGGCCTCGGGGGGCAGGAGCGCGAGCGTTTCGCGGACGCGGACCGCTTCGCTCTCGCGCAGGGGCTCGAGCGGGGAACGGTCGTGGACCGGCGTGCGATCGAAGAGGGCGGCGGAGTCGTGGGGGGTTGGCGCGGTCATGGCGCCGCACCGTTCGCACAGTCGTCGCGTTCTGTCGAGGGGGGGGGCCGCTCGGCCGCTCGGGGCAAGCCCGAGCCGGTGATCAGGCGCGCCCCTCGCTTGTAGGTGAAGTACGACCAGATCCAGTTGAAGAGCACCACCGCGCGGTTGCGGAAGTCGATCAGGAACAGGATGTGAATCGCCAGCCAGGCGAACCAGGCCGCAAACCCGGTGAGTTCGAGCCGCCCGAGCTGCGCGACCGCGGCGCTGCGCCCGATGGTCGCCATCGAGCCCTTGTCGCGATAGCGGAAGCGGGGCCGCGACAAGGGCAGGCCCACGAGCGCGTCGCGGACGACCCCGGCGACGAAACGCCCCTGCTGCATCGCCACCGGCGCGAGGCCCGGCAGCGGCGCCCCCGCGTCGTCGAGGCAGGCCGCCATGTCCCCGATGCAGAAGACCTCCGGGTGTCCGGGCAGGCTGAGATCCGGCAGGACACACACGCGCCCGGCGCGATCGAGCGGCACGCCCAGCGTGCGGGCGAGCGGCGAACCGACGACGCCCGCGGCCCACAGGATCGTGCCCGCCTCGATGCGCTCATCCCCGGCCGTCAGGCCGTCCGCATCGACCGCCGCGACCCGCAGGCCGGTGCGGACGACCACGCCGAGACGCTCGAGCTGTGCGGCGGCCGCGGCCGAAAGGTCTTCGGAAAACGCCTGGAGGATTCGGTTCCCGCCGTCGACGAGTACGACCCGCGCCGAAGCCGGATCGATGCGCCGGAAGTCGCGCGCGAGCACGGTCCGGGCAAGCTCGGCGAGGGCACCGGCGAGCTCGACGCCGGTCGGACCACCGCCGATGACCACAAACGTGAGGTGACGCGCCCGACGGGCCGGATCGGGCTCGCGCTCCGCGGCTTCGAAAGCGGCGAGCACGCGGTGCCGGATCTCGATGGCGTCGTCGAGGTCCTTCAACCCGGGCGCGTGGCGCGCCCAGTCGTCGTGGCCGAACCAGGTGGAGCACGCCCCCGCCGCCAGGATGAGGTAGTCGTACTCCACCGCCCCCAGATCGGTGGTCAGCCGGCGCGCCGCCAGGTCGACGCCCTCCACCGTCGCGAGCAGCACCTGCGTGTTCTCCTGCGCGCTGAGCACGGCGCGGATCGGCGCGCTGATGTCGGCCGGCGAGAGCCCGGCCATCGCCACCTGGTACAGCAGCGGCTGAAAGAGGTGGTGGTTCTTGCGGTCGAGGAGCGTCACGCGCACGGGGCTCGACGCGAGTCCGCGCGCAACCGCCAGCCCCCCGAACCCGCCGCCCACCACGACCACGTGCGGCCGGGCGTCGGCCCCGGTCGTCGACCCGGTCACCGCGGCAGCGGCGGCAGGTGGACGCAATCGACGGTGTAGGCCACCGTGAACGCGCTGCGCGCCAGGAGAACGGCGCACTCCCGCTTGTCCTTGGGGTTCGGGTTGCGGTCGAAGTTGAAGACCCCCTCGGGTGTCCCCTTGGCCGGCTCGAGGAAGTAACCCGCGACCTTGCCGTCGAGGACGTCCACGGTCAGCCGGGACCCGTCGTCGAGCACGCGCACGATGACGTGGCCGTTCGGCGTCGATGCCACGAGCGACCGCAGCTCGTGGCGGAGATCGAATGGACTCTTCGGGGCGGGTGGGGCCTTCGCCCCCGGGGGCGCGGCGACCTTCGGCGCAGCGAGGAGCAGGGCACTACCGAGCAGCAGGGCGAGCGCGGGCATGGGCGACCTCCGCCGCCAGATCTAGCGGCGACTCCCCCCGGAAGGCAAGCCATGCGCGGGGAAGCCCGCTTGGCACGCCCGTCGCATGGGCATATCATGCCGGCCCGTCCGGCCGCACCGTGGAGTCCCATGAAGATCCTGAACATCGTCGGCGCCCGCCCCAACTTCATGAAGGTCGCGCCGCTCATGCGGTCGTACCCTCGTCACCCGCACCTGAAGCCGGTCCTCGTCCACACGGGTCAGCACTACGACCCGAAGATGAGTCAGCTCTTCTTCGACGAGCTCGGCCTGCCGCGCCCCGACCACAACCTCGAGGTCGGCAGCGGCACCCACGCGGACCAGACGGCACGCATCATGATGTCGTTCGAGAAGCTCTGCCTCGCCGAGCGCCCGGACTGGGTGGTCGTCGTCGGCGACGTGAACTCGACCATCGCCTGCGCGCTCGTCGCGTCCAAGCTCGGCATCCGGGTCGCCCACGTCGAGGCCGGGCTTCGCTCGGGCGATCGTTCGATGCCCGAGGAGATCAACCGCATCCTGACGGACGCCCTCAGCGACCTCCTGTTCGTAAGCGAATCGAGCGGCCTCGTGCACCTCGGTCGCGAGGGCGTCGATCCGGCGAAGATCCACTTCGTCGGCAACGTGATGATCGACAGCCTGCTCGCCCACCGCGACCGCGCCGAACAGTCGGACGTTCTCGAGCGGCATGGTGTCGAGAGCCGGCGCTACGCGCTGCTGACATTGCACCGTCCTTCGAACGTCGACCACCCGGAGACGCTGCTGGGCATCCTCGAGGCCCTGCGCGTGGTCGACGCGGACATGCCGATCCTCTTCCCCGCCCACCCCCGCACGGTCCAGCGCCTCGGGGAGCCCCGCCTGAAGGCGGCATTCGACGCGCTCCGGCGCCTGCAGACGATCGCCCCCCTGGGCTACCTGGAGTTCGTCAAGGCCACGGCCCACGCCGCCGTGGTCCTCACGGACTCGGGCGGGGTCCAGGAAGAGACCTCGGTCCTTCGCGTCCCGTGCCTGACCCTGCGCGAGAACACCGAGCGTCCCGTCACCTGCACCATGGGCTCCAACCGGCTCGTCGGGATCGAGACCGCGGCCATCATCGCCGGATACCAGGCCGTTCGCCGGGGCGAGGTCGACCTCGACCGCGTGCCGCCGCTGTGGGACGGGCGCGCGGCGGACCGTGTCGTCGACGTCCTGGCGTCCGCCGGATGAACCGCACGGCGCTCATCATCACCCCCTACTTTCCGCCGGTGGCGGCGAGCGGGGCGAAGCGGCCGCTGCACCTCGTACGCAACCTGCCCGCCTTCGGCTGGCGGCCGATCATCCTGGCGAGCCCGTCGGAGGACGGACCGGGCGACGTCGACCTCGCCGCGGCGATCCCGCCGGACACCGTCGTCTCGCGGGGCTACTGGAGCGGCCTGCGCGAAAAGCGCGAGCCGGCTGCGGCGCCGGCGTCCGGTCAGGCGGCCCCCTCGAAACCGAAGGCCCCCCCGGGCCGCCTCGCCCGGCTGACGAAGAGCAACCGCTGGAAGTATCTGACGCCCTTCGACCGCTTCCTGGCAGATACGCCGCACGGCGTTCGGGAAGCGCTCCGGCTCATCGACGAGCACCGACCGTCGCTCATCCACGTGATCGCGGATCCCTGGTCGGTCTTCACCGCCGGCGATGCACTCCGGACGCTGACCGGGTTGCCGCTCGTCGTCGACCTGCGCGATCCGTGGTCCTGCCACGAGGGCAAGATGGCCCTGCGTCCGGCCGTCTCGCAGGCCGTTCTGCGCGCCTACGAACGCCGCATCTTCCAGCGTTCGGCGGCGGTGGTGCTGAACACCGAGGCGGCGCGGGACTGTTACGCCGAGGCCTACGCGGGGGTGGTCCCCGCCGAGCGGTTCCACTTCGTGCGAAACGCCTTCGACGAGGGCCTCTTCGACCGCGCGCCCGACCTGCCGCCCGAGCCCGTCTTCACGGTGATGTACTTCGGCACGTTCCGGCTCTTCGTCGAGCCCGAAGGGCTCCTGCGGGCGTTCAAGCGCTTCGTGGACGATCACGCCGTCGCCCCGGGAACCGCCCGCCTGCGGTTCGTCGGGGGCCTTCGGCCGGAGGATCACGCCCGTATCGCCGAGATGGGCCTGACGCCCTTCGTCGACGCCGTGAAGTCGGTGCCCTTTCGCAAATCGGTGGGCCTGCTGCGGCAGGCCGACGTGCTGTCGCTGGTGATCCAGCCCGACTGCACGCTGCAGATCCCCGGCAAGCTCTACGACTACCTCGGTGCGCGCCGGTTCATCCTGGCGCTCTCGGCGAACACCGAGGTCAACGCGCTGCTCGAACGCACGGGCGCCGGCGCCGGCATCCCGTGGGGGGACGAGGCGGCGGCCGCCGCCGTGCTCGGCCGCCTGTACGCCCGCAAGCGCCAGTCGGGCCGGGTCGAGCTCGGCGCGGACGTCGATCTCGAACCGTTCAGCGCACGGTCCCAGGCCCGGGCCATGGCGACGATCTACGAGGGGGCGCTGCGCGCCGGCACGTGAGACGATGAGCGCCGAAGCCTCTGCCGGTCCCCGGGCCGACGACGCCGCGCTGGCCCGCGGTGCCGCGCAGGTCACCCTGGCCAACCTGATCTCCGGGCTGAGCAACCTGCTGTTGCTGGTCGTGCTCACGCGCATCCTCTCGCGCGATGACATGGCGGTGGTGCTCTTCGTCTATCTCTTCTCCGAGGTCGTCGGCGTGCTCGGCACCCTCGATCTCCCGGCGGCGATGGTCTACTACGTGTCGCGTCTGCCCGCCGCGCAGGCCCGCGTGGTCGGCCTGCGCACGGCGGGCTGGCTCATGCGGGGGAGCGCGGTGCTGGCCCTGGGGCTGCTCGCACTGTCGCCTTTCGCCGGGGAGATCTTCACGCAGCCTCGGGTGGGCGAGGTCCTGCCCTGGCTGGCCTTCGGGCTCTTCGCGGATCTGCCCGGGCAGGCCCTGCCGGGCTTCCTGTTGGCCCGCCGCGCGAGCGGCGCGTATCTGCGCACCACCGTGCTCTATACGGGCTTGCGCTTCGGCGGGCTCGTCGTCCCGGCGCTGCTCGGGGCGCCCGTCACCGAGATGATCGCCTGTTTCACGATCGCCTCCTGGGTGCGCCTCGCCGATCTGGCCTATCGGCTCTACGTCGTCGAGCGGGGAGACTCGAAACCCGAAGGCTGGGCGATGCGCGACCTGCTCCGGTTCAGCGCGCCGCTGGTGGCCTCGACGCTCGTGGGCAAGCTCGGCGTTCAGTTCGACAAGTACCTGCTCTCGGTGATCGCCGCACCGCAGGCGTTCGCGGCCTACGCCGTCGGCGCGTTCGAACTGCCCCTGGTCTCGGGCGTCGCCTACTCGGTCACGAACGCGCTCATGCCGGAGCTGACCCGCCGTCACAGCCAGGGTGACCTCGTCGGGGCCCGCACGCTGTGGCACGCGGCGATGGTCAAGGTCTCGGCGCTCATGTTCCCGGTGTTCGTGTTCACCGTGATCATGGCCGAGCCGATGATGCGCACGCTCTTCTCGTCGGCGTACGCGGACGCCGCCATCCCGTTTCGCATCATTGCGATGCTGCTCCCGCTCCGCCTCTGCGGTTACGGCGCGGTCACGCGCTCGCTCGGACAGTCGCGCCCCGTCCTCTGGGGCAGCCTGGGCGCGGCGTCCGTGAACCTCGGGCTCGCGTGGCCGTTGTACGCGCTTCTCGGGCTCGCCGGCCCCGCGCTGGCCACCATTCTGGGGCAGATGACGGCCATCGGCATCATGCTCTGGGCCATCCGGCGCGCGCTCGGTGCCCGGACGAACGAGCTTCTCCCCCTTCGCGGGCTCGCACGGACCATGGCCGCGGCCGGGCTCGCCGGCCTCGTGCCGCTCGGGCTGCGCGTCGGCACCGAGCTGCCGGACGCCGCGTTGCTGGCCCTCGGCCTGGCGCTGCACGTCGTCGCGTATCTGTTCATCGGTCGACGCATGGGGGCGCTGACCGAAGCCGATCTGCAGTACGTTCTGCGCCCCGTTCACCTCGTCGCCCGTCGGAGGTCACGCCCGTGAAACGCCTCCTGATGATCTCCCCGTTCTTCGTCCCGATGAACTACGTCGGTGCGAAGCGTACGCTCCACTTCTGCCGGCATCTCCCGGCGCGGGGCTGGGCGCCCGTCGTGGTCGCCCTGCCGGCGGACATCGAGCGGGATCCGGCCCTCGACGCCCTCGTCCCGGCCATCCCCCTGTTTCGGGGTTACCGGGGCGGTCCGGTGGCGTGGGCGGAGGACCTCGCCCGGCCCCTCGAGCGAAAGCGACCCGCGGCCGCACCGAGCGCCCCCCCCGCACCGCGCCGGGCGCAGCCGGACGGTCTGCTCGCGGCGCTGTCGTCGGCGAGCGACCGCTACTCCCGGTATCTCCCCTGGAGCTACGCCGGCACCCTCGCGTTCGCCCTCCGCCACCGGATCGAGGTGGTGTACGTCAGCGCGGGGCCGTACTCGGGGCTCGAGTTGGGGCTCGCCGTCGCGCGGACGCTGGGCAAGCCCCTGGTGGTCGACCTCCGCGATCCCTGGTCCATCGAGGAGAACTACAAGTCGGAGCGCACGCCGCGGGGGCAGGCGCTGGTCGAAGCGCGGGAGCGGGCCGTCTTCGAGCGCTCGTCCGCGATCATCCTGAACACCGAGAGCGCGCTGGCCGCCTACCAGAAGACCTATGCCGGCTGTGCCCTCCCCGAGCGGATGCATGCCATTCGCAACGCCTTCGATCCGGCGCTCTACGGGCCGCCCGCCCACCCGGGCCCCCGTTCGGCCGACCGCCCGCTGCGGCTCGGGTACTACGGCCACCTTCGACCGAACAAGGACTCGGCGCTCTTCTTCGAGGGGCTCGCCCGTTTCCTCGAGGTCGAGGGCCTGGGCCCCCGCGCGGTCGAGATCCAGAGCTTCGGCGAACGGACGCCGGCCGACGAAGCCGCCGCGGCCCGCTTCGGTCTCTCGGACGTCTTCGTTGCTCATCCCTGGGTGCCGTTCACCGAATGTCCCGCCGTTCTCGGTCGATGCGACGTCCTCCTCGACCTCATGGGGCCGCGCCACGGATTGCAGATCTCGGGCAAGCTCTACGACTACTTCGCGTGCGGGCGGCCCATCCTCTCCGTCAGCCCGAACCTCGAGGTCGGCCGCATCCTGGAGGAGACAGGCGCGGGCCTGCGGGTCGACAACGACGCCGGGGCGATCGCCGCCGCCCTCTCGCGTTTCCACGCCGGCGCATTCGACGCGCCCATCGCGCCCGAACGACTCGCGGCCTATGACGCCGAGACGGCGACCCACCGCCTGGCCTCGCTCCTCGACCGAGCCCTCGATTGACGACTGGACGCGCCCGACCATGACCCACAGTCCCACGCCCTTCGTTTCGTTGCCCATGACCCCCCGCGCGCTCGTCCACCTCGCCGTCGAAGGTCTGGAGCGGATGTGGCGCCCCGATCGCGCCACGCTGGTCACCCGCGTCATCGATGACCGGGGGGGCGAGTCGTCCAACGAGCACTTGTCGGCGCGCTACTGCGTGATGTGCAGCGTCGGCGTCCATCGGGCGCGCGCAGCGGGCTACGCGACGACGCTCGATCCGGCCGCCTTGCTCCGACGCGGCCTCGAACTCGAGCCCCCCACGAACTTGAACCAGCTCGGGATGGGCCTGTGGGCGGATGTCGAGCTCGGCACCGGACTCGCGGGCGGGCTCGTGGGCCCGCTCGTCGAGCGACTCCAGGACGTCGGGACGCGGGACCGCCTCGACGGGCGCCCCCTGGCCTGGTGCCTGACGGGCCTCTCGCTCCACGCCGAGCGCACGGGCGACGCGCGGGCGCGTGCCGCCGCCGACGCGCTGGCACGGTTCGCGCTCGAGCGCTGCCACCGACCGGCGCACGCCCTCTTCGTCCACCGGGCCGTGACCCCGGCGCGCTGGCCGGCGCAGGCCCTCTTCTCGACGGAGATTTACTGGGTCTACGCGCTGGCCACCTACGGCCGGGTCACCGGGCACGCGGGCGCACTCGACGCGGCCGCCGCGACGATGCGCCGCCTCATCGCGCTGCGGGACGCCTTCGGGGGGTGGGTCTGGCGGTACGACGCCGACGCCGGCGCCGTCCCCGAGCCGTTCCCCATCTACTCGGTCCATCAGCACGGCATGGCCCCCATGACGCTGCACCTGCTCGCCGAGCTGGGCCTGCTCGACGGTGAAACGCACCGCCGCGTGCAGCGCGAAAGCCTCGCCTGGCTGTGGCACAACCAGCTCGGTCGGTCGATGGTGGATGCCGAGCGGCGGGTGATCTACCGCAGCGTCCGCCGGCGGTTTCCGGTCAACCGCCTGGCCTACACGCTGGGCCGCCTGGGGCCGCTGCAGCGCCTGACCCGCGAGCCGGGTTTCCTGCGCCTCAACGCGACGTGCCGCCCGTACGAGCTCGGTTGGCTGGCCTATGCCTGGGCCGGGCGCGAGGACGCGCTCGGCTGAGAGCATGTGAGCAACGGGGCGGGCCTCGGACGCCTCAGAACGCCCCGAGCCGATGCGCCAGCGCAAGCCCTCCCCGACCGACGGCCGTCAACGGGCATCGCCAGCGGAGGCAATCCTCGAAGACGCCCCCGACCCGCTCCTTGAAGCGAAAGATCCCGCGCAGCCGCTCGTCGGTGGTCTCTCGGCGTGCGCCCCCGAGGTCGTAGACGCCGACGCCCTTCGCCTTGAGCGCCGCCATGGCCGCCATCTGCACCGCGACGGTGGCCCCTTGCGCCGCGTTCGTGCGGCTCGCACCGTGCAGGTAGTACCCCCGGCTCCGGTCGAACGGGATGATCGCCGCGGCCTCGAGCGTGTCGCCGGACCAGGCCGAGAAGACGAGGAGATCGAGGGTCTCGCGAGCGTCGATCACCCGCCGCAGGTACGCCTCGTCGAAGGGCCGCTCCTTGCCGCCTCGCCCGTAGGTCTCGTCCATGAGGTCGATGAACGCGTCCGCGGGCAGGATCGGCCGGACGATGACCCCCGCCGCCTCGGCCTTGCGCAGCAGGCGGCGATGTTCGGAGTGCATGCCCGCGCGCAGTGCATCGACGCCCGGGGACAGGTCCACGCGGTACGTGCCGAAGGGCTCCGTTTCGGCGTCGGAGAGCACCGCCGCCAGGCCCGGATGCGTCCAACGCGCCATGTTCGAGAACGACTCGACCAGGTCGATGCCCTCCCGACGGGCGAACGCGAGGAACGCGCTCAGCGCCTCGGCCTGATCGAGCGTTTCGCCGGTCTCGCCCCGGGGCTCCGCCAGAAGCTCGATGCGCTTCACGACGCCCGCCGTCCGGACCTCGCGCAAGCCCATCGACGCCACGCGCCGGCCGTCCCGCAGGCACTCGGCGACGCGGTGACGACCGCCGGGCCGCTTGACGGCGAACCACCCGGACGTCTGAAAGATGCTGCCGGCCTCGGGGGGGGCGTCCCGGGCCGCCCAGCGCCACGTCACGTCACTCACCGCGGGCCGCCGTTCATTCGTGTCGCAAGGCGACGATGGGGTCGAGGAGCGAGGCGTTGCGGGCGGGGATGATGCCGAACGCGGTGCCGACGCCGACCCCGAAGAGCGCGCCGAGCCCCAGCGTCTGCGCGTCGAGCGCCCGGGTGAAGCCCATGCCGTCCGCCACCGTCGTCGCCGCGAGCGCGCCGAGGGCCACGCCCACCGCAGTCCCCACCAGCGACAGGACGAAGGCCTCCGCCAGAAACTGAAGTCGCACGGCCGACGGCGGCGCTCCGATCGCCAGCCGGATGCCGATCTCCTGCGTGCGAGCGGTCACGGCCACCAGCAGCATGTTCATGATGCCGATGCCGCCGACGAGCAGCGAGATGAGCGCAACGCCGGCGAGCAGGTTGCGCAAGAGCACCGAGGTGTTCGAGGCGACGCGCTGCAGATCGTCCGGCGAGGAGATGCCGAAGTCGTCGCCGTCGTCGGCGTCGAGGCCGTGCGTACGCCGCAGGGTGCGCTGCGTCACGCGCTTGCCCTCCGACGCGCTCGTGCCGTCCGGCAGGCCGACGCCGATGCCGTTGTAGCCGTAGTCGAAGCCGTACTCCGTCATGAACGTGCGTACGGGGACGTGCAGAATGTCGTCCTGATCGACGCCGGAGGACGTGACGCCCTTCGGCGCGAGCACGCCGATGACTTTGCAGTGCAACCCGCGTCCGATCTTCATCGAGCGGCCGACGGGATCGGCCTCGCCGAAAAGCGCCCGCGCGGGCGTCTGACCCAGGACGCACAGATTGGCACGGGCCGTCTCGTCCGACTCGACGAAGAGACCGCCGCGCTCGGCCGGCCAGTCCCGCAGGGTGAAGAACTCCGGGCGGCTGCCCTGGAGCATCGTCGTGACGGCCGGTCGGCCTTCGAGGCGAACTTCCGTGAGCCGTCGGAGGTAGGCGGTCACGAGTGTCGTCTCACCGAACGCCCGTCGCAACGCGACGACGTCGTCGTCCGTCAGCGGCCGGGCGGGCTTGAGCTTCGGCGTCGTGGTGCCGATCCGCGAGCTGACGTAGACGACGCCGGTGCCGAGGCTCTCGAACTGGGCCATGACCGAGCCCCGTGCCCCTTCGGCGAAGGCCACGATGGCAATGAACGACGCGACCCCGATCGTCAGGCCGAGCACGGTGAGCGCGCTCTGCCCCGGCCTGCGCCGCAACGAGATGAACGCCTGTCGCGCAGCATCAGCCCACATGGCGGGCACCGGGGGAGGCAGTCGGGGTCATGGGCGCGCGATTATCGAGGCTGCCCCCGGGGGGGTCAAGCGCAGCGGCGCGCCGGGCGCGGGCGTCCCCGACGACGCGCCTGCACAACGGAATTGACCTCTGACAATCCGCGCGCTTCAGCGCCTCGACGTTCCTGCCGAAGGTGTCTATTGTGCAATGCACAAACGGTCCTTCCCTTCCCCCGGGCTTCAAATGAACGTTCTGGTTCTCAACTGCGGCAGTTCGTCCGCCAAGTTCGCCGTCCTCGACGCCGTCACCGGCGCCCGCCACCTGACCGGTCAGGCGCAGCGCCTCGGGTCCGCCGAAGCCACCCTCGAGTGGACCTTCGCCGACGAGAAGCACACCCGGCCCCTCCCGGGCGCCGATCACGACGGCGCGCTCCGGGCCGCGGTCGCCCTGCTCGCACCGTGCGGCCTCGCCGGCACGCTCTGCGGCGTCGGTCACCGCGTCGTGCACGGGGGGGCGCGCTTCAGCGGCTCGATGCGCATCACTCCCGAGGTCGTGCGCCAGATCGAGGCCTGCGTGCCGCTCGGTCCCTTGCACAACCCGCCGAATCTGCAGGGCATTCGCATCGCCGGCGAGCTCTTGCCGACGCTGGCGCAGGTCGCCGTCTTCGACACGGCCTTCCACCAGACGATGCCGCCCCGCGCGTACACCTATCCGGTGCCGCTCGAGTGGCGGGAGGCCCATGGCGTGCGACGTTACGGGTTCCACGGGACGAGCCACCGCTATGTGGCGCGCAAGGCGCAGGAGCTGCTCGGTCTCGCCCCGGACGCCGGCGCGCTCGTCACCGCCCATCTCGGGAACGGGTGCTCGGCGACGGCGGTCCTCGACGGTCGCAGCGTGGACACCACCATGGGGTTGACCCCACTCGAGGGGTTGGTGATGGGCACGCGCTCCGGCAGCGTGGATCCGGCGCTGATCGGCCACGTCGCGCGGGCGACGGGCGAGAGCGCCGATCGGGTCCTCGACGTGCTGAACAAACGCTCCGGCCTCCTCGGCCTCTCCGGGCACTCCAACGACCTGCGCACGCTGGAGGACGACGCCGCCGCAGGCGATGCCCGGGCGGCCCTGGCCGTCGAGGTATTCGCCTACGTCGCCGCCAAACAGCTCGCCGGCCTGGTCGTGGCCCTCGGGCGCCTCGATGCCCTGGTCTTCACGGGGGGCATCGGCGAGAACGGCGTCGCCATGCGCGCCCGCATCGTCGCACTGCTCGGTTTCCTCGGGCTCGACCTCGATCCGTCCGCCAACGCCCTGGCCATCCGTGGTCGCGCGGGCCGGATCACGCGGTCGACGTCCCCCCAGGCCCTCGTCGTTCCGACCGACGAGGAGCTCATGATCGCCCACGACACCGCCGCCCTGGTCGCGGCGGCCTGACCCCGGACCCCCCATGCCTCGCACATTGCTGCTCGCCCCCGCCGGTCGCAGCGTCGGTCTGACCACCGCCGCGCTCGGCCTTCTGCGCGCCCTGGATCGCCAGGGCGTCCGCGTCGCTTTCGTTCGCCCCATCGGCACGCGCGCCGAGGACCCCAGCCTCGCCCTCGTCCGCCTCGGTTCGAGCCTCTCGCCCCCCCCGCCGATTCCGCGCCCGGAGGTCGAGGCGCTGCTCTCCGCGGGCGACGACCAGACGCTCATGGAGCGGGTCGTCGCCGTGTCGGCCGCGGCCGGTGAGGGCGCCGACGTCCTCATCGTCGAGGGCATGGTGCCCGAGGGCGGCCTCGTCTATTCGCAGCGCGTCAACGCCCTGATGCTCAAGGCGCTGGACGCCGAGCTGGTCCTGGTGGGCGCGCCCGTCGACCAGCAGCCCGCCGAGCTCGCCGACGCGCTCGCCATCGCCGCCCGCGGTTTCGGGCCGCCCGGGGAAGGCCGGTCGGTGAGCTGCATCGTGAACTTCGTCAAGGTCGAAGACGAAAGCTGGCTGGACGCCTGGGCCGGCGCCGTCGCGGCCGAGGGTCTGACGCCGCTCGCCATCCTGCCGATGCGGCCCGAGCTGACCGCCCTGCGCGTCAAGGACCTCGCCGCCGCCATCGGGGCGCGGGTCCGCAACGCCGGCGACATGCACCTGCGGCGCTACCGCGACGTCCAGCTCTGCGCGATGACCGTGCCCAACGCGGTCAAGGTCTTCGTACCCGACCGGCTGCTCATCACCCCGGCCGATCGGGACGACATCATCCTGGCGGTGTCCCTGGCCGTGCTCGGGGGCATGCGCATCTCGGGCCTGGTCCTGACGGGCGGGGTGACCCCCAACGAGCGGGTCATGCAGCTCTGTGCGCCGGCCTTCGCGACGGGTCTGCCGGTCCTCGAGGTCGACGAGTCGAGCTACCAGACGGCGACCCGGGTGGAGGCCGTCGATCGCCAGATCCCCATCGACGACAAAGAGCGCGTCGAGCTGGCCATGAACTTCGTCGCCGACCGGATCGACCCGGAGTGGGTCCGCCGCCTGGTCTCGACGCGACGCGCCCAGCGCCTCTCCCCGCCCGCCTTCCGGCATCGACTCATCGAGGAGGCCCGCGCCGCCAACAAACGCATCGTGCTGCCGGAAGGCACGGAGCCACGCACGATCGCGGCCGCTGCGCAGGTGCAGGCCCGTGGCATCGCCCGGTGCGTGCTGCTCGGCCCGCCCGACGAGGTCCATGCCCAGGCCCGAAAGCAGGGCGTGAAGCTCCCGGACGGCATCGAGATCATCGATCCGTCGACCCTCTCCGAGCGCTACGTCGAGCCGCTCGTTTCGCGGCGACGGGCACGTGGCATGACGCTCGAGCGAGCCGTCATCGAGCTCCAGGATCCCATCATGGTCGGCACCATGATGATGGCGACGGGGGAGGCCGACGGGCTCGTTTCCGGCGCGGTCCACACCACGGCGCACACCATCCGGCCGGCGCTGCAGCTCATCAAGACGGTCCCGGGGTGCAACCTGGTGTCGAGCGTCTTTTTCATGTGTCTCCCGGAGCAGGTCCTCGTCTTCGGCGACTGTGCGGTCGTGCCGAACCCCACGGCCGAGGAGCTCGCCGACATTGCCATCCAGAGCGCGGATACCGCGGCGGCCTTCGGGATCGCACCGCGCGTCGCGATGTTGTCCTACTCGACCGGTGCCTCGGGCGGCGGAGAAGACGTCGAACACGTCGTCCAGGCGACGGCGATCGCCAAGAAGCAGCGCCCCGATCTCCTGATCGACGGGCCGTTGCAGTACGACGCGGCGGTGATGCCGGACGTCGCCCGATCGAAGGCCCCCGGCTCTCCCGTCGCCGGAAAGGCCAACGTCGTCATCTTCCCCGACCTCAACACGGGGAACGTGACCTACAAGGCGGTGCAGCGCAGCGCCGGCGTCGTGGCGATGGGTCCGCTGCTGCAGGGACTCAATCGCCCCGTCAACGACCTCTCCCGCGGGTGTCTCGTCGAGGACATCGTCTTCACCATCGCGCTGACGGCCATTCAGGCCAAGCAGGCGACCGCCCGCGGATAGCGCGCCGCAGGCCCCGGTTTTGGCGCGTTCGGACGAACCATGGTGTAACGCACCCCATGTCCGGCGCGCCCGACCGATTCGACGACGCCCTCGAGCACGAGGGCCGGGACCTCACCGACGCCGCCCTCGCGGGTGAGCTGCCGCCGGTCGTATTCCGGGACGGACAGGTCGAGCACGTCCGGCGACTGCTCGAGCGGCAGCGCTCCGTGCTGCTCGTCGGCCCGCACGGGGTCGGCCGGACGAGCGTCGTCCATGCCCTCGCCACGCACCTGGCGGCCGAGCGACGCGAATCGGCCTGGCTTCAGCGGATCGTCGAGTGGCCGACCGCCCGGTTCCTGACCGGAACACGCTACGTCGGCGATTGGCAGACCAAGGTCGACGCGGTCGTCCGGGCCGCCTGGGAGGCGGGTGTCGCGCTCTACGTGCCGGACGTGGCCCACCTGCGGGGCGCGGGCCGCAGCACCGGCGGGACCGAGGACGTCCTCGCGCAGTTGCGCCCGGCCCTGCAGGCCGGCCGGCTCGTGCTTCTCGGGGAGGTCACGGTGCAGCAGTGGGCCGCGCTCGAGGGGAACCCGGAGCTGAGAGCCCTGTTCGAGCGCGTGACCGTCCCCCCCCTCGAGCCGGCGCAGGCCGCGGCGATCGTCGATGCCCGCGCCACTGCGCTGCGACTCGCGCTCACCTCCGAGGCGAAGCGCACGCTGCAGGGCCTGTGCGCACGCTTCCTGCCGAGGGCGCCCGCACCGGGGCCCGAGCTCAACCTCCTCGCGCGCATCGCGGATGCCGTCCCACGCGATGACACCGGCGTCGGCGCTCGCGCCGATACCGAGCTGACCCTGGACGAGGGCTCGGTGGAACGGGCCTTCGCGCAGGACACCGGATTGCCGCTGTTCGTCGTCTCGGCGTCGGAGCCTTGCGCCCTCGACGATGTACGCGCCTATTTCACCGAGCGGATCGTCGGGCAGACCCCGGCGATCGAGGCGGTCCTCGAGACCATTGCGCTCTTCAAGGCGGGTCTCGCCGATCCGGCCCGGCCGATCGGCAGCTTCCTCTTCGTGGGGCCCACCGGGGTCGGCAAGACGGAGCTCGCCAGGGCCCTCGCGGCCTTTCTCTTCGGCAGCGCGAGTCGGCTTCTGCGGGTCGATCTCTCGGAGCTCAAGGACTACCTCGCCGTCGAGCAGCTCGTCGGGTCGGCGCGAAACCCCGAGCAGCGGGCCCGCCTGCTGGAACCGGTGCGCGCCCAACCGTTTCAGGTGGTGCTCCTCGACGAGCTCGAGAAAGCACATCCGGACGTCTTCGATCTCTTGCTGCCGCTGCTCGACGAGGGTCACCTCACCGGGCCGGACGGCGAGCGCGTGGACTTCCGCAGCACGATCGTCATCTGCACGTCCAACGCGGGCTCCGGGCTCCCGGACCGCAGCGTCGGCTTCGGCCGGTCGAGCGACGACCGGGATCGGGCGGTCCACGACGCGAGCGTGCGGGCGGGGCTCGACGCCGTTTTCCGGCCGGAGTTGCTCAACCGCTTTCAGCGGGTCGTCGTCTTTCACCCGCTGTCACCGGTGGAGGTCCGCCGCATCGCCCGCCAGGAGCTCGACACGATCTTTGCCCGCGACGGGTTCGTCCGGCGCCGTCTGGGGGTCGAGGTCGACGACGCCGCGCTCGACCTCGTCGCCCGCGCCGGTTTCGACGCCCGCTACGGCGCGCGGGCCCTCAAGCGCGAGGTCGAGCGTCTACTGGTCATGCCCCTGGCCCGGACGCTCATGGAGCGCGCACCGCTGCCCGGGAGCGTCCTCCGCGTCGAGGCCCGCGACGGGCGGGTCGTCATCCGGGTGGAGGACACCGACGAGAGCCTGGCCGTGGCACGCGAGGCGACGCCCGTTCCCATGGAGCCGGGTCGGACGCTGACCCGGGACGGCGCGGCGGCGCGCCTCGATGCGTTCGATGCGGCGCTGCGCCGCCTGGAGGCCGAGGTCGACCGACCGGCGCTCGTGGCGAGACTCGACGCCCTCGACGCCGAGCACGCGAAGCTCGGGACCTGGGGCGATCCCGCGCGGGCGACGCGGCTCGCCACCGAGCGGTCGTCCCTCCGCGAGGTGTTGACGGCGCTCGACCGCCACGCCGAGACGCTCGCGCGACTGCGGAACGGCGTCGGTCCGGGCCTCCCCCGCGAGGCCCTCGCGACGCTGGCCGCTCGCTTGCTCGCCGCCGAGGCCGGCCTTCGCCGCACATGGCGCGAGCTCTGCGTCTTCGGCGAAGAGGGCGCTCTGGACGCCTACGTCTCCATCCAACCGGCGGGCGGGCCCGGATCCGCACTCGCGGTCGACTTCCTGGTGGCGCTGTACGAGCGCTGGGCGGCCGCCCGGGGACTGCGGATTCATCGTCTGTGCGAGCCGATATCGGACGCCGAGCCGGCGCTTCTGCACGTCGTCGGTCCCCACGCCTTCGGGAGACTGCGCGGTGAGGCGGGACGCCATCGCGTGCGCCGGACTCATCCCGCCGACACCCCCGGCGTCACGGCCCGCGTTCGGGTCGTGCCGGTCGAGCCGGGGGAGGCCCCGAGCCCCGTCCGGGCGGTCGAGCGGCGGTCCATGGAGACCACGGGCCGGCTCGGCGGCGCGGTGCGTTCGCGTTTCATGTGCGACGACGGCTTGCTGCTGCAGAACGACCGTCCGCTCGCCGAGACCGCCCTCTTGGCGCGCGCCGTGGCCGCGGCGCTGGGCAGGCACCCGCCGCGGGGCGACGAAGAGACCATCGTCCGTCGGTATGTCGTCGAGCCGCCCCATTACCGCGATGTCTTGCTGAATCAGCAGTCCGGACGCAGCGACGGCCTCGCGCCCGACGCCCTCGACGAGCTGCTGTGCCGGCGGGCCGAACGACTCGCGGGCCGGCCGTCACCGTTCGAGGCGGGGCTCTCCGTGCGCTGATTTCCCCGGTGGCGCCGCGGACAACGCGACGAGCCAGGCCGCGGCCGCGCCGAGTGCGGTCGGCGACAGTGCGTAGATCCGGACGGCCCCCTCGGCGCGGACGGTGACGAGGCCCGCCTCACGCAGGACCTTCAGATGCCGGGACACCGCAGGCTGACTCAGGTGCGGCAGGACGACGCCGAAGTCGCCCGCCGGGCGAGCCCCTCGTCGACCCAGGGTCTCGAGAATGAGCCGCCGGGCGGGATCGGACAGTGCCGCGAACACGGCATCGAGGGAGCCCGTCATATTTGCCATTTGTAATATTTCTACGCCGTTATTTTCAACCATCGCGCCGAGGCCCCGGCGCACCGGGGCTCTGGCCCGCCGCCGCGACCCCGTTGCGTTCCGCCCGGGTCGGCGGGATGATCAGCCGATGTCCACCCCGGTTGCCCATCACCGCCGCCCCTGGCCGTTTGCAGTCCTCGCGTTCGGTGCTCTTTCGACGGCCTGTCAACCGATCGGCCGCAGCCCGGACAGCCCCGCAGACGACGTCCGGCGGGCGCCGATCCCCGGTGACGCGAGCGACGCACGCGACGGACCGCGCGACGGGCCGCGCGACGACCCCGAAGATGCAGCGCTCCGCCCGCCGCCCGCGACGGACGGGCACACGCCGCGACCGCCCATGGATGGCGGCCCCCCGGGAGACGTCTCCGACGCGCACGGGCGCCCGGTTGACGCGGTCACACCCGACGCGATGCGCCCACTCGCCGACGCCCTTGCTCCGGAGATGGGGCCCCGGGGCGATGCCCGGGTCGACGCCGCCCCCATGACCTCGTCGGACGCCGGCGCCGACGCCGCGGCGGACGCCCTGCCCTCCCCGGACGCCGGCCTGCGCCCCGCCCTGCCGGACTTCGGTGACCGGGATCTCGTCGGCCCGCCGCCCGCTCGCCCCCGCAGTGTCATCCTGATGATCGGCGACGGGATGGGGCCGGGGCACATCGAAGCCGCGCGCGCATTTGCCGGGCGCCCGTTGCGGATGGAGACCGCCTTCCCCTTCCACGGGCGCCTGACGACCGCCAGTCTCGACGGGGTGACCGACTCCGCCGCCGCGGCGACCGCGATGGGAAGCGGGGTCGTGACCACCAACCACTTCGTCGGGCTCGATCGCCACGGCGTCCCGCTCGAATCGGCCGTCGCGCTCGCCCACCGCGCGGGCGCCCGCGCCGGCCTCGTCACCACGGCGAGCCTGCCCCACGCCACGCCCGCCGGCTTCGGCGCGCATGCCCGCAGCCGGTACGACTATGCCGGTCTCGCCGCGAGCATGGTGCAGACGCAACCCGAGGTGATGCTCGGGGGCGGGCGTATGTGGTTCTTGCCCGCGGGCGCTGGCTCGGGGCGCGCGGACGCGGGCCTCCTCGATCACCTCGAGGCCCTCGGGTACCTGCGGGTCGAGGACCGCGACGCGCTCGTCGGCGCGGCCCCGGACGCGCACGGACGGCTCGTCGGGCTCTTCGCGCCCGATCTGATGCAGTACGTCGCCGATCGACCGCCGGACACGGCGGAGCCCACCCTCGCCGAGATGACGACCGCGGCGCTCCGATTCCTCGAGGCGGCGCCGGGGGGCTTCTTCCTGATGGTCGAGGGCGCGAAGATCGATCTCGCGGCCCATGCCAACCAGCTCCAGCGGGTCGTGCCCGAGGTGCTCGCATTCGACGAGGCCGTGGGCATCGTCGCCGAGTGGGCCGCCGAACGACCGGAGGTCACGATCCTCGTAACGGCCGACCACGAGACGGGCGAGCTGGCGGTCACCGGTGATCGGGGACCGGGCGTCCTGCCGGAGGTCACCTGGGGTCGCGGGACCCACAGCAACCAGAGCGTCGACGTCTTCGGGCGCGGCGACGCGGCCGCCGTCTTCGACGGGGAAGTGCGCGGCAACCGCTGGATCCACGCCGCGATCACCGCGGGACTGACGGGCGCGCCGCCAGTGCCGCCCCCCCCCGCGCTCGTCCCCGACGGACGCTTCGACGATCTCTTCCCGGTCGCCGCGCAGCGACGAGCGACGAACTTCGGTGCCGGCCTCAACCAGCTCGACGGTCTCTTCGTCGGCGCGGATCCGGACGGCATGGGCCTCGGCCTCGCCGGGCTCTTCGAGCGCGACCGCAACGCCGTCGTGCTGCTCATCGATGCCGACTACGGCGCCGGGACGGGCCTCGCCGGGCTCGCCGGCCGCGTGCGCGACCTCACGGGTCGTGCGGACGCGCTGCTCGCGCGGCTCCCCTGGGACGCCCCGCCGGACCCCGGGCTCGGGTTCGACCGCGCCTTCGTCTCGACGCTCGGCCTCGACCTCACGCGGGCGAGCCGCAGCGCCGATGCGGGCCTCCGTGACCTGACCAACGCCGACGCGCTGACCGCTCTCGGCGCACCGGTCGTCTTCGCCGACGACGTCCGGCCCGACGGCGCGCCCCGGCCCCCTCGCCCCGCGGCCGGGCTCGAAACGCTCCTGACCTGGGGCGACGTCTACGGCGCGCAGGGGTTCCCGCGCGGGGCCCGGTTGGCCGTCTTCGCGACGCTGTGCACCGAGGACGGCGCGCTGCCGAGCAATCAGGTCCTGCCGGCGCTCCCGCCGGACGCGCCCGAGCCCGACGGCAACCCGCAGGCCGTGCCGGGCATCGTCATTCTGAACCTCGACGAGGATCTCGACGGCGAGCCCGATCCCGCGCCGCGCGTCGAGGTCGTCCTCTTCGCGCCGCCGCCCGGAGGGCCCCCGTGACCGACCGCCGTCCCCCCCGACCCGAGCCCGTCACCCTCAGCGAGGCCGAGTGGCGTCGACGGCTCGACCCCCTTCGGTATCATGTCCTGCGCGAGAAGGGCACCGAACGTGCGTTCACGGGCGACCTGTGGGACCACCACGCGCCGGGCCGTTACGCCTGTGCAGGCTGCGGCCTCGAACTCTTCACCTCGGACGAGAAGTTCGACAGCGGCTGTGGCTGGCCGTCGTTCTCTGCGCCGGCCCCGACGGCCGAAACCCACATCGCCGAGGCCGCCGATCACAGCCACGGCATGCGCCGGGTCGAGGTCATGTGTGCCGCGTGCGGCGGGCATCTGGGTCACGTCTTCCCCGACGGCCCGCGTCCGACGGGCTTGCGCTACTGCATCAACAGCGCGTCGCTGACCTTCGCCGGCCAGGCGGACGACGGGGGCGAAGACCCCGGCCCCTGAGCCGTCACGGTCCCTTTGCGCCGAAACCCGGTGCGAGCATGTCGACGATCGCCTCCGGGCGCACGGCGCCCTTTTCGCGAATGGCGGCGTCCGCGGCGTCCACGAGCGCCGCGCCGACGGTCCCGCCGAGCAGCTCGCCCCGCCGGCGCCTCATCGCGGCCGCATGGACCGGCATGCCGACGCCCTCGAAGCCGGTCTCGGCCCGCTCGAGGTGCGCGCGGGCGTCGTCTCGGCGGCCCGCCAGTGCGGCGAGCGCCGCATCGGTCTGGCAGGCGTTCGGCATGGCCCAGGGCGCGGCCTCGCCACGGAGCGTTCGGGCATCCCGAGCGGCCGTCGCGCGCGCGCGCTCCACGTCGACGCCGGCCGCCAGGGCCGCCACGGCGCAACGCGCCCGGTAGACGTAGGTGTCGATGCGCACGACCTCGACCCGATGCCAGAGGCTCGCCTCGAGACCGGGCCAGAACGCGAGCACACGCTGCCAGGCCGCCGCCGCGGCGCCGCAGTAAAGGTCGAGGTTCGTCTCCGCGACGAGGTCGAAGTAGTGCTGCAGGTGGAAGCCCTCCTTCGACCACTCGGCCATCGCCCGCCGGATCATCTCGCGCCCGATCTCCGGCTCGTCGCGCGCCAGCCACGTCAGCGCCGGGTAGCCCGTGCGCAGATTCGTCGCCGCGTACACGTTGCCCCGGGCCAGCGCGTCGTCGAGCAGCGGCGGAACCCGCCGGGCGATCTCGCCGAGCTCGCCGGACATGCCCAGCGCCGAGAGCAGAAAGAGATGGTTCGAGGCGACCTCCCAGTTCAGGCCGGTCGTCTGCTCGCGATAGACGCGTTCGGCCTCGAGCAGGTGCCTTCGCGCCACCGGCCACTCGCCCCACGAGAACCCCGAAACGCCGAGCGAGTACTGGTAGATGCCCGTCGTATGCGGATGCGCGACGGTGGGCACGAGCCGCTCGGCCACGGCCCGCAGGCGCTCGACGCGGGCCCGGCCGCCCCGGCCGACGGAGGCGGCGTAGGCGACCTCCATCGCCAGAGACCGCGCGATGCGATAGGGCTCGCCGGACTCGAGCGAGTAGTAGAGCGATCGCGCCTGGTAGTCGGCCGCCCGGATGTGGTCGACGAGCCCGAGGCCCAGCGCGACCGCCCAGGTCAGATCGATGCGGACGAGCGCCGCCGGGGGGGCCGCCGCCTCCGCGACGGGTCGGAACCCGAGCCCGCGCAGCCGCAACCGGGCGCGCCAGGCCAGGAGCGACGCCAGGGCCCGTTTCGGGCTCGCCGGCAGTTTCATGTCGATGGCCAGCAGGACGCCCTCGAGGATTTTCTTGCCCTCGTCGACGTGTCCGCTGATGAGGAGTTGCTCGCCGGCGCGCCGCTGCAGGTCGAGCGCTTCGGCCTGCGCCGCGCCTGCGGCCGCCTCGAGGTAGGTCCGCGCCGCCTCGGCGCAGCGGCCGGCGTCCACCAACGCGGCGGCCAGCGCCACGAGCAGGCGGTGTTCCTCGGCCCGGGCCGCGGCGTCCCCGATGCCTCGCCGGCGCGCGATCTCCAGGGCCTGCTGGTACAGGGTCGCCGCGTGATCGAACGCCAGGGCCGCCGCCGCCCGCTCCGCCGCCCGAACCGTGTACGTGGCCGCTTTTCGCAGGTCGTCGGCGAGCAGGAAGTGCTCCGCGAGCGCTTCGACGTCGGCGTCCCCGGTGGCCTCGAGGGCGATCGCGACGGCCTGGTGCTCGCGGCGCCGCTGCTCTGGCGGCAGGGCGGCGACGACGGTCTCGCGGATGCGGTCGTGGTAACTCTCCAGGAGCTCGTCGTCGCCGGCGAGCCGGACCCGAAGCAGGTGTTGCGCCCGCAAGAGGGCCAGCGCATTGACGAGCCCGGAGCCGATGCGCGCCGCGCCCTGAGCCACCATGCGCCCGAGCGGCCGGGCCGCCACGCACACCACGGTCAGAAGACGCCGGGCGTCGGCCGTCAATGCGCTCACCCGGGCCTGGACCATCTCCGCCAGCGTGAGGCGCTCGAACGCGCCGGTCGCGCCGCGGCCGAGCTGGAGATACCCGACGAGGGCCTCGATGAAGAACGGGTTGCCCCCCGCCTCGATGGCGACGGCGGCCGCGCCCGCCCGGGTACCGTCGCCCCGACCGAGCAGCAGGTGGGCCAGCGTCCGGGCGTCGGCCTCGGCGAGCGGGCCGACCTCCAGCGTTCGGGAAGCGACGACCCCCTCGCGTTCTCGATGTCGCTCGCGGAACGTCGCCAGGAACTCGCTCGAGTCCGCTTCCTCCGTCCGGTAGCTGCCGAGCAGCATCATCGGTGGCGCGGCCGGTTCGGCGAGGACGTCGGCCAGGAGTCGCGCCGAGTCGCGATCGCCCCATTGCAGGTCGTCCACGTAGAGCACGACCCGATGGCGAGCCGAAATGCGTCGCAGCAGCTCGCGCAGGGCCTCGATGGCGCGCCGGCGCAGTTCGCGCGCATCGGGGATCTCGGGGAGCGGGGGCTGCGCCTCGACGGCGCCGACCTGGCGCAGCACGGGGAACAGCCGGGCGAGCGCGAGCACGTCGGGCGGCATCAGGGGCAGGCAGGCCTCGAGGGGCAACGTGGTCAGCCACGTCGTCAGCTCGTCGATGACCGGGTCGAGGGCCTTGTACGGCACGCTCTCGCGCTCATAGCAGCGCCCGGCGAGGACGAGCGCCTCCCGGGGCAGCCCGTCGAGGAAGTGGCGGATCAGGGCGCTCTTGCCCATCCCCGAGCTGCCATGCACGTAGACCGCCGCCCCACGCCCGGCCTGGGCCTCGCGCCAGGCGTCTCCGAGGGCCGCGAGGTGGGTCTCGCGCCCGACGAGCGTCCGGAGGGCCGGCATGGCGGTCAGCGTCTCGAGTCCGTCGTCGTGGGCGGTCAGCGCCCCGAGGATCTCCGCCGCCCCGGGCCGCGCGGCGGGATCCCGCCGCAACAGCGCCGTGCAGAGATCGACGAGATCGCGCGGCAGATCGGGCACGAGGTCCGCCGGGGACGGTGCGACGAGGCGGCGCTTGTCCATCAGGATCTTGAACGGCGAGCCCTCGAACGGGAGCCGACCCGTCAGCGCCTGGAAGAGCATGACGCCCACGGCGTACCAGTCGCTGGCGGGGTTGGGCGGTGCGTCCGTCGACTGCTCCGGCGCCATGTACTCCAGCGTCCCGGACACCCCCATGTCGGACTGACTCTGCCAGGGGCGGCGCTCCTCGACCTGCGTCACGAGGCCGAAATCGAGCAACACGACTCGCCCGTCCCGCAGGACCATGACGTTCGACGGCTTGATGTCGCGGTGCAGCATGCCGGCCGCGTGCAGCGCCGCGATGCCGTTGACGAGCTGACTCAGCGCCGCCCGCAGGCGCGCGACGTCGACCGGCGGGGGCAGGGTGTCGGTTGCGGGCGTCCCCGGGGCCATGCCCTCGAAGACCGAGAGGTCGGGCGTGTGACGAATCGTCGGCGCGTCGAGGGTCGGCGTGTGGGCCACGTCGAGCGTCTCGCCTTGCAGCGGTGCCTCCGCCGGCGCGAGCCCCTGCCGCACCCAGTCCAGGAACGAGACCCCGTCGAGGAGGTCCATCGTGAAGAACCAGAGGTTCCCCTCGGAGACGAGCTCGTGGAGCGTGACGAGGTTGCGATGCGCGACGTGCGCGATGGTGCGGAACTCCTGCTTGAGGCGCAGGATGCTCGCCGGGTCGAGGCGGTGCAGGGTCTTGAGGGCGACCGGCGCGCCCCGGCGGTGGTCATAGGCGCGGTAGACCACCCCCATGCCCCCCGAGCCGAGACGCGAGACGATTTCGAACCGCTCGGTTCCTTTGAATTCGACGTCCAACGACCGCGAGACTTTCTGAGACCGTCGGGGCGGTCAAGGATTCACCGGTGAGCCCCGGGAAAGTCCTGACCTCGACGTCATGACGCGGTCGGCCTCGGCGAATCGCAAAGGATCGACAGGCCCGCGGAGCCTTCTGACACGGGAAGCGCCGGCGGCGGCCGCCCTCAGGCGCGGGCGAGGCCGGAGAGCAGGCCGTTGCGGCGCATCAGTCGCAGGGCGAGCTGCGCGGCCCGAACGGAGGGCTGGGGCGGATCCACCGCGAGGGGGGCGGGCATCCACCGGTCGTCGAGCCCGATCACGGGCGCCAGCGTACGGGCGGCCGTCAGGCCCGTCACCGTCGCGCGCTCGAGGTAGAGCGCGCAGTCGGGCACCGCAATCCAGTCGCCGCAGAGCGCGACGTTCGGCACGGCGGTCGCCACCCCAGGCAGGCGCGAGAACGTCCCCGGCGGAAACGTCGTGTGATCCGCGGCGTTGCGCTGGACGTGCGCGCCGAGCCGCCGCCCGAGGAGGTTCGGCCACGTCGCCTCGACCGTCCGGGAGACGCGGGCGAGGATCTCCTCGTCGGTGGCGTCGCGGGCGCGCGCGGCGCGGTCGCCGTACAGATGACACTCGAGCGCCGAGCCGCCGGTTTCGTCGGCAAAGGCCCGGAACGGGCGCTGCAGGCGGTCGAGCCAGAAGAAGTTGTCCACCTCGCCGTCTGCGAAGACCCCGCTCGCCGGGCGATCCGGTCGCAGCCCGAGCGCGCGATCGAACACCAGCCGGACGACGACGGAGGGGGCCCCCATCGAGGCGGTGCCCAGCGTCACCCCCAGAGCTTCACCGAGCCCGAGGCGGTCGAACGCGGCCGTGTCGACGGCCACGGCGATCGCGTCCGCCGGCTCGAAGCCGCCCTCCGGGAGCTCGACGCCTTTCGCACGCCCGCCTTCGAGTCGGAGACCGATCACCGGCGTGCCGCACCGGACTTCGCCCCCGGCGCCCCGCAGCGCGGCCGAGAGCGGTCCGAAAACCGCCGTTTCGGGATCATCGAGAGCGACGTCGAACCCGCAGTTGCGGCGGTCCCGCACGACGTAGATCTCGAGGCCGGTCAGAAACGCCGCCAGACTGACCTCGCGCGGCTCCCGGAAGAACGCCGAGTGCGTCAGGGCATTGAACATGCGCTGCAAGACCGGCGGCCACTCCGCAAGGAAGTCGGCCACCGGCACGTCGTCGTAGGCGGAAAGGCCCTTCGTGTGGACGGCACGCCGCCCGACGCCGGCGTGGGCATCGTCGACCGAGCGAAAGGCCAGGGCGTGACAGAGATCCCAGAGCGCGCCGGCCAGGGCCGTCGGCCCCTCCGAGAGGACGGCGCGCCGCAGGCCCGCATGCCCGAAAATGGCCAGCTGCGAGACCAGATGTGGCAGGCGGCTGTGTCGCACGGGCAACCCGATGCCGGCCGCCTGCGGCCTGCCCCCGTCGTCCGTGAAAACGAGGCTCTGCTCGCCGGCGTCCTCGAGACGGGCGGCGAGCCCGTGGGTCGCCAGCAGACGCCGCAGGTTGTGGTACTGCCGCCAGATGCCGTGCAGACCGTGTTCGACGGGGAACGTGTAGGTCTTGCCGTGCGCCTCGACGGCAAACGTCCCCCGCGTCCCGAACCGGCCGCCGAGGGCCGGTGCCGCCTCGAAGACCGTCACCCGGGCACCCGCCCCGGCGAGCGTCAGGGCGCACGCCATGCCGGCCATGCCCCCGCCGACGACCGCCACCCGCGGATGCGGCGCGAGACTCATGACCGCTTCCACCCCGGCAGCAGCCGCCCCAGGAGCGACGGCGGCGGCGGCGGGGGCTGCCGGTAGTTGATCCACTCGCGGCCCTTGCCGAACTCGAAGCTCATCCGGAAGCGCCACGCCCCGAGGCATCGCCCGCCGAGGAACCAGTCATCCGAGAGGAACCGGACGCCGGCGCCGTTGAGCACCTTGAAGTCACACAGCGCCTTCACCCGGAACGGGATCTCGTCGAGCTCGTCGATCTCGTAGACGACCTCGTTCTCGGAGACGACGTCGGGGATCTGTTTGTGAACGAACACGGGCATGGCCGGCCAATAGGACCGGGGGACGGTGCGGTCGACGAGCGAGACGATCGCCGACTGGACCGGTGCGAAGAGCTGGCCTACGGGGTGGTCTCCGAGGAGCGCCTGCGTGCAGCCGACGGCGAAAGCCTCGGCCTCGATGGCCCGCTGTTCGCGCCACGTCGCCCGCAGGATCATCCGCCCCCCCATGACCAGGTCCACCGAGCTCGCCGTGCGGGTCGTCGTCGCGAACCGTTTGGGGAAACCGTAGAGCTCGCGACCGAGCGCGATGGCGAGGTAGTTGTCCGGGTAGAGTTCGGGGCAGAAGAGCCCGAATGCGCCCGGCAGGCTGCGGTCCGGCGGCGTCACCGCGCACGGGATGAACGGCGTCGTTTCGGCGTAGGCGAACTTCTTGCCCCGACCGGACGGATTGCGCGTCGTGAGCCCCGGGAAGAAGTTGAACGTGAGGAGATAGCGGCCGCCGAGCAACGGCAGCGTCGTGCATCCCGGCGGCATGAGCCCCGTCAGCGCTTCGACCTGCCCCTCCATCACGAAAACGTACTGGTCGAAGAGCTCGCCGAAATACGGACCCGGAACGAGGCGGGCGTTCGGCGACTCGAAGAAGTCGTCGAAGTGCCGCATGAGGGTGTCCTGCCGCTCGTAGAGCGTCCGGACCTCGGCGGCGAGGTGCAGCCGGAGGTTCTCGTTGAGCCGGGGGCTCGCGGCGAGCAGCGCGTCGAAGTCCGCCCGCGAGAGGGCGAAACTCTCGGTCGCCGCAAAGGCCGCGAGCGACGCGGAGCGGGCGCCACCGTCGATGATCGAGACGAGGCCCACGACGTTGGGGGCAGCCGTCAACGTGACGAGCCGGCCCTTGCGGGTGACGGCGATCTCGCCCGCGACGAGGACGTAGAGGGCCTCGCCGACGGCGCCCATCTCGGTGATGATTTCGCCGCTCTCGTGGACGTGAAACTCGGCCCGCGCGAGGAGCTGCGTGCGCGTCTCGGGCTCGAGGCCACGGAACAACGGGAGCGAGAGGAGCGCCTGCGTGGCGGATTCGGAGGGGGTGCTCGTTGCCACGCCCGATCCTTTAGCACAGCCGCCCGCCCCGTGATAGCGTTGCGCCCCGTGGATGGCCTGACGATCTTCCCCTCCGTACACGCGGGCGCCCTCGCCGTGTGGGTCGCCGCGCTGGGCGCGCGCCTTCAGGGTGCCGGCGGCGCCCTGGAGCGCCTCGCCCGCTCGGCGCGGTTCCCCGCCGCCGCCGTCGCCCTGTTCGCCGCCATCGCGCTGTTCCACCGTCACCCCGAGCACTGGTTCACGGCCGCGGGCAAGGTCCGCGCCGCCGTCGTGCTCGGCGTGCTGGCGCTCGACGCCGTCACGGAGCCCGTCCGGCAACGCTGGACGCCGGACGCGGTCTCGTCGCGAGCTCCGCGCCGCGCCCTGCTCGCCCTGGCCGGCCTCGCGGTCCTGACGCAGCTCTCGCTGGCCTGGGTGAGCCCGTGGCCGACCTGACCCGCCGCCGCGCTACGCTGGTCATCGCGACGTCGGCGCTCGTGACCTGGCTCGGGCAGGGCCGCCGCGCCCGCGTCAGCGCCGACCGCCTGCGGGCCGGCGGCGAGCTCCTGCTGCGCTGCGAGGGCGCGTCGCACTTCCGGCTGGCGTACGCGGAGTACGGCACGGCCGACGTCCCGGCCACGGCGGGCGCGGCCCGCGTGCGCGTCCCGTTCTCCGAGACGCGCGAAGAGTGGACGCCGTTGCTCTGCGTCCCCTGCGATGCGCGCGGGCCCATGGGCCCGGCGACCATCGTGCAGATCCTGACCGCCCCCGTGCGTTTCGGAGCCTGACCGTGGCTCGCCTCGTTCCGGACGGGGTCCGCCGGGCCCGCTGCGCGACGTCGCTGGTGCGGCTGCTGCTGGTCTCGGTCTGCCTCCTGCTGTCGGCCGTGCCGGCCGCCGCCCGTGTCAAGATCGACCGATACGACCCCGCGACGCTGCCCGAGTTCCGGCTCTGGTTGACGCTCCTCGACGAGACCCGCCCCCTGCCCGTCGAAGTCATCAAGGGCTTCTCGGTCTACGTCAACGGCGAGATGATCGACGACGACGCCGACTTCGAGTCCGCCGCCGAGTTCGGCGCGCCGATGCTCATCGGCGTCGTCGCCGACGCTCGTTTCGAGTCGTCCTGGTCGGTCGAACTGCGCGCGATGCAGGAGGTCCTCGCGAAGCTCCCCGGCGGTTCGGAGGCCTTCGGCATCGCGACACACGACGGGCTCGCGCGCATCCCCGAAGACGAAGGCGGGCAGTTTCCGGTGACGGATCGCCCGGATACCCTCGCCGCATCGTTCCAGGACACGGAGACGGGCGGCACGCCGCCGCTCTTCTATCGGGGCGTCAAGATGGCGCTGCAGTCGTTTCCGGTCCTGAAAACGCTCGAACCCGAGCCGGACGACGGCCCGCAGCCCCCGGCGCGCGGCCCGAAGCAGAGCCCCGTCCCCGAGGACCGCGTCCTCCTCGTGATGGGCAATGGCGAGATGGAGCGCGTCGGCGAGGGCAAAAGCCCCCCCGATCAGCTCTTCGAGCTCGTCCGCATGGCGCGGCGCCGCGGTGTGCGGATCATGACCATCGGCTGGGCGGTCGATGACGACGGCGAGAGCCTCTGGACGCTGCGGGTCCTGGCGCGCAAGACGGGCGGCACGTTCCGACAGGCGGCCGACGTCGACAACATCTTCTCGGCCGCGCAGGAGACGGTCGCCGAGCTCCTCGGACGCTATGTCGTCACGGCCGAAGCCGACGCGCTTCGACCGGGTGATCCGGTGTCGTTCAGCGTGACGGCCGTCACGACCCTCGGCGAGAACGAGGAGTCCCGCGACTTCGAAGCCAACGTCGAGCACCGTATGGGGTGGTTCTCCCGCGCGGGCGACTGGATCAGCGACAAGTGGGAGCGGGCGCCGTTCTGGATTCGCGCGCTCATCGTCGTGGTGTTCCTGGTGATCGTCGCCATCATCGCGCTCGTGATCGTCCTGCGGCGCCTCCGCGCGGCGCGCAACGCCGCCGCCGCCGCCGCCGCCGAGCGCGACGAGGCCCTGGCACGTCGGCGTCCGTGCCCGGTCTGCGGCAACCTGATGATGCCCGACTGGCAGGCCTGCCTGTTCTGCTCCACCCCCAAACCGCCCCCCGCCCGCTTCCGCCTCACGGGCCGGGCCGGCGCCTGGGCGGGGCAGGCGCTGCGATTCGACAAGGATCTCGTCACGTTCGGCTCGGCGCAGCACGTCGACGTCTGCGTCCCCGAGCGGCGCGTCGCGGCCGAGCACTGCGGCCTGCGCGACCGCGGCACGGAGTTCATCCTGAGCGACTTCAACACCGAGCTGGGCACCTTCGTGAACGGCGAACGCATCGCGCAGGTGCGGCTGTCCGAGGGCGATGTCATCCGCGTCGGCGACACGGAGCTCGTCTTCGGCATCGAGGTGGAGTAGCCCCATGTCGACACACCTCGTCTACAACCGCCTCAAAGTGCAGGACATCGGCGTCCGGGTGATCTCGTACCTCGAGGCCGAGATGCCGGGCGTCCTGCCGGCGGGTCCGGGACAGTTTCCGCCCATCGCCAACCCCAACGTCCCGAGCTTCTACTACCCGCCCCGCACCCGGAACCACTACGGGGCCCGCAGCGAGTTCGCGGCGCTGCTCGACGCGCCGGATCCCCGCAAGCAGGGGGTCAACAAGATCGTCCTGCACCACGACGGCATGCCGACGAGCATCGGGTGTTTCAACGTGCTGCGCGACCGGGAGCTTTCGACGCACCTGATGGTCAACTTCGACGGCCTCGTGTATCAGCCGCTCGATCTGATGCACGTCGCCTATCACGCCGGCGGCGGCGCCAACGAGGGCAGCATCGGGCTCGACCTCTGCCAGCCGGTCAAGCCGGAGCGCGCGGCGCGGGGCGACGGCGAGCTGCGCCGCGGGTATCACATCGGGACAATCAACGGCGGCACGACGCGATCGCTCGGGTACACCGACGAACAGTACGAGTCGCTGATCGCCGTGCTGCGCGGGCTGAAGGGCATCTTTCCGAACTTCGAGCTCGCCGCGCCCATCGACGAGACCGGCAAGGTCGCGCGCAACAAGCTGGTCGACTACATCAAGTTCCGCGGCATCGTGGCCCACTGGCACATCGTCGCGAGCAAGTGGGATCCGGGCCCGGGGTTCGACTGGGAGCGCGTGCTCATCGGCGTGCGCGGCTCGCAGCTCTATTACCCGGTGACCCTGCCGGGGACGCGCAACCTCGCACAGACGCCCAAAGAGCAGGCGCTCGAGGACGCCGAGCCTTATTTCCGGGTGACCGAGGACGGCGAGGGCGGGTTCTTCCCCATCGGCGTCAATCAGGCCTGGCACAGCGGTGTGCATCTCAACGTGCCGAAAGCGACACCGGTGCTCTGCCCCGCCGACGGCAAAATCGTCGTCGCCCGCAACACGGCGCCGGACGAGCGCCTCGGCAGCCCCAATTTCGTGCTGTGCAAGCACGAGTTCAACATCGGCGAGGCCAAGAAGACGGTCTTCTCGCTGCTGATGCACCTGCGCCGGGAGAAGATCGCCAACGACTCGGAGGTCCCCTGGATCCGCCGACTCGTCGGCCGCGGCATCGGGGACGAGTCTCTGCCGGAGGATCCGGAGGAGAGCGCCCCCGGGCTCAAGGGTTTCATCAACGAGCGCACCGCGCTGCTCGACGTCGAGGTCAAGGCCGGCGAGCTGCTCGGTCACACGGATCAGTTCAATTCGGACATGCTCGGCGGAGGTGAGCTCGAGGACGTCCTCGACTTCGCAATGTTCGCGCCGCAACCGCTGACGACGAAGGGCGGCGGCGCGTTCGAGAACATCGAAGACGACGCCGACCAGGACATCCTCTGCAACGCCCGCAGCATCTGGAAACGCATCGTCCGCAAGCCCGAGGACCTCAAGGGCCTCGTCGAAGGCAGCTACCCCATCGCCCCGAGCGACGTGCGCGAGTTCTACAACGACGCCAAGCTGCCGACGTCGATGCGCTGGGTGGCCGCCCGCCACCCCCTCGAGTGGAGCGACAAGACGGAGTACGACCAGCTCTTCGGTGGCGGCGTCGACTTCGAGTGGTCGGCGCGGCGCCAGGCCCGCCGTTTCTTGCAGAAGATCAAGAAATTCCTCTGGTGGGACGAGGGCGTGACCGAACACACCGACCTGCCGGCGGATCGGATGGTCTACTGCTACCACCCCATCACCCTGCTGGCCTGGGTGGCGCTCGGCGAGGCCCGCAACGCCCTGCGCCCCGGCCCCGACGGGGTCCAGAAGGTCCTGACGGGCGAGGCCCTCAAGAAGGCCCGGGCCGAGGACGCCGCCGCCGAGGCCGCGCTCGGCGGCAGCCTGACGAACTGCAACCTGACCGAGGGCGAGGATCTCAACCGCGGGACGGATACCGACCGCCTCGACGACGAGAACCACGAACACGAGGGCTGGATGCGCTGGGAGCAGGGTGAGTGGGATCCCGAGTGAGACACGGCTTGGGATGAACGGGCCCGTTGTGGCACGTTGCCCCCATGAACCGCGCCCTCGTCTCCTGCTCTGCCCTGCTGTTCGCCGCCGGCCTCGCGGTCGGGTGTGCGCCGTCGCTCGAAACCGGCTGCCAGGGCGACGACGCCTGCGCGGCCGGTGAGCGCTGTGTGGCCGGTGCCTGCCGACCGACGACGCCGGGCACCGACCCGGACGCCTCGCGGCCACCGGCCGACGCCGGCGGGGACGCGACCGGCCGCCGGGACGCCGCGCCCGCCACCGACGCGGGTCCGGGCGATGGCGGCGCCTCGGACGCCCGCGCCACGCCGCCGGATGCAGAAGCCACCTGTCCCCCACCCCCCGGCGCCCCCGTCCCGAGCGAGACCTGCAACGGCCTCGATGACGACTGCGATGGCAAGATCGACGAGGACGAAGACGGCGCCCCCCTGGCCCGGTCCTGCTTCGACGGCGACGCGATGCAGCGCAACGTCGGTCGATGCCGCGACGGGCTGCAGCGCTGCGAAGGGGGGCGTTTCGGCGCGTGCATGGGCCAGATCGGGCCCGCGGGCGAGACCTGCAATGCCACCGATGACGACTGCAATGGCACGGTGGACGACGGCCCCGGTGGCGCGGCGTTGGAACAGTCCTGTTACTCCGGTCCGGCGGGGACGGAGGCGATCGCGCCGTGCCGCGTGGGGGCAAGCACCTGTCGCAACGGCGTGCTCGGCCCCTGCGTCGGCGAGGTCGTCCCCGGCCGCGAAATCTGCGACGGGACGGACAACGACTGCAGCGGCGCCGTCGACGACGTCCCGGGGAGCGAGGACTGCGGGGCATGTGAACCCGGTGCCGTGCGCCCCTGTTACACGGGCCCGGAGGGCACCGCCGGCACGGGCGAGTGCGTCGCGGGCCGGCAGGCCTGCGGTGCCGAGGGCGACGGCTGGGGCCCCTGTGAGGGGGTCATCGCGCCATCCGCCGAGGAGTGCAACGGCCGCGACGACGACTGCGACGGCCTGGCCGACAACGAGGTCGCCGGCGTCGGCGAGGACTGTCATGTCGGCCTCGGGACATGCGAGGGCGACGGTCACATCGTCTGCCGGGGAGAAGCGGGCTTGCTTTGCGATGCCTTGACGCTCGAACCCGTCGAAGAGCGATGCAACGGGCGCGACGACGACTGCGACGGCGAGACGGACGAGGACTTCGGCCTGGGGACGCCGTGCACGACGGGCGTCGGCGTTTGCCTGCAGATCGGAGAGTACGTCTGCGACGGTGACGGCGGCGCGACCTGCAACGCGCGGCCCGGGCGCCCCGGCGTCGAAGACTGCAACGGGGTCGACGACGACTGTGACGGGGAGGTCGACGAGGGTCTCGACAACGCGCTGTGTTACGAAGGCGCGGCGGGGACGCAGGAGAACCGTCCGTGCCACGAGGGCCGCCGCCGCTGCGACTCCTCGCGCTGGACGGCCTGTGTGGACCAGACGCTGCCGCAGAACGAGATCTGCGACGGCGTCGACAACGACTGCAACGGCGAGGCGGACGACATCGCGAACGGGAATTGCGAGTGCGCGCCCAACGAAATGCGGGCGTGTTACTCGGGGCCCGCAAACACCGTGGGGCGGGGCCTTTGCCAGAGCGGGACGCAGACCTGTCAGGCCGGCGCGTGGGGCGCCTGCGTGGGCGAGGTCGTCCCCACGGCCGAGATCTGTGACGGGCGAGACAACGACTGCAACAACCGCAACGACGACGTCCCGGGTCTCGGCGATGTCTGTGCGGTCGGCGCGGGTGGGTGCCGGCGTGACGGGACGCTCGAGTGCGGGAACGGTGGCCTGCAATGCAACGCCTTGGCGGGCGCCCCGGCACCGGAGACCTGCAACGGCGTCGACGACGACTGCGACGGAAGCGTGGACGACGTGGCCGGCGTCGGCGACGCCTGCGAGGCCGGCGTCGGCGTCTGCGCGGCCGTCGGGCGACGCGTCTGCCGCGGAGACGAGCTGATTTGCGACGCCGTGCTCGGCTCACCCGGTCCGGAGGTCTGCAACGGCCTGGACGACAACTGCAACGGAAGTGCAGACGAGGGGGCCGCGTCGCTCTGCGAGCCCGCCCCCAACGCCGCGCCGGCCTGCACCAACGGGACGTGCCAGTACACCTGTGCGCCGCGGTACTACAACATCAACGGCATGGCGGCCGACGGCTGTGAGCGAGGCTGTGACGGCCCCGTGGCCGGAGTCTCCGTTGCGCTCGTCAGCCCGTTCCCCGCCCAGCGGGTGCCTTCCTACGAGTTCTCCGTCGCACCCGACGGTCTGGGCGGCGCCGCAGTGGCTTACGTACAGAACGACCTGCCCGGCGCCTCGGCACCGATGCGGCTCCAGGTCCTCGGCCAGGACGTCGTGGCCGGGGCGGCCACCCCCGGGGTCACTTTCAATGGGGCGAGCGTCACGTTCGGGGCCGGGCGCTGGGCGGTTTTCGGCAATCAGTTCATCCCTCTGCTCGCCGCGCAGAGTCTGGTCGCCGGCGTCGTCGGGACGACCCAGGAGGGTGACCTCGGGGTCACGCGGCTCGAGTGGCCGCGCGCCACGGGAGTGATCCCCGGCGCGACCACCTTCGGCCTCCCGGACCGCGCCATGGCGGTCGCCTACACGATTGCGAGCCAGAATGGCGACCGCGGCCTCGGTCGGCTTCAAACGCGGGTGCTCGACCTGATGAACGCCGGCCGGTTGGACGACGGCCTGATCGGGCTGGAGGAGGACTACGTGACCCTCCCGGAAGCCCGTCTCATCGCCGTCCCCTACGACAACGGCACCGCCGTCCTCGCCCAGATCGCCAGTGCGAACGGCACCCAGCTCCGGTTCCTGACCGTGGCCCCGAACGGGGACGTCCGGGGTTCGGCCGTCGCGCAGGAGACCATCGCCGGCCCGACCCGGGACCTCGGCGTGGCGGTGAACGGCCGCCAGGGCATCGTGGTCGCGTCCGACGGCCCGAACCTGCCGATTCGCCTCTGGTCGCTGACGATGAACCAGAACCACCGGCCCGAGTTCACCTTCCGGGCGAACCCGCCCATCAGCGGGGAGGGCGTCGACGTCGCCTGGGGTCGCCACGGCCCCGTCGTGTTCGCGCGCACGGCGACGGGCTGGAACGCATGGCTCCTCGACGCGGCGGCCAACGTCGTGGCGGGTCCCCTGACGGTCATCCAGCGGGCGAACCCGGACGACATCCCGCAGCGCCTCCGCGTGGCGACGACCGGCAATCGCATCGCGGTCGCGTTCTCGACCACGACCGATCGCGGCAACGACGGTGTGCCGGAGCAGGAAATCCGGCTCGGGTTCCTCGACTGCCGATGAGCGGGTTGCACTGCGTTCGCCGCGGCGACGGCCCCCCCGTCGTCTGGCTGCACGCGGGTGCCGGGTCGCACTTGCAGTGGCTGCCGCACTTCCATCGATTTGCCGCGCGATACACCTGTCACGCGCCGGACCTGTTCGGGCACGGGGCGTCACCCATGCCGTCGGGGGTCACGGCGGCCACCGCGGTCGCCCGGCAGGTCGCGGCCCTCGACGAACTCCTCGCCACGCTGGACGCCCCCGCCCACCTCGTGGGGCACTCGTACGGCGCCACGATGGCCCTCGCCGTCGCGCTCGCCCACCCCGCCCGGGTCGCGTCGCTGCTGCTCGTCGAGCCGCCGCTCTTCCGGCTGCTCGCCGCGCCGGCCGACGCACCGCTGCTCGCCGAGGTCGAACGGGTCGAGCTCGCCGCGACGATGGCCCTCAACGCGGGTGACCCGATGCGTGCCAGCGAGATCTTCTCGACCTACTGGAGCGGGCCGACGCTCTGGGAGGCGCTGCCGGCGGTGTTTCGACGCGCGCTCGCCGACGGGGCCGCGGCGCGCCATCGGGTGGGCATTGCCGCGATGTTCCACTTCGAGCTGCCCGACGATGCCCCGGCGCGCCTCGGAGCGCGGCCCATCACGCTCGTGGGCGGTGACCTCAGCCCGGCGCCCGCCCGCCGGATTCTGACGCGCCTGCAGGCGCGACTCCCGACGGCGGTGCGCGTCGTCGTCGAAGGGGCGGGTCATCTGCTGCCGTCCACCCACGTCGGGGCGTTTCAGGGGGCTTTGGGGGCCCACCTCGAGCGTGCCGACGGGCCGCACGCCCCCGATCAGGCCGCGGCGCGGTAGTTCGGCACCCAGCCGGCCGCGTCCTTGAACAGGCGCACGCAGCGGATGTGGCGGGCCTCGGTCAGCAAGAACCGGTGGTGGCGGCCCGCCGGCACCACGATCAGGTCGCCCGCGGTCACCACCACGCGCATCCAGCGATCCGCGTCGTCGCGGATGTCGAAGATGCCCTCGCCTTCGAGCACGAAGCGGACCTCGTCGTCGGCGTGGGTGTGTTCGTCGATGAACTTCGCGCAGATGGCCTCGAGGTTCGGGGTCGTCGGGGCGAGCTCGACGATGTCCTGCTGAATGTAACCGTTGCGGGCCTTCAGTGCGTCGAGGGGCCCCTGATACACGGCGGGCTCGGTGGCGAAGACCTCGGCGGTGACGCCGTGGCGCGCGAGGTAGTCGACGGTGACGGGCTCGGAGGCGCCGTCGAGGAAGTGGGCGTGCATGGTGACCGTGGCTCCGGGTCGGTGGGTAATCAGGCGGGTCTGCGCGCTGGGTCGAGGCCGAGTTCGCGCATGCGGACCGCGGCCCCGAAGAGGTAGTCGTAACACTCGGCCTGCGTCTTGGCCTCGACCCAGTCGCGGCCCCAGACGTAGACGCCGTGCCGGCGCACGAGGACGGCGTCGGCCTGCGGATACTCGGTCATCGCCCGGGCCATCTCGCGCTCGAGATCGCATTCGTGGGCCGTGTTCTCGATGATGGGTACGACGAGCTCGTCGTGATACCCCACGCCCCGGATGCCCTTCATCATCTCCAGGTGGGTGCACCGGAAGACGTCCTCGGAGGTCAACGTGGCGAGCAGGGCGTTGAGGCTGTGGCTGTGCAATACCGCACCGGCATCGCGCATGCGATAGGCGTTGTAGAACAGCGGCTTGCAGGCGCTCTGGCGCAGCGCCGGGTTCGCGGGGGTCTCGACGACCTCGCCCGCCTCGTCGAGCACGAAGAGATCGTCCTCGCCCATGCGCTCCTTCTGGACGCCGCTCGGCGCGAGATAGACGCGCCCCGCCTTGCGGTCGCGAATGCTGATGCCCCCGCCCGTGCCGCTGACCCACCCCTGCGTGTAGAAGAGGCGGCAGAGTTCGACGATCAGGGCGCGCGGGCCTTGCGCGGACGCGGAGAAGTCGCTCGGGACGGACGACATCGGACTCCTGAGGCGGCTGGGGACGGGTTGTCGGGGGTGAGCCACACAATAACACGCGTCAGGGCCGGCGGTATGCCTCCACGCACAGCGCCTCGAAGCCGTTTCGCGTCCAGAAACCCCGCGCCGACGGGTTCTCCGGGTTGTAGTCGACCTGCAGGCGCTCGACCCCCCGGGCGGCGAAGTGGCGCGCCGCCTCGGCGAGCAGCGCCGCGCCGATGCCCGCCCGGCGACGCTCTGGCCGGACGGCGAGGTCGTAGATCATGCCGATCTCCCGCACGACGTAGACCGGCGCGCGCAGCCCGAGCCCGCCCGTGAGGTAGCCGTCGAGCGCCCCGCCGTCGGGTGTCGGGGCCACCAGCACGAGGGCGTCGCGATCGGCCATCTGGCCACGGACGGTGGCGGCATACGTCGCATCCGCATGGGGCGCGAGGGCGTAGAGATCCGGCGCGAGCGCCGCGTGCTCGGCGACGAGCTCGCGCCAACGGCAGACGATCGCGGGCAGATCGGCGGGGGTGGCGCGGCGAATCTGCACCGCCGGCGCCGGCATCGGGGTAACCTGTCTCTCCATGCGCCGAGCCTGCCGCCGGGGCGGACCGCACGCAACCGGTTCGCCGCCGGGCGCGCGCACGCGCAGGCAGGCGGCCCTCTTCAGGACTCCATGATCCGCGTTTCGAATCTCAGGAAGATCTACCGGGTGCCGCAGCGGGCCCCGGGGCTCGGCGGCGCGTTCCGATCGCTGTTCTCCCGCGAAGTCCGCGAGGTCCGCGCGGTGGACGGGGTCAGCTTCGAGATCGCGCCCGGCGAGCGGGTCGGGTTCCTAGGGCCCAACGGCGCCGGCAAGACGACGACCTTGAAGATGCTCGCCGGCCTGCTCGTCCCGACGGCGGGCGAGCTCTCCGTTCTCGGGCACGTGCCCGCGCGCCGGGACGTGAAGCTGCTCGAACGGATCACGCTCGTGATGGGCCAGAAGCAGCAGCTCCTCTGGGACCTGCCCCCGCGGGACACGTTCGAGCTCAACCGCGCGCTCTACCAGATCCCCGACGCCGAGTTCCGGGAGACGGTCGAGGAGCTGACGCGCCTGCTCGAGCTGGCCCCCCTGCTGGGCCGGCCGACGCGCAATCTCTCGCTCGGGGAGCGGATGAAGTGCGAGCTCGCGGCGGCCCTGCTGCATCGCCCGGCCGTCCTCTTCCTCGACGAGCCGACCATCGGCCTCGACGTGGTGATGCAGCTGCAGGTGCGGCAGTTCATCGCGGCCTGGAACGCCCGGTTTCAGTCGACGGTGCTCCTGACGAGCCATTACATGGACGACGTGCAGGCCCTGTGTCCGCGCGTCATCGTGATCGCCCGGGGGACGCTGCGCTACGACGGCAGTCTGAAAGGCCTCGTCGAGCGCCACCAACCGCTCCGCCGGGTGCGCCTGCGGCCGGTTTCGGGGTTCTCCGGCGCGCTGCCGGCCCCGTTCAGAGCGCCCGTCGGTGCCGGCCCGGGCCGTCGCGGTGTCCCGGGCGAGTCCGACGAAGAGTCGCTCGAAGCCGATCACGTCGCCGACGTGCCCCCGGGTGACGTCGGTGCGCTGCTGCATGCCGCGCTGACCCTTTGCCCCGGGGCCGACGTCCGCATCGAAGAGCCGCCCCTCGAGGAGGTCTTCGCCCGCCTCTTCCGCGCTGAGGCGGGCGCTTGACCCCCCCGCGGGTCCTCACGGCACTCCCGACGCTTTTCCGAATCGGGGCGGCCGAGATGACGGCCTACCGCGCCGAGGTCCTGATCTGGATCCTCACGAGCACCATGCCCCTCGTGATGCTGGCCATCTGGGACGCCGTCGCCGCCGACGGGCCCGTGGGCGGGCTCTCGCAGGCCGATCTGGCGCGGTACTTCACGGTGACGCTCGTGGTGCGGCAGTTGACCTCGTGCTGGGTCGTCTGGGAGCTGAACCAGGCGATCCGCACGGGCAGCCTCTCGCCCCAACTGCTGCGACCGCTCTCGCCCCTCTGGTTCCACGCGGTGCGCCACTGGGTCGCGCTGCCGCTGCGCATCGCCGTCCTGCTGCCGGTCGTGGCCCTGCTGGTCGTCTGGCGCCCGGAAATGGCCCTCCCCGCGGATCCGCTGCACCTGGCCGTGGCGGCGCTCGCGAGTCTCCTCGCCTGGCTGGTCGTTTTCGCCTTTCAGGTGGCGTTCGGCGCGCTCGCCTTCTGGTCCGGCCAGTCGTTGGGTCTGTTCAATCTCTGGTTCGGGCTCTGGACCATCTTCGGCGGTTACCTGATGCCCCTGTCGGTCATGCCCGAGGCCGTGCAGGCCGTCGCGACGTACCTGCCGTTTCGCAGCATGCTCTCGGTGCCCGTCGAGATCGCCGCCGGGCTCCTGCCGCCGGCCGCCTGGCCCGGGGCGCTCGCGCTGCAGGGCGCGTGGGTGCTGGGTGCGGGCGTGATCGCGCGCCTGGCCTGGACGCGCGGCCTCGCGCGCTATGGGGCGTTCGGCGCATGAGCGCACGGCTTCTGCGCACCCTCGGGGCCTCCTGGCGCGTGTCGCTGCTGACGGCGACGCAGTACCGGGGCGACTTCCTCCTGACGACGCTGATGTCCGTCGGCTGGGCCGCGTGGACGCTTCTGCCGCTGTACTTCGTCTATCGGCAGACGCCCGTCGTCGCCGGCTGGTCGCCCTGGGAGGCCCTGCTGGTGATGGCCTTCTTTCTGCTTTTGCGCGGGGTGCTCGACGCCTTCATCGAGCCCAATCTGCGCGGCCTCGTCGAGAAGGTGCGGGACGGCACGCTGGACTTCGTCCTCCTCAAACCCGCCGACGCGCAGGTGCTCGTGAGCTTCGCGCGCCTCGATCCCGGCCGTCTGGTGGACATCCTGGGCGCGACGGGCCTCGCCGGGTACGCGCTGCACCGCCTGGGGCACGTCCCGTCGGCGGGCGAGCTCGGCCTGGCCCTCGTGGCCACGCTTTCGGGCCTGGCGATGCTGTACGCCCTCTGGCTGTGCGCGGCCGCGACGACGTTCTTCTGGGTCAAGATCGAGAGCCTGAGTTACCTGCTCGGGGCCCTGCTCGACGCGGGGCGCTGGCCCGCGGCCGTCTACCGGGGCTGGCTGCGCCTCGTGCTCACCTTCGTCCTGCCCGTGACGCTGATGACGACCGTGCCGGCAGAGGCGCTGCTCGCCCGGGCGGGGTGGCGACCGGTGGCGATCAGCGCCGGGCTTGCGGTCGTTTTTCTGTGGGGCAGCCGTCGCCTGTGGCGATTTGCCGTCTCCCGCTACACGAGCGCGTCGAGCTGATTCAGTAGCACCCCGCGAGGCCGTCCGCGCCCGTGCGACATTGCGTGCCTTCGGGGCAGGCCGGCGCGTCGGGGGTGCACGTCGGCACGCAGCGTCGATCCGGGGCAGACGGATTGCGGGCGGCGTCTTCGCATCGCCCGCTCGGGCCGCAGTCGTCCGCGCAGGCGCGGAAGCAGCGCCCGCCCTCACACAGCCCCGCGTCGCACACCGAGTCGAGTTCGCACGGACTCATCGGCGGCGCCGCGCCGACGGTCACGCACAGGCGAAGGCCACTCTGCGTTTCACCGCACCGTCGACCGGCCCCGCACTCCGCGTCCCGGTCACACAGGCGATGGCAAAGGCCTGCGCGACACACCGGGCTCGTCACGGCGCAGTCGTCGTCCGAAGTGCAGGCCGAGCCCTCCGGCACGCCCCCCGGGCGCGCGCCCCGACAGACGAGAAGTCCCGTGGGCTCGGGTGCGCAGGCGAGCCCCGGATCGCAATCGAGGTCCCCCTTTTCGCAGAGGCCGAGGCAAACCCGGGCGTCGTCGACGAAAACGCAGGTGCGACCGACTCCGCAACCGGCCTCGGGACACGGGTGGGCGCAGACCCCGGCCACGCAGAGTCCGGACGCGCAGGCGGTGTCCCGCTCACAGGGGGTCCCGATCGCCAGCCCGCCGCCGGGCGTGCAACCGTTGCAGTCCGGCCGGCAGCGACCGCCGTGACAGAGACCGGACTGGCAGGCGGGCCCGCGAGCGCACGGGGCCCCGTCCGGCGTGTCCCCGGGGGGGGCGCAATAGGCGTGCGCGCCGTCGTGACGCTGGCAGACGAAGCCCGGCCGGCAGTCGGCGTCCCGCGTGCAGGCCGGGTGGCACTGCGCCCCCTCGGGGGGGCACGAGGCTTCGGGCGGGCAGCCCCCGGCGCAGGCCGGCAGACAGCGACCGGCCGTGCACCGGAGGTCGACGTCGCACTCGACATCGGCCGTGCACTCGGCGCCGAGGGCGGCCGGCAGCTCGGTGCAGAACGGACCGTGCCCGAAGGCGCGGCACTCGAGTCCTCCGGGGCAGGCGCCGTCCGGGCACGGCGGCAGACAACGCTCGCCGCGGCACAGGCCGGAGCGGCACTCGAAGTCGTCCCGGCACACCACGCCGTCGGCGGCGGCCCCCCGCCAGAAACAAACGGGCTCCGGGCCGAGATCGTCGGCGCAGAAGGCCGGCGCCTCACAGTCGGTATCGGCCCGACAGCGCGGAAAGCAGAAGCGCCCGGACGCGAACGTCACGCAGGACATGCCCGCCGGACAGGACGGTCCCGCGACGCAGTCGTGCCCGCAGCGACCCGCCGCACAGAACCCGCTGCGGCACTCGACCCCCGTGGCGCAGGGCGCATTCTCGGGCTGACCCCCGGCGGGGCGGCACGTCGCTCCGGTCACGTCGCGGACACAGGCGGTCGCCGCCGGGCACCCGTCCCGACACTCGGGATCGCAGCGTCCGGCGGAGCAGTGGCCGCTTCGACAGTCCGCGGGGGCCTCGCACGCGTCGCCGGCCCCGGCGGTCCCCCGAGTCTGACAGCGCGTCGTCCCGCCGTCGGGCAGGCACAAACCCGCGGGTCCGCAGTCCGCAGCGCCCGCGCAGAGTCGCTCGCAGAGACCGAGGGTCTCGTAGGCGATGCAGCGACGGTCCCCCGGGCACGGATCGGGGGTCAGCGTGGCGTCGCAGACCACGGAGCAGCCGCCCCCACGGCAGACACCCGACGCACAGTCCGCACCGCTCCGGCACGGCGCCTCGGGCGCACCCGCCCCGCGACGGCCGCAGACGCCGCCGACATGCAGCGAGAGGCAGACACCGTCGTCCGGACAGGGCGCATCGGGGCCACAGGCCGCGAGGCACGTCCCCTGAACGCACGCCCAGGAGGCACAGTCGTCCGGTCCCGCACAGGCCGCCCCCGCCGCCCCCGCCCCCGGTGCGACGCACGCTCCGCGACCCGGCGCGTCGGGCGCGCAGAAGAGCCCCGCCGGGCACGCCGTCTGCGGATCACACGTCCGGGAGCAGACCCGCGGACCGTCCCCCCCGCGCTCGGCGCAGTGGAAGCCAGCGGGGCAGGCCTCGTCGTCGGTGCAGATCGGGCTGCAGACCCCGTGCAGGCACTGTCCGGTCTCGCACTCGACGGTTTCGACGCACGGCGAACCCGCCTCGACCGGCCGCCGCGCGTCGGTCTCCGGCAGCGGGCCGACCTCGGGGCCGGGTCGGGCGGCGTCTCCGACGACCCCACCCGTTGCCCCGTCCCCGACCGGCCCATCCCGCGCCCCGTCCGCACCGCAGGCGGCCACCACCAGCGCCAGCAGGCAGCCCCATCCGGCCGGCACCGCCACGGGCCGGGGTCGAGACGAGAGACCGCGCCCCGAGCCGGCCGCGCGGGACCGGGGGCGGGCGGGCAGTAGGGCGGACGCCATGCCTTCCTTTTGTCACGGCCCGCGAAGCCCGGGCAAGCCCGTCGCCGGGTCTCCGGCAGGCTCTCGGCGTGCCCCGCACGTGCCGCTTGCTCGTCCGGCCGGCGAGGTGGACAATCGCCGGCGGCCCGCGGAGCAGTCGCCCGCCGGCCGAGCGTCTCGCAGTCACTCCGGGGGGGTATCGCCGCGGTGTCCGTCACTCGAAGAATCGCCGGTCGGTATCGCCTGGTCGAGAAGGTGGGCACCGGCGGCATGGGCGTCCTCTGGGCCGCCTTCGACGACCGCAGCGAGCAAAGTGTCGCCGTCCGCATCCTGCAGCGCGGGGTGGACGAGCCCGGCCGCGTCGCACACTTCCGGGCCAGCGCCCGGGCGGCTGCGCGTCTCGCACACCCCGCCGTGGCCCGCGTGCTGGACGAAGGGCACGATCCGGACGTCGGGCCGTTCATCGTCTCGGAGTGGATCGACGGCTGGCCCCTGACGGCGTGGCGCGGCCTGACGCCGCCGTGGGCGTTCACCCGGGCCATCCTGATCCAGCTCTGCGACGCGCTCTCCCACATCCACGCCCGGGGCCTGGTGCACCTCGATCTCCGCCCGGGCAACCTGATGGTGACGGCCGGCGAGCACGGGCCGGTCCTGCGGGTCGTCGACGTGGGCTGCGCCCGCATCGATGACGGCTGGAGCGATCATTCCGTCGGGGCACAGGCGACGCTCAAGCTGCTCGGCTCGTTGAAGTACATGGCGCCCGAGGTGGGCGACGCGCCGCCCTGGCTCCACGGGGCATGGTCGGATCTGTACTCGGTCGGCCTCGTCGGGTGGGAGCTTCTGACCGGCAAGCTCCCCCACGACGAGCTCCAGGGGGTCGCGCTGCTCATGCGGCGAGCCTCGGAGCCGGCTCCGCTCCTGCCCGCCGGCTTCGGCGGCGAATCCAACAACACCGCGCTGCGCACGCTGATGCAGCGCCTGTTGGCCACGAATCCGGCCGAGCGCCCGCTCTCCGCGGCGCAGGTGCGCAAAACGCTCGAGGCGTTGCCCCCCGGCCCGAACGAGTGGCGCTGGCTCGATCCGCCGCGGGGTCCGAAGGTGCGCCAGGCCCCGTTCGACGCCGCTCGCGCCCGCGCCGGCGCCTTCCCGCTGTGGCCCCTGCAGCCCGGCCCCGTCGTCGGACGCGACGCCGAGCTCGCGCGCGTGACCGAGGCCCTGCATCAGACGGTCGCCGGCTACGGCGCGCGGCTCATCGTTCTCGAGGGCATCGTCGGGGCGGGGAAGAGCCGACTGGCCCAGGAAGCCACGCAGGAGGCCGAAGAGCGCGGGTTCCTGCGCGCCTGGCGGGTGCACTTCACGGCCGGCGGTGCACCGGGCTCGGGGCTGACCGGGGCGCTCGAGGACCTTCTGCGCGCCGCCGGAACGGACGCCGACGGCGTGGCACGAAGGGTCGCCGCACTGCCGTTGCTGCTCGGTGTCGACCCCACCGGACTCGAAGCCGCGCTGCCCGCCCTGCTCCGGCCCGATCCCACGCCGTTCGCCCGCCCGGGCAATGAGGCGGACCCCGGCGCCGAGGTCGGCAACGTCGGCTCGGCGCACATGGTCGCCGGTGCTTTCCTCGAGCTCCTCCGGCGCGCATCGGCCAACGAGACCATCGCGCTCTGGCTCGACGACCTGCATCTCGCGACGCCCGCGGAGGGTCTCGATCTCGTGCAGC
>JAKLJY010000034.1:0-5132 GCA_023150895.1 Myxococcota bacterium | reverse complement strand
CGAGCCCTCGCTCAACGTCGTCCTCGTCGCGACGGTCGCCACCGGCCACCCCGCGACGCTGGCCCTCGCGGCGGCCGTCGGCGCCGATCCGCGGGTCACCTGGCACGAGCTCGGCCCCCTCGGTGAGGCGGACGTCCACGACTACGTCGTCGCCCGACTCGGGCTGCCGGATCCGGACCACTCTCGCGTGCGCGAGGCGATGGCCGGGCGGCCGCTCCACATGCGCCTCCTCGCCGATCACCTGCTCGACGGGCGGCTCATCTGGCTCGACGGCTTCGTGCGTGTCGTGCCCGGTACCGTCCTGCCTTTCGAGCCGCAGGAGATCTTCGCCGCCCAGTTCGAGCGTCTCGGCGGCTCCGGCAACGAGGCGCTCGTGCCGGACGTCGTTCAGGGTCTCGCGCACGCCCGCCTACCCATCACGCCGCGGGTCGTGAGCGCGCTGACGTCGGCGGATCCCCACCGCCCGTGGGAGCGCGCGCTCGCCGGCGCGGAGCGGGCCCGGTTCCTCTGGCGCGGCCCCGGCGGGCGGTGGCTGTTCACCGGGTCGAGCCTTCGGGACTGGCTGGTGCAGCGCGGGCACGAGCGCGCACAGAGCTGGCACCGCCGCTGGCTGAAAGCGCTCGTTCACCTGGAGGACGGGGGTCGGGGTCGCCTGGGCATCGAACGGGCCGCCCATGCCGAGGCCCTCGGTGACTCGGCGGCCGCGCTCTCCGCGCTCACCGAAGCCGCCGCCTGGGCGCTCGGCCCCGGGCAACAAGCGCTCGAGCGCTCGCTGCTTGCGGCGACGCAAGCGGAGCGCCTCGCCGAGTCGGTCGGCGAGACGCTCTCCCGGGCCCGCGCGCTGCGGTTGAAGGCCGAGCTCCTCCGGCAGGGGGGCTTGCCGGACGCCGCGCGGGCGTCACTGATCCAGGCGCGTGCCGTACTCGCCGCCTGCCCCGACCCCATCGAGCAGGGCTGGTGCCACCTCGCCGACGGATGGCTTGCCCTCGACGCGCGGGATCTCCAGGGCGCCGAGGCCGAGTTCCAGTCCGCGGTCGATTGCTTCGAGACCGCCGGGGACGCCGGTGGCGTTCACTGGGGCAACCTCGGGCTCGCCTACGTTGCCGTGGCCGGTGGGGCGCACGCCGTCGCCCGCACGCTCGCCCGCGCCTGCGAAGAGGGTTTCGGCATCCTCAACGCCGCACGCGGCGTGCTGGCGGCCCGACTGTTGCGCGCCCGGGCCGCCGACGCCGCCGGGGATCCCACCACGGCCGAGGAGCGCTACCTGCGCCTGCAGGAGATGGCGGACGCTCGGCGCTGGATGCTCGAGAGCACGACGCTGCGCCTCCACCGCGCCCGGATCGCGCTCCAGGCCGGGCGACCCCGCGACGCGGTCCGGCTGCTCGACGAGGCCCGCGCGCTCGCCGAGCCGCTGCGCCTCTTCCGCTTGCGCGAGTGGGTGGATGCCGTCCGACCCGCGGCCCTCGCGGCCGCCGGAGAGCACTCATCGGCGCGCCACGCCATCCGGCGCGCCGTCGTGCCCAATCCGCGTCTCCGAACGTCGGCGGCCCTGGCCATCCGGGCGGCCCTCGCCCGCCCGGCGGTGCCGGTCGACCCGGCCGTCGCGGCAGCCCTCGAGCGCTTCTGCGCCCGGCTCGAGGCCGAAGGCGTCTCCCCCTGAGCGGGTGGTCGGCGGTGGCCTCCACCGTCGGCCCGCGCCGCCGCCGCGTCAGGCGCTGCGGCGGAAGTCCTTGATCGACGGGATCCCGTCGTCGAGCGGCGGCGCGCCGGGCGCCATGGCCGTGTCGAGGAAAACGCTGAGGGCCTTCGGGAACATCCGGCGAAAGAGGTTGCAGTTGGCCGGCTCGTTGTCGAACGCGGCGACCACGTGACCGAGCGTGCCGAGGAAGTCGATGACGTCGCGCTTGAAGTCGAGATCCCGCATCTCCCAGGTGGGCTTCAACACGATCAGGGTGTGGGCGAGCCCGACCGGGAACCCGTGCGTGCGCAGGCTCTCCGTGCACCCGACGAGCATGTTGGGGACGTCCCGCCCGGAGAGATACACCACCGTCGCGCCCGCCTCGAAGACCTCGTTGGCGAACGCACGCGCACCGGCCACCGGGACGTCGAGCCGCTGAATCTCGTCGGTGAAGAACCCTTCGAGCCAGAACTTCTGCGCCGCCTCGATGATCTCGGGCCGCGCCTCCCCAGCGAGGGCGAGGACGTCCTTGACCATGTAGGGCAGGCCGAGCTCCCGGACCCCGAGCAGCCGCGTGTGCAGCTCGATCTCCCCGGCGGTGCGTGCGTAGTCACGCAGCAGCGAGATCGTCCGGGTGCCGTTGTCGAAGAGGGTGTGGTCGAGGTCGAAGACCACGACCGGCGTATGGCGCGCCTGGCGCGTGGCCCGGATGCGGGCCAGGATGTCGTCGAGGATGTGCATTCGGGGCTGCTACCACACTTCGAGGGCCCCGCAAAAGCCCGCGGCCTCTCAGAACGCGACCGACACCGCCAGCCGCCCGCCGAGCCCGTCGCCGCCGCCCGCGGCCCGCGCCAGCTCGCCATCCGGAACGGGGAGTCCGTCGGCGTAGGTCGCCGAAACGCGGCGCGCCAGGGCCCGGTTCGCGGTGACCCCGGCCAGCACCCGGATCGTCCGCGGATTCCCGACCGCCACGCCGACCTCCGGCCGCAGATGCAGCGCGTGGCCGGCCGTCTCGCCCCGACCCGCGGTCGCGGGCTCCCAGTCGTCCTCGAACTGGCCTGAGACGAAGGTGTACCCCAGCCGAAGGCCGGCATACGGGCTGACGAACTGCGCCGTCTCGAGCCGGAGGCCGAAGTCGACACCGACGGTCGAGGCCGCGTCGTCGGCATTGCCACCGAGGCGCAGACCCGCATCGACGCCGAGCCAGCGGGCGAGCGACCGTCCGAGACGGACCTCGACGCCGAGTCCGGCGGTCTGCCCGGGCGTCCTGGCCGACGTGGCGGCGGGGTTCACGTCGTCGTTGACCTCGGCGAACGCGCCCCCCTCGAAGTACCAGGCCGCCCCGCTCCGCCGGGACACCTCGAGTGCGTCGGGCGCCTCCGCCGCGCGCCCCGCCGCAGGCCACGACGCGAGCAGAGCGACGGCAGCGCCGGCGAGGCGGGGGTTGAAGTCGACGGGGACTCGGGCGACAGGGCCGCGCATGGGGGGCTCCGCAGTGAGAGGACGCCCTCAATCATTGCAGCCGACGTGCCAATCGACGGCGCATGTCGACGGGCCCCCGGTGCCCGATTCCGGCGTAGGGGGGCCCCGTACGGGGCGCCGAGTGGAGCAAAGGCACTCCAGACGCCCGCGGATCGGGTCTTGCCCGCTGCGGCGGCCCCGCGGGCCCGCGGTCTCAGCCGGACGGCGTTTCGCCGGGGCCGGGTGTCACCCGTGGCAGGGGGCCGACCGAGAAACACGCGCCGGGGGCGCCGGGGTTCTCGAGGCGCAACACCGCCCCGTGGGCGGCCGCAAGCTTGCGGCACAACGCGAGGCCCAGGCCCGTTCCCTTCTCCCGCGTCGTGTAGAAGGCGTCGAAGATGCGGTCGGCCGCCTCGCTCGGGACGCCGGGGCCGTCGTCCGTCACCGTGAGCCGGTCGCCCTCGAAGCCCACCACGACCCGCCCCGCGCCGGCCTGCGCAGCGTTGCGCGCGAGGTTCAGGACCAGCCGGCCGAGCTGTTGTCGGTCGCCCTGCACGACGACGTCGGCCGGGACCGTCGTCTCGATCCGCAACCCGGCGGCAAGGGGGGCGATCTCGGCGACGAGCGCCGCGAGGGGCACCGGCCGGGCGTCGAGCGGGACCTGCCGCGCGTACGCCAGGAACTCCTCGACGACCCGCTTGAGATTGCCGAGTTCGCGCTCGACCCGGGTCAGAAGCTCCAGCTGATCGGGCGCCCCGGCCAGGTCTTCGCGCAACAGGCCGACGAAGAGCTCCATGCCGCCGAGGGGGTTGCGGACCTCGTGGGCGATGCCGCCGAGCATCATCTGAAGCTCCCGGTCGCGGGCGAGCAGTGCGACCCGCATCTCCTCCATCGTGTGAGAGAGCGTCCGGATTTCGATCGACCCGCCCGGCGCGCCGACGGGCTCTTCGAGGCGTCCCGCCCCGATGGAGCGGGCGGCTTCGACGAGCCGCGCCAGGGGCGACGTGAGGGCGCGACTGACCCAGGTGACCATGAGCCCGAGCGCGAGCAGGGCCAGCGCGATGGTCGTGGTCATGTAGGCGCCGAGGCGGTCGATGCCGGCGTAGTTGCGGCCGCTGCCCTCGACACCGACGGCCGCGACGACCCGGCGGACGCCGGGGGCGGCCTCGGGCGCGTCCGCCTCGGGCACGTGCCAGACGGGCGCGTAACCGCGCAGGTACCTCAGCCCGTCGAGCCCCTTGAAAAGCACGCTGGCGACCTGCTCACCGCGACCGACCTGCTCGAGCTCGAATCGGTCCTGCATCAGCGCCGGGTCGACGTCCCCCGCCGGTGTCCCCTGCGGCTCCGAGTCGACCAGCGAGCGTCCGTCGAGCGTTGCGAGGAAGACGCGGCGCGCGCCGACGCGGTCCCGCACCGCCGCGAGCTTGCCCTGCAGGCTGGCGTACGTGCGCTCGTTCCCCGGTGCGTACCGGGCGATCACGCCGGCCGGCAGCAGCGCCGCCGTCGCCGCCGCCGTGTCGGTCAGGCGTGCGCCGACCTCGTCCTCCAGCGTGGCGCGGGCGGCATGGACGGCCAGGATCCCCAACGCGATCAGGAACACCACGGCCGGCCCCAGAAACGCCAGGAGCAAACGGCCACGCAACGAGGCGGTCAACGCGGTCACGGCTCGGTCCCGGCCTCGGTCTCCGAAACACGGCGCACCGAACCCCGTCGGCGCCGCCCCCGCAAGAGGGCGCCGAGTCCAAACCAGACCAGGCCGCCCGCCGGCAGTCCACCGTCTCCCGTCGCCCGGCAGCCGCAGCCCGTCGCCGTACGGCCCGCGTCGGCCTCCTGGCCCGCGTCGGCCTCGCGGCCCGCGTCGGCCTCGTCGCTCGCGTCGGTCCGGGGCCGGGGGAGCGCGCCGCCATCGCCGGCGATGCCGCCCTGGCCGCCATCGTCGCCGATGCCGCCCGAGCCGCCGGGGTCGCCCGCACCGCCCGCACCGCCCGCACCG
>JAKLJY010000349.1 GCA_023150895.1 Myxococcota bacterium | reverse complement strand
CGGGGAACTGGACCTTCGCGAATACATCGGTGCAGCTTGTGCCCAGGGCGTCGCCGAACTTCACGCTCGTGGAGATGGGCGGGGACTTCACGATCCAGGACGCCCCATCGGACAGGCGTACCACCAGAAGGTCCACGGTGTCCGTGGTCGCGTCGTAGACCACCCTGCTCGCGTACCCGCAGCCCACGCCGAACGGCGTGACACCGAGCTGTCCCGGATCGGAGCGAAGGCGCTTCTCTTTCGCTTTGCGGACCGCCGGGTCGGTGGTGAAGGGCGCGGTCATGATCGACACCGTCGGGTATTCCGTTGCGCTGGGGGCCTTGCCTGTGCCGTGGCTCCAGACCATGTCGACGCCGTCAGTGTTGAAGTTGCCTGCGCCCTGGGTGTAGTCGCCGAGCCAGCGGATCAGGTTCTGCTGGCCGGACGCCTCGGTCCAGGACATGACGCCGCGCTTGGTCAGCCCCCCGACCTCCCAAAAGACGGCGTTGCCGATCGAGCGAGCCCCATAAGGCGGCTCGCCCTCGGGATCGAGCGAGGGCTTCTGGATCGGGATGACCTGATCGGAGCCCCAGTGCCGGCCGGTGAGACCGGCGCGCCAGCGGATCAGCCACTCGGACGAAACACTCCACGCTGCGTGCAGGTCTTCGACTGGATAGGTGAGAGCGGTGTCTGGGATCGGTTCTCCAATCTTCCCCGCGACGACGCCTTCGACCTGGCCGGGACCGGGAATTGCGGACGGCACCACGCCGAACGCAAACCGCCCCTCGTTCACCGATCTGTCGGCTACCACGCAGCTGGCGGAGCTATCGAAGAGCGCGTTGAGGATCGGGCCGTCCAGATCCGCCACGACGCGAAGGTGACGCTTGTTGTCCTTGTCGTCGTCGAGGAAGATTCGCCCGAACTGGAGCACGGCGCGGTTGTTCGGCCCGTCGAACCAGAAGTGCGGGAAGATCGTGACTGAGAGCGCCGTTGTCTTGGTCCATGGCGTCTTCATGCGCTTGCAGTTCGCGACCAGCGGCCCAGGCGACGGACAGGGCTCCCACTCGACGGGATCCGGCAGCTTGCCCTTCTTGCCCGGGATCCAGATCGGGCAATCGCAGTAGCCGGTGTAGAGCTCCCAGCCCGGCGGTGCGTCAGACGGTGGCGAGCCGCCCGGGCAGCCACCCCCCGCTCCGCCGGTCGGTGCGCCGCCCGAGGCTCCGAGACCACCGCCCGTGCCGCCTCCGCCGAGTCCCGTGCCTCCAGTGCCGCCGCCATCGGCGACTCCGCCGGTGCCAGCCGCGGGCCCCGCGCGCTCTTCCGACCCGCAGCCGCAGGCGATGGCGAAGGCAGCGGCGAGGGCTCCGAGGCCGAGCCCGGCGCGCTTCACCAACATTGCCCCACCTGAGCAAGACCCAGCGCTGGCAAAAGTGACAGGTCCTCGAGTCGATCGACGTCGAGCTTCCCGGTCGGCTTGCGCGTGACGAGCCAGTACCCGACGGCGTCCACCACGGGCGGCAGCGCGAGCGCGCGCGGACGGATCCGGAAGCCCGCCGGCGCGAGCTTGCCGTCAGTGAGCTCCAGTCGAACGACGGCGTTCAGATGATGCTTCTTGCTCGAGGCGAAGAGCAGCATCGCGCCGTCGCGGTCGGTCCGCAGGTAGTGCTGCTCGAAGAGCCCGAGCCGTGGCCACTGGCCCAGCAGCTCGGACTTGCCGCTGTCCGGATCGACCGTGAGCAGGCGAGCGACGCGCGCGCCCCATGGTCCGCCGATCTCGTCCATGATCCACAGCTTCCCGTCGGTGGCGTTGAAAGTGGCTGCGACGGGCGTGCCGAGGGTGATCTGGCCTGGGGGCACGTCTTGCCACTGCCCGTCGACCTCGAGGGGGCGGAAGGCAACGTCTCGGCCGGAAGCGCCGGAGCCGCCGACCAGGAACACGCGCGCGCGGGAGCGGCTGTACACCGGGATG
>JAKLJY010000348.1 GCA_023150895.1 Myxococcota bacterium | reverse complement strand
CTCGTGCTGGTGCTTGCCGGCCCCGTCTCCTAAGATGACGCTGGAGAGGGGGTGTTAATATGTCGACACCCTCTGAGCCGCCGGCTCAGAACACCGTCGGCAGGTCGTCGTAGAGCACGCTCTGCAGGAACTTGGCGTAGCGCTGCTGCGCGCTCGGCAGGTCGAAAATCACGAAGTGTCCCTCGTCGGCGTACTGCGCGAGGCCGGCGCTGGCCCGCCCACCGGCGACGTTGCCTTTCACCGGGGCGATGGCCTCGGGCAATTCGAGCAATTGCACGCCCTCGATGGCCGCCTCGATGGGCTCGAGCACGGGGACCTCGCCCGCGGCCGTCAGCGCGAAGTTCGTCTCCGGCGGCGTGTAGAGGTCGTTGAGGCCGATGGTCAGAAACACGCTCTTCGGGTCGTACCCGTCGCGCGGTCGGGCGAACCAGTAGGGGGCATAGTTCACCGGATCGCCCGGCGCGACGAACGTCTCGACGAGCATCATGGTCGGGTGCCAGCGTTCGAGCGGATCGTCGGGTTTGAGGCCGAGCACGGCCGCGAAGGGCAGGGCCAGATCGACCGGGGCCTTCTTGAGCTCGACGGACATGTCGAGGCCGGCGCCGGCGCCGGAGAGCATGCCGCCGCGGATGTCCCGCTCGATGGCCATGTACAGCGCGCCGTTCAGGCCGCCCTGGCTGTGCCCCATGTAGGCGATGCGCGTCGGGTCGAGGGCGACGATGTTGCCCGCCCGCGACTGGTTCGGGTTGATGCGCAGCGTCTGCACGAACTTGTGCAGGCTCACGTAGTCGATCGCCGACTGACGCACGTTGTCGCGGCCGGCGGCCGGCACGAAGAAGTTGAAGAACAACAGCTCGACGCAGGTCTGTGGATCGGCCTGCCCGGCACAGACGCCGTTGTCGCGGGTGCCGTGGTGAATCTGGTCGATGGCGATCACGGCCACGTCGTTGCGCGTCAGGATGTTGGCAATCTTCTCGCCGATGTAGCTGTGAAAGTCGCCGCCGGTGCCGTGGCCGTACATCACGACCGGCCAGCCCGTCTCCGGGGCGTCCTTGTTCGGCACGCTGAGCGAGAAACGGATGTCTTCCATGCCCGTGGCTTCGAACTCGCCGGCCGCGTTGACGTGGAGCGCCCCTTCGCCCGGGCGCTGGTACGGGATGTCGCCCTCCTGGAAGCGGGGGGCGCGATACACGCCGTCGAACAGCTCGAACTTGTTGATCTGCTGGATGCCGAGCGATTCGATGGAGACGAGCTCGGGGGCGGGCAGCGCCTTGACGTGCTCGTACAGGCGAAACAGCTCGTCCGCCGGATCCTGGGTCGTGAACACCGCCGCCCCGGCGACCTTGCCGGCAAGCGCGGGGTCGTCCGCCAGGTAGTCGCGCAGCGGCGCATGGGCGTCCCACGCCCGGCCCGCGGCGGCGCCGGCGGGGCGATCGGCCGCGAGCGACCCGGCAAAGGCGGGATCGGCGAGGCCCGCGGCGTCCGTGACCACGAGCGCATAAGTCGTGCCGCCCCGCATGGCCCGCCCCTCGACGCAGCGCACCATCAGCGTGTTGGCCGGCAGCCAGTCCGTCGCCGTCTCGCGGACCTTCCACTGGAGCGGGATTCGCTCGCCGCGATGGGGTGACGCCGGATCGACGTTCACGAGCTGCAGCGCCGAGTCGGGGAGGAGCGAGGCCGCGCCGTCCTCGGGCAGGCGGCCCGTCGGGACCGTCCCACCGAAGTTGAGATACATCGTGCCCGACGGCGCGAAGCCCGGCGTGCGCGTCTCGGCCTCGCTGACGATCGTCTCGAGGAGCGCGATGCTGCGGGGCCGCGGGAAACCGCGAAGATCGAGGCGGCCCTCGGCGTCGCGGTACAGGTCGCTCGGGAAGGGGATCTGCCCGAGCGGCGTCGTCGGCGTGTCGTCGGCGACGGTGAACGTCACGACCTGGGGCTCGGTGGGGAGCGGAACGACCTCGCCGCCGGCCCCCCCCGCGCCGCCGACGGACTCGCCACCG
>JAKLJY010000347.1 GCA_023150895.1 Myxococcota bacterium | reverse complement strand
AGCGACCGACGCGGGCGGCCGTAGCCGGCGGGCGTTACGGCGACACGCTCCTGGACCTCCGCCTCGCGAGTCACCCGCCCCCCGCACCCGCACAACCTTTTGAAAAACGGCCCGCAACTCGCTATACGGCGCAGTCTTTGCGCGCCGTCGCGCATCTGAAGCTTTCGGAAGTCTCGTTCTTCAGCGCCAGGAGTCAGTCGTGGACGTTTCTACCTTTCCGGCCAAGGTCGGCCTCGCCGAGATGCTCAAGGGCGGCGTCATCATGGACGTCGTCAACGTCGAGCAGGCCCGCATCGCGCAAGAGGCCGGCGCCTGCGCCGTGATGGCCCTCGAGCGCGTGCCCGCCCAGATCCGCAAGGACGGCGGCGTGGCCCGCGCCAGCGATCCGGCCATGATCAAGGCCATTCAGGCCGCGGTGAGCATCCCGGTGATGGCCAAGTGCCGCATCGGGCACTTCGTGGAGGCCCGCATTCTGGAAGCCCTCGAGGTGGACTTCATCGACGAGAGCGAGGTCCTGACGCCGGCCGACGAGGACTTCCACATCGAGAAGCACGGCTTCAAAGTGCCCTTCGTCTGCGGCTGCCGCGACCTCGGCGAGGCCCTGCGCCGCATCGGCGAGGGCGCGGCCATGCTGCGCACCAAGGGCGAGGCCGGCACGGGCAACATCGTCGAGGGCGTGCGCCACCTGCGCACCCTGCGCTCGCAGATCCGCCGCCTGACGCAGCTCTCCCCCGAGGAGCTCATGACCGAGGCCAAGAACCTCGGCGCCCCCTACGATCTGGTCAAGTGGGTGGCGGCCAACGGCAAGCTGCCGGTGCCGAACTTCGCCGCGGGCGGCATCGCCACCCCGGCCGACGCCGCGCTGTGCATGGCCCTCGGCGCCGAGGCCGTCTTCGTCGGCAGCGGCATCTTCCTCTCCGAGGACAGCCGCAAGCGCGCGAAGGCCATCGTGGACGCCACGACCTACTGGCAGGACGCGAAGAAGCTGGCCGAGATCAGCACCGGCCTCGGCGCGGGCATGCCCGGCATCGAGATGGGCAAGCTGACCGAGGCGGACCGGATGGCCAAGCGAGGCTGGTGATGGCGCGCCTCGGCGTCCTGGCGCTGCAGGGCGGCTACGACGCCCACGCCCGCACGCTGCGCGGCCTCGGGCACACCGTCGACGAGGTTCGCACAGCGGACGATCTCGCCCGGGTGGACGGCCTCGTCCTGCCCGGCGGCGAGAGCACGACGCACCTCATCCTCATCGACCGTTTCGCGCTCGAGGCCCCGCTGCGGGCGTTCGTCGCGAGCGGCAAGCCCGTGCTCGCGACCTGCTGCGGCCTCATCCTGAGCGCCGCCGAGGTCGTCTCGCCCGCACAGCGCAGCTTCGGCTGGGTCGACGTCACGGTCGCCCGCAACGCCTGGGGCCGGCAGGTCCACAGCTTCGAAGACACCGCCGACCCCGAGAGCCCGGTCGGCCCGGTGTCGATGCTCTTCATCCGCGCCCCCCGCATCACACGCGTCGGGCCGGCGGTCGAGGTCCGTGCGACGTATCGCGGCGAACCGGTGCTCGTTCGGCAGGGCAACGTCACGGCCGGAGCGTTCCACCCCGAACTCACGGCGGACGCCCGCGTCCACGAGGCGGTCTTCGGCCGCGGCTGAGGGCCGCGGTTTCCTCCGCGCCCGGGCGCGGGTTGCCCCGAACCGGCCCGTTGTGGCAGAAAGCGCGCGACTTCGGTCCGGGTGCGCCCGCGCGCCCGCACGCCCGCTTCCGGCGCCCCGCGCGCCGCACTCCACTCACGGCGCGACCCCGCGCCCGCACTTCAACGCCCCACTCGGGGAGGGATTCACATGGCCTCTTTGCGACTCGGACACGCGGCCCTCGCCAGCCTCGTCACCGCGGCCCTCACGGCCTGCGGCGGCGGCGGCGGTGACGCCGGCACCGGCACGAACGACATGGGCACCGGCGGCGCGCCCACCGGTGGCACCCCCACGGGCGGGACCCCCACGGGTGGCACCCC
>JAKLJY010000346.1 GCA_023150895.1 Myxococcota bacterium | reverse complement strand
GATCTCTACATCAACCTGAGGCCCGTCCAGCTCCTGCACCCCGCGCACACCCCGTTGAAAGACCGGCGCCCCGAAGACATCGACTTCGTGATCTTCCGGGAGAACACCGAGGGGCTGTACGCGGGGATGGGGGGCAACTTCAAGAAGGGCACCCCCGAAGAGATCGCCATCAACGAGGACGTCAACACCCGCCTCGGGGTCGAGCGCATCATCCGGGCGGCCTTCGAGTACGCCCGCCGCAACGGCAAGAAGCGCCTCTGCATGAGCGACAAGGCCAACGTGCTGACGTACGGCCACGGGCTCTGGCAGCGGGTCTTCAAGCTCGTCGCGGCCGAGTATCCCGAGATCACGGCGCGTCATCTGTACGCGGACGTCCTCGCCATGGAGATGGTGCGCGCGCCCCAGGACTTCGACGTGATCGTCACGAACAATCTGTTCGGCGACATCCTGAGCGATCTGGGCGCGGCGCTCGTCGGCGGGCTCGGCCTCGCGGCGAGCGGCAACATCCACCCCGGTCGAGTCAGCCTCTTCGAGCCCGTGCACGGCTCGGCGCCGCCCCTCGCCGGCAAGGACGCCGCCAACCCCCTGGCCATGATCCTGACCGGGGCCATGATGTACGAGAACCTCGGCTTCGTGGACGCCGCGCGCGAAATCGAGCGCGCCGTGCGCGAGACCATCGCCCGCGGGCGGACGACCCGCGATCTGGGTGGTGAACTCGGCACGCAGGCCTGCGGGCAGGCGGTCGCCGAGCTGGTCGCCGTCGGGGTCTGAACGCCGCGCGGGCGGGCCCGGGCGCGCAGCGGTCGAAACCGGGGGGTGGCCCTTGACCATGCCCCCCCCGCGTGGTCGAATTGCGGGTCACCGCGAGCCCATTCGGGTGCGCCCGGACCCGAGACGATGACCGAAAACCGCACGCCCACCGGTCAATTGTGGCTCGCCCCGCTCCCGGGGCGATTCTTCGTCGTGCCCGACGCTGCGTCCCCGTCGACGGGCGCGGTGCCGGTCGGGGCCGTCTGGGTGGCCGATCTCGACACCGGGGCCGCGCGCGTCGATCTCGCCGCCTGGGCGGGCTTCGAGGTCGACGAGTCCGCGGCCCGGGCGCATTACCGGACGCGGCTCTCCGCCGGCGCCTCGACGCTGGCCGCCGCCGGCGCCCGCGCGACCTCGGCGCTGACGACCGCCCTCCCCGGTTTGGGTGCGCTGATCGAGCGACTCGGCGGCGACGCACCCGATGCCCTCGACGGACCGACGGCCCTCGCCCTCCTGAGCGGGCGGCCGCGCGCCGAGGTCGAGGCCGCCCCCGAGGCCGCCCGGGACGCGGTGCTCGACGCCCTGCAACGGCTGGCGAGCGCGTCACCGCCCGCCGTCGACGCGCCCCCTCCGGCCGCGGACCCGGTACCGGGCACGCAAGCCGAACGCGAAGCCCTCGGCGCCCTTCTGGCCCGCTTCACGCTCGGGGTCGAGGTCGAAACCAACGCGGCGACGTCCGGGGCGAGCCCCGATGCCGCTACCGTCCCCCCGGGTCCCGACGCCCTCGCGCTCCTGGCGATGCTGCGCCGGGCGGTCGCCGCCCTCGGCCCCCAGGACCCCCCCGAATCGGACGAGGCCCGCCTCGCCCGCTACCGGGCCGACGCCCGCGAAAACATCGCGCGTGCCACGGCCGGCTGGAAGCCCCCCACGCCCACGGTGGAGGAGCTCCTGCGCATGGGAGACGACCAGTGAGACGCGAGCACGCCTCCGCATCCGGCAAACAGGCCCGTCCGGCCAAGGGCAGCGCCCCGGCCACCGACGCGCTGGAGCAGTACCCCGGCTTCGGCGGCGAGCTGCCCGACGCCGGCCCCCAGGCGGAGGCCGCCCTCGCGCAGTCGGAGGAGTGGGCGGGCGCCGCCGCCGACGCGGGTCCCGAGGTCATGCAGGTCCCGGGCAACGACGGTCCCCGCGCCCTTGGCCCCGCCGCCGCCGCCGTCTCCCCCGGCGCGTCCGGCCCCGCCGTCGCCCCGCAGCCCAAT
>JAKLJY010000345.1 GCA_023150895.1 Myxococcota bacterium | reverse complement strand
ACGACCCCGCCGCCCGACGCGGCCGCAAACGACGCCGCGCCACCGGACGCCGCCCTGCCCGACGCCGCGCCCCCGCCCGACGCCGACGGCGACGGCGTCCCGGACGCGGAGGACAACTGCCCGCAGGCGCCCAACCCCGCTCAGCGGGACGCCGACGGCGACACCCTCGGCGACGCCTGCGACGTCGGCGACACCGACGGCGACGGCGTGCCCGACCGCGACGACCGCTGTCCGGGCGTGCCCGCGCAATCGAACGACGACACGGACGCCGACGGCGTGCCCGACGCCTGCGACGTCTGTCCCCGCGACGCGGACCCGCTTCAGGCCGACGCGGACGCCGACGGGGTGGGCGACGCCTGCGAGATCCCGGGGGACGGCGACGCCGACGGCGTGCCCGACGCGCGGGACAACTGCCCGGCGGTCACGAACGGCGATCAGGCCGATCGCGATCAGGACGGCGTCGGCGACGTCTGCGACGACTGCCCCGAGAACCCCGATCCATCTCAGACGGACACGGACGGAGACGGTCTCGGCGATGGCTGCGATGTGTGTCCCGAGGTGGCGCTCGTCGCCGAGAATCACACCGACCGCGACGGCGACGGACAGCCCGTCTGCGCCGGCGACTGTGATGACACGCAGTCGCGCCGCAAAGACGGCGGGCTCGAGGTCTGCGACGGCCTCGACAACGACTGTGATCTGGAGATCGACGAGGGCTTCGACGGCCTCGGCGATGCATGCACCGCCGGCGAGGGGGTCTGTCGCGTCGACGGGCAGGTGAGCTGCCGACCCGATGGCACCGTGGGCTGCGACGCGCGCGCCGGAGCCGCCGGGGTCGAGGTGTGTAATCAGCTCGACGACGACTGCGACGGCAGCGTCGACGAGGATCTGATGGGCTGCTGCGTCGAGGGCTCGACCGAGCCGTGCGGCAGCGACGTGGGCGCGTGCGTGCCCGGCGAGCGCCGCTGCGGCGCGGGCGGCGTCTGGGGCGCATGCGACGGCGTCGGCCCCCGCGCGGAGCTGTGCAACGGCCTCGACGACGACTGCAACGGCGTCACCGACGAGAACCTGGGCATCCGCCGCTGCGGCCGCGGCGTGTGCGATCACGAGGTCCCCGCCTGCGTGGCCGGTGTCGGCCTGGACTGCGACCCCTTCGAGGGGGCGACGCCCGAACTGTGCAACGGCCTCGACGACGACTGCGACGGCGTGGTGGACCCTCCGCCCTGCGGGGATCTCGCGCCGCTGGACTGGTCGGTGCTCGGCCCGATTCTCGGTCTCTTGCTCTTGTCGCCGTAAGGTCCGTCGGAAACGAACCGTTCAGTGACGGGACGCCCCGCCCCGCGGCATTGACGCCCGCCGAGCGCGCCCCGATGATGGGCCATGGCCATCGATCCCCTTCCGCACCGTCCGTCGCCCGCCCCCGATGCGCCCCGTGCGCCCTCGCGCGAGGTCTGGGCCGGTCTCTCGGCCACCGAGCGCGCGGCGCTCATCGAGCGCCTCGGCCCGATGCCCGACAGCGAGCGCTTCGCCCCGGAGAGCGACTGGCACATCGAGGCGGTGCGCACGAGCGAGGACTCGCTGGAGGCCTTCTTCCGCAAACGCGGGCGCGGGGCCTACATCGGGCGCAGCATCACCGTCTACTACCCGGAGGAACGCCGCTTCGCGCCGGACCTCTTCGTGGTCAACGACGTCGAGACCCACAAACGCTCGGTCTGGAACGTGCTCGTCGAGGGCCGCGGGCTGGACTTCGCGCTCGAGGTCCACTGGGGCGGCGACAAGCGCAAGGACGCCGAGCGCAACGTCGAGTGGTTCGCCCGCCTGGGCATCCCCGAGTACTTCCTCTTCGATGCGCGGCGCGTCGTGCTGCACGGGTGGCGTCTCGCCGCGCCGGAGGCCCGCGTCTACACCCGCATCGTGCCGCAGAACGGGCGCTGGCCGGTGCAGTCGCTCGGCCTCGAACTCGGGCTCTGGAATGGGCAACCGCGCTGGTACGACGGCGTGGGGATGGTGCCGCTGACCCGCGAGCTCAACGAGGCGCTGTCGCTCTCGCTGAACGACGCCTTCGAGCGCGTCCGTGAGGCCGAATCGGCGCGGGACGATGCCGCCGAGCGTGCGGCGGCGGCCGC
>JAKLJY010000344.1 GCA_023150895.1 Myxococcota bacterium | reverse complement strand
GCACGGGCGGGCAACCGACACCGGGCGGCTCGGGCGGGCAACCGACGCCGGGCGGCACGGGCGGGCAACCGACACCGGGCGGGCAACCGACACCGGGCGGCACGGGCGGGCAACCGACACCGGGCGGGCAACCGACGCCGGGCGGCACGGGCGGCACGGGCGGGCAACCGACGCCGGGCGGCGACCCGGGGCCCGCGACGTGCGGCGACTTCGACCCGGATCGCCGGGCGTTCTTCGGCGATCTGCACGTGCACACCAGCTACTCGTTCGACTCGTACGGGGTCCGCAATCAACGCAACGACCCCGCGGCGGCCTTGCGGTTCGGTGCGGGCGAGGCCATCCCCTTCGCGCCATTCGACGCCGACGGCGAGACGTCGACGCGGGGCGACGTGCAGATCGACCGCCCGCTCGACTTCATGGCCGTCACCGATCACTCGGAGTTCCTCGGTGAGGTCTCGCTCTGCACCGATCCGGGCTCGGCGGTCTACGACAGTGTGTCGTGCCGCAACTTCCGCACGTCGACGGGCTTCGAGGCCCAGCTCGGCGCCGATCTGACCTTCGCCGGGTGGGGCGTCGGGCTCGCCCTCGGCACGCCCCCGCAGCGCCCGAACTTCTGCGGCGACGGGCGCGCACAGGCCGACTGCGAGGCCGCGGCGACCGGCCCCTGGCAGCGGATGCAAGAAGCCGCCGAGGGCGCGAACCGACCCTGTACCTTCACCGCCCTGCACGGGTACGAGTGGACGGGACAGAGCGCGGGCGCGATGTTCCACCGCAATGTCATCTTCCGGAACGCCACCGTCCCGGCGCGGGTCTACAGCTACTTCGACCTGCAGAACTGGCAGGACCTCGCGTACACCCTCAAGCGCGAGTGCAAGGACGCGGGCACGGGCTGCGACGTGCTCGCCATCCCCCACAACCCGAACTACTCCAACGGTACGCAGTTCCGCACGGTCGACGGGCAGGGCGCCCCCTACACCGCCGAAACGGCCGCGCTGCGGGCCGAGATGGAGCCCCTCGTCGAGATCGTTCAGACGAAGCAGGAGTCGGAGTGTCGTAACGGTTTCAGCCGGTACGTCGGCAACGACGAGAGCTGTGATTTCGAGAAGCGCGCGGCCGACAAGCCGTTCTGTCAGGCCGGCGAGCAGCCCTGTGGCCTGGGACAGACGCCCGAGGACGACGGCTGCGTGAACTGTCAGATGGAGTGTGTCGAGGGTCAGGAGGGCACGCAGTGCGTCTCGCCCCTCGACTACGTGCGCAACGTGCTCAAGGCCGGCCTCGTCGAGGCGTTGCGCATCGGGGTCAACCCCTTCGAACTCGGCTTCATCGGCAGCACGGACACCCACAACGCCACGCCCGGCAACGTGAAAGAGAGTTCGTTCCGGGGGCACCATGGCATTCAGGACGAAGCGCCCGAGGACCTCCTCGGCGCGGACGCGGCCCTGACGCCCGGCGGCCTCGCCGTCGTCTGGGCTGAGGAGAACACCCGCGAGTCCATCTTCCTGGCGTTGCGCCGCCGCGAGACCTACGCCACGAGCGGCACCCGCCCTCTGCTGCGCTTCTTCGGGGGGGCCGACCTCCCGGCGGATGCCTGCGACCGCGCCGACTTCGCCGCGCAGGGCTATGCGAGCGGCGTGCCCATGGGCGGCGTCCTGCCGGCGACCACGGCGCCCCGGTTCGCCATCAAGGCCCAGAAAGACCCGCAAGGCGTCGGCCTCCAGCGGATCCAGATGGTCAAGATCTGGGTCGACGAGGCCGGTGCGCCCCAAGAGGCCGTGATCGACGTCACCCCTGCCCTCGACACCTCGGCCGGGGTCGATCTCTCGACGTGCGCGCCGACGGGCCCGCAGCGCGAGGAGATCTGCACCGTCTGGCAGGACCCCGACTTCGAGCCCGGCCGCCCGGCGATCTACTACGTGCGCCTGCTCGAGAACCCGAGCTGCCGCTGGAGCCAGTCGTACTGCAACGACCTGCGCCGGCAGGGCGCGGCGCTGCCGGAGGCCTGCGACAATCCCGCCGTGCCGCAACAGATTCAGGAGCGCGCCTGGAGCTCGCCCATCTATCTGCAGCCCTGACAGCGTTTCCGGTTCCAGTTGAGACGAAGGTCCGTTGGTTCAAACACGGTAGCCCGCATGCGCGAACCAA
>JAKLJY010000343.1 GCA_023150895.1 Myxococcota bacterium | reverse complement strand
CGGTTCGTCTCCTGGCGGCGCTGCTTCTGGCAGGCCTCCGCCGAGCAGGCCCGTTGGCGACCGGCAACCCGAGGATCGGGACGGAACAGGGAGTGGCAGAACGGACAGCGCTGACGACGGACCACCACCGGGCGACCTCCACAGGGGAGGTCGGGCTACCCGCACTCCGGCGCTACCCGACGGGCAGCACGAACGGCAGGGGGGCGGTGGTCCTATTCTCGTGAGCGGGGGCGGTACACTTCTCGTGAGCGGTCAGGGCGTGCGCTCCGACCCTCGCTGCGTCGGCGCAGTTCAAGACGACTTCCTTTTCGGTCAAGGCCGTTTCGCTCCCGACCGTCGACCCCGTCCTCAACCGCGCCGTGCTGGACCAATTCGAAGAGGTTCTTGAGGGAAGGCCCAGCACCTACCTCCTGGAGCACCAGACCATCAAGCTGAGGCTTGACGACCTGAAGCCGCTGAACATCGCCCTCGTCGGGGGGGAGTACAAACTGGGTTCCGGCTCGGAGGGCACCGAACTGGAGCGCGCAGTGGAGATGTTGCTCGATGGCCTCCTTCCACTCCCATCGCTCCGGGCACCACGGATCGCCACCAAGTCGAACCGACCGGAACTCTGTGACGTGCTGGCATTTGGGCCTGAGTTCGAGTACGCGCTCGTCGTACAGGCGAAGGTGGACGGAGTCCTGGCAGCCGGACCGAGCCGCTCGCCGGGACGTCGGCTGGCCTCGATCCAGAAGAACCTGACGGCTGCCGTGGGAAAGGGACGGGGTGCAGCGCGCGCGCTCGCGCGAGGTGTGAAGATCGAACATGAGTTGCTTGAGGCTCCCATCCTCGCCCCCTCTCCCGACCGAATCCACGTCCTCGTCGTACTCAGCGAGATGCATGCAGGATTGGCGTGGGAGGAGATCGCCAACCTCCTGCTCGCGGAATCTTCTCCGGGGACTCTCTTTCACGTGCTCGATGCGACTGAGCTTCAGCGTGTGATCTCGGCCTGCCAGATGACCGGCGGAGAGATGGCGGCGCAGATGCTTGATGACGTCCTTGCTCGCCGCTGGGCTCTGATGAAGGAGCACGGAACCGCTTTGGTTCGGTTTGCGTTTCAGTAGGCGTACCTACTCACCAGGGTGCTTTGGCCCCCACCACCTCCGCCAGCGCCGCGATCGCCACGGCCATCTCCTCGACGTCGCCGCGGACGGCGCGGTGCGATTCCCGAAGGTCGCGGTATGCCCCGACGACCTGCCCGATCTTCCGGTCCTGGTTCGCAGCACCATCGACGAGCCCGGCGACCTTGCCCTGGAGCGCCGCCAGGTCCTCGCGGAGACCTGCGACCGTGCGGGCCAGGGCGGCGCAGTCGGCGCACGGGCCTCGGAGCGTCGCCGGCGCGGGGCGGGGCGCGTGCGCGGGCAGAGACCGCGAGGAGACCGGCGCCTCGACCGCGTCCGACTCGTCGATGTCCTCGGCGCGATCTTCCGAGGTTCCGCTACCGCCCACCCCGATCACCATCGTCGCCGTCATGCTCCCCTCCGGCTTCCCGCCCGGCGCCCAGGCGCGCAGCCGCAGTCTCGTCCCCGCCGCGCCGCCCTCCTCCAGCACGACAGACCGCAGCCACTCGATCGCCTCGGGGTCGCCGTCGCCGTCGAGTCGCCCAAGCTGTCGCTCGCGCTTGTCGTCGCTGACGACCGCCACCGTCAGGTAGCAGCCCGGATCGGCGTCGGTCATGTCGATCCACTTGTCGAGGAACTCGAAGACGGCGTCGGCCGGTCCGCCGAAGAGGTGGAGGATCGCCGCGTCGGGCGCCGTCCCGGCGAGGTCGTCGACCTCCATGTTCACGGGTTCACGCCGGCCGCTGTTCTTGCGCGTCTTCAGGCTGCTCTGCATGGGTCACCTCGGGTGCTGGTGCGCGGGAACGCGCTCGGCGTCCCCTCGCGGCGTGTTGGGGTGGATCCGCGTGAACCGCGTGAACGGTCCCCGCTCCGAGCACCTGGGTGACCCTCGCTCGCGACACCCCGAGGTGCCGGGCGAGGTCTGCCTTGGTCACGATGGTCTTGCCGTCGATCATCGCCAGCCAGCGGTCCCGGAGGGGCACAGCAGGCCGCGCGACGACCTTCTTCCTCTTCTTATCTTCTCTTTCTTTCTTCAGTAGTTGT
>JAKLJY010000342.1 GCA_023150895.1 Myxococcota bacterium | reverse complement strand
CGCATATCGCACATTGTCACACTCTGGGCGGCTGCCCGGTCGCCCGCGCGGAAATCGGGATTCTTACGACGGGCTCAGCATTGCGAGGTCAGGTGCCTCGGGGCGACGCTCGCCGAGCGCCTCGCCCGTGGGCAGCACGAACCGCAGGCACGGCGCGCCCCGGCGGACGTCCTCGACGTGCAGGAACAGATCGCCGTGGTGGATCATCTGATGATGCACGCTACACAGACAGACGAGGTTGCCCGGGCGATGGTCGCCGCCCTCCGCCCGCGGCCGGATGTGATGCAGGTCGAGCCACAGGCGGTTGCGGCAGTAGGGCACCGCGCACCGATGCCCGTACTGTTCGAAGACCCGCCGCCGCGTGGCCGGCGGGATGCCGTGCTTCAGCCGCGGCGCGGGATCGTCCGTCGTGAGGTCGAGCATCTCGGCGTCGCACTCGGCGCACGCGAGATCCGTCGCGTCGGCCCGATTCGGCGCGGCCGGATCACCCACGTGTGTCTTTTTGCAGCCCGGGCAGTGGTGCAGCGTCACCCGGTACCGCTCGGCGGTGGGGGCTTCGGCGCTGCTCTCCGGGCCGGCCGCCTCGGCTTCGAGCACCGCGAGGGTTCGGCGTGCCATCTCCGCGAGCAGCGTGCCGTTCTCGACGTCCGTCCCGAACCCGCCCTCGAGGCGCAGTCGCGCGAACGCCGCGGCGAGCACCTCCGCGTCGGCCGCACGCATCGCGACCGTCACCCGCACGCGCGCCGGCCCGGGCTCGGCGTCCGGATCGGGCGGCGGACCGTCGCCTGCACCCGCGGCCGCGACCTGTCGTTCGAGCGCGCGGTTCGTCGTCTGCATCGCACGGTTCGTCCACGCGGCGTCCGTCTCGGGCGTCGCGACGCGGGCGACCTCGCGGGCTTTGGTGTATCCGACCCCGCCAGAGCGAAACGCCGCATCGAGCGCGGGCAGCGCGGACAGAAGCTCGGCCACGAAGACGAGATCGCGCGTCCGTCGCGGCGTGAGGTCGAGTTCGGCCTCGCCGTAGGCGACGACACTGGCGTGGCCCCGCTCGGTGTATCGGCGCGTGCGCTGCAACTCGTAGAGCAACGTCGCGAGCGCGTATTCGGCCTGCTGGTGCGCGCCGCGCGCGAGGCGAAGCCGAGAGTGGAGGTCGTTGGTCATGCCGGGGGCCCCGTCTGGATTTGTGTCTATCATGCCGACGAAGCGCGCCACGCGCAAGGGAAATGACGGGACGATGCCGGTCCGGATGGCCGACACGAGCGTCACAATCCGACCGGCCGCTCGGGTGACACGAGCCGGCGCGACCGAGGGCTGGTCCGCCCCCTCCGGCGTCGGACCCGAAAAAGTGACGGTGGGGCAAAATTCTCCTTGCAGGGGACCAGAGAGAGAGAGAATGACCCGACCCTTGCCGATGGCCGGTGGGGTGGTTGCCCAAACGGGCGACTGGTTTCTCGACTTTGAACGCGATAGGGTGATGATCATGGCGACGATGAGCGACTACCTTCTCTTCAATGCAGCGGTCGACGTGACGGGCACGATGACGGCGCCGTTTCCGATGGGCCTGCAGAACAACGCGGTCGCCATCACGCTGGTCGTCATCAGCGGGACGACGGCCACGTCGGGCGCGCTTCAGGTGCAGTTCAGCAACGACGGCGTCAGTTGGTCACCGGTCGTGTCCGGCGGCACCGGCTTCGACGGCAAGACGGGGCCGCAGATGATCTCGGCGAATGTCCTGCCGACCACGGGCGTTCCCCGATTCGCCCGCATCGTTCTGAAGGGCCCGGCGACGAACGTCTGCATCGTCAACCTCACTGCGAACCCGTATCAGGCGTGACGCCGATGGCCGCCCCCTCCCCCCTCCGGCCTGCGGCGACGTTCGTGTTCGTCGTCGCCGCGGCGTGTGATTCGGGGGGCGGGGGCGGTGGTCCCGGGCCGACGGACGCGACCTTCGTACCGGTCGACGCGTGGGTGTCGCCGCGCCTCGACGCGGCGCCCTGGCCGCGGGACGTCCCGCGCGAGGTGCCCAACCTGCCGTTCGACGCGACGCGGCCAAGGGACGCGGGGCCCGCGGGCGGTTCGGATGGCGGTGGTGGCGTGGACGCGCGTGTCGACGAACCGCTGCCCTGGTTGCCGCGCAATCGGGAGACGGT
>JAKLJY010000341.1 GCA_023150895.1 Myxococcota bacterium | reverse complement strand
AAACTGAGCGGTCTCGCCATCAACCTGCCCGCTCGGCCCCGTCTGTCTTGACCCACGGATATCCTATGAGGCCCCGAAATGATCTACTGTCAGGCTGTGAATGCCATCAATGTGCAGAGCTGGCCTCACGTCGTTCGCGTTCGAACTCGCGAGGCGAGCGACGCCTGGGTGATCGACGACTGGGTTCAAGTAGAGCTCGAACCGCCTCGCGGGCGAAGAGCGTGCGAGTATTGGATTCTCGAATTGAGCAACGACGGCGACGTTGCCGGCCTACGTCCCCGTCGGTCCGATTCCTGAGCCGGCCTCTGAGGTCCGCCATGAGTGCCCCGCACGAACACCGACGTTCACTTTGCCGTCGTCGGACTTGCCGCGCCGGTTGTTTTGACCGAGGCGTCCATGAGACACCCCCGCCGCGGGTTGTGAATCGCGTTGAGACGAACGAACCGCCACCCCGCGCGCGTGGTGGGGGCCTGTTCTCTCACCGAGGCGATCGTGTCGACGTAGACTTCGTGGCGAGGTTCGGTGCAGCCGTAGCGAAGCTGCAGGGGCATGAATCGTCGGGTACAGGGTTCATGGTCGCCCCGAACTCGATGCTCACATCGGGCCACGTCGTGCTGCCATCGCCGCGGGGCGCCGAAACGCTGGAGTGGTTCGCGGCGTTCTTTCACCGAGTCGGTTGTCTCAGCAAGATGGCTCACTTCAACCTCGGCTTCCTTCTCGTCGCGAGCAACACAGACGAAGGCGTCGACTTTGCGCTCCTGCGCGCGGGCTGTCACCCGGACTTCGGAGCACCGGGCGAGGCGTTCGGGCGTTTGTACCTGCGGCTGTGGCGCATGTCTCAGGGGCAGGCGTTCACGACGCTCGGTCACGTCGACGGCGGTCTGCTCCGGTACTACAACGGTCGGGTGACCGCGACCCGTACCGATTGCACGGATTGGGATTGGTGGGATGGCCCTGGAAACTGCGTCCGCCTGACGGAGACGGACGCCGATCTCGGGGGCATGTCCGGTGGGCCATTGCTCGACCGAGATGGCGCCGTTCGGGGCATTCACAAGGGCGGCTATGACGGCTACAAGACAGCGTTCCGCATGGACACCGCGGCCCGCTGGTCGAACGACATCCGCCAGATCGTGCGTGATCAGTCCCCACGGGTGCTCGGACTTCTGCCAGGGCACTCCCTCGCGCGTCTGAGAGTGCGCGCCCGCGAGTGGGAAGCCGAGACGCAGGCGTGGGGGCGGGTGTGCGCGACGCCGGTGCCGGCGAGCGCGCTGGACGCCGATGGTCTGCCGATCGACCCGACGAATCACGAGCGGTGGCCGTCGGGGTGGTCGATCTTCTCGGTGGACGCGGAGTTCCAGCACGTGCTGCACCTGCGCACGAGCGACGACGGGGGGGAGGTCATCCCCGACGTCGTGCACGAGGACGTGACGGTGCTCAACGGACTGTGTCGACTGGCGCGGCCGGGCATCATCCACGCGTGGTACTCGATCGACCCGGACGATCTGTCGGCGCCGCCCGCGCGGCACGTCGTCGTCGCGACGGAGGATGGGGCGCGGTCGACGCTGTGGCACGTCGTGCGCAACGCGCGCGGGCTCTGGTCGAAACACCGCATCGACACGCTCGACGACCTGCGGTGGCCGAGCGCCGGGACGACGTCGTTCGTGACGGCGAGTCGCACGGTTTACCTGGGCGGCACCCACCGGCGCGTCGACGTGAGTGTCCCGGTGCCGTGGATCTTCGTCGCAGCGGGTCCCCTGGTGATCGGCTACTCGATGACTCGCGACGGCCGGTGGCAGCGGGTGCTCGAAGTCGGGGTCCAACAACAGCCGATGCGGCGCGTCGAGGCGATGACGGCGTGGTGGGGCGACGCGTTCGGCGGCAACCCCGGTGTGAGTCTGTGTTTCGTCTTGCGCAACGCCTGGAACAGCAAGACGGTCAGCCATCATCACATCGCCAATGGCATCGCTTATCCGCTGCCGGCGCCCGAGCGGCCGCCCGGCGGGGACGCTCCCGTCCGCGTGAGCAGAACACTGGGCCTGACCGGCGCGGACTCGAACACCGGGGGCGACCTCCTCTGGCACGTCGAACTCGAGGACGTGTTGCCGCGCACTCTCCCTGATGGCAACTCGCCCAGGCTCCACGATGGCCATCACGAACACGGCGCAGGTCGATC
>JAKLJY010000340.1 GCA_023150895.1 Myxococcota bacterium | reverse complement strand
TCCCCATTCGGGCGAAGCCCGAATAAGGGGAAGACCGCAGGCGCGCACGAGCGCGAAGCGCGAGGAGCACCTGCGAGATGGGGCAGGAAGAGAGGCGGTCGAGACGTTGACCGGTGAGGCGTTCGTTCCGAATTTGGAGGAGCCGATCGGGAGGATGCGACGGAACCTGGGGATCGGGGGGTAGCGCTGTCGGGAGCCCATGCGAAGAAGCGGGCGAGTGCCGCAACAGTGTGGTCGCCCGCGGAAGCGGAATGGGCGGTGAAGTCGGCAGGACCGGCGTTCGGCGGGTGGAACGTGAGTCATGCGGCGTCGTCCGATAGCGCTTGTCCAAGCCGGTAGCGAAGAGTCGCCAGCAGTCTGGCTCGTGACCGAGCTCCGTGGTATCTGTGTTATCAGGTTCAACACAATGAAACGCCGCGCAGGCAAGACGGTCACGTTCTCCATCTCCGTCGATGCAGAGACCCGGAGCATTCTCGAACAAGAGGCCTCGCGCTCCTACGGCGGGAACGTCAGTGCGCTCGTCGCGGCCATCGCCAAGGAAGCGAAGCGTCAGGCCGCGTTGGATTGGTTGCTTCAGGGGGCGCAGATCAGCGAGACGGAACGCAGCGCTTTCCTGGCGGAGTTGGACGGGAAGCGGACGCCCCGCAGACGTCGGAGGCGGGCCGCGTGACCGTTCGTCAGGTCACCCTCGACACGGGCGCCTTGATAGCCATCGAGCGGCGGAAGCAGCGCGGACTGCTGCTCCTCGACCTGGCGCGCCACCGGCTTGCGCGGCTGCTCGTGCCGGTGCCGGTCATCGCGGAGTGGTGGAGAGGTCGCACGGACGCCCGCGAGCGCATCCTTGAGGCCGTGAGCGTACTGCCCCTGAGCGTCGCGCAAGCTCGAGCGGCCGGAGAGGCGCTGGGGAAGCTCCGAAACAGAGCGAACGTGCAGGCCGTGGACGCAATCGTCATGGCCTTCGCGGCCGCGAACGGAGGTGTCGTGTACACCGGCGACGTGCAGGACCTCGAGCGGATTCGAACGGCATACTTCCCGTCGGTGCGCGTGCTCGGTATCGGCGATGACGTGTGAGCTTCACTCGCGCTCGATGCCGCCGCGCGCCACGCGATACCCTTGAGACACCGCCTTGGGGCCAGGGCTTGGATCCGGGCTCAGCCTCGGCATGCCGGCCCCGAGGAGGATCGCCGGCGCGAATTCAAAGCTCGATGCCTGGGCGTCCTCGACGAGGCCCGCGCGACCGGCGCGGAGGTCGTGATCACCAAACACGGCGAGCCCGTCGCGCGCCTGGTGCTCGTTGGGAAGGCCCGAGGTTCCCTGCGCCCGAGCGCGCTTCCCATCGGATCCGGTGGACCAGACCATCGCCGCGACCGCGCGTTGTCACGCCTTGACGCTGCTCACCGTCGGCGAGCGCATCATCGAGTCGGGCGCGGTAGCCGTCGCTTGAGCGCGCTCACCTCCACGTCGACCTCAGGGAACGCGGTCCCTGCCGCCCTCGTGCGGCTGGCGAAGGACTCCGCCGCGCCACCTTTCCCTGCTCGTATCCTGGCCTTCCTCGAGCGGCGCGGCGTCATCGAGCGAGGGCCCGACGCACGCCTCGCCGAAGACGGCTTCGCCGAGCGTGAGCCTGAGCTGGCCGCGCTCGCGACCGCCGCCGTCACCGGCCACCTACCCGCCGGGCCCGAGCACCGGCAGCGACCTGCCATAGCCCTGCCGGAGCACGGCGAGCGTTTCGTCTCCGGCCTCTCCGCGCGCGAGGACGGGTCCTCCGTGCACGCGGCCACCACCGCCCCCGCCGGCGACGCCCGCGCTCGCGAGACGCTCTGCAAGTACGACCCTGGGAAGTCCCCGACGGGGGACGTCCTGCGCCCGCCGCTCGCACAAGACCGAGTGCGCCGGCTCGGCAGCGGCCTTGTCCGCGTCTTGCTGAAGAGAGCTTTCTCCGACGGCACCACGGCCATCGACCTCGACCCGCTGTCGCTGCTCTGTCGACTCGCCGCCTCGTGCCACCCCCACGCGCCCACCGGGTTCACTATGCGGGGGTGCTCGCGGCGGCTCATCGCTGGAGAGCCCGGGTCGTTCCGCCCCAGCCACCGCCAACCGACGACACCTGCACGCGCGCGGAGGGTCACGCTCATGGCGCCGGGCACGACCGCGGGAAAGCTCGACCGGCGACTCTTCGCTCCAGGTATCGCCCTTGGCGCGAACTCCTCAAGCGCACCTTCAAGATC
>JAKLJY010000033.1 GCA_023150895.1 Myxococcota bacterium | reverse complement strand
CACGCACGGTTTGAAAGGGGGTCTTGCGACTCAAACCGGCGCTGCAGCGCCCAAGAGAAGCTAGATCTACCAATGCGCCTGCGCATCACCGAGGTCTTCCACAGCATCCAGGGCGAGAGCACGTTCGCCGGGCGCCCGAGCGTCTTCGTGCGGTTGACGGGGTGTGATCTCCGATGCGCCTGGTGCGACTCGACCTATACCTTCTCGGGCGGGTCGTGGATCGCCGTCGAGGCCCTGGTCGACCAGGTGCTCGCCTTCGGGACGCCGCTCGTCTGCGTGACGGGTGGCGAGCCGCTGCTTCAGCCGGACGTCCATGGCCTGATGACCCGGCTGCTCGACGCCGGCCGGACGGTCACGCTCGAGACGGGCGGGCACCGGGACGTCTCGCCGGTCGATCCGCGGGTGCATCGCATCGTGGACTGGAAGCCGCCCGCCTCGGGAGAGGTCGATCGCAATCGCTGGGAGAACCTGGACGTGCTGACGACCCGCGACGAGATCAAGTGCGTCGTGGCCGATCGCGCGGACTACGAGTGGGCGCGGGCTCAGGTACGGAGTCGGGGCGCCGCGGCCCGCGTCGGCGCCATCCACTTCAGCCCGGTTCACGGGCGGCTCGCCGCCGTGGAACTCGCCGGGTGGATTCTCGAGGACCGCCTCCCGGTCCGCCTTCAGATTCAGTTACATAAACACTTATGGGGGGCAGATGCCCGTGGCGTCTGAGAAATCCGCGGTCGTCCTCCTGAGCGGGGGACTCGACTCGGCGACCGTCCTGGCCATCGCACGCGACGAAGGGTGGGCGGTCCACGCGCTGTCGTTCCGGTACGGGCAGCGGCACGCCTTCGAACTCTCGGCGGCCGCAGAACTCGCGCGCCGCGCGGGCGCCGTCGAGCACCTGATCTGCGGGCTCTCGCTCGATCTGTTCGGCGGCTCGGCCCTGACGGATCCGGCCCTGGCTGTCCCGCACGGTCGCTCCGATTCCGAGATGTCGGCCGGCGTGCCGATCACCTACGTGCCGGCGCGCAACACCATTTTTCTGGCGCACGCGCTGGCGTTGGCGGAGGTCCGCGGCGCGAGCGCGATCTTCATCGGGGTAAACGCGATTGATTACTCGGGCTACCCGGATTGCCGGCCCGAGTACATCGCCGCCTTCGAGTCCATGGCTCGGTTGGCGACGCGGGCCGGGGTCGAAGGCGGAACGCTGCGCATCCACGCGCCGCTCCAGCACATGAGCAAGGCCGACATCATCCGGCGCGGGCTCGAACTCGGCGTCGACTATGGTGCGACGCACTCGTGTTACGACCCCGACCCGACGGGGGCTGCCTGCGGTGCCTGTGATGCCTGCCAGCTCCGGCTGCGGGGCTTCGCCGACGTCGGACGCGTCGACCCCGCGCGCTACGTCGAGCGCTGAGGTGACCGTGCGCGGCCTCGCCGGAAGCGCGGTGCTGCTCGTCGCATGCAACGGCGCCGGGGACGCCGCGCGCGAGCCGCCCCCAGCGGGCCTGCCCTGGGTCGGCGAGGCCTTCGACCTGCGGATCGGGGTCGCGGCGACGACCTGTGCGGCCACCGGCTTGCCGTGGGCGTCGACCTTCTCGCAGGCGATCGTCGTGCAGTCCGGCGCCCGCGTCACGCTGACGCTGCAACACGCTGCCGATTTCGAGGTCCGGGACGTCGAGCTCGACGGGTGTGTGGTGGAGACCGGGGCGGGGGCGTTTGCGTTGCGGCTGTCGGGGAGTGCGCGCGCGGCGGCCTTGCAGGGTGAGGCCACCTGCGCAGTGCGCCTGAGTCTGCCCGCCGCGCTCGGTCGCGCGATCGACTCGGCGGAGGCGGCCGCGGCGCTCGAAGGCACCGCGGTGGCCCCGCTCGGTGCGACGGAGGATGCCTGGCTCGCGGCCGGATGCCCGGCCGCCACCGGCGGTGCCGACGACTACCCGGCCTTCGACCTGCCGCTGTGTGCGGACGGCGGTCTGCGCGGCACCGTCAGCGCCGAGCTCGCCTGGGCCGGCGCGGCGTGTCATGCGGGCGAGCCGTGCACGCTCGAACTCGCCTTCGACGGGGTGCTGGCTGCGCCCCACCCCGATGAACCCGCCGGGGCCGTCCGGGGAGGCGTCTGCGCGGCTCAGGGCATCGACACGCGGTAGAAGACGACGATCGTCAGGCAGTGAAACTGCTGGTCCGACGACTGCTGGACGACCGTGTCGACGAGTTCGACCTCGGGGTGCGCGGCGAGCCACTCGGTGACCAGGTCACCGAGGCGCTCGCGCTCGGCCGCCTTGGTCGCGGTGAAGACCTTGACGGCGCGGTACCCGACGGTGGCGTGTGCCGGTGCGCTGGCACCCACGCCGCTTACTTCTTGGGCTTGCTCGTCGCGCGGAGCTGACGGCGGCGCTCCTTGCGGCGGCGGCGCTCGGCCTCGCGCTGCTTGCGCTTCGTCTTGACCGAGGGCTTCTCGTAGAAGCGCCGGCGCTTCAGCTCCTTGTAGATGCCCTCCTGCGCGACCTTGCGCTTGAGGGCCTTGATGGCACGCTCGACGTTGTCTCCCTCGACGATGACCTCGAGGGGCCGCAGCACCAACTCGTTCGAACTCAAGTTCACACCTCGGTGACCGCCGTTGGTGGCGGCTTACGTTGGACGCTCTGACGACAATAGGGCCCCGTCGGACCCGTAAGGGCGGCGGGAGGGTAAGGAGCCTCACCGGCCTTGTCAAGCGCGTCGAATCCGGGTTATTTCGATTCGCGTGTCGAAACGCGAATCTCTGCCCGTTCTCTCCCCAGAGTCCACCGCCGGCGAGCCGGGCCCTTGCGGCGACGCCCTGCCCGGCCACCCCGCCGGCGACCGCTTCGGGCGGGACCGCAGCGCCTTGCGCAAGCCCGACTTCCTGAAGCGCCCGGTGGGGAAGGGGGCGGCTGTCGCGGGTGTGAAGCACCTGTTGCGCAGCGGAGGCCTCGTGACGGTTTGCGAGGAGGCTCGGTGCCCGAACCTGGGCGAGTGTTTCGAGCGCCGCACGGCGACGTTCATGATCCTCGGCAAGGACTGCACGCGCGCGTGCGGCTTCTGCGCCGTCGGGACGGCTCGCCCCAAGGCGCCCGAGCCGGACGAGCCGTTGCGCGTGGCCGCCGCCGCGGCGAGCCTCGGCCTTTCGCATGTGGTCGTGACGAGCGTGAATCGGGACGACCTGCCGGACGGGGGCTCGGGGCACTTCGCGGCCGTGATGGGCGCGCTGCGGGACGCGCTGCCCGATGCGACGCTCGAAGTGCTGACGCCGGACTTCTGCGGTGACCTCGACGCCGTGCGCCGCGTGGCGGATGCGCCCATCGACGTCTACAATCACAACATCGAGACGGTCCCGCGCCTCTATGACCGCGTTCGCCCGAAGGCGCGCTACGCACGAAGCCTCGAGGTGCTCGAGACCGTCGCCCGCGAGTATCCGACCCGGGTCGTGAAAAGCGGCCTCATGGTCGGCCTCGGCGAAACGCGGGCGGAGGTCCTCGAGCTGATGGCGGACCTGAAAGCGCATGGCGTCCAGATCGTCACGATCGGACAGTACCTTCGCCCGAGTCTCGTGCAGGTGCCCGTCGCCGAGTACCTCACCGAGGAAGCCTATGCCGGTTTTCGGGCCCACGGCCGCGCGCTCGGGTTCGAGCACGTCTTCGCCGGCCCGTTCGTGCGCTCGTCGTACCACGCCGCCGAGGCGCTGCTCGAGGCCCGGCGCGGGGCGACGCCTTGAGGCTCGAAGACCGGGTCCTCGTCTCGGAGGTCTTCGCACAGGGGCACGGGCTCGAGGCCGCACGGGTTCGACGGCGGGCGGCCCTGCTGGCCCGGACCGGGGGCGGCGTGCTGATCTCACCGGTACTCGGCGGTGAGCGCGTCCTGTATCCCGGGCTGCGTCATCACCCCTTGCGCGTGGCGCCGGGATTGCCGGCGGAAGCGCTCGCGGCCGAGGTCGCGGCCCGGGCCGGTGACCTCTTCGACGCCCTCCGTCCTCGGCTCGTCCACGCGCTCGGCGTCTCGTGCGCGGTGCCGGCGCTCCTTCGGCGGCGCGGCGGGGCGCGGGTCGTGCTGGAACCAGGCCTTCTGCCGTCGCAGTCGCTGCGGGACCACGAACCGAAGCTCCCGGCGGAGCGGCTCTCGGACATGGTCGGCCTGGAGGACCGGACGCTCGCGCGGGCCGATGCGGTCGTGGCCCGGTCCATGATCGAAGGGGCCACGCTGGTGGCGCGCGGGGTGCCGCACGAGCGCATCCACACCGCGCTCGACGGGGTCCCCCTCGGGGTGGACGCCGGCCCGCCCTCGGACCTCCCCAACGTCGTCTTCATCGGCGACACGGCCCCGTGGAGCGGCCACCGCATCCCCCTCGATGCGCTTGCGCGGGTGCACCTGCCGTGGCGTCTCACGGTCGTGATCCCGGCGGATGCCCCGGGGGGCCTCTTCGAGGCGCAGGCCCGGGCGCTGCGGGTGTCGGAGCGACTGACGGTCAGCCGGGATCTCTCGTTCGAGAACGTCGTCTCGCGGTTGGCCGGGGCCGCCGTCGTGCTGTGCCCGTTGCTGCACACCCGGTCCACCGAAGCGGGCGGCATCCTCCCCGAGGCGGCCCTCTGGGCGCTGGCGGCCGGGCGGCCGATCGTCGCCTCGGACCTGCCGGTCGTGCGGTCCTACGCCGGGCGCGCCGCCCGCTACTTCGACCCGGGAGATGCGGCACGGCTCGCCGAGCACCTGAGTGCGCTCCTCGGTGACGGCGCAGCCCGCCGGGCGCTCGCGGATGAGGCCGTCGGCGTCGCGGCGACGCTTTCGTGGGAGATGACCGAGCGGCCGATCGCCGACCTCTGGACGACCGTGCTCGAATCCTGACCCGCCGCGTTGCGCCGGCGAGCGGACCTCTCTAGGATGCCGCCGCCATGCCGCGGCGCACAGACATCCGGAAGATTCTCATCATCGGCAGCGGCCCGATCGTCATCGGGCAGGCCTGCGAATTCGACTACTCCGGCACCCAGGCCTGCAAGGCGCTGCGCCGCGAGGGGTTCGAGGTCGTGCTGATCAACAGCAACCCGGCCACGATCATGACCGATCCCGAGACGGCGGATCAGGTCTACATCGAGCCCATCACGCTGGAGTTCGTGCGCCGCGTGATCGAAAAAGAGCGTCCGGATGCCGTTCTTCCGACGCTCGGCGGTCAGACCGCGCTGAACATGGCCCTCGCCCTGCACGACGCCGGTGTCCTCGCCGAGTTCGGCTGCGAACTCATCGGCGCGAAGGTCGAGGCCATCCGCAAGGCGGAGGACCGCGAGCTCTTCCGCCAGGCGATGCAACGCATCGGGCTCGACATGCCCCGCAGCGGCGTCGGCCGCTCGATGGAGGAGATCCGGACCATCGTCGAGACGACGGGCTATCCGGTGATCCTGCGACCGAGCTACACCCTCGGCGGAACGGGCGGCAGCATTGCGCGAACCCCGGCCGAGCTCGAGGAGTTCGGCCGCTGGGCGCTCGACATGTCGCCGACGCACGAAGTCCTCGTCGACGAGTCCATCCTGGGCTGGAAGGAGTACGAACTCGAGGTCATGCGGGACACGGCGGACAACGTCGTGATCATCTGCAGCATCGAGAACCTCGATCCGATGGGCGTCCACACCGGAGACTCGATCACCGTCGCGCCGGCCCAGACGCTCACCGACCGGGAGTACCAGTACCTGCGGGACGCCTCGCTGGCCGTCATTCGCGAGATCGGGGTCGACACCGGCGGAAGCAACGTGCAGTTCGGCGTTTGCCCACGCACGGGGCGGGTGGTCATCATCGAGATGAACCCGCGCGTCAGCCGCAGCTCGGCGCTCGCCTCCAAAGCGACGGGTTTCCCCATCGCCAAGATTGCCGCCCTGCTCGCCGTGGGCTATCGCCTCGACGAGCTCAAGAACGACATCACGCGGGTCACGCCGGCGAGCTTCGAGCCCACGATCGACTACGTCGTCACCAAGATCCCGCGCTTCACGTTCGAGAAGTTCCCGGGCACCGAGCCGGTTCTCGGCACCCAGATGAAGTCGGTGGGCGAGGCGATGGCCATCGGCCGCACCTTCCAGGAGAGCCTGCAGAAGGCCCTGCGCAGCATGGAGACGGGGACCTGGGGGCTGGTGCCCCGGTACCTCGACGAGGCCGCCGCCCACGATCCCGACGCCGACACGGCGGAAGCGGCCGAGGTCCGCACGCTGTTGCGCGAGGCGCTCAAGGTCGCCCATCCCGAGCGTCTGCTGCACGTCGCCGACGCGATGCGCGTCGGACTTTCCGACGCCGAGATCCACGCGCTGTGCCACTTCGACCCCTGGTTCCTGCGACAGATCCGAGGCCTGGTCGACCTCGAGAACACGATCTTCAGTTTCCGCGGCCGTCCGCTCGACGCCGCACTGCTGCGCCGGGCCAAGCGCGCGGGGTTCGCCGACCGTCGCCTCGCCACGTTGCTCGGGGTCGACGAAGCGGCGATCCGTGCTCAGCGCCGGGCCCACGGCATTCAGCCGGTTTACAAGGCCGTCGACACCTGCGCGGCCGAGTTCGAGGCGTTCACACCGTATCTGTACTCGACCTACGAGGCGTTCGACGAGGCGCCGCCGACCGACCGCCGGAAGATCATGATCCTCGGCGGCGGCCCGAACCGTATCGGCCAGGGCATCGAGTTCGACTACTGTTGTGTCCACGCCGCCCTCTCGCTGCGCGACGACGGCTACGAGACCATCATGGTCAACTGCAACCCGGAGACCGTCAGCACCGACTACGACACGAGCGACCGCCTCTATTTCGAGCCCCTCACGCTCGAAGACGTTCTCGCCATCGTCGAGCGTGAAAAGCCGCTCGGGGTGATCGTGCAGTTCGGCGGGCAGACCCCCCTGAAGCTTGCGGTGCCGCTCGAACGCCTCGGGGTGCCCATTCTCGGCACACCGCCCGACGCCATCGACCGTGCCGAGGACCGTGAGCGCTTCGCCGCGTTGCTCGACGAGCTCGGGCTGAAGCAGCCGCCCAACGGCATCGCCCGCAGCCTCGACGAGGCGCTCGCGGTCATCGCCGGCATCGGGTACCCGGTCGTCGTCCGGCCGAGCTACGTGCTCGGCGGGCGCGCCATGGAGATCGTCGGCGACGAGGAGAACCTGCGCCGATACATGCGCGATGCCGTGCAGGTCAGCCCGGAGCATCCGGTGCTCATCGACCGGTACGTCGGCGGCGCGGTCGAACTCGACGTCGACTGCGTGTCGGATGGCGAACGCGTCGTCATCGGCGGCGTGATGGAGCACGTCGAAGAGGCCGGTATCCACAGCGGCGACTCGGCCTGCAGTCTGCCCCCGTACAGTGTCCCCGAGCGGGTCGTCGCTGCCCTGCGGACGCAGACGATTGCGATGGCGCGGGCGCTCGGCGTCGTCGGGCTGATGAACGTGCAGTTCGCCGTGCGCTTCGGGCCGGATCGGCCGGTCGAAGACGACGAAATCTTCGTCCTCGAGGTCAACCCCCGGGCGAGCCGGACGGTGCCCTTCGTCAGCAAAGCGATCGGACGCCCGCTCGCGAAGATCGCCGCCCGCTGCATGGCCGGGCAGCGCCTCGATGCGCAGGGGTTCACGCACGAGATCGTGCCGACGTACACCGCGGTCAAGGAATCCGTCTTTCCGTTCGTCAAGTTCCAGGGAGCGGACAGCGTCCTCGGCCCCGAGATGAAGTCCACCGGCGAGGTCATGGGCGTCGACGTCGACTTCCCGTGCGCCTTCGCCAAGGCCCAGGCGGCCGCCTTCAACGCGCTCCCCCGGCAGGGGCGGGTGCTGATTTCGCTTGCGGACGAAGACAAACACGGCAGCGTCGGGGTCGCCGGACCCCTCGTGGCACTCGGCTATACGGTGCTGGCCACGGACGGTACCGCCGCGGTGCTCGAGGCGGCTGGCGTGCCGTGCGAACGCATCGCCAAGGAATACGAACCGGCGCCCAATACGATCACCGCTCTGTCCGAACGATCGATTCATCTGGTATTTACCACGGTGCGCCACAAACAGGGCATCCGCCGCTCCCAGGGGCTGCGTCGGGCGGCCCTGCGGAACGGCGTGCCCTACTTCACGACGCTGGCGGGGGCGAGGGCTGCGGTCGCATCGCTCGTCCGCCTCGCGAGCACGGGCCCCCTCGAGGTCCGCTCGCTTCAAGCCCTGCACGCCGCCCCGGCGCCCTGAGACCGAGACGAGTCGACGATGTCCGAACGCCTCCCCATGACCCGCAACGGGTTCGAGTCGCTCCGCGAGCGCCTCAACCGCCTGAAGACCACGGACCGGCGCGAGGTCGCACGCGAGATCGAGATTGCGCGCGGGCACGGCGATCTTCGCGAGAACGCCGACTACGACGCCGCGAAGAACAAACAGGGCATGATCGAAGCCAATATCCGTGACCTCGAAGACAAACTCGCGCGCGCCGAGGTCATCGACGTGGCGACGTTGTCCGGCGAGCGTGTCGTCTTCGGCGCGACGGTGACGATCTCCGACACGAAGGACGGAGCGGAACAGACCGTGCAGATCGTCGGCGAAGTCGAGGCCGACACGAAGAACGGGAAGATCTCCGTGACGTCGCCGCTGGCTCGGGCGCTCGTCGGCAAGAGCGTCGGTGACACGGTGAAGGCGCAGACGCCCGGCGGCGTGCGCGAGCTCGAGATCATCGACGTTGTCTTCCAGTGACGCGGACCGGCGACCGCGCGCCCTGACGACGGCCGCCCGGGACGCCTTCGGCGCGCTCGCCCGGCTGGCCGCGAAGCTCGGGAACACGGTGTCGTCCCAGACCGCCCAGGCGCTCGTCGGACCGCTCGGAGTGGTGGCTCAGGCCTTCGACGACACCCCCGAGGCCGCGACGCTGCGTCGTTTGCGTGTCGGCGCCGTCTCCATCCCGTCGGCGCCGCCCGAACGACAGGCTGCCTACGTGCGGGCCCTGCGTGAGGTCGTCGCGGCGCTCGGCCCCGCCGTCGACGCCCCGGCTGCGAGCGCCGCCGAGACCTCGACACCCGCCCCCCCACCGCTTCGGCGTTCGCCCGCCGCGTCCGTCCGACGGCGCACGGCCGAGACCCCGATCGGGACGCCGGGGGTGGCGGAGGCGGCGGCCCCGGTCGTGCCCGCGCCGCCGGCGCAACGACCGCGGCGGGCCGCGCCATCGGTGACGCCTCCGCCCGAGGCGACACCGCCGCCCGGCCGGCCGGATCACGTTCTGCCGCCGACGCCCGCCGCCGCTGCCTTCGAGCGCCTTTGCCCGACGCCGCTGACGGCTTTGCCGGGGGTCGGCCCGTCCGTGGCGACTCGCCTCGAGGCGGCGGGCATCCGGGACATCGGGGATCTCCTTCTGCTGCGACCACGGAAGTATCAGGACCGCCGCGACGTGACCCCGATCGCCGAGCTGACGCCGGGAGAGTTCGCGGTCGTGCACGGGCGCATCTCGCGGGCGAGCGCCGGATTCGGCGGCGGCGGTGGTCGCCGTTTCATGATGGACGTGACCGACGAGACGGGCACGCTCGTGTGTACGTTCTTCCGCATCAACACCGGCTTCGCCGCGCGTCAGTGGACGGTCGGGCGCGAGGTCACGGTGGCGGGTCCGGTCACGCTGTATCGCGAGCGGTGTCAGATGGCCCATCCGGCCGTCGACGTCGGCGATGCGGCCTCGTCCACCGGCGAGCTTCGACCCGTCTACCCGGAGATCGAGGGGGTCGGCGAGCGTGTCGTCCGCAAGCTCGTGCGGGCGGCCCTCGATGGGTACGCGGGGGAGCTGCCGGAGTCTCTGCCGCCCGCCGTGCTCGAACGCACGGGGCTGCCGTCCCTCGAGCACGCCCTGCGCCGGGTTCACGCGCCCCCGCCCGATGCCGAGCCGGCCGCGTTTCTTCAGTTTCGCGATCCGTCGCTGCGGCGCTTCATCTTCGACGAGCTGCTCGCGCTGCAGCTCGCCCTGGGGTTCCGCCGACGGACGGCGGACGCCCGCGCGCCCGCACCGATTGCGCCCCCGGCGGACCTCGACGCGTGGCTGCAACGGGTCCTGCCTTTTGCCCCGACGGGCGCGCAACGCCGCGTCATCGGTCACATTCGGGATGACCTCGTCGCCGGGCGGCCGATGAACCGCCTGCTCCAGGGGGACGTCGGCAGCGGGAAGACCGCCGTCGCCTACGCTGCCGCGCGACTGATGCAGGGGGCGGGCTACCAGACGGCGCTGATGGCGCCGACGGAGATCCTTGCACAGCAGCACCTGCGCACGCTGGCGCCCCTCTTCGAGGCGGCGGGGCTTCGGGCGGCGGTGTTGACGAACGGGCTGCCGCGGCGCGAGCAGCGGCTCATCCGCGAGCTCACGCTGGCCGGCGCCGTCCACTGTCTGATCGGGACGCACAGTCTGCTGTCCGAGGACCTCGGTTTTGCACGCCTCGGGCTGGCCATCGTCGACGAGCAGCACCGGTTCGGGGTGCGGCAGCGGCTGGCGTTGCGGCAGAAGGCCCTGGTGCCGCACCTGCTCGTGATGACGGCGACGCCCATCCCGCGGACGCTGGCGCTGACGGCCTACGGGGACCTGGAGGTCTCCGTCCTCGACGAGCTGCCCCCGGGGCGCCTGCCCGTGAAGACCACGATGCATCGGCGCACCAAACGCGACGAAGTCTTTGCGCGGGTCCGGTCCCTCATCGCCGAGGGGCGGCAGGCCTATGTCGTCTTTCCCCTGGTCGAGGAGTCCGAGGCCAGCGATCTCGCGGACGCGACGTCCGCCTACGAGGCCTTGAGCGCCGGGGCGTTCGCCGGCCTGCGGGTGGGCCTCGTGCACGGACGCATGGCGGCCGAGGCCAAGGACGCGGCGCTGCGCACCTTCGCCGCGGGCGACCTCGACGTGCTGGTCACGACCACGGTCATCGAGGTCGGCATCGACGTGCCCAACGCCTCGGTGATGATCATCGAGCACGCCGAACGCTTCGGCCTCAGTCAGCTTCATCAGCTCCGCGGGCGGGTCGGCCGGGGCGGACACGCCGGGTACTGCCTGCTGCTCTGTGACGAGCAGCCGACGGACGACGCCCTCGAGCGCCTGCGAACGATGGTGCGCACGCAGGACGGGTTCGAGATCGCGCAGGCCGATCTGGAACAGCGCGGCCCCGGCGAGGTGCTCGGCACGCGCCAGGCCGGCGTCACGGATCTGCAAATCGCCGATCTCGTGCGGGACGCGGCCCTCGTCGAACTCGCCCGCGAGGTGGCGACGGAAATGCTCGCCGTCGATCCCCAGCTCCGGGCCCGCGAGCACGCGGTGCTGCGGCGGGTGGTCTGGTCGAAGTGGGGCGAACGCCTCGAACTCGTCGAGGCGGGCTGAGCGGAGCCGGCGGCCCGCGCGCGGCCCGTCCACCGCCCGGCTTCGCCGGGGGCTGGATGAATGGCCGCAAGCTCGCCCTTTTGGCGCGAGCGCAGCCCGTCCACCGCCCGGCTTCGCCGGGGGCTGGATGAATGGCCGAAAGCTCGCCCCTTTGGCGCGAGCGCGGCCATTAATCGTCGTACGGCTCGCTGACCCGGCGGAACATGCGGAACTGACTGATCAGATCGCTGAAGTGGCCGAGCTGCGCGCGGAGCTGCTCGAGGCGGGTGAGATCGGCGGGCTCGGTGGGGTCCTGCTCTTCGAGCGCGGCGAGCTCGGCGGCCTTCTCGTTGAAGTGCGTCAGCAGGGCGACGCTGATGGACTCGCCGTCCACGACCTGCGGCGCGACGTAGCTGACTCGAGTGATCGGATCCAGGTAACGGACCACCGGCGTGTCCTCGGGGAGGTCGCGTGCTTCGCCCGAGCCCTCCTCGAAGACCATGATGTAGTCACGGAAGTCCGTCTCCCCGTCGAAGGACGACGAGTTGTAGATGGCCGACAGGGCGAGCGTCCGCCACAGCAGGGCAGGGGGGACCTGTGCGTCGACGCGCAGCGGCATCTCGGTCGGGGACGCCTCGTCCGTCGACTCGCCCGGCTCGGCCTCGAAGCCCCAGGTCTGGGGATCGACGAGGTTGTCCGCCTTGACCCGGCCCTCGTCGTCGACGACCAGGCCGGTCTTGGTCAGACCGCCGAGGCCGAGGTACGAGAACAGCATGTCGCGCGCCATCTTGACGAGCTCGGGGCGGAAGAGCCGGTAGTAGTTGATGGAGAACCGGCGGCTGTCACCGAAGTCGGTCACGTTGAAGAAGTTCGTCGAGTCGTCGAGCAGGAACTGCAGGAAGGCCGACTTGTCGAAGAACGTGCCGATGTAGTCGATATTGTAGAGATATTGGTCGTCGTACCGAAGGAACTGGTCGCGACCGAGGCCCTCGGGCACGTCGACGTACTGCTCACAGGCCTGACCGGCCTCGGGGACGAAGACACCGCGCGTCGCGTCGAGGCAGTGGCGGCCGGGGACGGGCGTCCCCATCACGCGCGAGATGAAGTTCAACGACTCGAGCGCAGCCTTGAGGTAGTCGCGGCCGATGGCCGACGTCTGGTTGCCGTAGACGTAGTAGCGCACCGCGTAGGTCAGGTCGTCGAGCAGACCGGCCTGCCGCCCCATGAAACCGTTGATGAACCCGGTCTCCATCCGGCCACGCCGGAAGTTGTTGAAGAAGTAGTAGTTCCAGTAGCGGCTGATGGAGTTGTGGACGACCTCGTGGTTGCTCGAGCCCTGGTCGAACATCTTGCAGCGCGACCGGAAGAGATAGGCGTGCTCACAGTAGGCGTAGGGCACGTCCCGTGCGACGTGGATCTCGACGTCCGGGTTGCCGATGGAGTCGATGATGGCCGCCGTGTTGGCCTGGATGCCCTTCGACCGGTCGCGGACGACCTCTTCGACGGCGACGTCCTTGCGGGCGGTCAGCGCCTTCAGGTCGTCGTTCAGCAGCGAGGGGACGGCGTCGGCGCCGTAGACGTACGCGACGTAGAGGCCGATGCCGGGGATGGCCGGCAGTTTCACGTTGTCGTCGAAGACCTCGATCTTGCGGGCGTAGGCGGCCTTCATGGCGGCGTGGTCGTACTTGCCGAGGCCCTTGGTGTCGCTGTTGAAGCGGCCGTGGTAGTCCATGATCGTCGAGTAGGTGAACTCGGGGACCCGGGCCTCGGCGCGGTCGTCGATGCCATTGTCGTCGTTGTCGCCGGGCGGGATATCGCCCATCTTCTTCCAGTACTCGTCCTGGTAGTTCAACGCGTCGATGGACCCTTCGAAGTTGTGGGTCAGGCCCATGGTGTGGCCGATCTCGTGCAGCGTGACACCGCGGTAGATCTCGCGGCGCAGCAGCTGGAAGAGCTCCTCCGGATCGCGGTCCTTGAGTTCGAGCGCGAGGCCGATGACGGCGTCGTCGATCATCTCGAAGGTGTCGATGCGGTGGTTGCCGAGCCAGGCGTTGCGCTTCTCGATGCGCTCGGCGAAGGCCCGCAGGTCCGTGGCGGCCTCGGTCGCGGCCTGCTTGAGCGCGGGGCTCGGGCGGTCGGCGGGTTCGCCGGCGTTGAAGACCGGCGCGAGGAGCTGCTCGAGCTCCTTGGGGACCATCAGGGCGGCGAAGTCGGGATCCTGCATGGCGCGGTCGAGACGCGCCTGACCCTCGCTGCGGGCGGCTCGCTCGAGCGGGGCGGGCTTGGCGAGGGCCTGCACGGCCTTGAACTCGGCGCTCATCGCCCGGGGATCGATGGCCTTGCCGGGCTGGATGGCCGCCGGCTCGAGGCCCATCTGGGTGCGGACCTTCTGGCGGCGGCCCTCGGCCTTGGCAATCGTGGCCGCCGAAAGGCCCTGGCCGGCGGTCTGCATCTCGGCCGCCTGGCTGCGCTCGAGCCAATCCGCGACGTTCTTGCCCTGGAGCAGGTCGCTCAGCGCGAGATCGCCGTTGATCGCGCGAACGGTGTCGACCGCGTTGCGGGCGTAGTTGTCCAGCGCGGCGCCGTAGATGTTCGCGTTGGCGCTGATGATGCGCCCGTTCTCACCATCCGTGCCGGAGGGCCCGTAGCCGAGGGGGCCGTCGGGCTGCTGCTCGTTGACCCAGTTCAGGAAGCTGAACCGGACATCGCCGACCTTCTGGTACTGGAAGTAGTCCTTCTCGCCGGCGTCGACCGTGGCACGCTTCAGCGCCGCGCACACGCGGTGCAGGTTGCCGGGCTTCAGCTCCGCCCGCAGCCGCTTCTGCGCCGCGTCATCGAAGTCCGTCGGTTCGTCGCCCGTCAGGAACTCGGTCGCCGGCTTGTTCTCGTCCGCCTTCAGCGCGGCCTCGACGTGCGGGTAGAACGTCGGGTGGTCGCCGAGGTAGTCGAGCACGCCGCGGATGCCGCAGTTGTTCTCGCGGATCTGGTACATGCCCTTGTGCTGGAGCGTGTCGCCCTCGATGAAGTAGTGGCGACCGGGCTGCGCGCTGCTGAACGTCGCGAGTTCGGCGCGCAGGGCGGCCTCCTCGCGACCGGTGCCGGCGCGAGCCGCCTCCATCATCGCAGCGTCCCAGTCCTTCGCGACGCGGAGCGTCTCGGCCTTCAGATCTTCCGGGAAGTCGATGTTGAGGTAGTAGACGATGGGGCGCGGCTTGCGCTCGGCCATCGGGATCGGCTTCGGCTGACCGTCGGCGCCGGCGATGCGGATTGGCTTGCCGTCCGGATCGAGCGCGATGGCGGGCTTGCCGTCGTCGCCGGTCTCGGTCTCGAACTCGTAGGCCGTCTGCCAGATGGGGTGGATGTTGACGAAGTACTGTCGCTGTTCGTCGCGACCCGCTCCGGTCTGCCGGTCGTAACCGGGCCGTTCCGTGCGGAAGAGGCCGTGCCGCTCGAACTGCGAGAAGCTCGACGTGTCGCAGTCCCGCTCGGAGTAGTAACCGGGGGCGAAGTAGTTATCGAGGGCGGTGAAGAGGTCCTCGTTGCAGGCGACCTCGGCGAACGGCACCGAACACTCGCCGGGGCGGCCGGCCTGCGCGTCGTCGAAGGTGCGGATGCATGCCTCGTTCTCCGTGCACTCGGCATCGGCGAAACAGTTGGGCTGGCACACGCCGTCGCGGCAGGCGTTGCCGAAGCTGCAGGCCGAGGAGTCGGTGCAGCCGCGGCAGAGGCCCTCGACGCACGTCAGGCCGTCGGCGCAATTCGAGTCCGCGGCGCACTGACAGTTGGCGTCGACGCAGACACAGAGGCCCTCTTCGCAGGTCAGGCCGTCGGGGCAAGCGGTGCGCTCGTCGCAGCTGCGCGACGGATCGTTGCTGCCGAACCGCTTGAGCGGTACGGGCAGGAACATCGTCTTCAGCGGCTTGCCGTCGTCGTCGGTATGCGGGATGAGGTCGTCGTAGCGCGTCGGTTCGAACCGGGCGGATTCGACGTGGTCGATCTGCCAGAAGGAGTGGCGCACGCGGACGTCGGACGACGCGCAGCCCCATTCCCCGTAGAGATATCCGCAGGTGTAGTCGTCGCCGACGACGCGGCGGTTGGTCAGCTCGATGTACCCGGGCTCGATGACCGGCTGATGGGGCGAGAACCGATACGCGGTGTCGAGTCCATAACGCGTCTCGGCGCCGACGAACCCACCGACGAAGTTCAGGAACTCGCCGAAGTCGGCGGCGCCGCCGACCGCCGTGTCCACCTTGATGCGGAAGTACTCGCGCTCGTTCCAGGGCCGATCGCTCTTGTTCTCACCGATGACGTTCGTCTGTTCGCCGGTGCTGGTGTTGTAGCGGCGCTCGATGTCGAAGTGGGACTGCACCTCGAAACTGGCGACGGGATCACCCTTGTAGTCCGAACCGGGCAGGGTGCGGTCCTCGTCGATGCCCGGGACTCCCTCGTGCGTGCGGTACGCGATGAGTTTGTCTTCGCGGATCTCCCAGCGGATCTTTTCGATGTCCGCCTCGAGCCCGACGAAGGCGCCCGAAAGCCCGGTGCCCGGGTCGGACTCGACGATGGTCTGCCGGTAGTACCACTCGTTCTCGAAGAGGGACTTCGAGAGGTAACCCGGCTGAACGGTGTTGATGTCGCCGACGGGCTCCGCGCAGGCGCCCGCCAGGAAGCTGACGGCGAGGGCCGCGAGGCCCCGGGTCGTGTGATTGAGTTTGGCGCGCATCGGTCGGGTCTCCCTCACTTCCCGAGGTCCATGACGGAGCGCAGAAGGCGCATGTCGTCGATGGTGCTGAGGTAGAACTCGAGGGTCTGGTCGGCGTTCTCGAGGTCGTTTTCGCGTTGCGGATTCTCCGGATCGGCGTCGAAGGCACGCTTGGCGGCGCTCCAGTCTTCGGCCGCCTGCTTGGCGACGCGCAGGATCCGGTAGGCGACGGAGAGGCCGTCACGGGTCTGCGGTGCCTGGAAGACCTGGCCGGTCTTCGGATTCTCGAACGTGGCCACGATCGCACCGTCGGCGAGCTCGCGATCGTCGCCCGAGCCCTTCTCCTGCACGGCGATGTACTCGTAGAAGTCGAGTTTGGTGTCGCCCGGGCGGGAGTTGAGCTGCGCGCCGGCGAAGAGCCAGTAGCGCATGAGGTCGAACGGCGTATTCGTCCAGATCTGCACGGGCTCGATGGCGTCGCCGTTCTCGTCCACCGGGGCCTCGGAGTGACCCGGGAGCCGGCCGTCGAGCGTCGAGAAGTCGAACATCGTCGGGAAGGTGTGCTCGACCTCGCCCTTCTCGTTTTTCGCCGTCGACCACTGGAACGCCCGATGCCCGAAGTTGCCGAGCCCGGCGTCGAGCAGGTCGAGCGTCAGGTCGAGCATGCGGTCCTTGAAGGCGTCGTAGAAGCCGAAGCGCAGGTCGATCTCTCCGGCGGCGTTGACCGGCGGGCGAACGTAGACCACCCCGGCGTTGAGCAGCGGGATGATGAAGTTCTGCTTCTCGAAGAACGTGCCCATGTACTCGTACTTGGTCTGATAGTCGTCCGAGAGGTCGATGTACATGTCGCGACCCGTGCCGAGCGGGAGCTCCATGCGGTCGCAGGCCTCGCTGCGGAAGTAATCCGGGTTGAACCCGAAGGCCCAGTACGGGACGTAGGTGATCTGCTCCTTGAGCGAGTTGCCGGTGTTCGCCTTGCAGTACCAGCCGGGCTCGGGGGTGCCGAGGACCTGCATGGTGAAGTCCGTGGAGATCATGGCCGCCCGGAGGAGGTCCTCCGTGACGTCCATGGGACTGCCGTCCCGGTTCACGTACTGCTGGAAGAACGAGTAGTGCTTGTACGGGTAGTTCAGGTAGGGCAGCAGGCGCCCCATCCGGCTGAAGAAGCCGAGGTAGAACTGGTACTCGTCCCGGCCACGCCGCCAGGAGTTGAAGAAGTAGTAGTTCCAGTAGCGCTGGATGGCCGACCGGACGGCCTCCTCGTGGGTCGGGCCCTCGTCCCAGGTGCGGCACTTGGGGTCGCGGCCGTTGAAGTAGTCGAAACAGTAGAAGTAGGGCACGGAGCGGTCGCGCCAGTACCCGTCGGCGTCGGCGTCGGGGTCGTCGGCGAAGCGGACGCCGTTCTCGCGGATGCCCGCGCGGGCCTCGGCGATGACCTCGTCGACGAGGCGGTCCTCGCGACGGGTCAGGTTGGCGGTGCTGCCGCCGAGGAGCTGCGGGATCTTGCGGTAGTCGTCGTACTCGAGGTGCAGGTCGAGGCGGCTGGGCACGTCGACGCTCTCGTCGAAGGACTCGATGAGGCCGGTGTAGGCGAACTTGATGGCGGCCTGATCGTATTTGCCGAGGCCGTGGAAGTCCGAGTTGAACCGCGCGCCGTAGTCCATGATCGAGGTGTAGCGGTATTCGGGCTGCAGATGCTCGTCGCGCGCCTCGTCGGTGTCGTAGCGGTCCTGCAGATCCCAGAACGTGTCGAAGTAGTTCAGCGCGTCGTGCGAGGCGCGGAAGTTGTGGGTCATGCCCAGGGTGTGACCGATCTCGTGCAGCATCACGCCCCGGAAGATCTCGCGGCGCAGGTCTTCGTACACCTCGACCGGATCGCGCCCCTTCAGGCTGAGCGCGCGGCCGATGACCGCGTCGTCGTAGAACTCGGGCAGGGAGATGTTGCGCTCGATGTAGAAGTCGGCGCGCTTCTGCATGTGCTCGGCGATGGCGGCCGGGTTGGCCGCGACCTCGATGGTGGCCTCGAGGAGGTCCTCGGGCATGTCCTCGCCCTCGTGGGCGTTCGGGTCCCACTGGAAGAGCCGATACAGCATGGACATGACGGGGCGGGGGAGCATGCGGGTGCGCAGCTCGGGGTTGTCGCGCAGGCGCTGCTTCATGAGCAGCATCGGATCGGGGCCCGCCGACTGCGCGAACATCGGATCATCCGCGCGCTTGAGCTCGGAACGGCTGACCATGTCGTGCGACATGCGGCTGAGGTCGACCTTGCCATCGGCCGAGCGGAAGCTCTCCGGGTTGGCGGCCTGGAAGGTGGCGAAGCGCTGCTTGAGGGCGGCGCGCTGCGCGTCGGTGACCGTCAGGGGCTGATCGGCGACGCTCTTTTTGCGCAGATCGAGCCAGTTGGTGATGGTCTTGCCCGAAGCGATGTCTTCGAAGGCGTCGTCGATGTCGCCGTTGAGGAACCGGACGAGGTCCATCGAGTCCCGGGCGTACCCGTCGACGGCCGCGCCGTAGACATAGGCATTGCCGCTGATGATGCGGCCGGTCTCGGCGTCGGGACCCGAGGGACCGAAACCGAGCGGGCCGGAGGGCTGGTCCTCGTTGACCCAGTAGACGAAGTTCCAGCGGACGTCGCCGACCTGCTGGTACGTGAACTTCTCGAGGCCGCGGTTGCGGCTCTCGGCGGTCAAGGCCGAACAGACGGGCTCGAGGTTTCCGGCGAGAATGTTGTTCGGGTTCTTCGGATCGACTTCGATCCCCTCGTCGTCGGCGCGCGTGACGGACCTCACCACGTCGACGAGCTCGGGGACGCGCTCGAGGTACGCATCGACGACCTCGCGGCGGCAGTCGTTGTCGTCGATGCGATAGGCGGCGCCGACGCCGGTCTGCTTCTTCAGTTCGGCCCGCAGCGCCTCGGGGGACTTGCCCTGCGCCGAGGCGATGGCGTTGACGAAGACGCGGTCCCAGTCGGCGGCGATGTCCTGAGCGGTCTTCTTCAGGTCCGCCGGGAAGTTCACGTTGAGGTGATAGACGATGGGGCGGACCGTCCGGTCCTTCACCGGGATGACCACCGGGTTGCCGGCCGCATCGCGCTTCAGCTTCGGCTTGCCGTTTTCATCCCGGGCGATGACGGGCTTGCCGTCCTCGTCCGTGGTCATCTCCCACTCGTAGACCTGCTCCCAGATCTTGTGGTGGTTGGCGTAGAAGTTGCGCAGCTCGTCGTGCCCGTTGGGCAGGCGGCGGTTCGCGTCGTAACGCTCGGTGCGGAAGAAGCCGAAGCGCCCCATCTGGTTGTGCGTCAGCGGCTTGCAGTCCTCGCGGCGATACTTGCCGCGGAGCTGCTCGAGGACCTCGTCGGTGCACTCGACGTCCACGTAGTCGACCCCGCCGTCGGGCTTGGGCACCGAGACGGTGAGCGAGTACATGATGGCCCCGCCCTCGTCGCGCACGAACTCGCGGTCGAGATAGGAGCGCGGCTCGAACTGCGCGGCGTCCTCGGGGTCGATGCGCACGAAGCTGTGCCGGACCTTGACTTCGCCGAGGCCGCAGGAGTTCCGGGTGTTCGTGGAGCTCCGGTAGAAACCGTACTCCATGAAACAGGTGTAGCCGCCGTCGGTGACCGTGTACGACGTCGTGAACGAGATCGTCCCGTCGTCGAGATCCGCCTGGAAGTGGTCCGGATTGGCGATCTCCGTCTCGCGGGCCCAGTAGGTGCCCGTCGAGAACGTCGAGAACAGCCGCGCGAAGTCCTGACCGATGGCCGAGGCCGAAGACCAGTCGGCGCGGAAGAAGTCGCGCTCGTACCAGGGACGCAGCTCGCCGTCCTCGTTGAGGACGTTGCTCTGCGTGCCGTTGGCGCTGTTGTAGTCGCGGACGATGTCGAAGTGCTCGACCCCGTCGATCCGCAACACCGAGTCACCCTCGAACGTCGCGCCGGGCCGCGTCTCGTCTTCATCGAGTCCGCGGATGCCCTCGTGCGTGCGCCGGGCGTGGAGCGCGTTGTTGTAGAACTCGAATTTGACCTTCTCGACCTTGCCCTCGAGGCCGACGAAGCCGATGCCGACGTCCGGGGGGACGTCGACGATCGTCTGGCGGTAGTACCACTCGCCTTCGAGTAGCGCCTTTTTGAAGTAGTGCGGTTGGACCCGGTTGACGTCTTTCACTTCTTCCGCACAGGACGGCAGCAGCGAGACGAGCGCGGGTACGACGGCGGCCTGCCAGATACGTCGCATTCTTCACACCTCGTGGGTTGGCGAGCGAAAGGCCCCCCGTTTGCCGACCTGTGGCGGGTGGGCACGCCGGGGCGTGCGCAAACTGACGCAGGTCAAGGGCCGGGGGCGGCATAGGCAACTCCCGTGCCGTCGATTTGGCAAGCGAAAACGCGCGGTGGGGGAATCGCAGGCGGCGTCGGTGGGGTTGACGCGGGGTTGGGATTCGACGGCGGGGCAGGCGCCGGCTCGGGCTCGCGGAGACGACGGCGCGCCGATCAGGTCTCGGGTACGGGCTCGGCGGCCGGACCACCACTCAGGGCGGGATCGGGCTCGCGGCTCGGCGCGCGACGGCCGTTGGGGCGGTGCTTTGCGAAGTACCAGGCGGCGGCGCAGGCGGTCTTCACCGTGTCGGCGACGCCCATGCCCTCGAGGTTCGGCCAGAAGAGGTTGCACTCGCCGCAGGGCTCGATCTCCTTGCGGCGGCCGGTGCGGTGGTACTCGCGGTACTTCGTGGCCGTGTTGCCCCGATAGACCTCGAGGACGGACTGTTCGCGGACGTTGCCCCAGGTGTACTCGCCCTCGTGATCCTGGCAGCACAGGGTCACCTTGCCGTCGCTCAGGATGTCGAGGCGGGTGATGTGCTCACAGCCGTAGGCGGGGACCGGGAAGGCGGAGGGGATGTCGCCCTTGTAGTTGAACTGGCCGACGATGAACGGCTGAACGCCCATGCTCTCGCAGTAGTCGACGAAGAGGTCCTGCTCCTCGAGCGTGGAGTCCTCCATCCGGACCATGCGGAACTGGATCTTCGGGGAGACCTTGCTGCGCCGCACGGGATCGACCAGGTACTTCATGTTGTCGAGCGTGCGCTCGAGCTTGAAGCCCATGATGTTCTTGTAGCGGACCGGATCGAGGGTGTTGAGGCTGATCGTCAGGCGGTCGACGCCGCCGATGGAGACGAGCTCGTCGATGCGCTTCGGGACGAGGCCGTAGCCATTCGAATACAGCCCGAGGCGCGTCTTGGGCAGGCGACTGCGGATGTGCTGCAGCCGGCCGATGATGCGGGGGTCGACGAAGGGCTCGCCATTCAGGAACGGCTCGATCTCTTCGAGCGGGAAGGCCCGGCAGTCCTCGACGATCTTCTCGAAGAGGTCCTGATCCATGTGGAACTTGTCGCGGGCCTTGAAGTTGTACGGGCAGAAGGGACAGGCGGCGTTGCAGCGGCTCGTCGTCTCGATGGAGACCATCCGCGGGTACTCGCCGCCCTCCTGGACGCGTTGACGAAAGATCATGGGGGACGTCCTCGCGAATCGAGAAGGAGATGGACGAAATAGGAGCAAAGTCGAGCGGGTCCGATGAGCAAGATGCGTGCCCGCGATTTCCGGTCGCGCCGAGAGTGTTCCGGAGTACGCGTGCTCCAGATCGGGCCGGCGCTGGCGCAGAAACACCGCACGTCGGGGCTCAGCGACCGGCGGCGAGTCGCTCCGAATAGAAGTCCCTGAGCCGCACGCCGCGGGCGTCCCAGGTCAGCGACGCGGCCAGGGCCCGGGCCCCCGACGCGAGCTGCCGGCGAAAGGCCGGTGCGTCGAGAAGACCGCGAAGCGCGGCGACGATGGCCGGCACGTCGTCGGGCGGAACGAGGCGGGCGTTTTCGCCGTCGCGCAGCAGCTCGGTCGTGTCGGGGAGGTCCCCCGCCAGCACGGCGCGGCCGGTGGCGAGGTAGGTGAAGAGTTTGAGCGGCATCACCGTCGTCCCGACCTCGGCGAGGGGCCGCCGACTCGGTGGGACGAGCAGCACGTCGGCCGCCTTCTGGACCAGTGTCAGGTGCTCGCCGGTCAGGAACCCGGGGAAGGTCACGTTCGTCAGACCGGCGGCGAGGGCCTTCAGCGCGCGAGCGTCGTCGGTGCCGTCGTGCCCGGCGAAGACGAAGTGGACGTCCGGCATCGCCCGCGCGGCCTCGATGAAGAGGTCGCAGGCCTTCTCCCGGCCGAGGCGCCCGGCGTAGACGGCCGTCGGACGTTCCGGCAGCCCGAGCGCGGCGCGGGCGTCGGCGGGCGCGCGGTCGTCGGTCAACAGACGAGCGTCGAAGCCGTTGTAGAGCGTGACGACCTTCTCCGGTGGTGCCCCGTCGCGGACGAACTGCTCGCGGACGAGGCGGGAGTGGACGATGAGACCCGCGAACGCCCGCAGCGGGGTCAGGTACCGGAAGCCCGGTCGTGCGGCCGCGAACTGGGCCGTCAGGGGGCGGTACGTCTCGAAGAACAGCGGCTTTCGCAGGCCGAGCGCGGCCAGCGACGGCAACAGCGTCCGCGTGTGCAGGAGGTCGTAGCCTCCCCGGAGCGCGGCGCCCGAAGTGAGCGCGCCGGCCGCCAGTTTGGTCAGGAGTCGAGGGCCGCCGAGGGCGCCCTGGACCGGGCGGAGCGTGAACTCGCACCCCGTGGCGTAGTGGGCCCGCAACGCGTCGTGCAGGGCGGCGCGGGCGCCGTCGTCCCGGGCGGCGGCCGCGCCGGGGGCGACGGGAAAGAAGAGGTCGACGTCGACCCCCGCACGACCGAGGGCGGACAGGGCGTTGATGAACTGGATCGTGTCCGCGCCGTGGCTCGGCAGGACCTCGTCGGTGAGAAAGGCGATGCGCATGGTGCGCGCCGCGCATGCGACGATCATGCCAGAACCCGCCCGGCGCCGTCGTCGGACTCAGTCGAGGGCGGTCAGCCACTCGGCCAACGGTGCGAACACGGCCCGTTCGGCGAGATCGCTGATGAAGAGATCCGCGTGTGCCATGGGCGTGCGGGCATCGCCGGCGATGACGACGCGGCGTGCCGTCGCGGGCGTGCCGATGGTCTCGTCGCCGGTACGCACCACGGCCTCGGGCACAATCCCGTCGGCATTGGCCACGACCGTCAGAAGCGGTCGATCGACGCGGGCGAGATCGGCCGTGAGGTTGCGGCCGTCGAGCACCAGGTCGCGGCGCCGGATCCAGCGGGCGATCTCGAAGTTGATGCGGGCGACGGGGTCGTCGACGGTGTGGACGAGGCTCTCGGGCCGGCTCAGATCGCAGATGCGCGGGTTCATGTAGATGTCGAGGACACCCGGCACGCGAGCGACGGCGGGCAGGGCCAACCGGGCCAGCGTCCGGGTGCCGCGCATCGCCGGCAACCCCAGGGGCAGCTGGGCCAGCGCGCGAACGACGGGGTGCGCCGTGGTCCATGCCAGCGGGCCGCCCAGGTTCACCAGACGACGCAGCGGAGCCTCCGGCCGCCACGCGGCCTGCATGAAGACGTACGTTGCGCCGAGACTGCACCCGACGGCGTCCACCGGGCCCGGCGGCAGGGCGCTGTAGCGGGGCACCGCGTCGAGGACGGCGCCGAGGTCGACGACACCGACGTCCGCGAGGCCGAAGCGCCGGCCGCGGCTTCGTCCCGAGATGGGGTGCGCATGCCCCTGCCCGCGGAGTTCGACGCAGAAGACCTCGAGCCCGCGATCCGCCAGATAGGCGGCCAGCGGCCGGCCCGTCGGGTGGTAGCCCAGGATGTAGGCGTTCATCGCGAATCCGGGGACGACGACGACCGGGCGGGTACGGGCGTCGAGGCGTTCCGGATCGCGGTAGCGGTGGAGTGCCAGGCGCCACCCGGCGCCGTTCTCCGTGAAGAAGGTCCGTCGTTCCAGCATGGGCGCAGTCTGACGGAGCGGGACCGCCGTGTCACGGGCGCCGGTCGCCGTCGCCGTGACCGGGCGGGCGGCTTGGCGCCTCCGGTGGCCACCCGCAGGCCACCCGGATGGCCAGCAGAGGCGCCCGAATGGGGGTTCACCCCGTCCCCATGCGGTCGCCGGCCGGTCGGCGCCGGTCCGCGCGGTTCGGCTCGATGTTTGCAAATCAACGGCTCGACGCCCCGGAGGCGGACATGGACGACCCGATGCGCGTGCCGATCTTCCAGCGCCTGAAGCACATCCTGGTGACCGACTTCGCCAAGGACGAGGCCCTCGTCACGCCCGAGGCGACGCTTCGGGGGACCCTGATGATGGACAGCCTCGACCTCGTCGACCTGGTCTTCTTTCTCCAGCGCGAGTTTCACCTCGAGGCGCGCCTCGAGGATCTCCGCGACGTGAAGTCGCTCGACGCGCTCGTCTCCTACATCGCCCGGTACGCCGGGCAGGGCGCCCCGCCCGTCGCCCCGCCCGCGGCCGTGGCCAGCTGAACCCCGCAGCGGCGGTCGTTGCCCGTGGCGCCGGCTCCGGGGTACGATACCTCTCTTCTCCGGGGCGCACCCGGCGAGGCCTTCACAACGGACCCCGGACGGTTCCCCAGGCATGCAGCCAGGCCAGGTCGTCGGCGATCGCTACCGCCTCGAGCACCTCATCGGAGAGGGGGGGATCGGCCAGGTCTTTCGTGCGCGCGACCTCATGACGCGCGAGCTCGTCGCGCTGAAGGCCCTGCGGCCCGAGTTCGCCCGCGACGCGCGCATCAAACGACGCTTCATGCGCGAGGCGCGGGCCGTCGCCCGGCTCCAGCACCCGCACATCGTCCGGCTCTTCACCTGCGGCGACAGCGACGACGCCCCCTACATCGCCATGGAGCTGATCGAGGGGCAGGCGCTCTCCGAGCACCGTGATCAAGGTCTCCACCTCGACACGCTGATGACCGTCGTCGACCAGACCCTGTCGGCGCTGGCCTTCGCGCATGCCCGCGGGGTCGTTCACCGGGACGTGAAGCCGGAGAACATCCTGGTCTCCTGGGTGGACCGCGGCCGGCGTCCGTTCATCAAACTGCTCGACTTCGGATTCGCACGGGTCGAGGGCGATCAGGACGTCAAGCTCACGCAGGTGCAGGGCGACGCGTTCGGGACGCCGCTGTACATGGCACCCGAGCAGGCGTCGGCGAAGGGCAACGTCGGCCCCGAAACGGACCTCTACGCGATGGGGGTCATCCTCTTCGAGTTCCTGTCCGGGCAGCCGCCCTTCACGGGCGCCCACGGCATGGCGGTGGCGCTCAAACACGTCATGGAGCCGGTCCCGGCCCTGCGCCCGCGGACCGGCCTTGCCATGCCCTTCGGGCTCGAGGACGTGGTCCGGCGCGCCCTCGAGAAGGAGCCCCGGAACCGGTGGCGTACGGCGGCGGACATGCGGCGCGCCCTCGCGCAGTTCGCCCCGGGGGGAGAGCCGGCCCGCGCGGTCGAGGACGCGGACGACCAGACCATGGCGGGTCCGAACGGGCCACCGCCGGCGCTGCCCGGCACGGGCGGCGCAGGCCCGGCGGCGGGCCCCTTCGACGACGAGCCGCGCAGCGATCCGACGCTCGTCACCGACCTCGTCCGGGGACCCACGACGGGCGCGCATCCCGTGCCGATCTTTCGCGCCCTCGAGCCGGAGCCCTCGGGGGCCGGCGTCGCCGAGGCACTCTTCGCCGATCCCGACACCCAGGCCCTCGTCGGGCGTGAGGCCGAGCTGATGTGGCTCTGGGAGCGCGCGCGGGAGGTCTGTGACGGGGCGCAGGCCCGCGTCGCCCTGCTCGGGGGGACCCCGGGCATGGGCAAACGGCGGCTCCTGCGCTGGCTCGAAGATCAGGTGGCCGAGGGCGCGTGGATGCACCACGTCACCGTCGAACAGGCGGCGACCCCCGAGGCGACGCTACGGACCGATCTGCGCGCGCTCCTGGCGGCCGTTTTCGGGGGCTTGCCCGTCGAGCGGCGTCCGGCGGAGCAGGTCGTGCTGCAGGCGCTGGAGCGCTGGGCGGCGATGCCGAGCGTGCTCCCGCGTCCGGAGCCGGCGATGCTCGGCGTGCTGGCCTCGACCCTCGCTGCGTGGCTGTGCCCTGCGCCGGGCGGCGTCGCGACGGACGAAACGGGCGAGCTGCGCGGCGAGGCGCTGTATGCCCGGGCGCTGGAGCTCTTTCAGATTGCCGCGCGCGAGCGGCCGGTTCTTCTGACGATCGAGTCCATCGAGGAAGCGGGCCCGGAGACGTGCGGATTCCTTGCCTGGGCGGCGCGGTGGCTCCGGCGGGTCGAACTCCCGATGCTCGTCGTCGCGGGGTACACGCTCGACGAGGGCGGGGCGCCCCGTCATCCGATGGCGGCCGCGTTCGTGGGCACACTCGGCGCGGTCGGGGCGCCCGAGGTGCAGTCCCTGACGCTCGAGCCCCTCGACGCGGCGACGGTCGCGGCGCTGCTGTCGTCGATTACACCCATCGAGGCGACGGTCGCCGAGGCCATCGCCCGCCGCACCGGCGGCAACCCGTACTTCGCCCGCGAACTTCTCCTGTGGGCGTCCCAGGCCGGTGAGCTGTCGATGGAGGCGGGACGGCTCGTGCTCTCCCGCGCCGCACGGCCTCAGGCCTGGCCCGCGTCGCTGCCCGAAACGCTCCTGCTGCGGACGGACGAGACGCTCGCCCGCAAGCCCGGGGGCGCCGTGGCACGCCGGGTCCTCGAGTGCGCCGCGCTGCTCGGCGAGCACTTCGAATACGAGCTTCTGGTGGCCTTCCTGGCGCCGCTGCTCGGCGATCGGTCCGCCGTCGAACGGGGCGTCGAACTCCTGTTGCAATGCAACATCTTTGGAGAGTCCGGGACGCTGGAAGGGGACCGCCTCTTCCTGCGTCACGACGTCATGGTCGGTCCCCTCCGGGAGCGGCTCGCGGCCGGTGGGCAGCTCGCCGCGCTGCACCTTCAGGCGGCCGAGACGTTGCAGCGGGTCTACGCGCGCAACCCCGCGGCGTTCGCCCTGCAGATCGGCGCCCACTTCGAGGCGGGGGGCGCGACCGGCGAGGCCGCTCATCAGTACCAGCTCGCCGCGACCGTGCGCCGCGATCACGGGCAGATTGCCGCTGCCTGCGAACTCCTGGAACGCGCCGACGCCCTGCTCGCCCAGTCGACCACGCCGGGCGCCGATCTCAAGCGCGCGAGCGGGTGGCTCGACCTCGGTGAGCTGGAGCTGCGGCGCGGCCAGCAGCCGAGGGCGCGGACGCTGGCCGGTCGCGTGTACACTTGGGCGCGCCAGAACGGGCAGCCCGGGCTCGAGGGGCGCGCGCTCCTGCTCGTCAGCGATCTCTTCCGGCGACAGGCGCAGCTCGCCGAGGCTGCGCGCGGGTATGCGCAGGCGCGCGCGGTCTTCGAGCGGGCGCAGGACCGCACGGGGTATGCGCGGTCGTTGCTCGGGGCGGCGATGGTCGAGCGGAGTCTCGGCCGGGTCGAGGCGGCGGTCGAACTGTTCGAGCTCGCGCGGCAGGCGATGGAGGCCGCCGGCGACCACCACGGGCTCGCCCGCGCATGGCGCGGCCAAGGGGAGATTGCGCTGCGCATGGGCGAGCTCGTCGCCGCGCGTGATCGCCTGGAACTGGCCCGACAAGCCTACGCGACGGCGGGTGATACCCATGGCGTGACATTTTGTCACTGGCTTCTCGGGGAGACCTTCCGGCTGCTCGGGCAGCCCGACCTGGCGGTATCGCATTTCGAGGCGTCGCGGCGGGGTCACGAGGTCCTGCGGGACGACGTCGGTCGCGGGCGGGCACACCTGTCTCTCGCTCGGCTCTTCCGGGACCGCGGGCTCTGGGGGGACGCGGAGACCCACTTCGCGGGGGCGGTCCTGGCCTACGACGCCGCGGGAGACGCGCCACGGGCCGCCGCGGCGCGCGCGGAGCTCGGACTCGGCGCCCTGCTGCAGCGACGCTTCGATGCGGCGCGGGCGCACCTGGGGACGGCCCTGGCGCACGTGCTCCAATCGGGCGACGCCGAACGCGCCGCCGTCCTTCGCGCTTCCCTGGCCTGGGTATATGCCGAGCAGGGCGATGAAGCGCTGGCCGAGCCGGAGCTTCGGGCCGCGCTTTCGGCGGACGCCACGCGTCCGATCGTCGACGCGGACTTCGCCCGGGCGCTCGAGGGCATCGCCGACGTCGATGCGTACCTGGGTCGCCGGCCGCGCGCGGGCGTTCTTCTGCAGCGCGCGGCGGACGTCCATGCGGCCCTCGGAGCGGCCGCGGAGGTCGATCGGCTTCTGCGCAAGCTCGCCCTGCTCTCGTCGCGCGTCGGGGGGCGATCGTGAGCGGCGAGGCGAGCGGGCCGGAGGCCGGGGCCGTCCTCGGGGGACGCTACCGCCTCGTCGAGATCCTCGGGCATGGCGGCACCGGCACGGTATGGGCCGGTCACGACCTCGCGCAGAACCGTGAAGTGGCGATCAAAGTGTTGCGGTCCGAGCTGACGCGCGACGCACGCTTGCGTCGCCGCCTGCGCCGGGAGGCGCGCGCCGTCGCCCGCCTCGAGCACCCCAACATCGTACGCCTCTTCGGGATGGGGGACCTGCCCGACGGCAGCCCGTACCTGGCCATGGAGCGCGTCCACGGGGTTCCGTTGCACCACCTCCTGTCTCGCGGCCTGCCGCTCGCGCGGGTCGTGTCCATTTTCGAGCAGGTGCTTGCGGCGCTCGCGTTCGCCCACGCCCGCGGGGTGATTCACCGCGACCTCAAGCCCCAGAACGTCCAGGTCATGCGAGGCGCCGCCGGCGAGGACGTCGTGAAACTGCTCGACTTCGGCTTCGCCCGTGTCGAGAACGACAGTGACGACGGCCTGACCGCCGCCGTCAAAGACGTCTTCGGGACGCCGACGTACATGAGCCCAGAGCAGGCGACGGGGGACCACGAGGTCGGCCCGGCCGCGGATCTGTACGCCGTCGGGGTCATGCTCTGGGAGGCGCTCTGCGGGAGTCCGCCGTTCACCGGGGCGACGGGGACGGCCGTGGTCGTGCAACACGTCACGGCGCCTTTGCCGCCCTTTGCCCCCCGGCCCGACTTCTTGTCACCCGCTGGCCTCGAGGCGGCGATCCGTCAGGCGCTCGAAAAGGAGCCGGTGCGTCGGCATGCCAGCGCGGCGGCGTTTCGGCGCGCACTGCTGGCCGCGTTCGAGGAGGGCGACGCCGACGACGACTCCTTCACCACGGTCAACGCGGTCACCTCGGTGACGTCGGTCATGACGAGCGCGCAGCCGCCGGCGTTCGAGCGCACGGGCACGGATCCGGGGATGACTTCGCTCGCGCCGGCGCGGGCCATCGACGCGGGCGCGACCCCGACGGCCCCGGTGGCGGTCGGGGACTTCGGACCGAGTCGGGACGACCTCCCCCTCGTCGGACGCGAGGCGTTGCAGCGATGGCTCTGGGAGCGTGCGGTCGATACCTGCCAGACGGGGCAGCCGCACTTCGTGCTCCTCGATGGCCCGGTCGGCATCGGCAAGAGTCGCCTGTGCGGTTGGCTCCACCAGACGATGGCCGAGGGCGGCTGGATGTGGCCGCTCAAGGGCCGGCATCGGATCGGGAGCGCCGATGGCGGCCTGAGGGACGTGGTCCGGGCGGCCCTGGGGCTGCCTCGCCAGGCCGGCTCGGTCGGGCGTGATGCCGTCGCACAGGCGCTCGCGGAGCTCGATCCCGAGGGGACGCTCGACCCTCAGCTCCTGACGCGCTGGCTCTGGCCCTTGCCGGAAAGGCCGTGTCCGCCGGGGTCGGCGGTTCGCCTCGTCGAGCAGCTCGCCCGACGGCTGAGCCGCCGGCGGCCGCTGTACCTCTGGCTCGACGACGTTCACCACGCCGACGGCGAGGCGTTCGTCATTTTCGACCACCTGGCCTCCAATCTGACGGCGAGGCCGGCGCCCGTCTTCGTCGTGGCGACGCGTCGGACGGATGCGCCCGCGTCGGCAACCCCCGCGCTCGACGCGATGGCGGCCTTCCTCAAGCGTCACCACGAACGCATCGAGCTGCGCGAGGTACCCCGCCTCGACGAACGCGCGGTGCAAGCGCTGGCGGCCCATGCCGCCCCCCTGGACGCCGCGGCCGTGTCGTTCATCTCCGGGGCTGCGCGGGGTAACCCGCTGCACGCGCTCGAGCTCGTCCGGTATCTTCAGGACGCCGGTCATTTGTCCGCGACCGGCACACTCACCCGCGTGAACGCCGGTCGTGGCGTCGTGCCGCGCAACCCGGTGGAGCTCGTCCGTGCGCGCCTGCAGGGGGCGTTGCACGGGCGCGATCCCGAGCTGGCGACGCTGGCCGAGCGGCTCGCCCTGCTCGGCGGCGCGTTCGCCTTCGCGGCTGCCGAGACGGTCGCGCGGCGCATCGGCCTCGACGCCGTCCGCCTGGACACGGGCCTCGAAGCGCTGGTGCGGCTCGGTGTGCTGGCCGACGACGCCGCCGAGACCTACGCCTTTCGTCACGAGCTGGTCCGGGAGGCGCTGGCCGACGAGCTCGCCGACCGCTCGGACGCGCCGGGCGCCCACCTGGCCGTCGCCGAAGCCCTGCTTGCCGTTCACGGTGAGCGTGCCGGTGAGGTGGCGTTGACGGTCGCCCGGCACTTCCGGGCAGCCGGCGATGTGGCGCGGGCCGTCGAACGGCAGCTCGCCGGTGCGCAGTACGCCCGGAGCCTCGGGCAGGTGACCGCGGCCGTCGCGGCCCATCAGGAGGCCGAGCGCTGGCTGTCCGAGGTCGAGCCGACGCCCGCCCTGCAAGCCATGCTCGCCGACTGCTGGCGAGGTCTCGCCGAGCTCGCGCTCGATCAGAACGACACCGAGCGGGCGCTTCGCCTCGCCGAGCGGCTCGAGACCTGGGCGCGGATGGTGCGTGATCACGGCCGCGCGGCCACGGCGTTGCGGTTGCGGGGCGAAGCGCAGCTCGCTGCCGGGCGGTGGCTCGAAGCCGAGAAGCTGCTCGGCGACGCCCGGGCCCGCTTCGAGACGATGGGAGACGCGCGCGTCGTCGCACAGATCGACCTCGCCCTCGGCCGTGCCGCGCTCCAGTCGAGTCGGGTGGAGGTCGCCCAGGCCTGTTTCGCCCGGGCCGCGGTCCGGTTCGCGAGCGCAAAGGACCTGGCCGGCGAGGCAGCCTGTCGACGCGCGTTGGGCGAACTCGCGGTCCGCGCCGGCGATCGCGCCACGGCAACCCGCCTGCTCACCGAGGCCGCCGCGATGGGGGACGAAGCCCTGGACCATCGCCTCGTCGGTCAGGCGGCGTGGCGCCTAGGAGAGCTGCTGCGGCAGGGCGGGCAGGCCGAGGCGGCGGTCGGGCGGTATCAGCAGGCCGTCGACAACTGCGAGGCCGTCGGCGATCTCGCCGGGCTCGGCCGCGCCCTGCGCGGCCTCGGGGACACGGAACGCATGCTGGAGCGCGCGACCGCAGAGAGCAGCTATCGGCGCGCGGTCGAGGTCTTCGAGTCGATCGGCGACCAGTTCCAGCTCGCCATCTGTCATACGCAGATCGGACGCATGGCGGCCGAGCGGGACGATCTCATCACGGCGGAGGCCGCCTTCGAGCGCGCGTTGCGGACGCTGGAGAGCTTCGACGATCCGGTGCGGGTGGGGGTCTTGCATGCCTACCTCGCCCGCATCGCGGACCGTCGGGGGGACCGTACGGCGCGCGACCACCGCCTGCAGGTCGCCCTGCGCATCGACGCGAACCGGCCGCTCGTCGTGCGCGAGTGGCCGGTCATCCTCGAAGACGTCGCCGCGCATCTCGTCGCCGAGGGGGAGCCGCACCGTGCGCGGGCCCTGCGGGAACGCGCGGCGCAGATCTGGACGGCACTCGGGCGGCCCGAGGATGCGGCGCGGTGCCTGGCTGGCGGCTGACGGGCTCCGAGCCCCGCCCCGGCGTCAGAACGAGCTGCGCAGCCCCAGGCTGACCGGGACCGTGTTGAGGTTCAACGTGTAGTCGTCGCCGTACGTCGTCGTGGTGTAGTAGCCCACGGCCGTGAACGCCGCGACGCTGTCGTTGAACTTCCAGCCGGCGCCGAAGTTGAAGCGAAGGCTCCAGCCGAAGCGGGTGTCCCGCGTCGGTTCGCCCTTGGCCGCCTTGTCGTTGCCCACCCAGATCGTCGGTCCGAGGCCGAGGAGGCCGTCGAACGACAGCCCCTGCCAGATGGGGAAGGTCATGCGCGCCCGCAGGTGCGGGCTCATGATGAGGCTGCGCTCGTCGGGTGCGCCCTTCTCGTCGGAGCCGGCCCAGACGAACATGTATTCGCCGCCGATGCCGAAGTTGCGGCCGAGCATTTTGTCGAAGCCGGGCACGATGCCCAGCGTGGCCTTGCCGTCCGACTCGACGACGTCGCCCCCGTCGGGCTCGGTCTCGAACGTGGACCCGAGGCCGAGCAGGAACTCGAGCGAGGCGGCGAGCTTGGGGGCGGCCTCGGCGGACTCGGGCGCGTCGCCCTTGTCGGCATCGGCTTTGCCTTTCGCGAGGGCGGTGGCGGGGAGGGCAAGACAGAGGGCGAGGGCCGCGGTGGCGGCGGGTCCGGCCGCGCCGGCGGGGCCCGTGGAACGAATACGCATGACGACTCCTGAAGTCAGCGGCCCCTTGTAGCAGCCCGGGCGCGCCGCGTGCAATCGCCCGGGCGGTGCTTACCTTGCCCCTGTCACCCCGACACACAACCTGAAGAGAGCATCACGATGAATCCGAACAAGATGACGAATGCCGTGCGCGAGGCCCTCGCCTTCGCGGTCGACGAGGCCCGCCGGGACGGCGCGCCGGAGCTCGTGGGAGAGCATGTCCTGCGCGCGCTCCTCGGACAGACCGAGGGCGTCTCGCGCGCCCTGCTCCGCGAGATGGCGGTCGAGCCCGCGGCGTTGCTGCGGAGTGTTCAGGAGAGCCTGTCGCGCAAACCGAAGGTCAAGGGCGACAGCCGCCTGACCGAGAGCGCCAGCCTCGTCCGCACGCTCGAGCGCGCCGACGATGAAGCACGCAAGATGGGCGACGAGTTCGTCTCGGCCGAGCACCTGCTGTTGGCGCTCGCCGACGATCGCGACCGGGACGGGGCGGGGGAGATCCTCCGCAAGCACGGGATCACACGAGAAGCCCTGATGACCGCGCTGCGAAGCGTCCGGGGCAATACCCGCGTCACGGACCCCGAGCCCGAGGGCAAGTACGACGTCCTGCGCAAGTACACGCGCGACCTCACCGACATGGCGCAACGCGGCAAGCTCGACCCGGTCATCGGGCGCGACGAGGAGGTACGCCGCGTGATGCAGGTCCTGCAACGCCGGACCAAGAACAACCCCGTGCTCATCGGCGAGCCCGGCGTCGGCAAGACGGCCATCGCCGAGGGCATCGCGCAGCGCATCGCCGCCAACGACGTCCCCGAAGGCCTCCGCGACCGACGCCTGCACAGCCTCGACCTCGGCGCGCTCATCGCCGGGGCGAAGTATCGGGGCGAGTTCGAGGAGCGCCTGAAGGCCGTCCTCAAAGAGGTCGCGGCCGCCGAGGGGCAGGTGATCCTCTTCATCGACGAGCTCCACACCCTCGTCGGCGCCGGGGCCAGCGAAGGCGCCATGGACGCCTCGAACATGCTCAAACCGGCCCTGGCCCGGGGCGAGCTGCGCTGCATCGGCGCGACCACGCTCGACGAGTACCGCAAGCACATCGAGAAGGACGGCGCCCTCGAGCGTCGCTTCCAGCCCGTTTTCGTCGGCGAGCCGAGCATCGAGGACACGATCTCGATCCTGCGCGGCCTGAAGGAGAAGTACGAAGTCCACCACGGCATCCGGATTCAGGACGGCGCACTGGTCGCCGCGGCGAAGCTCTCGCAGCGATACCTGCCGGACCGGCAACTGCCGGACAAGGCCATCGACCTGATGGACGAGGCCGCGAGCCGCATCCGTATGCAGCTCGACAGCCGGCCCTCGGCCATCGACGACGTCGAGCGGCGCATCACGGGACTGGAAATCGAGGCCGTCAGCCTCCGTCAGGAGAAGGACGATGCCTCGAAGCAGCGGCTCACCACGCTCGAGCGAGAGCTGGGCGAGCTGCGCGAGAAGAGTCGGGCGGTCAACGCGCGCTGGGCGGCCGAGAAGGGGGCGCTGCAACGGGCCAATGGCCTGCGAGAACAGCTCGAACAGCTCGGCTCCGAAGAGGAGCGCCTGCGCCAGATGCTGCCGACGGTCGTCGAGTATCAGGCCCGCGAGCGCATGTATCAGCGCGCCGGCGAGCTGCAGGCCCGCAAGCTCGGCCTGCAGCGTGAGCTCGCCGAGGCCGAGGGCCGGCTCGAGGCCATTCAGCGCGAGGGCAGCTTCCTGCGACAGGAGGTCACTCCGGACGACATCGCCGGCGTCGTCGCGCGGTGGACGGGCATTCCGGTCGAGAAGATGCTCGAGGGCGAGCTCGAACGCCTCACCCACATGGAGGATCGCCTGCACCGCCGGGTCGTCGGACAGGACGAGGCCGTGACGGCCGTCGCCAACGCCGTGCGGCGCGCGCGCGCCGGGCTGTCCGACCCCAACCGCCCCATCGGCAGTTTCCTGTTCCTGGGTCCGACGGGCGTCGGCAAGACCGAGCTTGCGCGCAGCCTCGCCGACTTCCTCTTCGACGACGAGCGGGCGACGGTTCGCATCGACATGTCGGAGTACATGGAGAAGCACAGCGTCTCGCGTCTGATCGGCGCGCCGCCGGGGTATGTCGGGTACGACGAGGGCGGGCAGCTCACCGAGGCCATCCGGCGCCGTCCGTATGCGGTCTTGCTGCTCGACGAGGTCGAAAAGGCGCACCCCGACGTCTTCAACGTCCTGCTGCAGCTGCTCGACGACGGTCGCCTCACCGACGGACAGGGCCGCACGGTCGACTTCCGGAACGTGGTGGTCATCATGACCAGCAACCTCGGGAGCGACGTGATCCAGGCGTACGACACCGGCCACAAGCCGGAGATGGACGCACAGGTCCTCGCCGTCGTCCGGACGCACTTCCGACCCGAGTTCCTCAATCGTGTCGACGACATCGTCGTCTTCGAGCGCCTCGGCCGGCAGCACATCGATGCCATCGTCGACCTGCAGCTCGAGCGGTTCCGCAAGCGCCTCGGCGAGCGGCAGCTCACCCTGACGCTCACCGACGACGCCCGTCGTCTGCTGGCCGACGAGGGCTACGACCCCGCCTACGGCGCGCGCCCGCTCAAGCGTGCCATCCAGCGCCTGCTCGAGAACCCGCTCGCGATGCGGCTGCTCGCCGGCGAGTTCCCGGAGCGCGCGGCCATCGTCGCCGAGCGCGACGGCGTGCGGCTCGCTTTCCGGTCCGCGGGTTGACCCCTTTGCGCGTACCGCCTTTGCGGCTCAGCGTCGTCTGCCCGGGGTCGCGGGCCGCCGGCCTCGCTGCGGCTCGGGACGCCCTGTCCGACGCGGGCTTTTTCGTCACCGACGCCCAGCTCTACAGCGATCTGGCCGCCTGCCTGACGTTCGAAGGGGCCGGCGCAGGACTGGTGCCGTTGACGCGGGCGTTGGAGACGGGCGGCCTCCAGCTCGACGACGAGAGTCGTGTTCGGCTCGCGGGTGCCGACAGCCGGCTGGACGTCCAGGGGACGCTTGCGCTGACCTTCGCGACCGGTACGGGCGATCTCCGGCACGAAAAGCCGGCCGTGCCCGGGTGAGGCGGGTCAGCGGGCGATGACGCGGAAGTCGGTCGCCTGATCGAAGAAGCCGCCCTGCGTCGTCGCCGTCGGGGCGGCGGCGGCCTGCTCCTCGGCGGAGATGCCGAGGGGTTGGGCGAGCAGCGCCCGGAACCAGGTGCGGACGTCCCAGGTGACGACGAGAACCTCGGCGTCGGGCGCGATCTCGACGGTGCCCGCGAAGAACTCGTACGCGCGCGTCGACCGCACATAGACCTGCTCGGCCGCCTCGGCGCCGGACTCCGCCTTGCCGCGAGCGGGCGTGGGCGTGGGTTCGGCCGGCGTGGGCGTGGGCTCGGCAGGGGTGGGCGTGGGTTCGGCCGGCGTGGGCGTGGGCTCCCCCGGCTCGTCGCCCGGGTTCGCGGGCGTGGGGGTGGGCTCGGCAGGCGTGGGCGTCGGCTCGGCCGGGGTCGGCGTCGGCTCGTCGTCGGCCTTGCCGCGGGCGAGCTGGCCGACGTAACCGCCGGTCACCTCGACGGAGGTACCCCGGGCGTCGGGGCGAACGCGAACGAGGAGTCGATACCGACCGGGCGCGGCGAGCGTGAGCGCGCCGTCCGGGACGAGCGTCGCGGGGACACCGTCGACGAGGTCGAACGCGATGGCGACGGCGTCTCCCGCGGCCTCGTCGTCGCCCTCGGGCAAGAGGTAGAGGTCCGCCTCGAAGTGGACGTCCGTGACGAGGAGGTCGTCGTAGACGTCGGCGAGCCCGACGAGCTCCACCTGAGGAGACAAGGTCAGGGGGGCGGCGGCCTCGCCCGCGGGACCGACCGGCGGGGCCGACGTCGAGCCCGCGACGGGCGCGTGCGCCGTCTCGGTGCCGCAGGCGGCAAGCGCCAGGGCCAGCAGAAGCGCCGTACCGTGCATGCGGTTCATGGTTCGCCGACCTCGCGTTTCAGGTCACCCAGGGCAGGGATTGCATGGATTATCTGCGAAAGTCGAGGTCTTTTCATCCCCAATCGCTCGGCGGCCCGCGTGATGTTGCCTCCAGAGGCGCGCAGTGCGCGGGCGATGGCCTCGAACTCGATGCGTTTCTTCAGCTCGAAGAGGCCACCCTCGGCCTCGACGGCGCGCTCGAGCCAGTCGTCGTCGAAGACGCCGGCGCTCGCCGGGCCCGGCAACGGCGTGCCCATCCGGGCGAGCATCGCGGCGTCGTCCTCGAAGCCGTCGGCGGCGTCGTCGGTGCCGGCGTCGTCGGGGGTCGGCGCGGACATCGCTGGGAATGGAGACGGGCGAGACTGTGCGGCCGGTGCGGCCTGCACGGCGGCCGGCGCCTCGTCCTCCCCGAGGGAGCCCCCCGGGGGCGACCGGTGCTCGAGGAGTTCGGCGGCCACCAGCACGGCCTGCTCGTCGGGGGCGCGGAAGAAGTCCCCGAGCTCGCGGAGCTCCGAGAGGCCAATCGTGCCGCCGTCGGCGAAGAGCGCGGCGCTGCGCACCACGTTCTCGAGTTCGCGCACATTGCCGGGCCAGTCGTGCTGCATGAGGCTCGCCAGCGCCTCCGCAGAGACCCGGACGACGGGGGCGGGGCTCGCGCCGGCGTCGGGCGCCGTCTGCGCGCGCCGGGCGAGGAAGTGGGCGACGAGCAGCGGGATGTCGACCGGGCGGTCCCGCAGTGCGGGCAGCTCGATGATGACCCCGCGCAAGCGGTAGTAGAGGTCTGCCCGGAACTCCCCACGGCGGACCATTTCCTCGAGGTTGCGGTGGGTGGCACAGATGACCCGGACGTCCACGGAGAGCGTCTCCGCGCCGCCGACCCGTTCGAACGTGCCCTCCTGAAGCACCCGCAGGAGCGCGACCTGCGTGTTCGGTGAGATGTCGCCGATCTCGTCGAGGAAGAGCGTGCCGGCATCCGCGAGCTCGAAACGGCCCTTCTTGCGGGTCACGGCCCCCGTGAACGCGCCTTTCTCGTGTCCGAAGAGCTCGCTCAGCAGCAGCGTCTCGACGAACGCCGAGCAGTTCACCTTGACGAAGGGACCGTCGGCCCGCGGGCTGTTGGCGTGCAAGGCCGCCGCGACGAGCTCCTTGCCCGTGCCGCTCTCGCCGCGGACCAGCACGATGGCATCGCTGCCGGCGACGCGATCGAGCGCGTTGAAGACGCCATAGAGCGCCGGTGCGCGACCCAGAATCTGCGGGTAGCGTTCCGCCCAGTGCGGCAGGTAACGCGGCGCGCGGACAATCCGGCCCTCGCCGACGGGCGCCGGGGGCGCAAGGAGCGGTTGCTGCGGGCCGATCCCCGCACGCACGCGGCGGAGCGCCGCCCCGACCTGCCGGCGCTCGGGCGTCTCGAGGTAGGTGGTCCGCAGCGCCTCGGGAAGTCGGCGCGCCACCCGGTCGAGAAGGTCGGCGGCTTCGCCCAGCGCCTGAAGCGCGGCCGGACGGTCTCGCGCCTCCCAGGCGAGCCGCGCTTCGAGGAAGAGGGCCCGCCACCGCGTCTCGTGATCGCCGGCCGTCTGGGCGGCGGCCTGGGCGGACGCGGCTTCGGCGCGCGCCGTCCCGGACTCGCCTCGCTTGCGGGCGAGCGAGGCGCGGGCGAGCAGCAATGAGGCCGCCCGCATCGGATCCGGGCTCGCCGTCGCGGTCTCCGCCGCGCGCCGGAGGGTCGCCTCCGCGTCCTCGAGGGCATCGGCTTCGATCTGCAGCTGGGCGAGGCCGGTCAGAAGGGACAGCCGGCTCAGCGCCTGGGCCGGCTCCGTCGCCGCGAGGGCGGCGCGGTAGTGCTGCTCGGCCTGGGCGCGGTCACCGGCCGCCGCCGCGAGCTGGGCGTCGAGCAGCGCACACTGCGCCTCGAGGGCCCGGAGGCGGGCGCGTCGGATCTGGCTGCGGCTGATCTCCGTCAGGCGGCGGGCCCGCTCCGCATCACCGAGAACGAGGTACAGTTCGGCCAGATTCAGCGCCGTATGGGCGAGGTGGTGACTCTGCCCGAGCTTGCGGAACGCCTGCGTCGAGTGATGATACATCGCCAGCGCGGCCCCGAAGTCCTGCCGCCGATGGAAGAGGACCGCGAGGTTGTCCAGCGACAGGGCCAGGTTGCGCAGGTCACCCGCATCGGCCGCAAGACGGCGCGCCTCGGCGTATCGCTCCGCGGCGGCCTCCGGGTCCCCGCTCTGCAGGGACACGATGCCCAGGTTGATCAGCGAGCGGATCTGCGGGGTCACCGCGCGCAGGCGGCGCGCCGCCTCCAGGTTGTGCGTGAACTGAGCACGCGCCGCCTCGAGACGCTCCCGCGCGAGGTGGACCTTGCCCAGCGTATTGCGCAGGGACAGCGTCTCGGCGTCTTCGGTCGCGCCGGCCGCGGCCAAGCCGGCTTCGGCGCAGCTCTCGGCCCGGGTGGGATCTCCGCCTTGCCACGCGATCTCGGCGGCCAGCGCCTCTGCCGCGCGCTGCTGCGCCGGCGGCAACGGACCGGCGATCGCGGCCCGGATGGCGGCGTCGGCTCGTTCGATGAGGCCGGCCGTCAAGCAGAGGCGGGCGAGGCGGACGTGCACGCCCGCGCGGTCGGCGTCGTCCCGGGCGCCCGCGGCCCGCTGTTCGAGCGCCTCCTCGGCGGCCCGAAAGTCGCCGGTCCGGGCATGGAGCTCGGCCAGGCGGTCGAGGACCTCGAGGCGAAGCGCGCCCTGCGTCGATGGAACGACCCGCGCGAGGAGTTCGGCCGCTCGGGCGTGGGCGAACGCGGCCTCGAGGCGATCCGCGGCGGCGAGCGCGAACGGCACCGCCTCGGCGGCGGCCTCGCCCGCCAGGTAGTGCACGGCGACCTCTTCGGCCTCGACCCCGCGCCCCGCGAGGGGCACGAGGCGTTCGGCCACGCGCCGGTGCAAGGCGGCCCGCTTCGGCGCGGGGAGCGCGTCGTACCAGGCCTCGCGCCCGGTCGCGGGGGCGAAGTGGAATCGGACCTCGCCCCGGTCGAGGACGCGCGCGACGAGCCCCCGGTCCTGCAACGACTGCAGCGCGGGGAGCGACACCAGGCCCGGCGGGAGGACATCGCGAAGCTGCTCGAGCGTCACCGGCCGGCCGAGGACGGCGAGCGCGTCGAGGAGGTCGCCATGCTCCGGCGCGACCTCGGCGAAGCGGCGCGCCCAGAGGGTCTCCGGCGAGTCGCCGAGCCCCGACAGCAGCTGCTCGAGCGCGGCCGGGTTGCCGCCGGAGGCGCGCAGCAGCCGATCGACGACGGCGTCGGACTGGAGGTAGCCCCGGACGGCGTCGCGGTCGAGGGGGCCGAGCACGAGCGCTTCGATGGCGGACGAGGCGCGCCCGAGCTCGATCAGGGGTCGGGTGACCTCGACCTCCCGGAAGGACAAGACCAGCAGGCCCCGGAATCCCCGGGCTTCCTCACCGCCCTCCGGCGCCTGATCGAAGACCGGATCGGCCATCAGGTTCTCGATGAGATAGCGGATCAGCGCGAGGGTCGCGACGTCGGCCCGATGGAGGTCGTGGAGATGAAGGACGGGCGGTCGGGCTCCCATGAGCTCGACGACGGCCCGGCGCACCGCCTCGAAGAAGTGCAGGCGCAGATCGTCGGCCCGAGCGGCCTGCGGAAGGTCCCCCGGGCCGGGCAGGCCGGCGATCAGCGAGAGGGCCCGTTCCGTGGCCGGGGCCGGTTGGCCGAGTTCGGCGAGGGCGACGACCGCCTGCCCGAGCAGTTCGACGAGCGAGCCGTACGGGCGATGGTCGGTCTGCCGGCAGCGACCTTCGAAAACCACCTCGCCGGCCGCGCGCAGCGAGCGTTTGAAGGCGTCGAGGAGATGCGACTTGCCGATGCCCGCAGGCCCGACGACGAGCGCACACCGGCCCCGGCCCCCGGCCCGCGTCTCGTCGAAGAGCGTCCGCAAGCGGGCGAACTCCCGGCCGCGCCCGATGGGTCCCGCCTCGTCGGGCCGAAGCGCGGGCGCGTTGGCGCCGGGGGCGGCATGGAGCGCCCCGCCGACGGGGGCGACCGACCGCTCTCCTCGATCGTGGGACGTCACGGCACTGCTCGCGGGGTTCTCGCGGTGGGCGGGCGATGATGGTATGGGTGGGGTGGACGGGATGCAATGCTCTGGCTCTGGCTCATACTGGCGTGTGTCGTGGCCGCGGTCGGCGTGCCCCCGATCGTCGCGGCCTGGGAGGCCTGGTCGACCCGGGCGACGACGGCCGATGTCGGGTTCTGGACGCTCGCCCGCTCGGTGGCGGGCAGCTGCCACGTCCCGTGGGGTCGCCGCGGCTGGCCGATCGTCCGCTTTCCGCTCCGGTTCGGCGAGGCGCGCGTGCGCGTCCTGCGCACCCCCGGCCGCCCGGGTCGGACGCTCGAGGTCCGCGGCTATCAGCAGCGGTCGTTCGGCTTCTCGGCGCGGATCTGTTCGCCGCCCGCCCCCCCGGCCCGCTGGCATGCGCCCGGCCTCGCGCCCGTGCTCCTCGAAGCGGCCGGCGGACTCGAACTCTCGTTCTGTTCGCTCGAGGCCACGGACGACCGGCTCCTGCGCTGGTTGCTGCGGCACCCGGAGACGCGGCGGACGATCGACGGGCTTCAGCTCGCGAGCAATGCCGACGCCGTCGAGATCATCCTGGCGGGACGGGTCATTCTGCTGCGGGCGTCGACGACGGCCGCCGGCCCGCCCGGGGCGCTCGTGGAGGGCATGGCGCCGGAACTGATTGAGGCGCTTCGGCTTTTGTCGGATGATCTCCACGATCTGGCGTGCGCGCTCGAAGACGCGGGAGAACCCATGACGTTGAGCATCCTGTGCCGAGGCTGCGGTGCCCGCCTGGGCGACGATCCCTGGCACTGCCCGAAGTGCGGCCACGCCTTGCACCGGGGCTGCCGGGAGATGACCGGCGGGTGTGCCAACCCGGCCTGCGAGGCCGCGCCGGATGCGCTGCCGGCGGTGATCGCGTGAGGTTCGGCGGGCCCCCCACGGGCCGGCTGGCGGCGCTCGCGATGGCCCTGGCGTGCGGGGGCTGTGCGCTCCCGGGCGACACCCTCGGCGTCGACGATGCCACCATCATCACCGTCAAGACGGAGATCCCGCTGACGGCCGAACTGCCGCCCCTGGCCGTCGCGCCGACGGATCGCGAGATCTCGTATGCATTCACGGTGGCGGTCCCCGTCGACGTCGTCGCCGAACTCGAAAAGCGCGGCAAGAAGAAGACGGCCAAGCGGCTGCGAGAAAACGAAGACAAGCTCATGGGGGTCTCGCTCGACGCGCTCGAATACGCGATCGAGGCGCCCAATCGACTGCCGGTGCAAATCGACCCGGTCACCGTGTACATCGCGCCCGAGGACGCGCTCGTGCCCGATGCGCGGGCCCGGGAGTTGGGCCGCACCGAGGTCGTCGGTCCGCACGAGATCGTCGCGTCGCGCCCCCTGACGGTCACGAGCACCGGGCTGCCCGATGCGTCCGAGGGGCTGACGAGCCTCCACTTCGCGCTGCTTTTCGACGCCGCGCTGCGGGTCCCGCGGGCGCAGGCGGTGCCGGCCAACGCGCTGCGCGCGAAGATCCGACTGCGCCTGACGGCCCGGGTGGATCTGGCGGAGTAGGCCATGCGGGCGCCCGACATCGTGCGTGCTCTCGCCGTCGGTGCGGCGCTCGCGGGCTGCGCTCAGGAGCAGGGATCCGGCTCGTTGACCGGGTTCCTTTCCGTGCCCGGCTGCGTGATGGCGCCTGCGGGTGCCGAGGCGTGCACGGGCGCCGAGACGGATCCCCCCGAGATCTGCGAGCACTTCGACATGCACCCGAACTTCTTCACCCTCGAGACCGCGGCCGACGATGCCGTGGTGCGGATGCAATACGGGGGGGAGGACTTCGCCCGGGCGGACGGGCTGCAGCTTCACGTGCGAGACGTGCGCGGCCTCCCCGGGCGCCTCGGCGTCCCGCTCGCGGTGGGACCCGACGAGCCCGTGCGCGGCGCCCTCGACCTCTTCGAGCGCTGCCCGGAGGGGACGGAGAGCCTGGAGCTGCGGGGCAGGGTGACGTTCGAGTCGTTCGGTCTCCACAAGGGGGACCGCGTCTCCGGCACGATCGATGAACTGCTGGTCCGGGACGCCCGGACGGGGGCGCTCCGGGGCCGACTCCACGGCGACTTCGACTTCACCGTGCGCCGCGGGCCGCCCTACCGTCGATTCGTCGGTCGATGAGCCGTCCATGACGCGGGCACGGCGTCCGCTCGGTGGCGAGCGGGGGACTTCGGCCGGGGGACCGGCGCTCGGTGCTTCCCTCGCCGTCACGCTGGAGCGACCCGCGTTCGGCGGCGACCTGCTCGCCCATGCGCCGGACGGGCGCGTCGTCCTCGTCGAGGGGGGCGCCCCGGGGGACGTGGTCGAGATCGAAGTCACCGCCGTCGAGCGTCGTTTCGTGCGGGGCCGCGTCGTTCGGCTCGTGGCGCCGTCGGCGGAGCGCGCCGCCCCCTTCTGCGCGATCGCCGACCACTGTGGCGGCTGCCCGTGGCACGCCGTGCCCGCGGCCGTTCAGCAGGCGGCCCTGGCGGACCACGTCGAGCGCGCGCTGACGCGGGCGGGTGGACCCCATCGAGTCGACCCGATCTGGGCCGCCGCACCGGGACTCGGGTGGCGCTCGACCGCGCGACTGCAGGTCGACGGGACGCGCATCGGCTACTTTGCCTCGGGGACGCGCACGCTCGTCGTGCCGTCGTCCTGCGCGGTGCTGACCCCGGAGGTCGAGGCGCTGCGCGCGCACGCGGCCGGGATCGCGACGGCGCTCGGGCTTTCCGGCGGGGGGACGCTTCGGCTGACGGCCCGCCCGGCGGGGGGCACCGGGACGATCACGCTTTTCCCCCGGTCCGATGCGCGCGGTTGGTCCGCGTGGGCGCAGCGCCTGCTCGGCGGGCCCTGTCACGGCGTCCGGCTCGTGCCGGCCGACGAGGGAACGCCGATCGATCACGGTCGGGTCGAGGACGTCCTGGGACCAGCGAACGTCCCTCACCCTGCGGGGAGCTTCGTTCAGGCCCATCAGCCGGGCGCGACGGCTCTGCAGGCGCACGTACTTGCCTGGCTCGACCTGCGCCCGGGCACGCGGGTGCTGGAGCTGTACGCGGGGAGCGGACACTTCACGCTGGCGTTGCTGGCCGCGGGCGTGTCGGTCACCGCGGTGGAGCGGGATCCGGCGGCGGCGGCCCGGCTCGCCGCCGAGGTGGAGCGCCGTGGTTTCGCCGGGCCCGGCGCTCCGGCGGTGGCCCGGGTGGTGGCCGGGGATGCGGCGCACTTCCCGCACGGCCAGTATGCCGCCGTCCTGGTGGATCCGCCCCGGGCCGGGGCGCGCGACGTCGTGCCCGCCCTCGTCCGCCTTCGGCCGTCGCGCCTCGTCTACGTCTCGTGTGATCCCGCCACGCTCGCCCGGGACGTCGCGGCGCTCGTCGCGGGCGGGGCCCGGCTCCAGCGGACGCGGGCGTTCGACCTCTTCCCGCACACGGGCCATGTGGAGGTCGTGGCGCTTCTGACGTGGGACAAGCCGGGCCGGGCCCGCGCTTGACCCCGGGAAAGCGGGCCGGCTACCGTGCCGGACCGGCCTGGGGGGCCCCATGAAACAGACGTACGTGCCATTCACCGTCCGCGGATTCGTGCCCGACAACGAGAACGGGCAACCGATTCTCCTTCTCCAGGACGACGAAGCCCGGTTCGTGCTGCCGATCTGGGTCGGCGTCCCCGAGGCGGGGGCGATTGCCTGCGTCCTGCAGGGTCAGACGCTGCCGCGCCCCATGACGCACGACCTCCTGGCCTCCGTCGTCGAGGCGCTCGGGGCGACCGTCGAGCGGGCGGACGTGCGGGCGATCGAGGCGGGCACGTTTCTGGCCGACCTCTGGCTGCGCGGCGCGGACGGTGCGCTCCGCTGCGTGGATTGCCGCCCGTCGGACGCCATCGCGCTGGCGGTCCGGACGGGCGCACAGATTCGGGTCGCGGCGGCCGTCCTCGAAGCCGCGCAGCCGATCAACGCCGAAGAGACGGGGGCACCGGAAGGGGCCTCGGACGTCGGCGCCGCGGGCGAGACGGCGGCCCTCGCGGCCGTCAGCGCCGACGACGCCGACGCGCGGGCCCGCCTGGCGCTTGCCCTGGCGCGGCTGGACCCCGAGGCCTTCGGCAAGTTCCGCACATGACCCGCCGCGGGGCGCTGGGGGGCGCGGCCTTGCAGGCGGCGCTCATCTTCGCCCTGTCGGCCCGACCCGGAGACGCGTACCCGACCGTTTCGCTGCCGGGGCTCGACAAGGTCGTGCACTTCGCGCTCTACGCGCCGCTCGGCGGGCTGCTCTGCCTCGGTTTGGGTGGTCGGGTTGCCTGGGCGGCGCTCGGGGGCGGCCTCTACGGGGTGACGGACGAGCTGCATCAGGCCTTCGTCCCCGGCCGGTTCCCCGATGCGGGCGACGCGGCGGCCGACGTACTCGGCGCGGCGGCGGGGGCCCTCTTCGTCGCGCGCCGCCGGGGGCGGACGCAGAAGGACCCCGCGCCGGGCAGCGGCGACGCCCGGTAGAATCACCCGTTGCGCCGCGTCGCGCCCGTATGATTGCATGCGCCCGTGCTCGCCTACGCCCTCCGGGCCTCCCTTCGTCGCTGCGTCACCGCGCTCCCGATCGGTGGGGCGCTGACGCTCGTTCTGCCGGACGCGGCGTCCGTTCGCGTCCAGGTGACGACGGTGGTGGTGGGTCTCGTCGCCCCCTGGCTCGTGCTCGGTCGGGACACGGTCCGGCGAGCGGATGGATTTCGCGAGGCCGTCCGGAACGGCCGGCGGACGGGGCGCCTGGTCCTCGCGGAGCTGGCGTTGCCGGTGGCGACGCTCGGCATGCTGGCGATGCTCTGGTCTGCCGGGGCCTGGCAGCCGGCGGTCGTCACGACGCTGTGGGGAGCGGCCGTTCTGGGGCTCGCCGATGGTTTCGACCGCCGAGCGCCCCACGCGGGCGCCGCCGCCGTGTCGACGCTGAGCCTCGTCGGGCTCGTCCTCGCGGCGCCGTGGATCCTGTCGCCCTGGATGGGGCAGGGGCTCGGACATTGGGTCGCGACGCTGACGTTCGGGTTGCACCCGGCGGGCGTCGCCCACGCTGCCGCGGGTCGCGCGGCGCTGCAGGACCCCTTCTTCTACACCTGGACCCTGAGCGGCACCGTCGATGCCAGACCGGTCGCCGCCCTCCACGGACTCATTTTTCTCGGTGCGCTGGCCGCCTCTGCGGCGGGATGGTCCGTCCTCTCGGCCCGGCGCGACATCAGGAGCTCGACATGAAACTCCGTAACGCCCTCACGCTCGCGGTCGCGCTCGCCGCCGCCGCTCCGTTCGACGCCGCGTTCGCCGCCGGCAAGGCCGACGCCGCCCCCGCCGCCGCGCCCCCCGCAGCCGCGAAGGCCGGTGGTCTTCTCGACGCCAAGACGGTGGCGGATGCACGGTCGGCGGTCGACCGCGGTCTGCACTTCCTCCGTTCCAAGCAGGCGGAGAATGGCTCGTATGGCAACCACGTCGGTCTGACCTCGATGGCGTTGCTGGCGTTTGCCGGCAGCCATCGGGCCTATCGGGACGCCGACGGGCCGTTCGTCCGCCGCGCGACGGAGTGGCTGCTCGCCCAGCAGCGGGCCGACGGCGCCATCACGGGGGACGCCACGCCCGCATACAACACGGCCCTCGCCATCATGGCGCTGCACGACCTCGACCCCGCGAAGTACAAAACGCAGATCGAGGCCGGCCAGAAGTTCCTGGCCAACGACCAGTCCGACGAAGACAAGAAGTACACCCCGGCCGACAAGTACTACGGCGGCATCGGGTACGGCGGGGACGAGCGTCCCGATCTTTCGAACCTCGGCTTCGCGCTCGAGGCGTTGAAGAAGACCGGGTACGACCCGAAAAGCGACGTGTGGAAGAAGGCCGAGACGTTCCTCACGCGCTGCCAGAACCGCAGCGAGTCGAACGATCAGCCCTGGTCCGGGAACGACGGCGGGTTCGTGTACGAGCCGGGCGACAGCAAGGCCGGCGGCACCAAGAGCTACGGCGGCATGACGTTCGCCGGGCTGAAGAGCCTGATCTTCGCCAACGTGAAGAAGGACGATCCGCGGGTCAAGGCGGCCTGGGGCTGGATTCAGAAGAACTACGACTTCACCCAGCACCCGGGGCTGGGCACGACGACGTACTACTACTACCTGCACACGGCGGCCTCGGCGCTCGAGGCGATGGGGGAGCCCTACATCCCCGACGAGAAGGGGCAGAAGCGCAACTGGGCCCAGGACATGACCGGGCGCATCGTCTCGCTCCAGAAGGCCGACGGGTCCTGGCTCAACGAAAACGGGAAGTACTGGGAGGACAACCCCGTCCTCGTCACGAGCCGCGCCGTCGTGGCGCTGTCGCACGCGCTGCGCGCGACGGGCAACAACGCGAAGTGAGTTGGCCCTCGTGACGCCCATCGCGGCCGCGCTGCTGCTCGCGGCCGCCGGTCCGCTCGAATCTGTGGCCGCGGGGGACGGCGGCTCGACCCGCGTCACCGTGACCAACGCCTCCGTGCACACGCTCCCCGTGGCCGCCGGCGCGGCCGAGGGGCGGCTGGCGCCCTTTGGCGAGCTCGGCGGCTACGGGTCGGCGAGCTTCCTGGCGCAGTGCCTCTTGCCGGACGACGAAGCGGCCCGCGCGCTCGTGGTCGCCCTCGACCGCCAGCGGTTTTCGGTGACGATCCCCCCCATCGATTTCCGCGAGGGGCTCCCCGCCGTCTGGATCGGCGACGAGGCCCGGGGGGCGGCGACGCTCGGTGCGGCGCTCGAAGCAGCGGGGATTCGCCGCGTCCTCCGACACCCGGTCGCCGAGATGCCGAGAAGCTTCTCCGCCCTTCGGTTCGCACCGTTTCTCGTGGCCGCCGCGCCGGATTTCGCCCGCCTCGATGCGCGGCAGCGATCGGCGGTGGAGCAGGCGGTGGCCGCCGGCGGGACGCTCGTGCTCGCGACGGGGGAGGGGGGGCTCGAACCGGATCTCCTGAGACGGTGGCTCGGGGTCACGCTCGGGGGCATCGAACATCCGGGGCCGGCCGCGCGCGCGGCGGTGCCGCGGGCCGTCACGCTCAGGCAACTCGGGCGGACGCCCGAGGGACCGGCCGCGCCGCTCGTGGAAGCCGACGGACTGGCCCTGGTGATCGAATCGCCGTTCGGGCTCGGGCGAGTCCGGATTCTGGCGCACGCACTCGACGAGCTCGAGCCGGGCCCGGTCGCCGAGGCGGCGTTTGCCACGGGCCCGGACGAGCGCGGTCCGCTCCTCTCGTGGCTGCAGGCCGGCGCGCCGCCGCTCGGTGGGGGGCGCTCGCCCTTCGGAGCGGCTGCGTGGGGGTGCCTCGGCGCGCTCGTGGCGCTCGGTCTCGTGTCTCGGCGCATGCCCCGATTCGCCGCGGCGGGCACGCTGCCCCTCCTCGGCGCCGCATTGGCGTTGCCGCCAGGGGGCGAGCCGCTCGAGGCGGAGGCGGCGCGTGCGTTGCTCCTGCCCGTCGCCGAAGGCGCGCTGGTCTTCGGTAGCGTCGACCTCCGTTTCGGGCGCGGCGGCGCGCAAGCGGTCGCTGCCGGACCCATGCCCCTGGCGCTCGAGGAAGCGGCGCCCGGGGGGGCGTGTCTGCTGGCGGGTGAAACGGGGGCGGCCTTCATCCTCGACGCCGAGGCCGGCTCGGCCGCCCGCATCGACTACCTGGGTTTCGTCCCCGACGCCCCGCCCGCCGGCGGCGTCCCGACCACGGCGCTGCCCGCCGGCGGGGACGCGACACTCGCCGGCGCCCCCCTGGTGCCGGTCGCCGTGCCCGTACCGCTGCCCCTGCCCGACGAGGCGGTGCCCGTCCGCCTCGAGGCGTTCCGCATCGACGTCCCGCGTCGAGTCCCCGCGCCGCCACGGGTCCTGCCCGCCCCGCCCGCCGACCTGCCCTGACGGCGCTCGGCCCCGCCGGCCTTGCGCGTGCGGCGCGCGGTGTGCGAAAGCATGCACCCGAAGGCGACCGGCTTCGTCGGGTCGCCGCGCCCTGCGGGAGACTTGCGAACGTGCTCGAGGTGGTCGGCGTCGATGTGGGGGAGGCTGGGCGGGAGCGCTTGCAGCGCTGCTCGCTCTCCGTGCGCCCGGGCGAGGTCCTCGGTGTCGTCGGGCCGACCGGCGCGGGCAAGTCGACGCTGCTCGAGGTCATGGCGGGTCGCCGGACGCCGATCCGGGGTCGGCTCACCTGGGAGGGGCGGGACGTGACCCGAAGCCCCGATCGCCTCCGCGCGATCGCCTCGCTTTGTCCCGACGAACTGCCGGGACCCTCGGGGCTCGCGGCCTTGGACTGGTTGCGGCTTCACCTCGAACTCGAAGGCGTGCCGTCGGCGCAGCTCGGCGAGGGGCCTGCGGCCTTGCGGCGCTTCGAACTCGAGCCCCTCGCCGCCCGCCCGGTCGAGACGCTCTCCCGTGGCATGCGGCGGCGCCTCGACTGGGCCCGCGCGAGTCTCCGGCGCCCGCGGGTGCTTCTGCTCGATGGTCCCGGCGATGGCGTCGATGGCGCCGCGCTGCGTCTGCTCGCCGCGTGGTTGAAAGAGGCCTCCGCGGGGGGGACCGCGGTCGTGTTGACGGCGACGGCGCCGCATGTGCCGACGACGCTCTGCGACCGGGTCGCGGTCCTGCAACGGGGGGCCGTCGGGCAGGTCTTCGTCCGGGGAGAGGCCGCATTCGCCGCGGGCGTGGCCGCTGCGCTCGGGTGGTCGTCATGAATGCGGTGCGCGCGCTCTGGATGGGCCGCGCGGGCCTGTGGCCCCTCGCCATCGCGTCGGCGAGCCTGGGGCCCCTCTTCGTGACGGCGGCGCTCACACACCGGCTGCAGTGGCCGGTCGGGGACGCCGAGCCGTGGACGGGATACATCGTGCCGTACACCTTCCGCGCATGGTCGGGGATCGTGGGTACGCTGCTGGCGGCCTTCGCGGCGACCCTGGCCCCGCCCGACCCCCGGTTCGTCCGTCGGCTCGCCGGCGCGCTCGCGCGGGGCGGCCTGGCGTGGGTCGTCTGCGTCGTCGCCGCGTTGCCCGCGGCCGTGTGGCTGGTGCGGCTCGGCACTGCGCCTGCCGCCGTCGTGACCGCCCGATTCGTCGTCGCGGCCGCCGTCGCTTTGGCGGCGACCGTGGTCTCTGCGGCGCTCGGCTCGCGGAGCCCCGCCGCCGTGGCCGGGCTGGCCGGGGCGGCCGTCGCGCTCGTCCCGCTGTGGCCATGGCAGAGCTGACACCGGAAGGCGCGGCGCTCGTCGAGCTGCTCGACGGGTACGTGTGGCGGGGACGACGGCACGGCGTCGTACGCGGGGCGGCGCTTGCCGCGCTACCCGGTGCCGCGTTGGCGGCCCTCGGGCTCGGGTTCGCGGGGGCGACGGTCATCGGGTTGGGCGCGCTGATCGGCGGCAGCCTGGCACCCGGGCGGGCCGCCTGGGCTCGCCGCCTGGACGCATGGGGCGGGCTCGCCGACGCGTGTGCGTGCGCACTCGACCATGCGACGCGGGATACGCCGGTCCACCGGGCGCAGGCCCGCCGCGCACTCCACGACGCGACCGGCTGCCCCCGGGAGCGGGTCGCGGCCCGGCCCTCGCCGTTCTGGGCGTTGCCCGGGGTCGGTTTTGCGCTGGCACTCGCCTTCGCGCCCGGTGCGCGACCGTCTGCGGGCGCGCGCGGGGACGCGCCGTCGCCACCGGTGGACGACGCCCCCCCTCCGGCAGGACGGGCGGCCCCGCCCGAGACGGCGGCCCGGACGCCGGAGGCACCACCGACCGGGGCCCACGGGCTCGCGTCGACGGCCCCGCCGACGGCGGACGAAGCGGCCGGTTCGCCGCCCGAGCCCGGCGCGCCCGGTTCCCGGACCGATCCGCCGGAGGGCAGCGAGGGCAAGGCGGCGGGCGTCGGCGCTCGCGCGGGCGAACTCGCGGGGGGTCGCCTGCGACCGGTCGACGCGGCGGCGATCGGCTCCGCCGGGGCTCGGGTGCTCCCCGCCGCCCGCGGCGCGGGCGAACTCTCCGTCGAGACCGGCGTCGGTGCTCCGCTCGGCGGTCTCCCGACGGCGCGGGACGACGCCTTCTCCGACCCTGCGCGGGCCCTGCCAACCGCCGACGCCCCCCTCGTGGCAGCCTATTTCGACCGGCGCGGCGCGGCGACGCGTCGAGCCCCCGCGCCCCCTTCCGGCGCCCCCCGCCCACCGCCTCCGAACGGATCCGACCCATGAGTGAACGCCCGAGCGCCGCCTCTTCCGCCGCTGATGTCGAACGGACGGCCGGCGAGGTTCGTGCGGCCGTCCTCGATCTGCGCGCCGACATCGGCCGCGTCATCGTCGGCCAACGCGAAATCGTCGACGCGCTGTTGTGCGCGCTGCTCGCCGGCGGACACGTGCTCCTCGAGGGCGTGCCGGGCCTGGGCAAGACGTTGCTCGTCAAGACGCTCGGGCGCGCGCTGGCGCTCTCGGCGGCCCGCATCCAGTTCACGCCGGATCTGATGCCGGCGGACATCCTGGGGACGCAGGTGCTCCAGAACACGGCCGAAGGACCGACGTTGGTCCACCAGCGGGGGCCGATCTTCCACCAGCTCGTGCTCGCCGACGAGATCAACCGGGCCAATCCACGCACGCAGGCGGCGCTGCTGGAGGCGATGGCCGAACGGCAGGTGACGATTGGCCAGGTCACGCACGCGTTGGGGCCGCCGTTCTTCGTGATGGCCACGGAGAACCCCATCGACATGGAGGGCACGTATCCACTGCCCGAGGCACAAGCCGACCGATTCCTGATGAAGCTCCGCGTCCCCCGCCCGGATCGCGACACGCTGCTCGGCATCCTGGACGTCGAGCCCGGGGAACGCCTCGCGCAGGTCGAGCCGCGGGTGACGCGCGAGGCCCTGCTGCGCTGGCAGGCGCACGTCCGGTCCCTGCCCGCTGCGGATGCCGTGCGTGACGCCCTCGTCGAACTCGTGCTGCGGACGCACCCCGAGCGGGTCCCGGACCGTTTCCGGCCCTACGTGCAGCTCGGCGTCAGCCCCCGGGGTGCACAGGCGCTGCTGGCGGCGGCGCGGGCGCGGGCGGCGTCGGCCGGACGGCTGCAGGTCGCGCTCGAAGACGTCCGCGCCGTGGCGCCCGATGTCCTGCGGCATCGCATCCTGTTGAATTTCGCGGCGCGGGCCGAGGGCGTGACGGCCGACGCGGTCATCGGGGCCCTCCTCGGGGCGAGCTGAGGCCCATGACGCACACGCGCCCCGACTTTCCGGACGCCGAGACATTGGCGGTCTGCGAGCGGTTCTCCCGTTGGCTGCGACAGGGGGGCGGTCTGCCGATCCGGGGGCGGCCCCTGGCGGGCGGGCAGGCCTCCGGGCTGGACTTCGAGGGGCACCGCGAGTATCGGCCCGGGCACGACCTCCGGCACCTGGACTGGGCCCTGTACGCGCGCCTGCGCTCGCTCTATGTCCGGACGTTCGAGGACGAAGGCGCGGGGACGCTGGCGGTCTTCGTCGACACTTCGGCCTCGATGGGGTACGGCGAACCGCCCAAACTCGACCTGGCCCGTCGGTTCGCGGCGGCCCTGGCCTATGCCGGCCTGCGGGAGTGTCACGGCGTCCTGCTGGGGGCCGCGAGCGACGGGCGCCTTTCCTCGTTGACCCTCACCGGCGGGCTCGCCGCGCTCGAGCCGGGTCTGCAGTTTCTGCGCGGGCTCGAGGCGGGGGGCCAGACTCGGCTCGCCGCTGCCTTCGCGGGCGTGCCGCGCCTGCGTACGGGGGGAGACGCGGTGCTGATCACCGATCTCTTCGATCCGGCCGGCATCGAGGGGGCCCTGGACACGCTGCGCCGGGCTGGTTGGCAGCCCGACGTCGTCCGGATGACCCATGCGGACGAGTGGGTCGCCCCGCGGGCGGGCACGGGCGTCCGCGATCCCGAGTCCGACGCGGCGGCGACCGCGCCGAAGGACGCGGCGGCACTGGAGGCGCGACTCGAAAGCTGGCGCGCGACGACCCGGGCACATGCACTGCTCCGCGGGTGCGCCGTGGTCGAGATCGACGCATGCATGGGCCTCGCCCGCGCGCTCACGACCTTCTTCGACACGGTCTTCGCGGTTCGCGGCCATGTCTGACTGGCTGGCCTGGCCGGCCGCGCTGTTCGGGGCGCTGGCGGTCCCCGCATTCGTGCTCCTGCACCGTCGAGCGCGCCCGCGGGGCGAACGGCCGTTCACCGCCTTCTTCCTGTTGCCGCCCGAAGTGCTCGAGGGGCTGGCCGGCCGCCGGTGGCGGTCGCCGCTTCTGCTTCTGCTGCGCGTCCTGGCCGCGTTGCTCCTGGTCACCCTGGCCGCCGGACCCGTGCTGAACCCGCCGGGCACGCTCGTCGTGACCTCCGGACCCGTCACGCCCGAAGCCGACTGGCAGCGGCCGATCACCTACGTCCGCGCCGGGAGCCCGCCGGCGGTCTCGACGACGGCGGCACCGGAGCGGATTCTGCCCGTGGCCGGCGAGCCCGAGTGGGCGGCCTCGACGGTTCTCGGTCGGCGGGTCGCGCCGGAGGCACGCCTGGTGTATCGAGTCTGGCAGCCCGCCGCGCGGATCCCCGGGGCCGGCGCGCAGGTCGACGGCGCGACGATCCGCGTGGCGGCCGACGTCGACGGGCCCGGCGCCGTGACCCTGCTCGATGCGGGAGGGACGCGGCACGCCCTCGACCGCCGTGGCCGCGCCGCGGCCTTTCGCGGGCTGCTCCCCCCCGGTGGTGCGACGATCGAAGTGGCCGGTGCCTTGCCCTATCCGGTGTGCGTGCCGGTGGCCGGGCCCGTGACGGTCTCGGATGCCGGTTGGCCGACGGGGTCGGGCCTCGACGAAGCCTTCGCCGCGCTCGAGTCGCTGGACCTCGTCCGTCGGGTTCCCTGGGAACGGGCGACCTGGCAGCCCGCGTCCGAAGCGCCGCCGCCCCCGCCGGGGACGCCCGTGGCCGCGCCGTTCGGCCCGGACGTGACGCGCGTCTTCTTCTCGGATGGCCCCCGCTCCCGGACGGCCGCCGCGCTCGTGCCCGAGGGGGACCTGCCGGCGCCGGGGGCGATCGTCCGGGCCTTCGAACCGCTCGAACCGGCGGGCCGGATCTGGTGGCGCGCGGCCGAGTCGCCGGTCGTCGACAGCTACGAGCACGGCACCGGGCGCACGATCCGATTCGGATTTCAGCCGGCGGACTCGGACCTGCCGGACACCGCGGTCTGGCCCGTGTTCATTGCAAGGCTGCTCGACGACGAGCGGACGCGCCGCGCCCGATGTCGGGTGCACGAGGCCGGTCGGCCGTTGTCGCTCGCGGCGGACGGGCCCGTGACCGTCGTCGGGCCCGATGGGACGTCCCGCACGGTGGACCCGACGGGCGGGGTCGTACACCTCGACGGGCTCGACGCGCAGGGACTCGTTCACCTGACGTCCCAAGGCGTGCGGGCGACCCTCGCCGTCGTACCGGGCACCGTCTCCGGCGAGCCCGAGCCGCCCGTGTCTCCGTCGGTTCCGGGCACGCCGGCGCCGCGCCCTCCGCCCCCCCCCGGGCTCTTCGCGCTGGCGTTGCTGGCCGTCGCAGCGACACTGGTCGTGGGGCGGCGCGGGCGGGCGCTCGCGGCGTGGGGGGCGGTGGCCGCCACGGTGCTCGCGGCGTTCGATCCGAGGCCCGGTCCGGGCCGGGGCGACGCGACGGTCGTGGCGGTCGATATCAGCGCGTCCGTGGACCGGCTCGAGGCCCGGGCCCACCTGGGGACGATTCTCGGCGCCCTCGGGGGCGATGACTCGGTGCGGATCGTCGAGGGGGACGACGGGGTGCGGGCCGTGGATCCGGCCCGACCGCTGACCGGTCCCGGTGGCAACACCCGCGCCGCACCGCTGCTTCGCGCCGCCGCGGCGCTGGCCGGCGACGGCGGCGCCATCGTCTATCTGGGTGACGGGCTGGCCCCGGATCTCCCCGTACCGCTGGCGGTGCCCGTCTATTCCGTGCCCGTGGGCACGCGGGCCCCCGACGTGGCGGTCACGTCTGCGCGGGCCATCCGGATCGGCGAGGTCGCATACGTGCATGCCACGTTCGAAGCCGACACGGCGACGACCGCCGAGGTGGAGATCGACCGGGTGACGACCGAACTGCCGCTCGAGGCCGGGCGCCCTCGCACCCTGACGGCGCGCGTCCGACCCGGACCGGGTGACGAGATCGTCGTTCGGGCCCAGGTCGCCGGCGATCCGCGCGGCGAGAACGACGTCGTGCGCGTGCCCGTGCCTCCGCCGCCGTCCCGAACCGTCGCGGTCATCGCCGAGGGGTCGGGTGCCGGGCCGATGGCGTGGGCCGCTGCGGCGGGCCTGTCGGCGCGGGTTTACGGGCCCGACGCGCTCGCGACCGAGGACCGGATGGTCTGGTCCGCCGGGGCCCTGTGGATCCACGACGTCCCGGCGGAGCGCCTCCCGCCTTCGGTCGGTGCGCCCTTGACCGGGTTCGTGCGCGGCGGCGGGACGCTGCTCCTCTCCGGCCGCAGCCGTGCGTTCGGCACGGGGGGGTGGGGTGGTACCCCCCTCGAGGCGCTGTCTCCCGTGACGGTCGACCCTCGGCCGCCGGGGGCGGGTCGGCTGGCGGTCGCGCTTCTCCTCGACCGGAGCGGCAGTATGTCCGACGCCGCCGGCGGCATCGGCACGGAGGCCGTCGGGCGTCTGGCGCGGGGCCTGGCGGCGGGGCTGCGACCCCAGGACGACCACCTCGCCGTGCTCGGGTTCGGGACCCAGGCGCACGTCCTGCTGCCCCCCACACCGGCGGGCGCGCTCGCCGGCCGTACACTCCCGGTGCCGGACCAGGCGCGGGGCGGAACGCGATTGCGACCCGCTCTCCTGGCCGGGCTGGAGACCCTGGTGGCGACCGAGGCGGACACGCGCATTCTCGTCGTCGTCTCGGACGGCAAGTTCGCCGACGCGGACGGCGAACTGCCCGTCGACGCCCTGCGTGCCGCGTCCGTCCGGGTCCTGGCCGTGCTGGTCGGGGCCGAGGCGGACCCCGCGCTGCTCGAGGACCTTGCGCGGGCGACGGGCGGCGACTGGGTGGCCGGTCGGGCAGACGAAGTCCTGCGACTCGGGGCGGCCGGCGTCTCGAGCCTCGCGGGCGGCGGTCTCCTCGCCGGACCGGCGCCGGTGACGCCGGGGGCGGCGTGGAGCGTTCGTGTCGGTGGGCCGACGCCGGCCGTGCCGGGGCGCGTCCGGGTGCGCGAGCGGCCGACGGCCCGGGTCCTGGCGCGCGCAGAGGGGGATCCGCTGCTCGCCGAGTGGCAGGTCGGCGCTGGCCGCGTGATCGCGTTGGCGACCGATGATTGGGGGCTCTCGACGGCGGGTTGGGGCACGCTGCTCGCGCCCGTCGGGGCCGGGCGTCGCGGGGCGGGCGACGTGGCGGTCGATGGGCGTCGCCTGGTGGTGCGAGCCGACGCCCCCGCGGACGGGCCCGTCGATCCGCCGAGCGCCGTCGTGTCCGGGACCGGTTTCGAGCCAATCCCGCTTCGCCTGACGACCGAGGGCCCGGGGCGATGGTCCGCGCCGCTGCCGGATCGACCTCGTGCCGGCCCGTGGACGGCGGCCGTCGATCTCGGAGGCGAGCGGCTCACGCTCCGCTTTGCGCCGCCGTTGCCCGCGGAGTTGCGGCCCGCGCCGCCGGACCTCGTACGCCTCGACGCGCAGGCCGTGGCCACTGGGGGCATGCGCTTCGCCGAGCCGGGGGACGTTGCCGCGATGCCGGGGCGGACCCACCGCGGCGGGACGCCCATCGGCCCGTGGCTTCTCCTGCTCGCCGTCGTCGCGCTCCTCGTCGACGCCGCGCAGTGGGCGGGGCTCATCCTGGTCCGCCGGGCGCCGGGCGGTCGAGCTCGCCCGGACGTCTGACCATTGCGATGCGGTCCCCATCCGCGCTAGATGCCGAGAATGTTGAACCTGTACCTGGCGCCGCGGGGCTTCCGGGCGCCGCAACCCGGTGAGGCGGCGGTGGCCGCGCTGACCGCCTTCCTCACCGACGAGGGGCTGGTCTCCGGGTTCGCGGATGGGGCCTGGGCGCCCGGGCCGGCGGCGTCGCGGCTCTTTCACGCGGATGCGCTCGACTCCCATCTGCCGGCAGAGCTGACGTTCGACGCCCTGCGGGTCGTCTGCGCGCCGCGTCCGCGGTTTCTGCCCGAGATCCGGCCGACGAGCGGGCTGCGCGCGGCCTGTGGCGAGTGTGGCGACGCCCTCGAGCCCGAGCCCGTCGAGGCGGCGCTCGCCCGGTTGCGCTTCCTGCCCGTCGAGCGCGTTTCGGTGACGTGTCCGGCCTGCCGGGCGGTTCTCGGCCTGCGCGGCCTCGTCTTCGAGCAACCGGTCGCCTGGGCGCGCTTCTGGCTCTTCGTCGAAGGCGCGGGGTTGTCGCGCCTGAACCATGCGTTGGTCGAGCGGATGGGGCGCCTCGTGGGGCTCACGCTGATCGTCATCCCGGAGACGCCCGCCGAGGCCGTCGAGGACTGGGTCCCGGCGCGCCGGATGCTGCGGCGCCGTTCCGGCTGAGGCGGCGGTGGGCACGGCCTCCGAGGCGGACTGCCGAATCGCGACCGCCCGCGCGGTGCTCGGCGTCGGCGTCGACGTGGTCGAGGTGGAGCGTGTCGCCCGCGTGCGGCGGGGCGCGCGGGACGTCATGGACCACGTGTGTGCGCCCGAGGAGCGCCCGGCGCCCGGAGACGACGTGCGCGCGGCCTGTCTCTGGGCGGGGAAGGAGGCCGTCGCCAAGGCGCTCGGGACGGGCTTCTGGCAGAACGGGGTGGACTGGCTCGACATCCGCATCGGGCCCGCGGCGGAGGTGCGCCTCTTCGGGGCCGCGGCGTCGCGTGCGCTCGGCTCGGAGGTCGAACTGGCCTTCGTCCTGCGCGGCGCTCTGGTGCTCGCCGTCGCGATTCGACGGGGTGTGCGACCATGAGCGTGCGGGCGCGGCGACGGGCCCTGGGGCGCGCGTGGGCGGCGCTCGTGGCGGTTTGTGCGGGATTCGCAGCGGCCTGTGCGCCGCCGGTCGAGGTGCCCGCCATCGAGGCGACCGCCGTCCCCGTCGAGGCGCGGTTGCTGGTCGCCGGAGATGACGCGGCGACGCCCCTGATGCGCCACCTCTCGGATCACTTCACCGCCAGACACCCCGGACCGGCGGTGGTCGTCGAGGCGCCGCTCGGGGCGGCGGGGGCCCTGCGCGCGCTGGTCGACGGGGCCCTCGACGCCGCGCTGGTCGTGACGCCCGCCGGGCAGCCCCCGGCGCTGCCGCCGGGCACGGTCGCGCAGGTCGTCGCTCTCAGCGAGGCGGTGCTGGTCACCGGGGCGGCCTCCGGCGTCCGTCGGATGGACGCCTCCGAGCTGCTCGCGCTCCTTCGGGGCGGCGAAACCGGGGCACCCCGGCGCCTCTCGAGCGTTCTCCTCGCCCCCGCCGACGAGCCCGCGCAGTCCCTGGTCGCCCGTCGCGTGCCCGGCCTCGCCGAGGCCTTCGACGGGGCGATCGAGCGCCGGCGCTGGCCCGTCTTCTTCGAGGGTCAGGCCCGACGGGACGCCCTGCGCCGGACGCCCGGGGCGCTGGCCGCGGCCGATCTGGGCGCCCTGCGCCTGCTCGGTGTGCCGTTCTGGCGCGTCGAGCTCTCGGGCGTGCCCGCGGACGCCCCCTCGACCCGGTTGGCGGTGCAGCTCGTGACCCGGGTTTCCCCGACGCCGCGGGTCGCAGCGCTCCTGGCGTTCCTCGGCGGACCGGAAGGGCGCGCCCTGGTGGTGGACGTCGGGTACGGTGCGCCATGACGCCGACGCCCCTCGCGCCCGCGTTCGCCCGCCGCATGGCACCCCTCGCGCTCCTGGCGGGGCTCGTCTTCGGGGTGATCCTGCCGGCGGTCCACCACACGGCCATCCTGCGCGCTCGCACGACCGAGGCGCGGCTCTGGGCGCAGGACGTCGCGGCGGCGGTCGAGCGCTCCGCCCGTCTGCGCCCCGTGCTCTGGGCCTACGACGTCCCCGCACTCTCACACGCGGTCGATGCGGTCGTGCGGGCGCCCGTTCATGGACACGTCCGCATCGATGCCCGTCGAGACGGGGTCTTCGAGGCCGGACCGCTGGCCCGCCCGGACGAGGTCGTGGCGTTCGCGCCGATCCTGGTCGAAGGGCGGACCGTCGGCCGTGTCCAGATCCGGCTCGACGTCGCGTTTGCGCTCGGCACCGTTCGAGCGTTCTGGATTGCGGCGCTGCTCGGGGGGGCGGCCCTCGCCGCCGCGTTGTACTTCCTGCCGGTCGCGACCGTGCGACGCGGTGATGCCCGGGACGCCGAGCTCTGGCGGGCGCTGCAAGCAGCCAACGCGACGCTCGAAGCCCGCGTCGCGGATCGGACGCGCGCCCTGCGTGAGCGAGAGGCGGAGCTCTCCGCCCTGGGTGCGCGGCTCCTCGAGGTGCAGGAGGCGGAGCGCGCCCGCATCAGCCGGGATCTCCACGACGAACTCGGGCAAACGCTGACCGGGCTCCGGTTGCGCCTGACGACCCTGGCCTCCGTCCTCGATCCCGCGCATCGGGGGCAGGAGCACCTCGGAGCGGCCCTGTCGGCCGTCGACGCGGGGGTGGAGCAGGTCCGTCACCTCGCCCACCGCATGCGGCCGGCGGCGCTCGATGGACTCGGGCTCGCCGCCGCCCTCCGCGCGCACGCCGAGCAATGGGCGGCCGATGCCGGTCTCGAGGTGCACTTCGAGCTCGACCCGGCCGAACCCCCGCCCGCGGTGGCCGAGGTGCTGTTCCGGGTCGCGCAGGAGGCGCTGACGAACGTGGCTCGCCACGCCGACGCGCGGGTCGTGACGCTGGCCTGTGGCCCGTTCGACGACGGCTGGCGTCTCGTGATCGGCGACGACGGTCGCGGTCTGCCCCCGCCGGATCCGGCCCGGCGCCGGGGGCTGGGGCTGGTCGGCGCCCGCGAACGGGTGGAGGCGGCCGGCGGCTACCTCGACCTCGAGTCGGGCAGTCCGCGCGGGGTCCGCCTCGTGGCCTGGCTGCCCCCCTCGTAGATTCTCCGATTGCGCCGGGCGGCGGTCCGTGCGGAGGTTCGTCCATGGAATCGAATCTGCTGGGTCAGAAAATCCGCGTGGTGCTCATCGAAGACCACACCATCGTCCGACAGGGCATCGCGGCGCTGCTCTCCACCGCGCCCGACGTCGAGGTCGTCGGCGAGGCGGGGGACGGTCGCGCCGGTCTCGACGCCGTCGAGCGGCTGAAGCCCGACGTCGTGCTGTGCGATCTCGCATTGCCCGGGCTCGGCGGGCTCGAGGTGATGCGCCAGCTCGCCGAACGGCCGGATCCTCCGGCCTGCCTCGTCCTGAGCATGTACCACGACAGCGTCTGGGTGCAGCGGGCCATCGATGCGGGCGCCAAGGGCTACGTGTTGAAGGGCTCCGCCGTGAAGGACCTCGTGCTCGCCATCCGCATCGTCGCGTCGGGCGGGCAGTACCTGTCGCCGGGCGCCAAGCGAGCCGCGGAGACGGAGGAACTCTCGCCCCGCGAGCGCGAAGTGCTGACGTTGCTCGCCGAGGGGCACACCAGCAAGGAGATCGGCAGCATCCTGGGCATCAGCCCGCGAACGGCCGAGCACCACCGGGCGCGGGTCATGGAGAAGCTGCAAATCCATGACATCCCGGGGCTGACGCGGTATGCGATCCGGGTCGGCCTCGTGGATCAGAACCTGAAGTGAGCGACCCCAACCAGCCCGCCCCCGTCCCGACGTCGTCGCAGCGCGAGCGCCTCGAGCGTTTGCGCTGGGTGGCGCAGCGCTTCTTCGAGGGCGGTGCGTTCCTGACCGGCGCGACGGGTCTGCCCGGGGCGCTCGTGGCCGCCGCCGCCGGCCTGACGATGCTCGTCATCGACCAGTCGGCGGCTCGGTGGGAGGCCATCCTGGCGCGCCCGATCGGCGTCGCGGATGCGGTCTACTCCGTGCCTTCACCGCCCGAGACCCTCGCCTGGTTCCGGGATGCGCCGGATCCGCCCGAGCTGGCGCTTCAGTTCGCCGGCGAGATTGCGGCCGGCGATTGGCAGACGCTCCAGCGGGCCCACCGGGCGCTCTACGACGTCCTGGTCTTCCGCGATCCCGCTTTGTGTGCGGCCTTTGCCCGTGAGCTCGCCGCGAGGGACTTCCGGGCCGTCGCCGAGCAGTCCGCCGCGGTGCGGGCCGCGCTCGCAACGCTCATCGCCCGACCGGAGGTCCGCAGCCGGCTGCAGGTCTTCTTCGAGACGCTGACGGGGCAGGGGCCGGGCGGGGACGAGGCGGCCGCCCGCGACGTCGTGGAGCGTCACTTCCGGGACATCGTCGCGGTCGCCACGGGGGCCCCTCTGTGAAGCGCCTGGCGTCCGTCGCGCTCGTCTGGGGGGCGACCGGGCTCTCGGCCTGCGGGCCGACGCACCTCGAACTCGCCAAGGCACACCATGCCGACGGCCTCCGGGCCGCCCGGCGCGCCGACGCGCCCGCGGCACGCGGTCACTTCGAAGTGGTCCTCCGCGAGACGCGGGAAAGCGTGTCGGCGCACGAGGAAGACACCCCGCGGCAGGCGCACCTGCTGGCGGGCAGCGCGCACTTGCGGCTCGGGGACGCGAAGGCCGCCCACGCCGCCCTCGGGACGGCCCATGCCAGCGGCCTCGATCCGGCCCCCTGGTTCGAGAGCGTCCTCACCGCCGACGCGTGCGAACTGCTGCGGGGGGCGGACGCCGTCCACGCCGAAGCGCTCTGCTGGCGGCGGGTGCTCGACATCGCGCCGCCCACGGAAGCCGACGTCCGCGTCCGCGCCGTGACCGAGTACGGCAACGCCCTCGCCCGCCGGTGGCCGCACACGGGCGAACTCACCGCCTATGGTGATCCGACGTTTCGCGTCTTCCTCGACGCGGCGCTCGACGGGCCGCTGGACGTCGACGTGCTGTTCGTCCTGGCTCGACGCCTGCCCCTGTTCTGCGACGATCCGGCCTTCGTCGCCGCAAAACCCGGGTGGCGGGAGTTCCAGAAGGACTTATTGAAGGCGGCCCTGTTCCTGGGCTGGTTTCGCGTCGACCGGACCCGCACGGAGGCCGAGGCGTACCTGCGCGAACTCGAGACCCGCCCGCTCTGCGGGGGGTAAGCCGCCGGCGTCGTTCAGCGGGCGCCGGGCAGGGGCGGCAGAACCGGCAGGGCCACCGGCGAGGTGGCCTCGAGGGCCAGCTCGAGGTGGAAGCGCTTCTGCCCCGGCGTGCGGAACCCGAGGCGGATGCATTGCTCCTCGCCCCAGCCGCCGGCGTGGAGCTCGAGACCCCGCAACCCCTGGAGCGGCACCACCACGGGGATGTTGGCATCGGCGCTGAGATCCCACCGCCGCTGGATGGCCTGTCGTGCGTGCCCGACGATCTGATTGGTCAGCTCGCCGACGGCGCCGCGCGCGTTCTCCGACGCCCAGTGGCTCGGCAGCTCGTTGCGCGTCAGGCCGGCCCGCGCGAGGATGGCATGGGCGAGTTCGAGGGCGGAGGCGCCGTCGAAGTTCAGGACGAGCAGGCCGGAGTAATCGCCGTGGAACGTGACGAAGCAGGCGACGTCACCGGTGAGTCGCGGGAAGGGGACGTACTGTGCCGTGCCCGAGAACTGAACGGGCAGTGCGGCGGACTTGTGGATGATTTCGACCGTCGTCTCGCCGAACTGCCGGGCGAAATCCAGGATGGAGGACCGGGCGCTTTGTCCCGTCGCGTCGACCAGCATGCGCTCAGGTGCCTTTCAGTGGGGACATCCCCTCAAGCATCGGCGAGCGCGCGCCGCAGGATGAGCCCCGAAGCACGAACGTCCGCAAAGAGCCACTCGGCGAGCAGGGCCTCCCGGCGGGCCGCGGGCAGCGCGTCTTCCGGTCGCGGCGTCCCGTCGGGCAAGCGGCGGCGGCGCATCAGGTCGGCGAGCACGATGCCCACGCTCACCGATACGTTGAAGCTCTCGACGAACCCGTACATCGGGATGCGGAACGCCCCGTCACAGACGGCGAGCGTCTCGTCGAGCAGGCCGACGCTCTCGTTGCCGAACAAAACCATGATCGGCCGGTCGTCCGGCACGTCGGCCAGCGTCGCCTCGCCCGTGGGTGCCGCCCCCCAGAGCGCCATGCCCCGGGCGTCGGCGAAGGTGCGCAGCGCGGCGGCGTCGTCGAGGCGGTGAAGCGTCAACCAGCGATCGGTCAGGCGGGTCACCTTGCGCGTGCCGACCAGCGGTGCCGCGGCGCTGCCGGCTTCCGTTGCCTCGCCCTCGAAGAGCGGGAACGTGTTGAGACTCTCGACGGTCACGAGGTCCTGAAGGCCCATTGCCTCCGCGGTGCGCACGCAGGCGGCGCCGTTGTGGCTGTGGTGCAGGTTCTCGACGGCCAGCGCCAGGCCGGTACAGCGCTGCGCCAGCACGGTCTGCATCCGGGCGAGGCGCTCGTCGAGGACGAGGGGCGACAGCAGCTCGATCACCCGCGCGGCGGGCAGGCGGCACCCGTCGAAGGTCGCGATGGCCCCCTCCGGCGTGAGGGCGGTCTCGAACTCGGCGGGGGCAACGGAACCGGAAAGGGAGGAACGGGGTCGCATGGTGCGGCGTTATCGGGGCAGGGCGGGGGTGGCGTCAACGGGGGCCCGCCCGACGTGATCCGGAGCACGAAAATGGCATGGAAAGGGCGACGGAACCGGCGCACACTTTCGCGCGCACGGCGTCGAACCCGGCGCCCCCGCGGAAGCCAGAAGCGAGGATGGAATGAGCACACTCCCCCTGTACGCCCCCGACAACGTCGGACACCACATCGTCGAGTGGGTGAGCGAAGTCGCGGCGCTGACGCAGCCGGCGCGCATTCACTGGTGCGACGGCAGCGAGACGGAAGACCAGGAGATGCGGGCCCTGATCGTGGGCTCGGGCGCGGGCATCCGTCTGAACCCTGAGAAGCGGCCGAACTCGATCCTCGTCCGCTCCGACCCCCGCGACGTCGCCCGCGTCGAGCAGCGCACGTTCATCTGTTCGCGCCGGGAGTCCGACGCCGGCCCCACCAACAACTGGATGGAGCCCTCGGCGATGAAGGCCCGCATGAAGGGCCTGTACGCGGGCTGCATGCGCGGTCGCACGCTGTTCGTCGTGCCGTTCTGCATGGGGCCCCTCGGCTCCCCCATCGCGCAGTACGGCATCGAGATCTCGGACTCGCCCTATGTCGTCGCCAACATGCGCATCATGACGCGCATGGGCGCCAAGGTCTTCGACTACATCGGCGAAGACGGCTTCTTCGTGAAGTGCCTGCACTCCGTCGGGCACCCGCTCGCCGAGGGCGAGAAGGACGTCGCCTGGCCCTGCAACCCGGACAATACCTACATCACGCACTTCCCCGAGGAGCGCCTGATCTGGAGCTTCGGCTCGGGCTACGGCGGCAACGCCCTGCTCGGCAAGAAGTGTTTCGCCCTCCGCATCGCGAGCGCGATGGCCCGCGAAGAGGGCTGGATGGCCGAACACATGCTGATCCTCGGCGTCGAGGATCCCAAGGGCCGCAAGAACTATGTCACCGCGGCCTTCCCGAGCGCGTGCGGCAAGACGAACTTCGCCATGCTGATTCCGCCGACGTCCCTGCGGGAGGCCGGCTGGAAGGTCACCTGCGTCGGCGACGACATCGCATGGATCAAGCCCGGCCCCGACGGCAAGCTGCGCGCCATCAACCCGGAGGCGGGTTTCTTCGGTGTCGCCCCGGGCACGAGCTACGACAGCAACCCCATGGCGATGGACTCCGTGCGGCGCGACTGCATCTTCACCAACGTCGCGCTCACCGACGACGGCGACATCTGGTGGGAGGGCATGAGCAAGGACCCGCCCGCGCATCTCGTCGACTGGCTCGGCAAGGACTGGACGCCGGACATGCGGGGCGCCGACGGCAAGATCAAGGTCGCCGCGCACCCCAACGCCCGCTTCACTGCGCCGGCGAGCAACTGCCCCATCATCGACGACAAGTGGGAGGACCCCGCCGGCGTCGAGATCAGCGCGATGATCTTCGGCGGGCGCCGCGCCACGACGATGCCGCTCGTCTTCCAGGCCTTCGACTGGGTGCACGGCGTCTACATCGGCGCGACGGTGGGCAGCGAGATGACCGCCGCCGCGGTCGGAGGCATGGGTCAGGTCCGCCGTGACCCCATGGCCATGCTGCCCTTCGTCGGGTATCACATGGCCGATTATTTCGGGCACTGGCTCGAGATGCGCCGACACATCAAGTACCTGCCGCGCATCTTCCACGTGAACTGGTTCCGCAAGGACCAGGACGGGCAGTTCATGTGGCCCGGCTTCGGCGAGAACATGCGCGTGCTGAAGTGGGTCTTCGAGCGCTGCAACGGCGCCGGCGCCGGCCGCGAGACGGCCATCGGCTGGATCCCCGAATACAACAGCATCGACTGGTCGGGCCTCGAGTACTCGCGCGAAAAGTGGATCGAGGTCATGAAGATCGACCGCGACGAGTGGCACAAGGAGCTCGTCCTGCAGGACGAACTCTTCTTCAAGCTCTACGGCCACCTGCCCAAGGAGCTCGTGTTCCAGCGCGAGCTGCTGCTGGCTCGGTTGTGAGCGCCCGAGGGCGCGTACCGTCAGGCCCAGGTCGGCCGGCCGGCGTGCCCTCGACCGAAGAGTCGCCGGATCCGGCGGTGGACGTGCGAAACACGCTCATCGCCGAGGTTCAGGCCCGTGCGGCACTTCGAGTGCGTGCGGGCGCACCCGCCGCGCGCAGTCAGGACTTCCTCTACGACGAGGACGGGCTGCCGCGGTGAGCGTCGGGTGCCGCGACGGCCGGACCGGCGTGCGCGGCGTGCTCGACTGCGGGTCCCGGTGAAAGGCCGCACCCTGATGTCGTCCCGCCGGCGTCCGGTCCTCCCGAGCCTGCCCGCCCTGTGGCTGTCCGCTTGCGGCGGGGGGGCGGACGCACGTTCGGCGAAGGTGGACATGGGTCCTTCGTCCGCAGCCGGGTCGACGCGGTCTACGCGCGGCGTCGACGCCCGCTTTTTCCCCGGCTCCGAGTCGTGCGACAACACCCACGTCCGTCACTCGTTCCCGAATCGACGAGGGCAGTTCCCATGAGCAGCAGCTTCCCCGTGGTCGTGCCGACATCGCCGGTCACACAGAGCCGCCGACCCATCGCTCTCTGGGGCTTCGTCTCGGCGATCGTCGCGCTGACCGGGCTCGCGGCGAGCCTTCGCCCGGCGCCGGCGGCCGGGTTCGCGCGCTCGTGGGTGTCAGGCGCCGCCGTCGAGGCTGCCCCGGCTGCGCCGACGTCCGCGCCGCCGAACGTCCCACCCCTCACGTGGGTCGCGATTCCGGGCGGGGCGTTTCGGATGGGCGGCGAGCGCGGTGAGGCCGACGAGAGACCCGTGCATACGGTGACGCTGAAGGCATTCGAACTGACGCGCACCGAGGTGACGGTCGAGCAGTACGCGGCGTGTGTGAACGCCGGCGCGTGCAGCGCGCCCGAAACGGGTCAGTCCTGCAACTGGGGTGTCGCCGGCCGCGCGAGTCACCCGATAAACTGCGTCGATTGGGATCAAGCGCAGGCGTTCGGACGTTGGGCGGGCGGGCGGTTACCCACCGAGGCCGAGTGGGAGTACGCGGCGCGCTCCGGCGGGAAGGACATTACGTACCCCTGGGGGAACGAGGCGGCGAACTACGGCGCTGGTTCGACGGCCGAGGTGTGCGGCAAGGGCGAGTTCGGGGGCATCTGCGACATGGCGGGCAACGTGTGGGAATGGGTCGAGGACTGGTACCACAGCAGGTACGTTGGGGCACCCGCAGACGGCTCCGCGTATGTCACCCCCGCCGGGTCGAGCCGTGTGGCCCGTGGAGGCTCGTGGACCGACAGTCTGCATCACATGCGGGCCCGCAACCGTGACTTCTTTGCTCCGGGCGGAAAGTACGCCAACCGTGGCTTCCGCCTCGCAAGGTCGCCCGCGAGCCCCTCGTCCCCCTGAACGCTGGCCTCGCAGTGCTGCAGGCCATTCGCTCGATCCCCCCGCCCGCCGGTCCGAAGACTTTCGGCGATCTCGAACGCAGCAGGGGCGCCGAACGCGCCGTCTCGTGCACGGCCATCACGCCTGTCGGGGGCACGCGCAGTCGCCGCGATGCTCAGCCCTGCTTGCGCTCCTCGTAGACCTCGGTCGACGCTTTCGTCTCCTTCGCGGGGGCGCCGCTCGAGGCCTCGAGCTTCTCGAGCTGTTTGCCGACCTCGGCGCCGCAGGTGCAGGCGTCGGTCTCCTCCGGGCTCGACTTCGCGCTCGTCGCTGCACCGGCGGGCTCGGCACTCTTCCTGCGGCTGCCCGAGGCGACGGGCGGCGGGGCCTTGCGCAACAGATCCGCGGGTTTGCTCGGACCGGGGGACTTCTTCATCGCCATGGTGCGGGCCTTTCTCGGGTGTTTTCGGGGCGTCCGTGGGGGCTGGCGGGGACCGTAGCAGGCCGGCGCGCGTGGCGACACCGGATTGACACCCGGGGCCGACGCCTCAAAGATGCGCGCATGTCAGAACCCCGCCGTTTCACGCTCGCCGAGGCCCGCCTGCTGATGCCCAAGGTCCGCCGCCTCACCCGGGAAGCCGTCGACGCCGTCGAGCAGATTCAGGACCGCGTCGCCGGTCTCGAGACGGTTACGCCCGAAGTGATGACCCGCGCCGAGCAGGACATGCGCGGCACGGTCGAGGCCTGGGCGCAGCAGATCGAGGCCATGGGCGCCACGGCGAAGGGGCTCTGGCTCGTCGACTTCGACAACGGCGCGGGCTACTTCTGCTGGCAGCACCCCGAGGCCGAACTCTCGCACTATCACGACTACGAGGCCGGCTTCGCCGGTCGAACGCCGATCCAATGACGGCGCGCCCGGCGCGACGTATCGGCCCGGCCGTGGCGTTGCTGGCGACGATCACGCTTGCCGGGTGTGGCGACGCCGCGCTGTCTTCAGCAGGGGCCGGGGCCGACGGGGCTGCACCCGGCGGGTCCGACGCCGCCGCCGGTCGGGCGGACGCTCCGGATTCGACCGCGCAGTCGGGACCCGATGCCGCCGGGTGGGACCTCGACGACGGCGTCCCGCGACCGGATGCGGCGCCCGGACCGGTGCCGCCGCCGCCCCCGTCTTCCGACCCCGACGACGGCGTGCCGTCCCCGTCGCCGGCCGAGCCGGACGCCGCAGCGCCCCCGCCGCCGCCGAACCCCGACGCGGCCACACCGCCGCCGCCGCCG
>JAKLJY010000339.1 GCA_023150895.1 Myxococcota bacterium | reverse complement strand
TCAAACTGAGCGGTCTCGCCATCAACCTGCCCGCTCGGCCCCGTCTGTCTTGACCCACGGATATCCTATGAGGCCCTCGTTTCGACGGCGCTGCAGGCCCGGGTCATCGACTCGGCGGTCATCCCCTGCGCCTACGCGCTGCCCCCGCCGCGCAACGGCCTCGAGGTCGATCCCGAGCACGTCAACGTGGACCTCACGGCCCCGGACGGCACGGTGACGGCCCTGTTCAACGTGGGCGACGCGGCCGGCTGCGCGGGCGACCCGCAGGGCTGGTACTACGACGACCCCGCGGCCCCGACGCAGGTGCGCCTGTGCGACGGCGCGTGCGGCGCGCGTGAGGGCGAGGTGCAGATCACGCTCGGGTGTACGATCCGCAAGCGTTGACCGTGCGCCGACCTTGCGCCGGGACCGCCGGGCGCCGTAGATCGCGCCCATGGCTCAGCTCCCCCTTCTGCCGGCCGGCCCGCTCACCGCGGCGATCACGCGCATGTTGCCCGCCGAGCCCGCGAGCGCGCTGACCCCCGACGCGGGCGCGTTCCTGGCCGATCTGCTCGACCTGCGGGGCGGGGTCTTGCTCGCCGACGCGCTGCACGCCCTCCCGCCCCCGGGTGCGGCGCTCCCGACGGCCGAGCAGGCCGCCGCGCTGCAGATCCGGGTGCAGGACGAGATCGCCGCGTTGCTCGCCCGGCTCGACGAGGCCTTCGCCAACGCCTTCAAACCGCGCTACCGCCTGCCCGGCCCCGCGCGGGCCTTCACGCTGCTCGATCAGGCCGGCGCGTTCGCCCCGAAGCGCACGCCGAAGACGGCCGCGACGGCGGCCCGCACGCTCTGGGCGCCCTATGGCGATTTTCTGGAGACGCACCTCAAGCGGGCGCGGTTCGGCCTGCGCGATCTGCGGCGCGAGATCACGCCCCGGCTGCACGCCCTCGGGCCGAACGCCGAGCGGCTCGAGAAGCTCGACTTCGCCCTGTCCGCGAGTACGGCCAACGAGACCGAGCGTCTGTTCCGGCGGGGCCTCGCGCGCCTGGAGGCCGGGTTTCTGGAGGCCCTGCGCGCGGCGCTCAAGGCCGCCCCCAAGACGGTCACCCCGGCGGACGTCGAGCGCTGGTACGGCCCGACCGGGTTCGTGCCCATCACCTTCGAGGACGGTCTGCGCTACGTGCAGGCCGTGGTCGCGCACGAGCGCGGGCACCTCGAGGCGCTCGTCCACGCCTGCTGCGCGGGGTAGGCGCGCGGCGCTCGCCCTTGTGGCGCGACCCCGATCGTCGTACTCTTACTTCGAGAAGTAAGGATTTTCCATGCGCATCACGAGCAAAGGCCAGGTCACGATCCCCATCGACCTCCGGGAGCGGTTCGGATTGCTCCCGAACACCGAGGTGGAGTTCGTGGTCGATGGCGGCGCAGTGCGGATCGTCGCCGTGCCGGTGACCCGCGGAGAGAGCCGTGGGCAACGGGCACTCCGGGCGTTGCGCGGCGCGGCGACCGTCTCGATGAGCACCGACGCCATCATGGCGCTCACGCGTGGCGAATGAGCGCCGTCCTCGTCGACAGCAACGTCCTTCTCGATGTGGCGACCAACGACCCGGTGTGGGGGCCGCGCTCCGCGGCGGCGCTGGCGGCCTTTGCCGAGCGATCCGTCCTGGTGGTCAATCCGATCATCTACGCCGAGGTCTCGATCGGGTTCGACCGGATCGAGGACGTCGAAGCGGCGCTCCCGGCAGACATCTTCCGCCGGGAGGCACTGCCATTCGAGGCGTCGTTCCTGGCCGGCAAGGCATTCCGGGCATACCGACGCCGTGGTGGCGACAAGCGCAGCCCGCTGCCCGACTTCTTCATCGGCGCGCACGCGGCGGTGGCCGGCCACAACGTGCTCACCCGGGATGCGGCCCGCTACCGCACATACTTCCCGAAGGTGGGCGTCGTCGAGCCGTAGCGTCCTCCGGGGCCGGGGCCGGGGCCGGGGCGTGTCGCTCGCCGTGCAGCCGTCAGCGGGATCCGGACCCGCGGCCGACGCCCGTGGGACGACCTGGCCAAGGTGCCTGGCACCTGGCCAAGGTGCCTGGCACCTGGCCGAGGTGCCTGGCACCTGGTCCGCACCTGGTCCGGGCACCTGATCCGGGCACCTGGTCCGGGCACCTGATCCGGCGGCAGCGCGAGCGTCGCATCGCCCGGACAGTCATCCCCGGTCTTTACCCCCGCCCCCCGCTTCCCTATCGTGAGGCCCATGGTGCGTCCTGACGAAACGATTCGACCAGCCGTGAACGCGGACGACCGTGTCGTTTCTCGCTGCATCGTT
>JAKLJY010000338.1 GCA_023150895.1 Myxococcota bacterium | reverse complement strand
AAGCCGCCCTGACCGCCGCCGACGCCGCCCGCCCCGGGCTCACCGCCAGTGCCCCAGGGCAGGCCGCCCCCGGCCGCACTGCCGCCCGCCGGCGGAAGCGACCCGCCGGTGCCGGCATCGGCCCCGGGCAGGGTCGTCGGGCCGTCCTCGCTCTCACCGCCCAGGCATGCGGTGAGTCCGATGGTGATCAGGGAGAGCGCGACGGCGGGGAAACGTGGGTAACGGAGGTTCCGGAGCATGGCGCGGCGATCTATCACGACCGCCGCGGCCGGATCCGGTCTCTCGCGGGTCCGCAGCCGGGTTTTCGCGAGAGATTGCGCCGACGCGCATCAGGGCGCGGGCGCGAGCTCCACGGCGAGGGTCACCGGGCCGCCGTCGCCGTCGAACGAGTCTACGAAGAAGTAGATCGTCTGGCCGGCGGTGAGGCCGAGCTCGATCAGGCTGTCCGTGTCCACGTCCCCGTCGTCGTTGCACGCGAGCTCCTGCGGGAAGCCGCAGTAGTCGCGCGCGTAGAGGACCGTGTCGAAGTCCGAGATCGTCTGCGCGATGTAGAGGCCGTCGGCGGGCGCCGTGAAGGCGACCACGACCTCTTCGCCGCGACCGCCGCAGCGGCCCCGCGACTCGTTGCCGGCCATCGCCGAGTCCACGTCGATCGTCCACGGGCCCGCGACGTCCGACGCGAGGTCGGCGACCACGCCGTAGGCGGCCGGGCACATCGCATTCTCGGGCGTCAGCGCGGTGCAGGTGAAGGCCTCGTCGCCATCGAGATCGGCGCAGCCGGTGCCCTCGGCGCACAGGTTGACCTCGTCACCCGGCACGCAGGCATCCCCCTCGGCGAGGATGACGACCTCGACGCAGACGTAGTCGCCAAGACCGGACTCGTCCATGCAGAGCGCCGGCTCGCGGCAGGTGATCAGCCCCTCGAACGGGTCGCAGGGCTCGCCGACCTCGGCGACGACGGGCGCGGAGCACGTCGTGATGCCGTCGTCGTCGAAGTCGCGGCAGAACAGGCCGTCGGCACAGATGCCCGCGCGGCTGCCGGGAACGCACTCGTCGCCCTCGGCGAGCTCGACGACCTCGAAGCAGTTGTAGCCATCGTCGGCCGCCGGGCCATCGCAGACGAGGCCCTCTTCGCACTCGAGCGCGGGGGAGAACGGCGTGCAGTACTCACCGATGCCGACGACGGCGGGCTCGATGCAGGTGCCGGCATCGCCGTTGAGCGGATCGACGCAGAACAGGCCCTCGGCACAGAAGTTCAGGAAGTCGCCCGGCACGCAGTCCCCGCCGAGCTCGATGATGACCGGCTGGTAGCAGGTGTAGACGTCGTCGAAGTCCGGGTCCTCGCACAGCAGCCCCTCGGCGCACTCGATGCCCGGCTCGAAGGCCAGGCAGGGCTCGCCCTCACCGACGATCAACGGCTCGCCACAGGTGTACGTGTCGTCCTGATCGGGGTCGATGCAGAGGAGTCCGTCGGCGCACGGCGCCAGCAGGTCGAAGCGATTACACTCCGCGCCGGCCTCCACCGGGACGATGGCCGTGCAGGTCCGCCCGTCCGCCCCGTCGTTGAACCAGCACAGCGCGCCCTCGACGCAGCCGGCCGTCAGATCGTCCGGATCGCACGACCCGCCGATCTCGATCGGCGTCTGCGTGTAGGCACGCAGCATGAAAGCGCCCGCGTTGGTGCCGAAGCCGTCCACGACGATGTAGACGGACTCGCCTGCGTCGAGGGTCAGGACGATGGCGCTCTGCGTGCCGGCCCCGCCGTCGTCGTCACAGGCGAGCTCGGTCTCGGGGGCGTCGCAGGTGGACCGGGCGGCGATCAGCGTGTCGTACGTCTCGAAGCCCTCGGCCGCCGAGGTGTCGAAGACCCACCGCCCGGCCTCGGGGGCCGTGAAGGTGAACAGGAGGTCCGAGGCGCGCTCGCCACCGCAGTTGTTGGCGTAGAGGTTCTCGAGGCCGTCCGTGGTGCCCTGCGTGAGGAAGGTGCCATCGCCGCGGTCACCCGCGTTCAACGGGAGTGCGGCGCACTCGCCGGGGGGCACGACGACCCCGCCCGCGCCGCCACCGCCGCCGCCAAAAGGCGAACCCGCGGAGCCTGCGCCATCATCGCCACCGGCGCCACCCGCGCCGCCTGAGCCGGCGCCGCCTGAGCCGGCGGCCGGTGTTCCGCCATCACTGCCATCGCCCGCAGAACCAGCGCCGCCGCCGCCGCCGCCGCCTTCATTATCGTTGCCGGAGCCGCCGTCGCCGCCGTCATTCGATACCTGCGCGTACACGGCGCCGGAAAAGGAGCCCGTGCCACCGGC
>JAKLJY010000337.1 GCA_023150895.1 Myxococcota bacterium | reverse complement strand
GCAAATCTCCGTGGATCGGCGCGGCGGCCGAGAAGCTTTTGGCGATGATGACAAGGTCCGGCATCAGACAGCTCGCTCCCGGAGGACGCCCGAACGATCGACCGTGAGGACGGTGCTCCTCCAAACCACCGTGCGCGTCCGGAGCGCGCGCGCGAACGCGAGGGCGAGGAGCATGTCGGCGAGGAGGATGTCGGTGAGGACGGCGCCCGGGGTGACTCTTCGGCCGGCGGCGCGGGCGGCCAGACCGGCGGCACGGGCGGGCAAACCGGCGGTGCGGGCGGCGAAACCGGCGGCACCGGCGGCGACCCCGGCACCCGCCCCGAGACGTTCGAGAACCCGCCCGAGCTCGAGCCCGACGAAAACGGCGTGCGCACCCTCATGTTCGGCGCGAGCGAGGTGACCATCGACGGCGCCCGGTACTGCCTGCGCACCTACAACGGCGGGGTTCCGGGGCCGACGATCCGCGTCGCGCCGGGCGAGGACCGCCGCATCAAGGTCGACCTGCACAACACGCTGACCACCGTGCAAGGGCGCGAGGTCTCCGGTCAGGAGGGCCACGAGGAGCCGACCTGCCATGACTTCAACCTCACCAATCTGCACTTCCACGGCGGCCACGTTCAGCCCAACTACGCCACGACCGACCCCGCGGATCCTTGTGAGGGCGACGGTTGTGCTTCCGAGGGCCGCTATTACGGCGACAACGTGCTGATCACGGTCGCGCAGACGGAGAGCGCGCGCTACCGCTGGGACCTCGACGAGGACGGCCCGCACCACGAGGGCACGAACTGGTACCACCCGCACATCCACGGGGCGACGGCGATTCAGGTGCTCAACGGGGCCGCCGGCGCGATCATCGTCGAGGGGCCGACGGATCTCATCCCCGAGGTGGCCGCGGCCCGCGAACGGGTGATGGTCATCACCGAGCTGCCGCTGAGCAACGAGCGCACGCGGCCGCTCGCCGACGGCGAGTCCTGCACCGAGGAGACGCTCTCGGTGAACAACTTCCTCTCGGTGACCGAGGGCATGCCCATTCAGGTGAACGGGCAGGTCAAACCCCGCCTGAAAGCCGCGCCCGGGCAGGTCGAGCGCTGGCGCATGATCTACGCCGGCACGCCGGATGAGATGGCGATCAAGCTGCACCCGGCCCGGGATGTCGACTGCGCCGATTACGACCGCGGCACCGTGATTCAGCTCTCGCAGTACGCCCGGGACGGTCTGACGATGCCGCGTTACTACAAAAACGACGCCGTCTGGGTCTCGCCGGGGTATCGCGTGGACAGCTTCGTGCAGGCGCCCGAGGCCGCCGGGGTCTACTGCCTGGTCGGTCGTCGCGTCCACGATCTCGACGGCACGCCCATCGCCATCTTCGACGTCGACCCGGCGGTGGGTGCGCCCACCAGCACCGTCCTGCCCGACGAGGCGACGGTGGGCGCGCACTCCCCGCCCGTGAGCTTTATGGGGACGGTCGACGGGGTGACCCGCGAGGTGAGCTGCGAGGACGTGGAGACGATTCACCAGCGCGTCGGGCTGCTCATGCCGCCCACGCCGCAGACCTCGCCCGTGGCGCTCTCGGACGGCGGCGAGTGTGACCCGCACGCCGGCGGGCACGGGGGCGGGCACGGGGGCGGCGGCGGCGAAGACATCCTGGCCGACGTGCCCGTCTGCGAGTGCCCGGCGCCCAACATCAACTGTCGCAAGTTCGAGCACCGCCGGGCCTGGGGCTACCGCAGCGACCGCGTCGGCGTCGTCGGCACCGTCGAGAAGTGGCAGATCGTGGCCCTGGACGGGCACCCGTATCACATCCACATCAACCCGTTCCTCGTCTGCGGCAACGACTCCAACAAGGAGCCGAACTTCCCCCACTGGCGCGACACCTTCTGGGTGCAGGCCGAGGACGGCCCGCGCGATGTGTTGATGCACTTCCGGCGCTTCAGCGGAACGCTCGTGCAGCACTGTCACAAGCTCAACCACGAGGACGAAGGCATGATGGAGGTCATCGAGCTGTGCGCCCCGGATGACCTCGAGTGTCAGTGCCTCGGCTTCGACGAGAGCGGCGCGTGCATCAGTCAGGCCGGGTGTTACGAAGACGACCTGCAGTGCCAGTTCGCGGCGGCGGTGACGACGGCCTACCCCGGCCCGCCGGACTTCGACCGCGCGCTCTGCGGCGACGGCCCGCCGGGTCCGCCCGATCCGCCCGCGCCCTGACGCGGCGCAAAACCGGCGGCGCCTTGCCGCACGTCAACCGCAGTAACGCCCGGTGAAGAATTCCAGGAGACGCCCGTGCCCCGCTCTGTGCCTGGGGCGGCGTGGCGGTGAGACG
>JAKLJY010000336.1 GCA_023150895.1 Myxococcota bacterium | reverse complement strand
CGGCGCCGTCGAGCCCGGCGCGGTCGACGTGCGCATCGAGGGCACCTTCAGCGTCGGCCCCGTCGCGCCGCCGGTCCCGGAGAACGTCCCGGCCGGCGACGGTGACGGGTGCGGTTTCCTGGGCGCCACCGACTTCCGGGCCACGGTCGAGGACGCGTCCGGCGTCGCGCTGCGCTACATGCCCGCCGAAGGACCCTGCGCGGCGGGGCGCTACGTGCTCGAGGTCGCCGTCCCCGGCGGGCGCGACCGCGCCGTGCTGCGGGTGACCCTCGATCTCGTCGAACGGGACCCGGCCACGGGCGCCGAGCGAATCGTCGAGCGGGTCGTGCAGACGGTCGAGGTCGACCTGAGCGCCGGCGCGCCGGTCGTGCAGGTCCAGGTCGTGGCCACGGGCGGCGAGCGCTGCGGCCCCGATGGGGTCGACGACGACGCCGACGGTCTGACCGACTGCGACGACGCCGAGTGTTTCGAAGTCTGTCGCGACGAAGACTGCGGCAACGGCGTCGAGGACGACAACGACCGCCTGATCGACTGCGCCGATCCCGAGTGCGCGGGCCAGCCGGCCTGCCGCGGGGTCGAGGTCTGTGACCAGCAGGGCGACGAGGACGGCGACGGCGTCGACGGATGCCGCGATCCCGACTGTGCCCGGCACCCGTTCTGCGCGGCGCGGGTGGAGCGCCTTTGCGGCGATCAGCTCGACGACGACGGGGATTTCCTGGTGGACTGTGCGGATCCCGACTGCGCCGGGCAGTGCGGCAGCGTCGACATCTCATGGCAGTTGCGTCGCAACGGGCAGGTGATCGACTGCGCCGACGTGGAGGGCAACACGGTCTTCTTCGGTTTCGCGGGCCCGAACGCCGAGATCATCCGGCCGACGACGGCGGACTGCAACACCACACCCACCCGCGTGCAGTTGTTGGCCGGGCAATACACCCTCGGTTTGCGCCTGGAGAGCATCGGCGGCGTCGAGCTCTCGGTGGCGGCCCCCATCGACGTCCCCGTCGTGGCGGGCAACCACCTGCCCCTGCCGACGTTCATTCTGGACATCGCCGCGCCGGACGCGTGCGGGACGCCCGTCGTCATCGACTCGATCTACCCCTCGGGGGCCATCGACGACGGCATGGCCTGGGAGCGCGACTTCGTGGTGCTGCACAACCGGCGACCCGCGCCCTACGATCTCGCCGGGCACGGCCTGCTCTTCATTCCGCCCGGCGGTGATCCGCGCCGCATCGACCTCTCGGGTGTCATTCCGGCCTCGAGCGCCTACCTGATTGCCATCGGGCCGCGGCAGTTCGTGGATGCCAACCTGCCGGCGCTCGGGTACCTCGGTTTCCCGCTGCCCGAGCCCGATCTGGCGATCCAGGTGGAGCAGCAGATCGATCTCTTCGCGCAGGCCGCCTACGTCCTGGTGTCGTCGCCGGGCGTCCCCCCGGCCGGTTCGAGCTGCCCCTTCCCCGGACAGCTCGATGCCTTCGCCCCGGCCGGCAATGCCTGCTCCGAGGGCTTCGGCTTCTTCGGGGGCCCCGGCACGGACTCGGCCATCACTCGCGTGGACGCCTGCGTCGACACCGACGTCAACGGCCAGGACTTCGCAATGCAGGTCATCGACGCCGAGCATCCCATCCGCAACTCGGCGTCGCCGGCGCGGGCGTGCGCGTGTCCATGACACGGTGAGGACCGACGCGCCGCCCGGCCTCGGCTCCGGGGTAGAGTGAGGTCTGCGACAGAGTCCGGCGCCCGGCCCGGCAGGCCGTTGCTCTCGGTGGGCGCGTTGTCGTGAAATCGTCCATGACGTCACTTACACCCCTGACACGGCCACCAACTTGCCGGATGCGACCGCCGGCGGGGCGCCGGATCGTCAGGGCACCGGGCCGTGCAGCAGCGGCACGCGGATGACCCGGTCGCCCGCGATCTGCAGATCGGCGGGTCTCCCGTGTTCTCGAAGCGAAGTTCCACGGTCGCCTCGGTTTCCCCCGCGGCCAGCTCGAAGCTCGGGGCCGCCGGATCGACCCGCAGCCCTCGCTCGAGGACCTGAGACATCGCCGTCACGACGAGCGACGGATGCTCGGTGTCGTTGCTGGTCAGGACGATTTCCGCCGAGTCGGGGACCGCGTCCGCCGGCGTGTACCGGACGACGACCAAGAACGTCGTGCGCTCGTCGACCGACCAGGGCAACGGTGAATCGGGCAGCAGCGCGAACTCGTCGACGACGGTGCCCGAGGCGTCCCGGGCCGGAGGCGTGGTGAGCCGAAGCTGCAGGTCGCTGACCTGCAGAGGGTCGGCGCGAATTGAACGCCGAAGCGAGCAGCACGATGGGCCCGACAGG
>JAKLJY010000335.1 GCA_023150895.1 Myxococcota bacterium | reverse complement strand
CCGCCGCCGCCCGTGGCGCTGCCACCCGCGCCGCCCGCGCCGCCGCCGCCCGTGGCGCCGTTGCCGCCTACCGAGCCATCGACCGCGCCGACGCCACCCCCACCGACACTTTCGGCCTGAGCGCAGCTCGAAAGCGAGAACAGGGACCAAGACCCCAAGAAGACGACAAGCAAGCGCATGAGTGCCTCCGATGCGGCGCACAAAACCTTATCGTCAGTGCGCCGACAGTTCAAATCGCTGGGCCTCAGTCGTCCGCCGACTGGTGATAAATCGGGGAACGGTGCTCGCAGAACTCCACGATCGCGTTCAGGTCTTCGGGCTCGATGTCCTCGAAGGCCACTCCCATTCCGGGCGCCATGTCGCCGCGGGCCGCGACCGTCCAGCGCACGACGCCGCTGGCCTTCACGGCACGGCCGTCGGGCAGGACGAAGTGCACGGCCATCCGGGTCCCCGGGGGCTGGGGCATGTAGGTCGCGACGAACACGCCGCCCCGGGACAGATCGCGCGACAGCCCGGTGTAGAAATGGGACTGACTCGCGAAGCCGATGTCGACCTCGACGAACACGCGATTGCCGCCCTCGCGCTTGTTCGCCCCGGCGAAGTCGTCGCGCTCGGGCGGGACCCCCGTCGGCTCGGGTGCCGGGGCCGCAAGGCCGCGGATCGAGTCCGGCTCGGCGAAGATGTCCAAGATCACGCGTCGGCGCCGCCGCTGGTGCGTCCGCGCAACCGGATAGAGCAGCGCCAGCGTGCGGGCCAGCCCTTCCAGCGCGGCATCGGTGCCGGGTCGGGTGGGGACCTCTTGCAGCAGGCCCACCGCGTCGCTGATGTGGGCGATGGCCGTGCGAATGTTGCGGTAGTCCTGCGAGGCCGGCGCGTCGATCTCCAGCTCGTAGAGCGTGCTGCTGGCCTGGGCGACGCGCTCGACGGCCGGCTCGAGATCCGCGCCCTCGCACAGCTGCAATGCGGCCGAAGCTTCCGACAGAATGGCGCGCGCTTCTCGGGCGGACCGGAGCTCGGCAGAACGCGGGTGGCCGGGCTCGGCCATCCTCACAGCACCTTGTTGAACACCACGCGTGGCCGGGCCGGGCCCGCGTAATCGTCGACCGGTGTGATGGTCCAACCCATGGCCCGGTGGAACGCGATGGAGCCGTCGTTGCCCACCGTCGTGATCGCCTTCAGCCGGGCCGCGCCCTGCGCCAGGCACTCTTCCTCGAAGCTCTGGTAGAGCACTTTGCCGACCCCGCGCCGACGGTAGTCGGGGTGGATGCCCACCAGGTGGACGTACCCCGTCTTGGGTGGACCTGGAGCGACGAATCCGAACAAAAACCCGACCAAGATCCCGTCGTGCTCCACCACCCGCGCCAGCTGCCCCAGCTCGTAGAAGAAGATCGGGTGCGCCAGCGAGCTGGTCGGGCCGCCCCACCAGCGGTCGATGACCTGGACGATGTGGTCGTAGTCCTGCTTGCTCAGGGAGCGCGTGATCATCGCTGGGCCCTCGAAGGTCGGGCGGAGGGTATCACGCCGAACACGGCGGGCGACCACATTCCGCGACCCCGCTGGTCGCGACGTGCGAGGTCGTGTATCCCGGGTCTCATGCCGCGGAAAGTGCGCATCGCTCCCTCGATTCTGAGCGCCGATCTCGGGCGCTTGTCCGACGAGATCCGCAGCGTGGAGGCTGGCGGCGCCGACTGGATTCACGTCGACGTCATGGACGGGCGGTTCGTCCCGAACATCACCCTCGGCCCGATCGTGGTGAAGGCGGCGCGGGCGGCCACTCGCCTTCCGCTGGACGTCCATCTGATGATCGTCGAGCCCGAACGCTACATCGAGGCGTTCGCCGAGGCGGGCGCCGACGTGATCAGCGTGCACGTCGAGGCCAGCGTGCACCTTCAGCGCACGCTGGGCGAGATCCGGCGCCTGGGCAAGCGGGCCGGCGTGGTGCTCAACCCGCACACCCCCGAGAGCGCGGTGGAATACGTGCTCGACGACGTGGACCTGATCCTGATCATGAGCGTGAATCCGGGCTTTGGCGGGCAACACTTCTTGCCGGCGGTGCTCCCCAAGATCGCCAAGGTTCGCGAGATGATCGAGCGCCGCGGGTTGTCGGTGGATCTCGAGGTGGACGGCGGCGTCGCGCCCGACACGACCGAGGCCGTGGTCCGGGCCGGCGCGGACGTGCTGGTTGCGGGTTCGGCGGTGTTCGGCAAACCCGACCGCACGGCGGCGATCCGGGCGATCGTCGAGCGAGCCGGCTGATGCGCCGGCAGTGGGTGTGGGCGCTGGCCCTGCTGGGTTGCTCGCCGCGGCCCGAGCCCGTGGCTCCGGCCGCGCCGGCCTCGGCCGCGCCGCCTGCCG
>JAKLJY010000334.1 GCA_023150895.1 Myxococcota bacterium | reverse complement strand
TCCCCGGCCCGGAAGCACGCCCGGCGCCCGTGGTCGAGCCGCCCCTGCTGCGACCTGCGCCACTCGCCGATCCGCCGACGCAGACGGTTCGCTCCTGCCTCGGCTCCGCGTGGGCCCTCCTCGTGTGTGCGACTGTCCTCATCCCCGGCGACCAACCGCACGGAGACCCGCCCGCCGACCTTCCACAGTTCGAAGCTGGCCCCCTGTCGCCACAGCCCGGGGCAGGGACGGGCGGCGTCGAGGTCGGCGTCGGCCCCGAGGGGGGCAGTGCTGCCTCAAAGGGGGGAGGGCTCTTCAAGGGCAGGGCAGACCCGTTCGGCCTTGAGCCGACGCACGGACTCACCATGGGGCGGAACAAGTTCGCCCAATTCAAGGCGCAGATCGGTCGTGAGGGCATCAAGGAACCGATCAAGTTCGTGACCCACGACGGAAGACGCTATGTCGTGGACGGGCATCATCGGCTTCGTGCGGCGAAGGAACTCGGCCTCAAGGACGTTCCGGTCGAAGAGGTTCAACTTCCCCACGGCGGCTACAACTCCGTCGAGGATCTACTCCCGTAGGCGAGGTCGAGATGTCTTCCACCGAACTGGCATTCGTCCGGAACCGGCTTATCAACGGACGTTTTGACGACCGTGACCGCGACGTCCTCTCCAAGGTGCGGGCAGCGGTGACGGCGGGCCGTTCGACCTTCGGGCCGATGATCGTCGATGCGCTCGATGCCGCTGTCGCAGCAGCGGAGAACGGCGATACCCCTCGGGCCGGTTGGGAGGTGAACCTCGTCCACAACCTGCCGGTCTCCCGAGACGAGGAAGATCGGTGGGACGAGGCACACTTCCTCCGTTTCGAGCTTCCTTCCTACCTCGATCAGGACATCGAGGCGCATCGGATCAGGCAGGTGATCCTTGCCGTGGCAGATGCGCTCCGTGGACTTGCGTCTGGCTGACGCCCGCCCCGCCGGTCGGACGGCCAGGATCAGGTGCCCGGCACCTCGGCCGGCCAGGCCCCGGGCCCGTCAATCCGGCCGCGCCGGCCGAAGCCCCGACGCTGGCCACCGAGGCCGCGCGGGCGGCGCTCGTTCAGCTCGGAGATTTGCCCGTCGCCCGACACGCCCCGCGCAACGACTACGACCGGGCGCACTTCGGACAACGCTGGGCCGACGTCGACCGCAACGGCTGCGACACGCGCAACGACATCCTGCGCCGCGATCTGCAGGCTCCCGTCTTCAAAGCCCGCACGCGCGACTGCGTGGTGCTCGAGGGCACGCTCGACGACCCGTACACGGGCCGACGCATCGCGTTCGAGAAACGCCGGGCCGACGCCGTGCAGATCGACCACATCGTCTCGCTCTCGAACGCCTGGCGCACCGGCGCACAGGCGCTCACCCCCGAGCAGCGCACCGCGTTCGCCAACGATCCGGACAACCTGCTCGCCGTCGACGGGCCGACCAACGAAGACAAAGGCGACGACGACGCCGCCGAGTGGCTGCCGCCGCGCGCCGCGTTCCGCTGTGAGTTCGTCGCGCGACAGATCACGGTCAAGGCCCGCTACGGCCTGTGGGTCAAGCCCGAGGAGCGCGTCGCGATGGCGCGCGCGCTGGAACCCTGCGCCGCGCGGTGACACGCCGATGAGGCCGCTACCGTCCCCACGACCCACCCGGCGCCGGCCGGTCGTGGCCAGCGTTCGTCAACGGATTCGAACGTTCGTCACCGACTCGCGAACGTCCGTCGACGGCTCACGAACGTCCGTCGACGGCGCGCGAACGTCCGTCAACCATGCGAAACCGTTCGACAACCGGGAAAAGTGCTCGTCGTCGGCTCTCGGGCGTCCGTCGACGGTAAAGAGCCCCTCGCGAGGGATCTCGGCCTGCCAGGCCGTTGCAGGACGTTCGCGTTCGGTGAACGGCGTTCGCGAGTGGCTGACGGGCGTTCGCGAGTGGCTGACGGGCGTTCGCGGGGGGTTGCCGGACGTTCGCGAGTGCTGACGAACGTTCGCGGGGGCGTGACGAACGTTGCGGAGGCGGTGCGCGGCGTTGGTGGGGGTGTCGGGCCCCTTGACCCCCGTCGCAACCTCGCGTAGCCCCGAGACGCGATGCCCGCGACCGCGACCACGCCTTTACGCCGAGCCCTGACCCCGCTGCTGCTCTGCGTGTTCACGCTGCAGACGGTCGTGGGCAACGCGCTCGCGGGCGAGGTCGCGGCCTCCGCAGCCGCCGGGTACGGGGCGTTTCAGGTACCCGTGACGGCGGCGCGACCCACGTGGGGGATTTCGGCGGCCGGCGGGCAGGCGCTCGACGGCCTCGGCCGGCGCGTCCGCTGGGACTTCGTGGCGGAGAACGGCCCTGCGTACAAAGCGGAGGTCG
>JAKLJY010000333.1 GCA_023150895.1 Myxococcota bacterium | reverse complement strand
GGACCGCCCCGCGACGCGGCCGCCCGAGCAGGATGCGACCCCGGCCCCCGCCCCCGAACGCCCGGTGCCGTCGGCCGCGGCGACGGGTCCCGCCGTGCCGCCCCCGCTCCGGTCCGCGTCGCCCCCGGCGTCCGGTCCGGCGGGCTCGACGCCCCCCCGACGACCGGCCGGTGGCCTCGATCAACTGCTGGCCGAGGGCGATGCGGCGGCGACCGCCGGCGATCTCCCGACCGCCATCGCCCGCTATGAAGCGTTCATGAAGCGCGCCGGCGAAGCCCACCCGCACTACTACGTCATCCAGTCCCGGGTCGAGGGCCTGCGCGCCAAGCTGTCGCCCCGCTGAGCGCAGCGGGCGTCCGCCCGAAAGCGTGAAATCGGCCGGCCGCGGGTGTAACGTATCGCCCCCGTGCGTTCGATTGCCTCCCCTCTCCGCCCGATGGCCGCGGCTCTGCTCGCGGCAACGCTCTGCCCGGCAGCCGCGTTCGCCGTCGACGACGTCCCGCAGGCGCTCGCCCGGCAGTATGCCGATCTCGCCCGCAAGGGTGAGGAGGCCCTGAACCAGGCCGGCCCCGCCGCGGCCATCCCGGTGTACGAGCAGGGCCTCGCCGCACTCGGCGAGCCGTACGGGCGCATCCACCTGCGCCTCGCGCAGCTTCACCTGCAGCTCGGACGCACCGCGGAGGCCGCCGCGCACTTCCGGGCCTGCGGTCTCGATCAACGGGTGGATGCCATCGACCGGGACCTCGTCTGCCGGGATGGCTTCGAGTCCGCGACGGCCCCCGTCACCTTCACCGGTTCGCCCCCCCCGGAGGCCCGGGTCGTCGTCGTCGAACCGAAGGCCTTCGCCGGGCCGGTCGCGTCCGGTGACCGCCTGCCGCTCGGCTCGGTCCGCCTCGCCGTCGAGGCCACGGGGCACGCTCGCCGCGAGGCGGGCCTGCGCGTCACGGCCCCCGGCGTGAACTTCGTCGTCGAGGCCGGGCTGCGATTTGCCGAAGAAGCCGAACCCGGGGCCGGCCCGGACGCCGCGGCCGAGACGGGCACGGGCCCGCGTCGCTGGCCGGCGATCCTCACGGGGGCGGTCGGCCTCGCGCTCGTCGGTGCGGGCCTGACCGTCGGCTACCTCAACCGCGGCGAGCTCGACGACATCCGCTCGCGGCAGGCGGCCGGCCGCTGCGGTCCCGGCGCCTGCGCCGATGATCTCGACGCGGCGTCGGGCCGCGGCACACTGGCCGACGGGCTCTGGCTCGGCGGCGCGGGTCTGACGGCCGCGGGGGTGGGTCTATGGTTTCTGCTCGACTGACGGCGGGGGCATCCGTGGCGGTGACGCTCGCGCTCGTCGGCTGCTTTTCGCAGGACGACTTCTCCCTCTGCCGTTCGGATGAGGACTGCGGGGGGGCGGGCATGTGCGTGTCCGGCGCATGTCGACCGGGGCCCACGCCGATGACGGACGCGAGACCGCCCGCCGGCGACGCCGAGGCCGGGCTCGAAACGCCGGACGCCGTCGAGCCGACACCGCCCTGCGCCCCGGACGGCCTCATTTCGACCCAGCGGTCGGGCGTCTTCAACTGCCCCGGCCAGACGGTCATCATCGACACGCTGACCACGACCGACGCGACTGGCATGAACCTCACGATGCTCGAAGTCCGGGCGCGCCGCATCGAGATCCGGGGTCCCCTCGACGCCCGGGCGGCCGGCGGGCGCGGCGGCGGCGGCGGTGGTGGTGGCGGTGGCGGCGGCGCGGCCGGATTCCAGCGGGGCGGTGCGGCCGGCGTCGTCAGCGGGGGCGAAGAGCACGACGGGGCGGGCGAGCCGGGCCGCGCCGGCGTCGATGGCGGCAAGATCGACGACAAGGACTCGACGGAGGGCCCCGGCGCAGGCGGTCGCGGGGGTCCGGGCGGGTTCGGCGGCAACAATTCCGGCGCCGCGGGCCTCCCCGGCACGAACGCTGGCGCCGCCGGCTCGCCCGGCGGACCCGGGTATCACGCCCCGGCCGGAACACCCGAATCCGAGTGGGTGGGCGTGCTCTGCACGGGCGAGCCTCAGCACGGTCCGGGGGGTGGCGGGGGCGGCGGCGGCGCCGGTGCCGTGGCCGACCCCTGCGCCATCGGTGCGGGCGGCGGGGGGGGCGGCGCCGGTGCACCGGGCGGCGGCGTCGTCCTGCTCATCGCCGAAGAGGCGATCGTCGTCGCCGGGACAATCGACGTGTCCGGTGGCGACGTCCGCGAAACGGCGGCCGCCGACTCGGAAGGCATGCCCACCTGCGGCGGCGACGCGGTCTGCGGCGCCATCTGCGAGCCGGCCCTCGGCCCCGGGCGCGGCGGCAACGGCGCATCCACCGGCATCGACGGCCTCGCCGGCGGGCTCGCGGGCGGTCCGGGGGCCGGCGCCGGTGCCCCCGGCGGCCCGGGCGCTGGCGGATACATCTTGCTGC
>JAKLJY010000332.1 GCA_023150895.1 Myxococcota bacterium | reverse complement strand
CGCCGCCGCTGCCGCCGCCGCCGTTCTCGCCGCCGCTGCCGCCCTCACCGCTCATGCCACCCGTCGGGGGATCGGGGCGCTCGGGCGGGATGTGCGACTCGCAGTCCGCGCCGTTGAGACAGACCTCGTCGCAGGCCGGGCCGTCGACGGGCGTCCGGATCTCGAAGGGGTTGGGCTCGGGGTAGTTCTGCTCCATGCCATTGGGCTGCGGGCACGGCGTCAGGACCGGGATGTCGATGCAGGCGTCGTCGGCGCGATCACCGATCTCACGGCCCCACTCGTCGACGAGCAGCACGGCGAAACACTCGCGCCGCGGCAGCACGTGGTACGGCACATTGTACGGCGAGGACTTCTCGCGCACGCCGCTGCCCTGGTCCGACACGCCGGCCTCGTACCCGATCAGCGTGAGCTGGTCGTCGTAGGTCGGGTCGTCGGGCTTCGGCAGGCCGCCCTCGTCGAGGGGAATGCTGCGCGTGCGGTAGATGGCGTAGGTCGCCTCGGGCCGATCGAGGGGCTGATAGACGACCTTGAGCTCGAGGCGGCGCTCCCGCATGCAGACCGAGTTGCGCATCATGTCGGCGTCGGAGAACGCGAAGATCTTGTCGCCCCAGCAGTCGGCCTGGTCGCGGGCGGGCAGGACCTCCTTGATGCCCTCGAACTCGGGCCAGGGGGCCATGACGCGTCGCCCGGCGCGGAACTGAATCTCGTAGTCGGCGTAGATCTGCAGCGCCGGCATGGCCGGGCGCACGTTGACGATGTAGTCCGTCGAGACTTTGAGCTGGTCGATGGGGTCGAGCTCGATGATCGACAGCGGCGACGGCTCGTTGTGGAAGAGGGCCTGCGGCACCACGATCCGCACCTGCGCCGGCACGGGCTCCATCGTCTTCTTTTCGATCAGGCTGACGGTCGCCTCGTCGGGGCACCACGGGCCGCTGAAGCCGACCCGGATGGTGGCGTCGAGGGGCAGGCGCAGCGAGGCGGGGTCCTGGATGGCCACGTTCTTGGGCACGGACCAGCCGATGACCGAGGTCGTGGGGGCGCAGCCGGGATCGGACATGTCCGCCATGGCGGTCGTGGGGGTCACCGTGACGGCGGCACTGGCGGCGGCGAGCGAGAGCAGGCCGGAGGCGCGGAGGGTTCGGGTGTGCATGGGGCCTTTCCGGGGCTCGGTGGGGGCTCGGCGCGGCCGCACGGGGCGGGCGCTCGCTGCGAATCTGACCCGAAGGCCCGGGTGGCCGTCAAGGACCGCGCCGATGCGGGGCTCCCGGAGGCGCGGGAATTCCATCCGTCCGGGGAAGGGCTCACCGGTCGCGGCGGCGAGATGCGCTCAGGCCGTCGGCGGCGTCCGGCGCTGCGGCCGGGCCAGGCCGAGCGCGATGAGGTCCTGGCGCTTCGTGAACGTCGCGTGCGCGGCCATCGCCCACTCGCGGTACCAGAGATACAGGGCGCGCAGGCGGTCAATCAGCGGCTCGACGGGCGCCGCGACCTGCGCCGCGACGGGCGAGGGCGGCGACCCCGGAGAGATGAGGACCCGCAGGCTCGCCGTCATGGACGCCAGGTGCGCGCGCCCCAGGCCCCGCGCCTCGAGCACCGCGACCGCCTGCGCCGCCGCCGGCCGCGGATCCGAATGGAGCGCGCGCAGACGATGCTCCAGCTGAATCACCGTCATCTTGTTCGGCGCACCCGCCGGCAGGTCGCCAAAGAGTTCGGCCGCCATCTCGGGCACCGCGCGGTCCAGCGCCGCGCGACCCCGCTTCAACAGCATCCGCGCGTCACTCAGCACCTGCGCCTCGGCCGCCGCAATCCCCGGATCCGTGGCGGGCAGGTCCACCCCCGCCGGATCCGGCAGGACGAGCCGCGCGATCAACCGCATCCCCTCGGCGGCCTCGGCGTCCGAGAAACCGACCTCCGCCAGCGCGCGCCGCAGCGCCGGGCGCTGCGCCAGCACCATCAGAAATCGAAGCGCGCGCTCGGGCGTGCGCTTGAGGGTCACGGCGTTCGGCGCGGCGGTCATCGGCGGCATTTCGTGACCGTATCGCGCGGGCGATGCGATGGCTAGATCGATCAATGGGATTTGGAGATCGATCGACGATGATTCGGACGCGATTGATGCTGATCCGACGGCAGGCGATGATGTCGCAGACCCGCATGATGGGCCGAGATGCGGAGGCGATATGCGGTTGAACGGCTCCGATGCGCTCAGGCACGAGATCGATGCCGATCGAGGGGGATCGCGAGGCGCGCCCTACTGCCAGGCCATTGATCGATGTCGGCGCGTGGTTGATCGCGTGAGCGAGTAGATATTGCGGACTTGGCGCTGCATCGAGCGGGGGTAAAGAGGCGTCGAGCGAGTGGGGATTTGCATCGTGCGGGGGCGGGTTGGCGTTTGTCTGGGGGGTGGAAGGGTCGAGGGGGTCCGGGGCGGGATTGTCGGGG
>JAKLJY010000331.1 GCA_023150895.1 Myxococcota bacterium | reverse complement strand
CTCGTGCTGGTGCTTGCCGGCCCCGTCTCCTAAGATGACGCTGGAGAGGGGGTGTTAATATGTCGACACCCTCTCAGAAAACCGAGGTGCTGGTGCTCGGTCCCGATGCCTTCGAGGTCGACCGCGAGAGCACCGTGCGCGTGGTCGCGCGCGATCCGGCGACGGGAGTGCCCCGCGGCGCCGTGCCCGTGAAGCTCCTCCTCGAACGCGAAGGCGTCGATCCGCGCCTGCTCGCGGAGGGCATGACGGACGGGTATGGCGTGATGCTCGCACGCGTCGTGGCCGATGAGGCCGAGCTCGGCGCCGGGCAGTTGCGCGTGCTCGTCGACGAGGCGGCGATGCCGGTGTACGCCGCCTCGGTGGCCGGCGACGTCGACGTCGAGCGGACGTTCCGGGTGCTGCTCACCACGGACAAACCGCTCTATCAGCCGGGACAGACCATTCATCTGCGTGCCCTCGCCCTGCGCAAGCCGGCGCTGAACCCGGAGGCCGATCGCGCGCTCGTCTTCGACATCTACGACGCCAAGGACAACAAGATCGAACACCTGCCGATGACCACCGATGCGTTCGGCGTGGCGCACACCAAGCTGCGACTCGCCCGCGAGGTCAATCTCGGCACCTGGCGCATCACCGCGACGATCGACGACGTGACGACCGAGAAGACCGTCACCGTCGATCGCTACAGCCTGCCGAAGTTCGATCTCGATCTGGACCTCGATCAGCCGGTGTACCTCGCCGGCGACCGCCTGCGCGGCACCGTGACGGCCCGCTACTTCTTCGGCAAGAGCGTCGCAGGCGGACAGGTGGCCATTCAGGCCTCGACCGTGGACGCCGGCGAAAACGTCTTCGCCGAACTCGCGGGCATCACCGACGAGAACGGCGTGTACGCCTTCGAAATGAACCTGCCGGACTACCTCGTCGGGCTGCCCATCGCGCAGGGCGGCGGGGTGATTCAGTTGGCGGTCCAGGTGACGGACACGGCCGGGCAGGCGCGCGCGATCACGAAGTCCGTGCGCGTCGCCAAGGGCCCGCTCGAGGTCACGGCCGTGCCCGAGAGCGGCGCCCTCGTGCCCGGACTCGAGAATCGGGTCTACCTGCGCAGCGTCGACGCGCTCGGCGAGCCGGTGGGCGCGACGCATGCGATCAGCTTCGACGGCGCCTCCCTCGGCGAAGCGACCGCCGACGAGAGCGGCCTGGCCATCTTCACCTGGGCGGTGCCCGCGCTCGACGACGGCGTGCAGAGTGTCACCCTGTCGGTCGCGACGCGGGACGCCGACGGCCACGACGTCCGCAACGACTTCGCGCTCAGCGCTGCGCTGCAACTGAAGACGCCGTCTCGCGGCCCTCGTTCCGCGCCCGGGCAAGAACCTCGTGCGATACCACGGGGTCCTCGCGCCCAGCGCGCGGGCCAGGGCGGACATCGTGCCGTCAGCCCGTCCGGCCGGTGACGACGGCGGCGAGCCACCAGAGGCACCGAGCGCGCCTCCGCCGCGGAAAGCCCGAACCGGCCGGTACCTGCTCTGGCACGAGCTCCTGCGGCGCGTCTTCGAGATCGACGTGCTCGAGTGCCCGAAGTGCGGCGGCCGGCTGCGGTTGCTCTGCACCGTGCACGACGGTTTCTCCGCGCGCCGCTACCTCCAAGGCGCGAGTGCCCAGGTGCCCCCGGCCGAGGCCCGGGCACCGCCCGCGCCCGCGGGAACGGCTTCAGCCTGAGCACGTCGCGCCGCTCGGGAGGGACAATCCGATCGATGCGAACCCGGGCTCGGCTCCGGGGTGGGGGGAGGTCTGCGCCACGGGCCGGCGACCGGCCCGGCAGCCCGTTGGCGTCGGTGGGCGCGTTGTCGTACAAGGCTTCTTATGTCACCTACACCCCGCGGCAAGTCTTGCCTGGGCCTTTCGGCCGGCACGGACTTCCTGAGCCGATCGCGCAAAACCTGCGCCGGGGACGCAATCTTTGCGGACCGAAAACCATGGCCCAGGTCGCTCTCGTCGGCCTGCCGCTGGATGGCACGGTGGTTGCTACAACGGTGGTCGCGTCCATTGGGACGCGTCAATTCGGGGGGAGTCGCCCCCGCTCAACCGAGGAGTGCCTGATGCAGCGTGGCCCGATTCGATGGTTCGCCCTCATGGTGCTGATGATGCCCGTGGCCCGGGCCGGCGCGGCGCCCGGCTCCGTCGAGGACGGCGACAATGCTCCGGCCGTGCCCCCGAGCGCGCGCTGCTTCAGCATCGAAGGCGTGCCCGATCACGCGGAGCCGATCCTGACGCTCGACGTGGACGGCGTCTGGATGCGGGTCATCGCCAAGGACGTGCAGGAGTTCGGGATCCGCATCGAGGACGTGCCGGAGGACGGAGCGGCGGTTCTGTGCGTCGACGACGACGGCGTCTGGATGCGGGTCATCGCCGAGGACGTGGAGGATTTCGGGATCCGCATCGAGGACGTGCCGGAGGACGGAG
>JAKLJY010000330.1 GCA_023150895.1 Myxococcota bacterium | reverse complement strand
TGGGCCGGTTACCTCAGACACCCCGGCACCGGGCTCTACGACGCGGGCGCACGGCTTTACGACCCGGCCAGCGGGCTTTTCCTGGAGCCGGACCCCGTCCTGCCCGTGCCCGACGCGCCGGAGACCTGGTCGAGGTACGGGTACGCCCTGGGGGACCCCGTGGGCGGGTGGGATCCGGATGGGCGGCTCGCGTTCGTGCCCGTCCTCGCCTACCTGGCATGGACCGCCATCAACACGGCTGTCGACGTGGCCGTCGAGGCCGCCCTCGCCAACCTCGCCGGCGCCGAGTTCGACGTCCTCGACTCGTTCGCCAAGAACGGCGCCATCAACCTCCTCACCGCCGGTGCCGGCGGCAAGCTTAAGAACGCCGGCCGCGCGGGCCACTTCCTCGCCGGCGTCACCATTGACGCCACCATCACCACCGCCGCCGACGCCGTGACCGCCTCCCGCGACGGCCGCGAGTTCGACGCCTTCGAGGCCTTTGCCACACACTTCACGTCGGCCCTCGCGGGACATTCTCTCGGCAATGCGGCGGTTGCGGGGTTGCGGCGGGTGGGGGGCTCCGTGGGGGTGCGCCGCCTCGGAGAGGCCTGGCAACTCGAGTTCAGCGCGCTGCGGCAAGGCCGCGCAGACTTCCTTGCGGGCGGCGGCAAGTACCTCACCGGCGGCCTCGGACCAGTCGGCGTGCCCGGCGCGAATGCCGTCGACGACGCGCTGACCGCTGCGGCTCGCGTCGTCGGTGGACGGGCCAGGAGCGGCCCAGGGTCGCCGTCCCGCGCCTTGAATCGACTCGATGGGTCGGGTAGTGGTGGCGGCACATCATCGAGTAGAGAGGCCCGCTATCGCGATGTCATCGAGGCCGCCGACACCCCACTCATCATCGATGCCCGGCACCCGCTGCTGCGGTCGTCCCCGAAGCACCACATCTTCCCGCAGGCGAACCGCAAGTGGTTCGCCGAACGAGGCGTGGACATCGACCGGTACACGATCAAGATCACCGAGGGCGACCACTCCGCCCTGCACTACGGTGGTGGGCCCGGCAAGGGCGGCGGCTTCTGGAATGACGAGATCATGCGCCGCCTCTTGAAGCAAGAGCAGCGCCTTGGGAGGCAACTCACTCCGAGGGAGATACTCCGGGTGGGGGCGATGCTCCGACGTGAGGCAGGGCTCCAACACGTGAAAGTGGAGCAGTACTGAAAGGGTTTGTCATGGTGTCGCCGTGGAGAGGAGACTGGGAACGCCGAGTAGCCGAGAGAGTCGGCGCGCTGGGCTTCGAATCCGTCGAATTCTTCGTGCAGAGTCGACGTGGTAGGCCATTCGGCGAACTCGCCAAGGAGTTGGGCGAGGACGTTGCGCATATGCAGATTGAGCGGATGTACCTCTCCGAATGCAACGAGGATGGCCGGTTGGTCGAGGCCGCAGCAGAGTGTCTCGCACGGACGATCATCGAGCGGTTTCCACGAGGTTGGGGGATTGGAGTGCGCCTCGATTACAGGACTGCGAGCGCCCTCGCAGCGTGGATCTCAGACATGTTGCACCGTGTCGAACAATCTGAGTTGACCGAGGCCGCACTCGATGCCATTGCTGACGCTCTCCAGAAGACGCATCCGCCACCTAAGGGCTGGCTGCCGGAGAATGGCCAAGACCCGCTGATTCAGCGGGCGTTCAAGATTGGCCTCATGAAGGACGAAGGCTGACGCCCGCCCCACCCGTCGGTTGCCATCCTCCGCGCCGGTGCACGCTTGGCTGCACCGTGAAGCCGCCATTGAAGCGCGACGTCAACTACCACCGCCGCAGGGGACTCAACACGTTTTGAAGCAGCACTTCTCCCGCCGACGTTTCGAAAGTTTCAACGACCGCAACTCCGGTGCGCTTGCCGATGGCTTCACATTCGATCGCTGTGAATTCGACGATTGCAGTGTCTCCATTGCACGGGCCCCGGACCTCCGAACTACGGTGCGGCACTGCGAGATGCACCGGTGTGTCGTGCAACGAAGTTGCAGCATCTGGACCCCCATCATCGAAGACTCCGTCGTCGACGGCCTCAAGACGCCGGGCACGCTCTTCCTCCGGGGCGCCGTCTTCAAGCATGTCGTCCTCAAAGGGAAGATCGGCGGGCTTGTCGTCGCCCCCCCGTGCGTCCCGAACGGCGGCAGCGAGGAGGCCTTTCGGGTCGCCAACCGCGACTACTACGCGACCATCGACTGGGCGCTCGACCTCACGCAGGTCGAGTCGCAGTACACGCTGGAACTCGACTCAGTCCCCGGCCACCTCATCCGCCGCGACCCCACCACGCAGATCCTCGTGACCCGCGAGCGCGTCCTGGCCGCCGACTGGCGCAAGATCGATCTCGAAGGGACGCCCTACGACATTGCCCTCGACCGCCTTGTCCGCGAAGGTTATGACTCGAGGGTCCTCGTCGCCCCGAGCGGCCATCGCAGCTTCTCCATGCATCTCAAGGCCCAGC
>JAKLJY010000032.1 GCA_023150895.1 Myxococcota bacterium | reverse complement strand
GGTGCCGCGCCCACGGGCGCCTCGCTCGCGGGCGCCTCGGCGGATGCCGGGGCCAGGCCGCTCGCCGCCGCCGCCGTCACGGGCGCCGTCGCGGGCACGGCGTCCGGCTTCGGCTCGGCCCCACAGGCCGACACGAGACTGAACGCAAGGAACGGGACGACGATGCGGGCGGCCGGCACGAACGGGGTCGACATCGGGGCTTCCTTCCAGTGACCGGGTTTCGGTGTGAAATTCTGAATACGCGCTGCGGCGGTCGGACTCAAGCGCGAGCCGCAGCCCGCACGACCCACAGACCGGCCCCCAGGATGAGCACGCCCCCGAGCGGCGCCGTCGCGGCGAGCGGCTCGCCGAACGCCACGAGGCCGACCAGCACCCCGACGAGGGGTTCGACATAGGTCAGCACCCCGGCCGTCGCCGCGGTGACGCGACCGAGGCCCCACAAGAAGACCGTGCCGGCCACGCAGCCGCCGGCGATGGCGCCCCCCATCAGCCACAGCACGCCCCCGAGATGCGGGGCGGGCGCCGTCGGCGCGAAGGGCAGCAGCATCAGCGCACCGAACGCCGCATGCCAGACCAGCAACTCGCCGGCCGTGAGGCGGTCGGAGAAACGCTTCTGAATCAGGATCTGGAGCGCGTAGAACACCGCCGACCCCGCGCCGAGGGCGCCGGTCACCAGCGCGTCACCCAACGTCAGCGCATCGGGGCCGAGGAGCAATGCGAGGCCCACGACCGAGACGGGCAGCGCGAAGAACGCCACCCGCGGCGCGCGGGTGCCGAGGACGAGCGGTGTGAACAGCGCCACGAGGATCGGCGCGAGGTAGTGCGAGAGCACCGCGACGGGCTGCGGGCCGCGGGAGAGGGCCTCGAAATACAGCAGCGCGTTGGCCGCATCCGTCGCCCCCGTCGCCACGAGCGCGAACCAGGCGGCCCGTCCGCGGGGCAGGCGGCGCGGCAAAAGCGGGATGCCGAAGATCGCGATCGTCGCCAGCACGATGCAGGGCACGTGGGGGCCGCTCAGGCCCGAGGCGCGGATCGCCAGGCCCCAGAACCCCCAGATGCAGGCGGCGAGCGCGATGGCCCACGCCCCCCATCGGGCATGGCGCGCCGGGTTCGTGATGTCCGACGTGGGCACTGGCATGGGCGCGCACCGTGGGGCAAATGCGCTTTCGAGGCAATGCCTCCGTCGCTATCCTGCGCCGCATGTGGAAAACGCACGCACCTGCCCGCCGCCTTCGCGGTCTCTCCAGCCTCGCGCTCGTCGCGACGCTCTCCTCGATGCCGACCGCCTGCGGTGGCGATGATTCGGGCGATCCCAGCGCCGCAGCGGGTGGCGCGGGCGGTGCGGCCGTTCTGCCCCCGGGTGACGCGACGACCACCGCCCCCGACCAGGCGACACCAGCCCCCCCCGATGCCCGACCGAGCGCACCCGGGGCCGATGCGGCGAATGTCACCCCCGCGGACGCCGCTGCCGATGCGCTTGCGCCCGACGCCGCGGCGCCGCCCTCCGGGCCTTTGCCCCCCCCCCCCCGGACCCGTCCCGTGTCGACCGGCACCCTGAGCGCCCCCGCGGGATGGCGGTGGGCGCGCGGCCTGATTCACATGCACTCGATTCACAGCCACGATGCCTGCGACGGGCGACCGAAGGACGAGAACGGCGTCGGTAACGCCCCGTGCCTCGCCGATCTGCGTGCGGCGCTGTGCAATGCGCGGCTCGATTACACGCTGCTCACCGACCACCCGGAGACGTTCGCCGACGTGAGCTTCGAGGAAGCGCTGCTCTTCGACGAGGCCGCCGGGGACGAGCTCGTGCGCGACCCGTCCGGTGCGGCGGTCGGCAATTTCGTGGCCTGCGCCGGCGAAGATGCCGTCCGCACCCTGCTCTCCCCGGGGAGCGAGGGTGATCTCATGCCCGTCATGCTGCCGCAGCCGGCCGGTGATCGGGGCTGGTACCGCGACCGCACGGCCGAGTCCGTGAGCCACCTGCACGAGACGGGGGGCCTGGTCTTTCACGCCCACACGGAAGAGCGCACCTACGAGGAGCTCGAACCCCTGGGCCTCGACGCCATCGAGATCTACAACCTGCACGCCAACGTCAACCCGCGCTGGCGACAGCTCGGCGAGGTCATGCCGGACATCCTGGCGCTCATCAACGCGCGGGAGTCGCCGCCCCATCCGGACCTCTCGATGCTGGCCGTCCTGCGCGAGAACCCGGAGTCCGTCGGGGTCTGGAATCAGTTCGTCCATCACCGGCGCATGCTGGGGACGGCGGGCAGCGACATTCACCAGAATCTGCCGCCGCTCGTGCGGCCCATCGACGGCGAGCGCCTCGACAGTTACCGCCGACTGACGACGTGGTTCGCCAACTACCTCCTCGTGCACGAGGTCACGCTCCCGCAGATTCGGGAGGCCCTGACGGCGGGTCGGCTCGTCGTGGTCTTTCACCTGCTCGGCGAACCCGACGGTTTCGACTTCGCCGGCACGGCGCCCGACGGCAGCCGCATCGAGCTCGGCGACGAGCGCCCCTTCGAGGCCGGGATGACCCTGCGCGTGACGCCACCGCGCAGCGTCCCCGAGGCGCAACAGGACGTGAAACTCGTCCGCGTCACGGCCGACGGCGCCGAGGTCATCGCCCAGGGTCCGATGGCGCTCGAGGTGCCCGTGCCCGGTCCCGGCGCCTATCGCGTCGAGATCCTGCAGGTCCCCGAACACATGCGGGCCGAACTCGGGAGCCTCGGCGACCGCTTCGTGCGACCGACGCCGTGGATCTACACGAACCACATCTACCTGCGGTGAGCGCCCGCGCCGTTCAGGGCAACGGCCCGGCCCCCGGCGCGACATCGACCCGCAGCGTCTCGACCTGAACGACCCGGTGAAAGGGGTACACCTCCGGCCGAAGGTTGTGGTGCGCGGCGTTCTCGGCGCTGATCCGGTGGTGTTCGAGCCGCACCCGAACCGCCACGGGCCGCGCGCTCGGGGCGTCGGGCAACGTGAAGCGCAGCGGCATCACCCGCGATTCGCCCGGTGACAGCCGGTTGTCGCCCGTCTTCTTCGCCACGGGCCACCACGTCCACGTCTGACCCGCGCGGTGGCGAAGCGACGCCAGGACGCGACCGTCCGCCGAAATGGCCTCGGCCACCACGAGCAGAAAGCGCTCGGGGTCACCCGTCGGCATCCGATGCCCGGCGCCGGCGTGCTCCAGATAGACGCCGACGAGCGCCTCGCCTCCGGGCTCGAGCGACGCCGGCCCCGACAGCCGCACGCGGGCGCCCGGTTTCCAGTCGGCGAACATCGCCTGCTCTTCCGGTGAGAGCGGCCGTTTCGGCATCAGGCCGCCGGGCCAGAGGTGGCGGCCGCCCTCGCGCACCGGCCCCCCGACGGCCATCGGCCGGGTGACGCGCGGCATGTGACACTCCGGGCAGGTCTTGCCCGGGTTCGCCGCCCGCCACTCCTCGCCCGTATCAAACGTGCAGACGAGTGTGTCGCCCACCCGCGCCACGGCCTGGTGACAGACCGTGCACGTCTGTTCACTCTTCAACTCGGGCGCGTAGACCAGCGCATGCGGGGCCTGCGCATCGGGGTTGATCGACGCGATGCCCTCGGGTCGCCAATGGCAGGTCAGGCAGGTGATGCCCTCCTCGCGCAGCGTCGGATCGTAGTCCGGGTTGGGTGCCTGCGTCGGCCGCCGGACGTCTCCCGTCGGACTCGCCGCCGAGAGCACGGCCTGCTGGCGGGCGAGCGGGGTGTGGCAGTTGTCGCAGAGCCAGGCGACGGCGGGATCCTTGGCCCGCTCGGCCTGGAACTGCGGGTCGATCCAGGCGTGCGCGTGCGTCGAGGCCGCCCACTCCCGAGCGATGTCCGGGTGGCACGCGGCGCAGATCATCGCCGAGAACGCGCCCACCCCCGCCGGGGCCGCCGCCGAGGCAGGCACGCGGGGCAACTCCCAGCTCGGGCCGGCGCTCACGCCCGTCGAAGCGCACAGCATCCCGAGCGCCGTCCCGAGCGCGCCCTTCCACGGGCGCCGGCTCACGGCGTCACGCGGATCGCGGTCTCCGGGCAGGCGTCGACGCACTTCATGCAGGCGGTACACGCCGCTTCGTTCACGACGAACGCCTGCTTGCCCCCATGCGCGAGCACCTTGAGGCGAATGAGGAACGGCAGGGGCACGTCGGACTTGCGAATCGCGAAGACGCCCTCGGGGCAGACCTGCACACAGGGCTTTTTGCCTTCGCAGCGGTGATGATCGACTTCGACTCTCGGCATGGCGCAAAGGTGGGGTCGGTTTCGTGCGATTGCAAGGGATGCGGCGCCGATTGGTCTTCCGACGGGGTGTGGCGGCGGCGAGAATGCCCCACTCCACAGCCGAGGCCCGCTCATGCTGATCCCGACCCCGATCGCTCGGTTGGCGTGTGCCGCCGCGAGCGCCATCGTGCGCCGAGGCGACACCCTGTACGTGGTCGCCGACGACTGCACGCGGCTGCACGTCACCGATCTCGGCGGGCGCCCGACGCGGCCCGCGCATCCGCTTCTGCCCGACGAACTGCCCAAAGGGGCGCGGGCGCGCAAGGCGGTGAAGCCCGATCTCGAAATGCTCGCCGCGCTGCCGGGCACCGGTTTGCTCGCGCTCGGCAGCGGCTCGACGCCCCGCCGGGACCGCGCCGTCTTCTTGCCCGACGCCGCCGCGCCCCATCGGGCCGCGGTCATCGACGCCGGCCCGCTCTACGCCGACCTGCGCGCGCGCCTCCCCGCACTCAACCTCGAGGGCGCCGCGTGCGTGGGGGCGCATCTCTGTTTGTTGCAGCGCGGAAACGGCGCCGACGGCATCAACGCGCTCATCCGTCTCGACCTCGCCCGAATCCTGCGCGCGCTCGAGACCGGCGAGCCCCTTCGCCCGGAGGTCTTCGTCGACATCCGGGCGGTCGACCTCGGTGCGCTCCCGGGCGGCCCCCTCGGCTTCACGGACGCGGCGCCCCTGCCCGGCGATCCGGACGGGGATCTCCTGTTTTCCGCGGTGGCGGAGGGCGGCGGCAGCACCTACGAAGACGGCGCCTTCGGCGGGGCCGCGCTCGGCCGGCTCTCCGCCACCGGTCAGCTCCGCTGGCTCGCCCCCCTCTCGGGTCCGTGGAAGATCGAGGGGCTGACCCCGAGCGCGCGCGCGGACGGTGGCGTCGATCTCTTCCTGGTCGCGGACGCCGACGATCCCGACGTCCCGGCGCCCCTGCTGACCCTCACGCTCGACGCTGCGCAGTTGCATCGGGGCGCGTGAACGCGCAGGCTCCCCGCCCATGCGCCCCCTTTCCCGCCGCGCTCCCTCGACGCTGGTCGTGGCCGTCCTGGCCGCGATGCCCGAAGTCGCACGGGCGCAGGCCGCCGCGGGCCCGGTCACGGGGGAGCTCTCCGGGTACTTCGAGAGCCGGACGCACGCGTTCTTCGGCCTCGATCCGGACCTCGCCGGCCTCGATCCCTTGCTGCCCGACGGATACCATCCCGGCGAACGCCTCGGCGCGATCGAGCGCCTGCGCCCGACACTCAAGTTGCACGTCGGCGAGACGGCGACCCTGGTCGGGACGGTCGAAGGGCATACCGAACATGGCTTCTTCGACCGTCGCCAGACGACCATCGGCGACGTCGTCGGCGTCGAGCGCCTGTACGTCACCGCGACGCTCGACGATTGGGATCACACCGCCGGCAAACAGAACCTCGCCTGGGGCTCCGGCCTGCTCCTGAACCCGACGGATCTGTTCAACGACAAGAACCCGGCGGATGTGCAGGCCGAGCGCCCGGGCGTCTGGGCGCTGCGCTCGCTGTGGGCGGTGGGGGACGCGACGAACCTGACGGTCGCCGTGGCGACGCCGGAGTCGCCGTGCTGCGCCCCGGTGGCCCTCGCCCGCTTCGATACGACACTCGACATCACGGACCTCGCGGTGCTCGCGGCCTGGGACGCGGCGAATGAAGCCGCGGTCGTCGGCGTCGACGTGCGCAGTGAACAGGTCGTCGGCCTCTGGTTCGAGGCGGCGTCCACGCTGCCGGCGGACGCCGATGCGAGCGAACGCGCCACGACGAGCCTCGAGACGGGCGTCGACTACAGCTTCGATGTCTTGCAGACGCTCTTCCTGTCCGCTGAATACATGTTTCAACAGAGCGGTCAATGGCGGCCCGGGGACGCCCTCGACGCCGACCGCCTCCGAGCGGCGGTGCAAGCGAGCGGCACCCCCGCGGCGGCCCTGCGCTCGACGTTCGAGGACCGCGCGATGTTCATGGGTCGTCACTACGGCGTCGGCCTCGTCCGCCTGGAGATCGCCAGCGACTGGCGGGCCTCCGTGCTGAACGTGACGAACCTGGTCGATCACACGGGCCTCGTCGTGCCACAGGTCAGCTTCCTGCCCGCCGATGCGTTCACCTTCACGCTCGGGGCGCAGCTCGCCTACGGGCCCTCCGGTGGAGAGTACACGCTCACGCTGCCGACGCTTTCGGCGAGCGAGGCCGCCCTTCTGCGCGCGTCGTCGCCCCAGGGGGCGGCGATGGCCGACGCCGCCGGCGCGCGTCTTTCGCCCACGGCCTCGTTCTTCCTCTGGGGACGCTATGCATACTGAGACACCGGCCGACGGCGACATCGTCGTGCGGCTCGAGAAGGCCAGCCGCGTTTACAACCCCGGCGAGAACGAGGTCCGCGCGATGGACGCGATCGACCTCGAGATCCGTCGCGGCGAGTTCACCGCCCTCGTCGGTCCCTCGGGCAGTGGCAAGAGTACCCTGCTGCATTGCCTCGGCTGTCTCGACGCACCGACCTCCGGGCGGGTCACCATTGCCGGTCAGGACGTGACGCAGGGTCTCACGGCCGCTCAGCGGGGTGAGATTCGCAACCGCTCCATCGGGTTCATCTTTCAAAGCTTCAATCTCATCCCGGTTCTGACCGCCTACGAAAACATCGAGTTCGCCCTGCAGATCAACGGCACGCTGAACGCCCGACAGATCCGGGAGCGCGTCGACGAGATGCTCGCGCTGCTCGGCCTGACGACCCAGCGAGACCGGCGCCCCAACCAGCTCTCCGGCGGGCAGCAGCAGCGGGTGGCCATCGGTCGCGCACTCGCCAAGCGACCTGCGCTGATCCTGGCCGACGAACCGACGGCCAACCTCGACCGCAAGACGAGCGAAGACATCATCGCGCTGATGCGGCGCATGAACGAGCAGCTCGGGGCGACGTTCGTGTTCTCGACCCACGACGAGCACCTGATGGGCCACGCCCGTCGCATCGTCCGCCTGACGGACGGGCGCATCGTCGGCGAGGAGAAGCGTGTGCCGGCGCCCGAGTCGGGCTCCCATGATTGACGGTTATCTCTTCCGGCTCGCCGTGCGCAACGCGCTTCGCAATCGGCGGCGCTCGCTGTTCACGCTGACGTCCATCCTGCTCGGCGTCTCGCTTTTCATCGTCTCGCGCAGTTTCGTCGACGGCATCGACGCCACACTCATCGCCATCGAGGTCGACAACGAGTCGGCTCACGTGCGCGTCGTCCCGCGCGACTACCTCGCGGAGGAAGACTACCAGCCGCTCGACAAGCCGTTCCCGGACACTTCGGCGCTCGCGGCGACGCTCTCCGCGGTCGCCCCGGGCACCCGGGTCGTCGACCGGGTCTCCTTCGCTGCCGAGGTCGGGGACGGGCGCCGCATCCTCCGGTGTCGCGGGCTCGTCGTCGACCGGGACGCCTATCGCGCCGTCTTCCCGGTCGGCGAGATGCCGGTGCCACCGGGCGAAGAGCCGTACTTGTGGGGCGGCGCGGGCATTGCGGAGACGTTCCGCTGGAAACCGGGCGACCGCATCTTCCTGAAGGCCAAGACCCGCCGCGGCACCCTCAACGCCCTCGACGCCGTGCGCTTCGCCGGGGCCATCGCCACCGGACACCCGCTGGTCGACAACTACACCATCGTGCTCCCCCGCAGTATCGGCGCGCCCTTTCTCGACTTGCCCGACGGGTTCGCGACCGAGGTGCTCGCGCGGTTCCCCGATCCCATGCTCGCACAGGCCGCCGAAGCGCGCCTCGAGACGCCCGACGGTCCGGTCGTCGTCGAGACCTGGGAGGAGCGCACGCGCGACTTTCGGGAGGTCAATCAGATCCGGCGGGCCGCGTTCAACATCGTCGTCGGCTTGATTCTGCTGATGGCCGCGGCCGGCGTGGCCAATACCGGGCTGATGAGCGCGATCGAGCGCACGCGCGAGATCGGCACCCTGATGGCCATCGGGCTGACCCCCGCCCGCGTGCGTCGGCTGATGACGATCGAATCCCTGGTCATCGCATTGGTCGGCGCCGCGCTCGGGGCGCTCGTCGGGAGCGTGGTGGCACATCACTTCGCCGTGAACGGCTTGCACTTCCCCGAACTCCAGCAGGCCGAGTCGGTCGCGCTCGTGCCGCCGGTCCTCTATTTCGACCTGCGCCTCGCCACAATCCTTCAGGGGGCGGCCTTCGGCCTCGGCACGGCGCTCGTCGCCGCGCTTTGGCCGGCCTTCCGGGCCGCCCGGCTCTCGCCCATCGAAGCGCTGCGGGAGGACGACTGATGATGGAGGCCCGCCCGTGTCGATGCTGACCCGCTACGCCTGGCGCAACATCTCGCGCCACAAGGGCCGCAGCGCGCTGACCACCTTCGCGGTGGTCATCTCCGTGGCGTTGCTGCTCGTCGGTCACGCGGTCATCGCGGGGCTGAAACAACACGTCGTCGGTGAATTCGCCAAACAGACGGGCGACGTCCGGCTCCGCCATGCCGAGTACGAACGCGAGGCCCGATTCGACCCACTAGAATACACCATCACCGGCTTCGAGGCCCTCGCAGCGGATCTCGCCGGTGTGCCCGGGGTCCGCGCCGTGCTCGGCAGAGTGCAGTTCCGGGTCATGGTGCAGTCGACGGACGAGTCCACCATCGTGCCCGAGTCCGCCGGCATCCCGGAGGACGAGCTCACCGACGAGCAGATCTTCGGACGCAAGGTCGTCGAGTTCGCACCGGCGATCGGCCTCGTCCCGAGCGCCGAGCGCGAGGTTCTTCGCCTGCAGGACCGCCTGGTCGCCGGCACCGACTTCACCGCCGACGACGCCCCGGAGATCATCCTCGGATCGGATCTCGCCCGGCGGCTCGGGGTGAAGGCCGGGGACGAAGTCCAGATCGTCAGCTACCGCAAAGGCGTTGCCGATGCCGGCGCAAAGGTGGTCGGCATCGTCGACTTCGGCAACCGGTTTGCAAACCGGCTGGCCCACGTCCCGCTGGGTGTGACGCGCCGCCTGCTCGACCTTCCCGATGCAGTCACGGACGTCCTCATCACGGGCCCCGGCCTCGACGACGCCGCCGACCTGAAGGCGCGCCTCATCGCCAGCGGACGCGTCGACGGTCTCGAGGTCAAAGCGTGGTCGGAGATCGGGATGGCGCGCCTGGTCTCGGCGATCTTCGGCGTCGTCCTGACGATCCTGCTGTTCTTCATCGTGGCCGTCGCCGGCGTCAACCTGCTGAACACCATGATGATGACCGTCCTGGAGCGCCAGAAAGAGATCGGCGTGCTTCTCGCGCTCGGTATGAAGCGTGGGGCCGTCCTGCGCGTCTTCGTCTTCGAGGCCCTGACGTTCGGCCTCATCGGTTGCCTTCTGGGCGCCGCGCTCGGTTCGTTCGCGGCCCACTTCCTCGCGGAGCACGGCATTCAGCTCGGCGAGGGGACCACCCGAAAGATGTTCGTTCCCGTCTCCAACACCGTCCACGCCGTCCCGACCTGGGGCGGTTTGCTCTTCGCCGTCGGCGTGGGTCTGGCCGTCTCGGTCCTCGGCGCGCTCGGCCCGGCCATTCGGGCCTCTCGCGTTCAGCCCATCGAGGCCATGCGCACGAAGTGAACCCCTTTACCGGAGCCCCTTTCATGATTCGCCGCGCTCTTCTCCGCACCGCTGCCCTCACCCTCCTCGCGCTCGTATCACGCGCGGGTCCGGTCGCGGCCGCGGACACACCGACCGCCGACTTCCTCGTGCAGAAGATGGACGAGGTGATGACGTTCAAAACGCGCACCGCCGACTCGACGCTGACGGTCGTCCGAGACGGCAAGTCCGAGACGCGCTCGATGCGCATCTGGAGCCGCGGCTGGGACGACAGCTTCAGCGAGTTCCTCTCGCCGCCCCGCGACAAGGGCGTCAAGTACCTCAAGCTCGAGAAGAACCTCTACATGTTCCTGCCGACGACCGAGAAGGTCGTGAAGATCAGCGGTCACATGCTGCGCCAGAGCGTGATGGACAGCGACTTCAGCTACGAGGACATGCTCGAACAGCGGGCGCTGTTGCAGGACTACGCCGCGACGGTCATCGGGCAGGAGAAGGTCGAGGGCACCGACTGCTGGGTGGTCGATCTCGTCGCCAAGGCGCCCGGGCAGACCTACGCGCGCCGCAAGACGTGGATTGCCAAGGACACCTACGTCCCGGTCAAGGCCGAGCGTTTCGCGCAGAGCGGCCTTCTGCTGAAGACGCTGACGATGCACGATCTCGTCGACGTCGGCGGTCGCCGGTTTCCCTCGCGCATGCTGATGCGGGACGCGGCCCGAGAGGGCAGCCACAGTGAACTGAAGTTCGCGAACATGCAGTTCGACGTTGCCCTGCCTGACGAGACGTTCTCCCGTCGCCGCCTGATGAAGGGCAACTGAGCGCTACGGCGCAGCGGTCGCCGGCGCGCCCGCGCTCGCCGGCACCAGCATCTTTGCCGCCCCCGACGCACCCGAGACCCGCACGACCCGCAACGGCTCGGTCAGGAGACCCTCGTGCGCGAGCGCCCGGATCTCGTCGATCCGCAGCCCGGTATTGTTCATCACCCCCGCCCCACCTCCGGCGCAGCACTTGGCGAGCAGCGCGTCGACGTTGGCCGTCGTGAAGAGCCCGGCAAAGACGTCGAAGAGCAGGCGATCGTCCTCGGGCTGGCCGATGGTGATGGGTTCGTCGGGGACGCCAGCAAGACCCTGGTGGCTCCCGAAGTCCCGGTAGTACTTCAGCGGCGAGGTGATGGCGCGAATCGCCTGGCCGCCCTCTTTCGGGGGGGCGACACGCAGGTACGCCACGTCCTCCCCGTCCCGACGGGTGAAGAACGCCACGACGAACGCCTTGGCCTTCACCTGTGCGGGATCGAGTTTCAACGCGGAGTCGACGTACGGGATGACCTCGTGCGGCAGCGACAGGGACACGATTGCTTCGTTGGCCGGCGTACCGAAACCGCGCAGCCGGAAGAACGGCGCCTGTGCTATCAGCCGAATCTCCGAGCGGTAGCGGTCGACCACGGTCCGGCTGCCGTCGGGCCGTTCGACGACGTACTGCGCATCGAGCAACACGACCTGACCGGGTTGGCCCTGAAACGTGTGGGTCACGTCACAGTCGGACTTCTCGTCCTTGGACCCGTCACCGAAATCGTAGACGAACCGCGCCGTGCCCTGTCCGTCCTTGGGCGAGACGCGTTGGCACGCGAGCTTGACGGGCTCGCCGAGCATCACGTCGAGGGCCTGCCCGTTCTCGCGGATGAGCGGGATGCCCTCGAGGGCGACGACCATGAACTTCGGCTGATCGAACTCGACGAGGGTGCCGCCCGTGCGGTTGAGGTACCGGTAGGCGGCAAAACCAACGAAGATGATGAGGGAGACGATGAGGAGCGCGCCCGAACGGCCGCGCAGAAAGCGGAGCATCAGCGGGGGACTCAGTGCGCGGGCGCGCCTTCGCCGCCTTCACCGGGGCCGACGGAAGAGCCCGCGCGGTCCGTGCGGAGCACGGCGAAGTTCATCTGCGAGTACTCGGCCTGCGCGCAGGTCATCATGATCATCTTGATGACCATGAAGTTCACCGAGTTGTCGGACTGGATGATGACGTTGCCGTCGAACGTCTTGTCCTGGTGCGTCAGCTTCCACTGATCGCGGTTGCGCTCGAGGCGCTCCTTGAGCGGCGGCAGGACGAAGTCGACATAGCGTTCGTTGGTGATGTCGCCGGCGTCCATCACGAACTGCCCCTCGAAGGCGATCTTGGCTTTCGAGATGGCGATGATGGGTGCGCGCTCGAGCTCGACCGCGTTGAACGCCTTCGGCAGCACGATGTCCTTCGTGATGGTGAGGATCTCACCACTCGCGGAGAACGTCAGCAGGAGGAAGATGACGAGCATGGTGAGCATGTCCACCATGGGCGTCACGTTCAGATCGGCGATCACGTTGGCCCGGCCGTGCCCATCCGCGACCTTGCGGATGAACGCCAGCGGGACGTGCTTGACGAGATGTTTACTGGGCTTGGTGACGAACGGCATGCGGGCGCGCGCTCCTCGGGCTCACTGCGGGGGGGCGGGCGACGGCGCACCACCCGGGGGCGGCGCGTTCGGATCGTCCGGCAACATGCCCTTCACGACGTTGGCATCCGCCAGGGAGAGTCCCGGCAGGCCGTTGTCGATCAGGATGTCCATCGTCTCGATGATCTGGCGGTACTCGACGGTGTCGCTCGAGGCGATGACCACCGCCTGCTTCTTCTTGTCGACGACGAGCGCGGTGTCGTTGGCGACCTTCTTGATGTGTTCGCGGACCTGCTTGTTCAGGTCGCCGTCCACCTTCTTGAAGGTCACGGGGGGCACCGCGACGGGATCGACGTTCGTGAAGTTGATGGTGACTTCTTCCGGCTGGACGAAGAGCATCAGTTTCTTGGGCTTCTCTTTGTCCGGCTCTTCTTCCTGCGGGGTGGGCGACGTCTTCGGCAGAACCTGAGAGGCCTGGATCCGCGCGAGCTGCGTCCACACGGCGGTGATCAGCAGAAACGCGATGAGCACCGAGAGCAGGTCGATCGTCGGGACGAGATTGACGGTGAAGTCGACGGACTTCTTGCCGCCCTTTGCGGGTGTAGGTGCGCCGCCGCCGGCCATGGGTACTCCTGAAGGTCAGAGGGGGACGAGAGCCGCTCTCGGCGCCTCAGGCGTCCTTGGCGTTCTGGAGCTTGTGGCGGTTGGCGAGCACGAAGTTGACGACGCGAAGGGAGCCCTCGTTGACCTCGTCGACGATGGTCTGCGTCTTGCCCTGCAGGATGGCGTAGAAGAGCAGGGCCGGGATGGCCGTCACGAGACCGAAGGCGGTGCAGTTCATGGCTTCCGAGATACCCTCGGCGAGCTTGGCGGCCTTTTCGGACGCGTCGGCGTTCGCGACGGCGCCGAAGGACACGATCATGCCCGAGATGGTGCCGAGCAGACCGGTGAGCATGGCCACGTTCGAGAGCATGGCGAGGTAGGGCGTGCGCTTCTCGACGCGGGGCAGCTCACGAAGGGCGGCCTCGTCCATCGCGGCCTGGACCTCGTCGGCCTCGCCCTTCACCTTGAGCAGACCGTGGTGCACGATGCGGCCGAGCGGGGTGTTCGACGTCGCGGCGAGGCGGATGGCCTTCGCGAGGTCGCCGTCGAGGATCGTGCGCTGGAGCATCGTGACGAGCTCCTCGGCACGGACGCTGGCGCGGAAGTACAGGTAGTAGACGCGCTCCAGGGAGATGGCCCAGCAGACGATCTGCACGACCAGGATGGGCCACATCCAGAACCCACCCTTCGAGAACGCTTCAGCGATGAACCCCATCCAACAGCCTCCGGTTTCCGCGCGTTTGTTCGCTGTCCATGAATCATTGCAGCAGGCCGGCGCGCGTGGCTGACCCGGTCTGCGAGACCCGGGATTGGTAGCCGAGACCAATTCCGGTGTCAAGGTATGGCCCTTGTGAAAAAAACTGCACCCCCGACGGCCCGGGATGCGGTTACAAATGCGTTTCGCCCGAGATTTTCCCCGGGGGGAGGGACAAAACCGTGCATCTGCTGAACACCGCGCGGCTTGCCGGTCCGGTGCTGGCACTCTCGTTTTTCGGCGCCTGCGAGAAGCCGTCGGGCGCACCCTCGACCGGCTCCGAGGCCAAGGCGGCCCTGGCCGCTGCCCCCGCGAGCTGTGCCTGGGACGAGGACTGCAAGAGCGACAAGCTCATCTGCATGTACGAGAAGTGCGTGAAGGGCGAGCGGACGCCGGAAGCCAAAGCCGCCATCGCCGCGCAGCGCAAGGCGGACGAAGACAAGGCGAAGGCGAAGGCCGAAGCCGACCGCCCCCCCGGCCCCGGCGAGGGCAAGCTGACCGTCCGCATCTGCCCGTTCGTGAAGAAGACCGGGCAGTTCACCGCGCAGGTGACGGCCAAGAACAAGGCCACCGGACAGAGCACGGCGCTCACCCTCGAGGACCTCATCGACTTCGGCGCCTACCAGTCGGAGTTCGTCTTGCGCAAACTGCCGGTCGGCGACTACGAGGTCACGGCCGACTACGGCGTCAAGGTCGGCGCGAAGCGGGATGTCGTCCCCCTCTCGTGCGACAAGAGCAAGAACGGCCGCCAGCCCTGCGCCAAAGACGGCGTGACGCGCCTGATGAGCGTCGTTCCCATCGGCCAGGAGCCCCCGCCCAAGGTCGACAAGGACGGCAAGGTCGAGAAGAAGCCCTGCGACTGGACTGCTCAGTGACGTGACCGCCGCTGCCCGCGGTCGCCCGACCGCAGTGCGTGCCGCGCGTGCAGTGTTGCGTTGCGGCGCGACATCCCGCATGCTGCGGCGCGCCTTTTGATTCGAGGCCCCGAGGACCACGATGGCAAAGAAGAAGAACGAATCCGCGGACGAGATCATCGACAGCCTGGCCAAGGACGTCGGCGCAACCGACGAACCGAAGGCCAAGACTGGCCCGAAGAAGCCGGCCGCCGATGCCCACGTCGAGACCATGAGTCAGATGTTCATGACCGCCGGGGGCGAGATGAAGGAAGACGCCGCGATCCTCATGGAACGCTTCGTCGACCCGGGCGCGCGCAAGCGGGGCGCCACGAACCTGATGGTCTTCGTCATCTTGATCGCCGCCGTCGGCTCGGGCTTCTACCTGCTCGCGAAGCTCTCGTCCCACGAGGCCCGCGAGGAGCGGATCGCGAAGAAGCTCGCCATCGAAGAAGCCCACATGAAAGAGCAGCTCGCCAAGCTCAAGCGCTTCGGCAACCTGCGCATCGAGACGACGCCCCCGGGCGCCGTCATCATTCAGGACAAAGACCCGGCGAAGTGCGTCAAGCCCAACGCGGCGACCGGCCAGAACGAGCCCTGCCTCTCGCCGCTCGACATTTCGAACCTCGACATCTCGCAGACCTACGAGTTCGACCTCGTGATGCCCAACCACGAGCCCTACAACTTCAAGGTCGCCGAGCATCTCTGGACGAAGCAGCAGGGCGCCGAGGACTACTCGTTCTTCACGCAGGTCGATCTCATTCCGAACGCCTGCGAGTTCTGGTTCACCTACGACGGCAAGCTCAAGAAAGAGGTGCAGTTCAAGGGTGAGACCGGGCAAGCGGACTGCAAGAAGTACAAGGACGAGGCGACCAAGAAGGGCTCGACCGTCACCGACTGCACCTGCAAGGTCCTGCCCGCCGGCACGCCGAGCGCGCCCCCGAAGTGACCTGGTCTGCGCCGCGCCCGTCGTTCTGACGGGTCCCGCGTGCACGGTCGCTGTGAATTTCCTTGCCATCGAAGAGTGCCGCGCTCACATTGCGCGCGCTTTTTTCCCGGGAAGGAAACATGGCGAACCTAGACGATTACGATCTCTCGCCCGACTCGGCCCCCCCATCCGGCGCCGACGCCACGGATGAGATGGACACGCTCCGGCGGTCCCCGGGCCTCGTCCGGATTCCCCTGGCCCTGGTCCTGGCAGCGGCCCTGTTCGGCGCCTGGTTCTCGGCCACGAGCACCGCGGACTTCGTGCAGCACCTCGATCGCGAGGTCCACAAAATCCACTGCTCGTTCAACCCGGGCGCGGCCGTCGAGGCCACGCTGGAGAGCCCGTGCCGCACGGCGATGCTCTCGCCCTACAGCTCCTGGCTCCGGCAGGACTACTGGGGCGGCATCCCGGTCAGCCTGTTCGCCATCGCGGTCTTCGCGTTTCTGGCCTACCGTGCCGGGCACCTGCTGGTCCGGGGTCGCGCGCTGCGCTCCGAAGCGGTGTTCCTCTTCGCGGCGACGCTCCTCCCCGTCGGGATGAGCGCCCTCTACTACTGGCTGGCCGTGACCAAAGTCGGGGCCATCTGCAAGGTCTGCCAGGGCATGTACGGGTCGAGCGCGGCGGCCGCGGTCTTCGCGCTCGGCGCCGTCTTCCTGAGCCAGGGCTCGGACGGGAAAGGGATCGGCCGGTTCCTGCTCGGCATCGTCGAGGGCACGGCCTTCGTCGGCGTGCTGACGCTGGTGTACCTCGCGGCGATGCCCGAGGCCGATCCCAAGGCCGGCGGCGCGAACGGCTGCGGCACCCTGGCCAACCCCGCCGACGAGGCCGGCATCATGATCCCCATCGCCCCGCAGCCCGGCGGCGTGCCGACCATCGAGGTCCTCGACCCGCTCTGCCCGTCGTGCAAGGCGTTCGATACGCGCCTGAGTTCGAGCGAGCTCCACACGCGGCTCGACATGAAGGCGGTGCTGTTCCCGCTGGATTCGACCTGCAACTGGATGGTGTCGACCTCGATGCACCCCGGCGCCTGCGCCGTCGCCGAGGCGATGCTCTGTGCGGGCGGCAATGTCACCGGCAAGGGCAGCCCGGCCGAGGCGGTCCGGGTGCTCGATTGGGCGTTCGCCCATCAGGACGAGCTGCTGACGCAGGCAAAGACCGACGAGCCCGGCGTGCGCAAGCGCCTCGAGGCGGAGTTCCCCGCCGTGAAGGGCTGCCTCGGCGGCGCGCAGGTGAAGAACAAGATCGTCAAGAGCCTGCGCTGGGCGGTCTCGAACGCGCTCAGCGTGCTGACCCCCCAGGTCTTCGTCAACGGCACGCGCATGTGCGACGAGGACACCGATCTCGGCCTCGAGTACACGCTGTCGCGCATGCTCGCCGGCGCCGCGGGAGGCAAGAAATGAAGATCAACGATCTCGCACTGAAGCTGGGCGTGGCCGCGGTCGCGCTGGTCGTACCGTCGGCCAAGGTCAGCGGCTGGCTCGGCGACGCCGAGGCCCGCTACAAGGAAAACCGCGCGGCGATGGCGGCGAATCCGAGCGACGTGCCGGTGGCCGCCATGGCCGAGGACCAGTACTGCACGCCGCAGCTCAAGGCCATCGTGCGGCGCGTCGCCGGCGCCTGCGGTCTCCTCGGGGGCGGCGGCGAGGGCGGGCGCGGCTGCCAGCCGATGCAGGCGGCCAGCGTCGCCTCGCTCTCCGGCGAGGACTTCAACGCCCTGTTCCTGCCCCTCTCCCAGCGCGCGCACATCATTCAGTTCGACCCCCTGGTGACGGAGCTCGATCCGGCCGCGCAGACGCAGCTAGAGAAGGCCTGGGCCGATCAGCGGGGCGCGAGCTTCTTCTTCGTCGTCGCCCGGGCGAGCTCGGACGGCGACACCAAGAAGAACGAAGAACTCTCGGCCAAGCGCGCCGAGTCCGTGCTCAAGCACCTCGAGAACAAGTTCCACGATCCCGACCTCAAGAAGGAGGTCGGCCTCCTGTGGCTCGGCGAGTCGTTCGCTCAGCTCGGGACGGAGTTCTGCGGCTGGCAGCGCAGCCGCTCGGGCAGTGCCGAGCCCTGCACGGACAAAGAGATCAACCGCACCGCCTTCGTGGCCTGGATCGACTGTGCGATCTGACGCCGGAAGCCGGAACCCGACCGCCGCCGGCCTTCTCGCGGCGGTCTTGCTCGGTGCCTGTAGCGGGGGCGGCTCGGACGCCCCGCGCGCGCCCGAAGAGAAGATTTCGCGCACGGACAGCGTGAAGATCTCGCCGAAGGCCCAGGCCGCGACCAACGCCGCCCCGCCCGGTGCGAGCTTCTGTGAGAAGCTCTACAAGCCCGGTGAGAAGCCCTTCAAGGCCCCGGCCGAGCGGCCCATTTCCGGCGTAAAGCCGCCCCCCCCTCGCACGGCGGGCTGGACGTACGTCAACCTCTGGGCCACCTGGTGCAAGCCGTGCGTGGAGGAGATGGGTCTCTTCGGGCGCTGGGGTGAGGCCCTGGCCAAGGACGGCCTGCCCGTCAACATGGAGCTCTGGAGCATCGACGCCGCCTCGGACGAGGACGCCCTGCGCGCCCGCGTCCAGAACGGGTTGCCGGGTGCCGCGCGGTGGGTCGCCTCCGAGGCCGATTTCGCAAGCTTCGTCGAAGGAGTCGGCCTCGACAAGACGGCCGCCATCCCCATTCACATCCTCGTCGACCCCGCGCAGAACGTGCGGTGTGTGCGCGTGGGGTCCATCCACCCGGAGGACTACGCGCAGGTCAAGGGCATCGTCTCGCAGCCCTGAGCCCCGGGGGGCCGACGCCGCCGACGGGTCGGTTACTCGTATTCGAGGGCGTCGCTGACCACGAGGCGCGCCGCCGCCCGCGCGGGGTACCAGCCGGCGAGCGTCGAAACACCGATCACGGCGACCGTGAGCTGCACCATGGGCAGCACGGGTACCAACAGGGCGATGTACCAGCCCGACTGCGCCAGGAAGATGTCGTTCGTCAGCACCCAGGCCAGCGCGAGCCCGGCCAGGAGACCGCCGATCACCGCGCTGACGCCCAGGATGCCCGCTTCGAGCATGACCATGCGGCGCACCTGACGCCGCAACATGCCGATGGCGCGCAACACGCCGAGCTCGCGGATGCGGTCGATGACGGTGGCGAGCAGCGCGTTCACCACGCCGAGGACCGCGATGATGAGCGCCACGAGTTCCAGCGCGCTCATGACGGCAAACGTCTGGTCGAGCACCTTCTCGAGCTCGCCGCGGAAGTCGCGTGCGGTGAGCACGTAGAGGTTGAGCGCCTCGCCCCACCGTGCCTCGATTTCGCGCTTGACGACCTCGGGGTTCGTTCCGGCCGTCAGGTAGAGCTCGTAGGTGTCCACCCGCGCGTCGTCCCAGTCCCGGATCATCGTCGCCCGGTCCATGATGATGGTGCCCTGGTCACTCGTGTAGTCGAGGATCACCCCGGCGAGACGGTAGGCCTTCTCTCCCTTCGGGGATGCCAGCCGCAGGGTGTCGCCCACGACGAGCCCGAAGCGCCGGGCGAGGTTCTCCGAGACCATGACATCACCCGCCTGCACCGCCGGCACGGAGGTCTCGGCGTCCCCCTGCAGGAAGGTCATGTGCGAGTGTTTGCTGAAGATCTCCAGACCCGCGGACAGCAGTTTGATGGGCAAATCGCGGTAGACGATGTTCACGAGGCGGATGCGATCGACCTCTTCGACGCCCGGCAGCGCCGCGAGATCGTCGCGCAGGGTGTCGGCCATCGGGATGTTCTTGACCCCGCCGAAGCGTGCGCCGCTCGTCACGAAGAGGTCGGCCGGGACCGTCTGGGCGACCCAGGTCAGCGTGGAGACCTTGAAGCTCTCGAGAAAACACCCGAAGGCCACCGTCAGGGACACCCCGACCATCAGCGCGCCGGAGGTGATCGTGGCACGGCGGAGGTCCCGCGGGACGTTGTCGTTGGCCAGCCGCGCCTCGACGCCGAAGAGACGTTCGGCGGGCCGGGCGAGCGCGCGGTGCACGAGTCCGATGATGCGCGGCATCGCCAACGCGACCGCCAGGAGAATCAGAATCGTCGACGCGTAGGGTCCGAACGGCTGACCGTCGACGGGCGGCAGCGACCGGGCCAGCACCGCCCCGAGGAGGAGGCCCACCGCCAGCAGGTCCGTGCGGTGCAGGCCCGGGGCGACGTGTTTCGGCGCGTGACCGGTGCGCAGCGTCTCGACTGCACTCACCCGGGTGGCCTCGCGCGCGGGAATGAACGCCGACGCCACCGCGCCCAGGATGCCGAGCACGCCACTCCCGAGGAGAAGAACCGGGTCGACGTGCACGTCCGTGGCGGCGACCTGCAGGTAGATCTCGTTGACCGAGGCCGTAATGACCCCGAGCATCCCGCGGGCCAGAAACAGACCCAGAAAGACCCCCAGCGCCGACCCCACACAGCCGAGCAGCCCGCCTTCGAGGGTGAACAGGAGCAGGATCTGCCGGCGGGTCGTGCCCAGGGCCCGCAAGATGCCCAGCTCGCGCTTCCGCTGGACCACACTGATGCTCATCGTGTTGTAGATGAGGAACATGCCGACCAGGATCGCCACGAGACTGCCCATCGTCAGGGCCAGGTTGAGCCCCCCGAGCATCTGCGCGACCTGTGTGTTGCGGCGCTCCGGGCGAGCCGCGTCGTAACCGGGGCCGAGCGCCGCCCGGAGACGGGCCGCGATCGTGTCGGGACCGGCGGCTGGGTCGACCGCGACGTCGATGCGGTCGATACGCGTGCCCTTGTCGAAGGCCACCTGCATCGCCTGGTAGTACATCACGGCCACGTTGCCGCCGAAGGCGCGCCCCACCCCCTCGTCTTCGATGAATCCCCAGATCTGAAACGATTGGACCCCCGTCGGGGTCTGCAGGGGCAGCGTGTCCTTCAGTTTCAGGCCGAAACGATCCGCCAACGCCCGGCTGACGATCACATGGGTGCTCGCGTTGAGAAAGGCGATCGGGTCGTCCTTGATCGCCTTCATCTCCGTCGAGTCGTAGCGCCGGAAGTGCTCGTCGTCCTCGCCGAGGAAGTCGACCCCGATGATGAGCAGGCGTTCGCCCGGCGCCTGGGGGAGCCGCATCAGGGCGGTCTCCTGGACGACGGGCGTCGCGTGCGTCACGCCGGGCACCGCGCGGACCGTCTCGAGGGCGGCCTCCTCGAAGCTCGCGGCCGCCGTGACCTCGAGATCGGCCTTGCCGGAGATGTCGTCGAGCGTGTCGGCGAAGCTGCGAAGGATGGATCGGTTGACGAGGACCACCGACACGAGCATCGCCACGCCGAGCGCGATGCCGAGCACCGTCAGGGCGGTGCGCAGCCCGTGCTCGTGGAACCGGGGCAGGCTCACCGTCCGGAGGAGGCGCCCGATCCGCCACGGCGAGAGCGCGAGCGCCGCCAGGTGGACGAGCCCGAGCAGGGCCGACGTGAACGCACGCCCGATGGGACGAAAGAGGCGCCCCACCTCAGGCTCCGCCGGCGGCCGCGGGACCCACCGCCTGGTCGCCCTCGAGGCGGCCGTCCCGCAGGAGGACGAGACGGTCCCCGGCTTCGGCGGCCGTGCGGTCGTGTGTGACCATGACGACCGTCGTCCCGTGGTCCCGCGCCGTCTTCTTCAGGAGCTCGAGGATGGACCGACCCGTCGCCGAGTCGAGGTTGCCGGTGGGCTCGTCGGCGAGGATCAGGCGAGGTTCGAGGATGAGCGCGCGCGCGATGGCCACCCGCTGCATCTCACCGCCGGAGAGCTCGTGAACGCGGTGGTGGGCGCGCCGGGCGAGCCCGACGTCGCCGAGCACGGCGAGCGCCCGGGCGCGGTCGTCCGGGGTGACCGCTCGCTCGAGCATGACCGGCAACAACACGTTGTCGGTGGCGTTCAGCGTCGGCAGCAGGTTGAAGAACTGGAAGATGAGCCCGATCTTGCGCCGCCGGAAGAGCGTCAGCGCGTCGTCGTCGAGCGCGCCGATGTCCTGTCCGTCGATCGTGATGCGCCCGTCCGACGGCACGTCGAGGGCGCTGACGAGGTTGAGGAGCGTCGACTTCCCGGAGCCCGACGGCCCCATGATGCTGACGAACTGTCCGGCCGGGATGTGGAGGTCGACGGCGACGAGGGCTTCGACCCGCGTCGCCCCGTCACCGTAGGTCTTGGACACGCGTTCGAGGTCGATCACGGGGCGTCGGCTCACGTAGCGGAGGGGTGCGGGCACCGTACCGCGGGGGCGCCCGGGCTGCACGGGGTTTTCCATCCCGCGGTGCACGACGCTACACTCCCGGGCCGTGTGGCCCCGGTTCCATCGCAGGGCGGCCGTTGGGGTGATGGCGTTCGCGGTCGGGCTCGTCGCCGGGTCCGGTCTCGTCGCGGCAGAAGTCGCCGCTCCCGCCCCGGCCCCCGCCGAGCGCCATGAGCGCATCGAGGCCCTGTATGCCCACCGCCTGCTGTTCGACCGCCGCGGCGAGCCGATGGTCACGGTCGGACTCGCCGAAAACGCCCGGACGGTGACCCTGCACGTGGCCGGCCCGACGACCTTGCTCGCCGAAGGGGACGAGGCGTTTGCGTTGGGGCTCCCTCCGCAGACGACCTTCACGGTGACACTCGAGGACGCCCGTCAGGCGCGGCGCCGCCACTGGCTCGTCGCCGAGCGCTTCACGCCGTCCCGCATGGCCACGGGGGCCGCGGCCCGGGCGCGGTTCGTCGAGGCCGGCCTCGAGACGGCCCTCTTTGAAGCCGGGGCGCTTGCCGGCGCGCGGGGGCGCCTTTTCGACACGCGGACCATCACCCTGGCCGTCTCCCCGGGGGACACCATCGCCGAAGCGCGACGTGGTCTGTCGCGGGCCCGGGCGGTCGGGTTCGTGGGTGGCGAGGACCACGTCGAGCTCGTCACCCGCCCGGGCGGGCGCCTGACGGCCCGTGACGCGTCACGGGGATTTGATCTGGTGGCCCGGGACCTGATCTGGATTCGCCCGGACGACGCCGCCCCCACCGACGTTCGCGTGGACGGGCGGCTCATCGGCCACTACGCGGGCGAGCTCTACGTCACGGTCGGTACCGACGGGCGCCTGGTCGTCGGCAATCTGGCCAGCGCCGAGGTCCTGCTCGCGAGCGTCGTCCCGTCGGAGACGTTTCCGAGCGCCCCCGCCGCCGCACTCGCCGCGCAGGCCGTGGTCGCGCGCGGACAGTTCCTGGCGAAGCTCGGGCTGAAACATCGGGGCGACCCGTTCATGCTCTGCAATCGCTGGCACTGCCAGGCCCACGGCGGTCAGGGACGCGCGACCCCGCAGACGAACGCCGCCGTCCAGACGACCCGCGGCCAGGTCCTCGTGACCGCCCGCGGCGGGCTCGTCGACACCGTGTACCATTCGGCCTGCGGCGGCCGAACCGAAGCCTGGGACGTCGCCTGGGGCGGTGAGGTGCGCGCCGGCCTGAGCGGCGTCGACGATGCGCAGAGCGGGACGGCGGGTGAGGCGTATTGCGCGGTCAGCGGGCGGCGCAACGGCGTCTTCCGTTGGACACGGACGCTCACCGGGGCCGAAGTCACACAGCGCGCGCAACGCCTCCATCCCGTCGGCCCGGTGGTCGACCTGCGAGTCACGCGGAAGGGTCCGAGCGGGCGCGTCTACGGTCTGGAGATCGTCGGGACGCGGGCCAGCCACCGCATCGACGGCGAGCCGGCCGTTCGTCGGCTCCTCGGCGGGCTCAAGAGCACGCTCTTCACGCTCGAGCGCGACGGCCCGCCGGGCCGTGAGGCCCACGCCTGGCGCGTCGCGGGCGCCGGGTACGGCCACGGCATCGGCCTCTGCCAGCACGGCGCGATCGGCCAGGCGAAGGCCGGGCGCGACTACCCCGCGATTCTTCAGCACTACTTCCCGGGTACCCGTCTCGAATCGGTCTGGTGACGGGGGCCAACCGGTGGCGCCCCGCGTCAGCGAACGGGTTCCGACGCCCCCTCGACGACCGCGGACGCACGAGCCGACGTCCCCAGGTCGGGGAGCGGCGCGCTCGGCGCCAGGGCGGCCGCCTCGGGGCCGGGTTGCGCGGCCAGGTAGCGGGCGAGCCGCCGCCGATCGGCCATCATCGCCACCGCCGCGTAACCGGCCATGCAGGCAGAGGCGAGCAGTGTGACGCCGTTGCCGGCCCCGAGCAGCTTGGCCCCCGACGCCGTCAGCAGCACCATGATGACCGGCTTCAGGACCGTGTCCGAGGCCTTCGTCGAGAAACGCGCCCCCAGGTAGACCCCCGGGATGCTCCCCAGCAGGAGCGACGCCGTCAGACCGAAGTGCACGTCGCCGAAGATCATGTGCGCCAGGGCCGCAGATCCCACGAGCGGGACCGCCTGCACGAGATCCGTCCCGACGAGGGACCGCATGCTCATGCGGGGATAGACGATCATCAGGGCCGCGATGATCAGCGACCCGGAGCCGACCGACGTCAGGCCGACGACGAGCCCGCCCAGGGCCCCCGCAGCCAGCGTCGCCAGGGGCCGCGGCGCGACGGCCCGGTCGTCGGCCTCCACCGGGCGCCTCGGCCCGAACATCCGCCGGACGACCATCGACAGCAGCACCAGCAGCAGCGCACCGCCCAGCAGCGTCTTCATCGCGGCGCCGTTGCCCCCGAGCAGCGACGTCAGGATCAGCACGCCCAGAAACGCCGTCGGAATGGAGCCCAGCATGAGCCAGCGCACCACGTCCGTGCGGACCGTCCCGTGCCGAAGGTGCACGGCACCGCCCACCGGCTTCATGCACAGCGAAGCGACGAGGTCGCTCGAGACCGCGGTCAAAGGGTCGATGCCGAAACCGAGCACCAACATGGGCGTGAGGAGGGCGCCGCCGCCCATGCCGGTCAGACCGACAATCAGGCCGATGGGCAAGCCGGCGAGCGCGATGCCGGGGTCGAGGGTCAAGGGGGCCTCCGAATCAATTCCGCATATCCTGGTCGGAATATGCGGTTGATTGCAAGTCGCCCGCGTCAGTGCCCGCCGAGATACGCCTTGCGCACGTCGTCCGAGGCGGCGAGCACGCTGGCGCGGTCGGCCATCACGATGCGGCCGACCTCGAGCACGTACCCCATGTGGGCGACGCGCAGGGCCATGTGGGCGTTCTGCTCGACGAGCAGGATGGTCGTGCCGGCCGCGTTGATCTCCCGGATGATGTCGAAGATCGTCCGGACGACCTGCGGCGCCAGCCCGAGGGACGGCTCGTCGAGGAGCAAAAGGCGGGGCCGGGCGAGCAGCGCCCGCCCGATGGCCAGCATCTGTTGTTCGCCCCCCGAGAGCGTGCCGGCGGGCTGCAGAAGGCGTTCTCGAAGGCGGGGAAACAGGCGCAGCACCTTGTCGCGGTCCGCCGCCACGCCCGCGGCGTCCTTCCGGGTGTAGGCGCCGAGGTCGAGGTTCTCGTCGACCGTCAGGTTGGCGAAGACACCGCGACCTTCCGGGGCATGGGCGAGCCCGAGGCGCACGAGCTCGTGGGGCGGTCGACCGTCGATGCGCTTCCCATCGAAGGTGATCTGCCCGGCGCTCGGCGTCAATAACCCGGAGATGGCGCGCAGCGTCGTCGTCTTGCCCGCGCCGTTGCCCCCGATGAGGGTGACGATCTGACCCGCCTCGACGCTCAGCGTCACCCCCTTCAGCGCGTGGATCGCCCCGTAGTGGACGTCGAGATCGCAGATTTCGAGGAGGGCCATCAGGGGTCGGCTTTCGCTGAGTCGGGCGCGGGCGCGGGCGCGGATGCAGGCGGTGGCTCGTCCGGCGCGCCGAGGTAGGCCTCGATGACCGCGGGATCGGCCTGAACCTCGGCCGGCGTGCCCCGGGCGATGGTCACGCCGTGGTCGATCACCGTGATCGCCTCGCAGATGTTCATGACCAGGCCCATGTCGTGTTCGATCAGCAGCACCGTCAGCCCGAACTGACGCCGGACGAGGGCGATGAGATCGGCGAGCGCCCGCTTCTCCTGCGGGTTCATGCCCGCCGCCGGTTCGTCGAGCAGGAGGACTTTCGGCCCCGTCGCCAGGGCCCGCGCAATCTCCAGGCGGCGCTGATCGCCGTAGGGCAGGTTGCGGGCGTACTCGCCGGCCCGGTGCGAGAGTCCGAAGATCTCGAGCAAAGACAGCGCCCGCTCGCGGATGGCGGCCTCTTCCCCGTAGTGCGCCCGCGTGCGGAAGATGGCGGCGGCAAGACCCGTCTCGGCGCGAACGTGGCAGGCGACCCGCACGTTGTCGAGCACCGTCAGATCCCCGAAAAGCCGGATGTTCTGGAACGTACGCGCCAGTCCCGCCGCGGCGATGCGATTCGGTTTGAGGCCGTCCACGCGCCGCCCGTCGAGGTGAATCTCCCCGGTCTGCGGGCGGTACACCCCCGTCAGAAGGTTGAAGACCGTCGTCTTGCCGGCGCCGTTCGGGCCGATCAGCCCCTGGAGGGCACCGGCCGGCAGCGAGAGCGAGAAGTCGGTGACCGCCTTCAGCCCGCCAAACGCGATGGAGATCGCCCGGACGTCCAGGATGGGCGCGGTCATGACGCCCCCCTCCCGGCGGGCGAGGCGCCCGGCGGCTTGCGCCAGAGTTCCCAGATCTCACGAATGCCGAAGAGGCCCTGCGGCCGGAAGCGCATCATGATGATCAACGACAGCGCGTAGATGACCAGGCGCCAATCCGCGAACTCGCGCAGGAACTCCGGCAGGACCGTCAGCAGCACGGCCGCCACGAGCGCCCCCGAGATGGAGCCCATGCCCCCGAGCACGACCATGATCACGATGTCGAAGCTCTTCTGAAAGCCGAGCTCGCGCGGGTTCAGCGTCGTGCCCGTCTCGTGGGCGAACAGCGCCCCCGCGATGCCGGCGAAGAACGCCGCGAGGACGAACGCCCGGACCTTGTAGCGCGTCGTATCGATGCCCATGGCCTCGGCGGCGATCTCGTTTTCGCGGATCGAGAGAAACGCGCGCCCTTCGCTCGACTCCTTCAAGCGAAACGCCACGATGAGCAACAGGCCGAGCATGACGAAGACCCAGAAGACCGTCGTATAGAACGGGATGCCGCTGAACCCGAGCGCCCCACCGAGGGCCGTCGCCATCTGCCAGGGGGTGGCCGCCTCGATCTGCGCCGGGACGAAGATGACGTCGTTCGTCTGCTGGAGCAGCACCCGCAGAATCTCACCGAACCCGAGCGTCACGATGGCGAGGTAGTCGCCCCGCAGGCGCAGCGACGGCAAACCGACGAGGTAGCCCGCCCCCGCGGAAAAGAGGCCACCGACGAGGCAGCCCGCGAGGAAGAGAAGATCGCCGCCGCCCAGGAACCCGCCGTGCACTGCCGGGCTGCCCCACAGGACGAACGACCCGTAGTAGGTGACGGCCCCCGCGACGTAGCCGCCGACGGCCATGAACCCGGCGTGTCCGATGGAGAACTGACCCGTGAAGCCGTTGACGAGGTTCAGCGAGACGGCCAGCAGGCAGTTGATGCCGATGTCCATCAGGAGCTTCTCGTAGAACGGCCCGGCCCAGGGGACCACGACGAGCTGCATCACGAACGCGAGCGCCAGAAACGCCCCGAAAGGGCCGACGGCGCGACTCAGGACGAAACCGTAGCCCGGGCGGAGCGCCGCCGCGCGTGCACCGAGCATCAGACCTTCTCCACCGTGGCGCGGCCGAGCAGGCCGGCCGGCCGCACGAGCAGGACGATGATGAGCAGCGAGAAGACGTAGATGTCGCGCATGTGCGGGGAGAGATACGCCGCCCCGAACATCTCCATCAGACCGATGAGGACGCCGCCGAGCATCGCCCCGCGGACGTTGCCGATGCCGCCGATCACCGCGGCGACGAAACACTTGAGACCGAGCAGGATCCAGGTGCTGTCCGCCGGCTGCTTCAGCGCGCCGGGGTATTTCATGACGTAGAGAAAGCCGGCCGCCGCGGCCATCGCCGAGCCGACGACGAACGTGAACGAGATCACCGCGTCGACGTTGATGCCCATGAGGGACGCGACGGAGAAGTTGTGCGAGACGGCACGCATGGCCCGGCCGAGACGAGTATGAAAGACCAGCCACTGCAACACGGCCATGAGCACCAGGGCGACCGCGATGACCGTCAGATCGACGACGCGGAAGTTGACGTCGGCGATCGTGAAGAGCGTCGTGTCGGGCAAGAGCTGCGGCATCTTCTGCGGCTGCGTGCCGAAGAGCTCCGGTCGCTGACCGATGTTCTCCAGAAACAGCGAGATGCCGATGGCCGTGATCAGGACGTTCAGGCGGGGCGCCTTGCGCAGCGGCCGATAGGCCAGCCGTTCGATCCCGAAGCCCAGGATCGCACAGAAAAGCATCGAGGCGAAAAGCGTGAACAGCCCCGCGTACAGAGGGGGGGCGTCCCCGCCGAGCGCGGCCCAGCCGGCCGTCGCGGCCACGACGTAGGCCACCCAGGCGCCGGTCATGAAGACGTCGCTGTGGGCGAAATTGATGAACTGCAAGATGCCGTAGACCATCGTGTAGCCCAGCGCGATCAGCGCGTAGAGGCTCCCGACGGCCAACCCGTCGAAGAGGGTCTGCAGCAGCTTCGTCATCGACGCGAAGGCCTCAGTTCGGCGCGACCGTGGCGCTGTAGGTCGGCTTGCCGCCCTTCACCTGCAGAATGACCGCGGGCTTCTTGGCGTTGCGCTCCGCGTCGATGCTGATGACACCAGTCACGCCCTTGAAGTCGCGGGTCGCGGCGAGGGCGGCGGCGAGGTCCTTGCCGCCGAGGCTCGGCGACCGGCCCATGGCCTCGGCCAGCAAGCGCGCGGAGTCGTAACCGAGCGCCGCGAGACCGTCGGGCACCTGGCTGAATTTGGCCTGGTACTTCTTCACGAACGCCTGCACCTCGGGCCGCTGCTCCTCGTGGGAGTAGTGGTTCGAGTAGTAGGCCCCCTCGATGGCCGCCCCACCGATCTCGGTGAGTTTGGCGGAGTCCCAGCCGTCGCCGCCGAGGAGCGTGGCGTTGACGCCGAGCTTCCGGGCCTGCAGCGCCACGTTGCCGACGTCCGTGTAGTAGCCGGGCAGGAAGATGGCCTCGGGGCTCGTGCCCTTGATCGTCGTCAGCTGCGCCGAGAAGTCCTGGTCACCGCCGGTGTAGGCCTGCTCGGAGACGATCTCGCCGCCCATCTCCTTGAAAGACTTGATGAAATCGTCCTTCAGGCCCTTCGAGTAGGCCTGCGCCTGATCGTAGAGCACGGCCACCTTGCCGAACTTCAGGTTCTCGCGCGTGAACTTCGCCATGACGAAGCCCTGGTACGGGTCGATGAAACACACCCGGAAGATCATGTCGCCGATTTGCGTGACCTGCGGGTTCGTCGACGAGGGGCTGATCATCGGGATGCCGTACTGCTGCGCCACCCGGCCCCCGGCGAGGGAGAGCGACGACGCGACCTCACCGAGGATGGCGACGACCTTGTCCTCGGTGATCAGGCGCGTCACCACGGTGCCGGCCTCCTGCGACTTGCCCTGATCGTCGTAGGTCTTGACGGCGAGCTTCTTGCCCTTCACGCCGCCGGCCTGATTGATCTCGTCGACGGCGAGCATGATGCCGTTGTGGGTCGACTGACCGAACGTCGCCTCGGAGCCCGTCAGCGAGCCGAACTCGCCGATGAGAATGGTGTCGCCGCCGGGCGCGTCGGGTTTCGCTTCGCCGCCCTTGGCCTCCGACGCGGGCCCGGGGCCCTTTGCGGTTTCGCTCCCGCCGCGCATTTTGTCGCAGCCGCCGAGGACCAGGGGCCCGAGGCCGAGGGCGAGCGTCGAGAAGAGAACGGACCAGGGACCCGGGGCGCGGGTGTCGGATCGCATGAACCCCTCCAGGCAAAGGAGAATCGCAGACGGCAGGCCGTGTGGGTGTGGCCAATACCCCAGGCCGGGAGGGGTGTCAATGCAGGCCGCGGCCGGCAGGCGTCAACGCCGCTTGTCAGCCGCGACGCCCCTGTCGCGCCGGCGTGACCGCAATGTGCGCAAACTGCCACATTTGCAATCGGCACGAATCGTGCTTGGCTGCCAACCATGACTGAACCGGCCCGACATGGCCGCGGCGCGCTCGCCGCCCTGACCCTCTGCCTCGCCGCCTGCAGCTCGAATGGCGGCGACTCGGCCCCCGGCGCGGATGGCGGGCCACCCGCCGACGCCACCGGCGGCGCACCTGCGCTCGACCCCGACGCAGCCGGCGCGCAGGACGCCACCGCCGCGGGAGGGTCTCCCGTCGACGCCGGCACGCCGTCCGACGGCGCGCCCGTCTCCGAGCTCGGCCCGCCGATCGACGCGGCCCCCACCCCGGACGTCGCGCGGGGTGATCCCGACGTGCTCGTGGGGGCGTTCCAGGTGCTCCTGACGCCGGCCGCCGCCGCCACCGCCATCACACCGGAGGTGTTCGCGCAGACGAGCATCTTCGGTCGCGTCCAGGATGGCCCGACACCGGAGCTCGTCCGCTGGACGGAGGTCGCTGCGGACGGGGGCTGTCGCCTGCTGACGCCGAGCGTCCCGTTCTGTGAAACGCCGTGTGGCGGGAGCGCTGCGTGTGTCGACGACGACGTCTGTCAGCCCTACCCCACGGCGCTCGACGTCGGTCCCGTCACCGTCACCGGCCTCGAAGCTTCGCCCGGTGAGACGGTCTTCACCGTGGAGGCCGTGGCCTCGAACTACCAGCGCTCCGGGCTCCCCTATCCGCCCTTCGACGAGGGCACGCCCGTGCAGTTCGACGCGGCGGGCGGCCCGTCCGGTGTCGGCCCCTTCTCGCTGGCCGCCACCGGCATCGCGACGCTCTCGCTCACCAGTCCGCCCCTCGAGCTCGTCGCGGGCGCAGCGGGCACGTTGACCTGGACGCCGCCGGCCATGGCCGGCCGGTCGGAGGTCCTCGTCCGCCTCGACATCAGCCATCACGGCGGCAGCAACGGCAAGATCGAGTGCGAAGTTCAGGATACCGGCAGCCTGACGCTCCCGGCGGCGTTGCTCGACGCGTTGCGAAGCCTCGGGGCCGCCGGCTTTCCGACGGTCATCGTGACCCGTCGCGCCAGCGGCAGCGCGGTGATTGCGCCGGGGCGCGTGGATCTCTGGCTTCTCTCGACGGTGGAGCAGGCGGTCGTCATCCCCGGCCTGACGTCCTGCACCGCGGACGAAGACTGTCCCGCGGGGACCACCTGTCAGCCGGACCTGCAATGTCAGTAGTTGCCGAGGGTCCTCGGAGACCCCAGAGTGCCCTCTCGGCGCCGTCGCCCGACGACCGGTCTCCGACCGATGACGTTTTTCGCCACAGACTGCGTCCCTCGCCGGACGCTCGACCCAAGGAAGTGCTCCCATGACCCGACCCTCGCGCCCAGGCCGGCTCGACCGACGGCTGACCTTCGTGCTGCCCCTCGCAGGCGCACTCGCGCTCGCATGCACGACCGACGCCGGCGTCGACCCCGACGTCGACGCCGGTGAACAGTCCGCCGGGGGCGCCGCCGGTGGGTCCGCAGGCGGCGGTCACAGCGGCGGCGCGGCCGGCGGTTCGCCGGGCGGAGGCGGCTCTGCGACCGGTGGAGCCGAGACCGGTGGGACGCCTGCCGGAGGGGGCACCGGTGGTGAAGCGATCGGGGGCACCGCATCCCCCGGCGGCGAGGGGGGCGAGCCCGCTCCGGGCGGAGAGCCCGCCAACGGTGGCGCGGGTGGCGCGGGTGGCACCGGCGGGGAAGGCGGCGCCGGCGGCGAGGCGCCCCCGCCCCTCGAGCCCTTCAGCTTCTTCGTGACGAGCCTGCGGGCGATGCAGGTGCTCTCGGGCAGCCCGGCCGGCTTCGGCGGGGACCTTCGCTACGGCGAAGAGGGTCCGGGCGCCGGACTCCGCGGCGCCGACAAGATCTGTGCCGAGATCGCCGAACACAGCATGCCCGGGGCCGGCCGCAAGCCGTGGCGCGCCTTTCTCAGCGCGACGGACGACGGCAACGGCATGGTGGTGCACGCCATCGACCGGATCGGCGAGGGCCCCTGGTACGACCGCCTTGGCCGGCTCCTTGCCGCCGACCGGGCGAGCATCATGTCCGAGCGCCCCATCGGCGCCGATCCGGCGATCGTCAACGACTTCCCCAATGAGGACGGCGTCCCGAACCACCGGCCGGATCCTACCCAGCCCGAGGTCGACAACCACGACACGCTGACGGGCACGAACGAGAACGGCCAGCTCTACGGCCCGATGGCGACCTGCCTCGACTGGACGGCCAACAGCGGCAATCAGGCCGTCGAGGGGTATCCCCGGGTCGGCCACTCCTGGCCCCGCTTCGGCGGCGGTGGCGGGGGCGGGGGCGGTCGCCCGCCCGGCCCCGGCGGAGGCGATGGCTCCATGGCCCATTGGATGTCGTCCCTGGACGAATCCGGCTGCGCGCCCGGTGTGAACCTCATCGAGATGGGCCCGCCGATGCGCGACTCGAACACCGTCGGCTCCGGCGGCGGCTACGGCGGCATCTACTGTTTCTCGCTCGTTCCGTGAGGGCTCAGGCCCGGCGCGTCGCCACCCGGTAGAGCAAGAACGCCATCGCCAGGAACGGGAGCAGCGGCCACCAGGACTCGTTGGCGGCCAGGCTCTCGGGGAGCAGGCGATGCAGGTCGAGCGCGTCGTCCCAGCCGGCCCCGGCGACGACGGCCTGCCCCACGCCGGCAATGGCGCCGCCCGCGATCAGACCGGATGCCATGAGCATTCCCGGTGAGAACTCGGCCTCAGCGGCCGACTCGCCGGCGCGGCGGCGGTCCACCAGCCAGCGGACGATGCCGCCGACGAAGATGCCGGCGGACGTCGAGATGGGCAGGTAGAGGCCCACGGCGAACGGCAACGAGGCCACGCCGACGAGCTCCATCATCACGGCCAGGAAGAACCCGATGAGCACGAGGCCCCAGGGCAGCTGCCCGCCGATGGTGCCGTCGATGATCAGCCGGAAAAGCTGCGCTTTCGGGGCATCGAACTTGCCGACCTTCTCGGCCGCAAAGGCGATGGTGCCGGTGGCGTCGACGAGGTAGCGCCCGGGCGCCACGCCGCCCTCGGTGCTCTCGAGCGTGACCACCTTGTAGGGCTTGCGGTCGGCGCCGAGCTCCGTCGGAGCGTCCGCAGGCGGCACGAGGGTGCCCCCGCCGGTGTATCGCTCGAGGCGGTACTCGTACGTGCCACAGACCCCGGGATCGACCAGGAACGCGAGCGTGCCGTCGGGCTCGGCGAGGTACTTGCCGCGGGGGACGGTCACTGAATCTTCCTGGATGTACACGACCTTGTAGTCCCGGTCGTCCGGCCCCTTCGCCGTCTCGGCGTCGGCGGTGACGACCGCCTTGAAGCCCGCCACGTCCACCGCCTTGTGGGTCGTCGCCGAGTCGTTCAGAAAGAGCAGCGTCCACCCGATCACGATGGCGCTCGTGACCACGCCGACCAGGATGGAGATTTGCTGCGCCCGAGGCGTCGCGCCGACGAGAAAGCCCGTTTTCAGGTCCTGCGAGATCGTCCCGCCGTTCGACGCCGCGACACAGACGAGCGCCGCGGTGGTCAGCGCCATCGCTTTGTACTCGACCCCCGTCCAGCCGACGAGAACGAACAGGCCGCAGGTCAGGAGCAGCGTGGCGACCGTCATGCCGGAGATCGGATTCGACGACGAGCCGATCTCGCCCGTGATGCGGCTCGAAACGGTGACGAAGAAGAATCCGAACATCACGATCAAGACGGCGGAGACGAGGTTGATCTGCAACGTCGGCGCCAGCCAGATGGCCAGCGCGATGGCGAGTGAGCCGCCGAGGACGTATTTCATCGGCAGGTCCTCCTCGGTGCGCAGAACCTCTCGGCGCGTCTGGGCTTGTCCGGCCTGCAGGTTCTTCAGGCCACCCCGGAATGCCCGGACGATGGTGGGAATGGCCCGCGCCAGCGAGATGAACCCGCCCGTCGCCACGGCCCCCGCGCCGATGTAGAGGATGTAGTTGGAGCGGATCTGGTACGAGCTCATCTCGGCGATGGTCTTCGTCATCTCCGGGTACATCGGGGTGAGCATCGAGTCCCCGAACGTATGAATCAGGGGGATGAGAATGACGAACGCCAGAAGGCCACCCGCCAGCATGTTGGCGGCGACCTTCGGGCCGATGATGTAACCCACGCCGAGCATCGGCGGCGTGACCTCGAACGCCAGCATGGCCCCCTTGAGGCGCCCCCAGAACTCGATGGCGAACGTCGCGGTGTCCGACCAGAGCCGGTTGATGAGGTTCAGGCAGGTGTAGCCGAGCCCGACGAAGAACCCCAGAAACACCGTCTTCGCGTCCGTGCCGCCCCGCTCGCCGACAATCAGCACGTCCGCGCAGGCCGTGCCCTCGGGGTAGGCCAGCTTGCCGTGCTCTTCGACGATGAGCCCGTGCCGCAGGGGGATCATCATCAGCACCCCGATGAGGCCGCCGAGCAGGGCGACGAGCAGTACGCGCATCATCTCGAGCTCGAAGCCCATGATGAGCAGCGACGGCAATGTGAACGCGACGCCGGCGGCCAGCGACTCGCCGGCGGAGCCCGTCGTCTGGACGATGTTGTTCTCGAGGATCGTCGCGCGCAGGCGCAGCCAGCGGAAAACCGTGATGGAGAGCACGGCGACGGGGATCGACGCCGACACCGTCAGGCCGACCTTCAGGCCGAGGTAGACGGACGACAAGGCGAAGAGCACGCCGAGCAGCGAGCCGAGGCCGAGACCGGCCCAGGTGAGCTCACGGACCCGCTCTTCGGGGGCGATGAACGGTTTGAATTCGGACATGGGCGCCATGAAATCCCGCCGCCGCCCCCTTGGCAACCCCCAGGCGGTGTGCAGCGTCGAATCTACGCCCGAGAACCCGAGAAGGCCCCTTGACCCCGAACCCGCCCGCCGCGCTGCCGCCCGAAGCCGACTTCCGCCCCCTCCCCGGCCGGTTCACGCGGTGGCTCGTACACGGACTCGGTCACGTGGCGCTCGGCTTGGGACTCCTCGGCGCGCTGTTGCCGGTGTTGCCCACCGTTCCGTTCCTCATCCTGGCGGCGGCCTGCTATGCCCGAAGCTCCGCCCGCTTCCATCGCTGGCTCGTGAACCACCGCTATCTCGGTCCGCCGGTGCAGGCGTGGTACCGCCATCGCAGCCTGACCCTGCAGCAGAAGCTCGTCTTCGGGGCCATGTTCACCGTCGGGCTCGCCTTCAGCGCCGCGTTCTTTTTGCCCGGCGGATGGCCGCGCGTCGCCGCGGCGGTGGTCTGGCTCGGGCTCGTCGCCCTGATGGCGCGGATTCCGACACGAGCGTCTTGATCCGCGGCGGGCGCCGTCGGAACGTCTCGCCATGGCTACGCTCGCCGAACTGCTCCGACAAGCCCTCGACCGGGGCGCCGACTCGCTCCAGCTCCGCGCGGAACAGGCGCCCGTGCTCTTCGTCGACCGGCGGCCGTCCCCCCTGCCCGGCCCGCCACTGACGACGGCCGAGGTCGCGGCGCTCGTGGACTTCCTCGTCCTGGAGGCCGACCGCAACGCCCTCTACGCCCGCGGACTGCACGACGGCCGGTACGAGACGGCCGCCGGTCGTTTCGACTTCCGCATCCGGCTTCTGCCGGAGGGCACGGCCATCGCGTTTCGACCGACCTCGAACGAGGCGCCCTCGGCTGCCCTGGCGACCGCGTCCGTGGACACCGGGAGCGTTTCGGGCGGCGGGTCGGGCGGCTGGCCGACGGACACCATCCCGGGCCTCCTGCGTGCCGCCTGGCATCGGGGCGCCTCGGACGTGATCCTCTCGGGCGGTGCGCCGGCCACCGTCCGCCTCGCGGGCGAGCTCGTCACGGTGCCGGGCGCCACGTTCTCGGACGAGGCCATCCTCGGCGGGCTCGGTGCGACGTTCACCCAGACGCGCCGTCGTGAGCTCGAGGTCGAGGGCAGCGCCGATCTCGCCGTGGAGATCGTCGACGGCGAGCGCACGCATCGGTTTCGCGCCAACGTCTTCCGCCAGCTTCGAGGCATCGCCGCGGCGTTTCGGCCCATCTGGGACCGCATCCCCGAGCTCGCGACGCTGCACCTGCCGGCGGACCTTCTGACCATGACCGACCAACCGCACGGGCTGATTCTGGTCGTCGGCCCGACCGGTGCGGGCAAGTCCACGACGTTGGCGGTGTTGATCGAACACCTCAACCGCACGCAGGCCCGACACATCATCACGCTCGAGGACCCCATCGAGCACCTGTTCCGACCGCAGCGCAGCCTCGTGCACCAGCGCGAGGTCGGGGTCCACGTCGAGTCGTTCTCCCAGGGCCTTCGCGCCGCCCTGCGGGAGTGCCCGGACGTCATTCTGGTCGGCGAAATGCGAGACCTCGACACCATCGCCGCTGCGCTCACCGCGGCCGAGACCGGGCACCTGGTCTTCTCGACGCTGCACTCCGGCTCGGCGACCCAGGCCATCGACCGCATCATCGACGTCTTCCCGCAGCATCAGCAGGGGCAGGTCCGCATTCAGCTCTCGGACGTCTTGCGAGGCGTCGTCACGCAGCGCTTGCTGCCCACCGTCGACGGCAAGGGTCGGGTCCCCATTCTGGAGGTCGTGCGCCTCAATTACGCGTTCTCCAACCTCGTCCGCGACCGCAAGACGCACCTCTTCGCCAGTCAGCTCCAGACGACCCTCAAGGACGGCAACGTGCCGTTCGACCTGAGCCTGTCCCGCGCGGTCAAAGACGGCCTCGTCTCCCTCGACGTCGCCGCTCGGGCCGCCCACGACCCCCAGTACCTGCGGACGCTCCTCGGGGCCATGGCGCCCGGCTGAAGCGCGTTTACCTCGGGGGCCGGCGCGTGTACCGTGCGCGCCGTGTCGCCACCCAACATCGCCCCCACGCCCTGGCCGAACACCACGCTCATCGAGCGGGACGGCCGCCGCATCTACCTCGTCGGCACCGCTCACATCTCCCAGAAGAGCGTGGACGAGGTCCGCACCGTCATCGAGTCGGTCCGCCCGGACACCGTCTGCGTCGAGCTGTGCCAGACCCGCTTCGACGCGATGACCGACGACAGCCGGTGGCGCAAGCTCGACATCTTCCAGGTGCTCAAGCAGAAGAAGGCCCTCTTCCTGATGGCCAATCTGGCGTTGTCCGCCTACCAGCGCCGCCTCGGCGAGAAGCTCGGCGTCGAGCCCGGCGCCGAACTCATGGCCGGCGTCCGGCAAGCGGAGGCCTGCGGGTCGAAACTCGTGCTCGCCGACCGCGACATTCAGGTGACGCTGAAGCGCACCTGGTCGAACCTCGGTTTCTGGGGCAAGAACCGCATCCTCGCCGGCCTCGTCGCCGGCATCTTCGGCGCCACCGAGGAGTTCGACGAGGCCGAACTCGAGCAGATGAAGGACCGGGACACCCTGACCGAGAAGATGAAACTCTTCGCGGAGGCCCACCCCAAGGTCAAGCAGCCCCTCATCGACGAGCGGGACCTCTACCTCGTGTCGAGTATCCGCGAGGCGCCGGGCGAAACCATCGTCGCCGTCGTCGGTGCGGGGCACGTTCCCGGCATGCTCGAGAACCTGGAGACCGTCGTCGACCGCGCCGCGATCAGCGTGATCCCGCCGCCGGGCCTCGGCGCGCGCCTGGCACCCTGGTTGATACCGGCGCTGGTCGTCGGCGGTCTGGCCTGGGGCATCCTGGACCGGGGGGCCACGGGCGAGAACCTCGTGGACATGCTCCTCGCGTGGGTGCTGCCGACGTCGATCGGCGCGGCCGTCGGCACCATCGCCGCCCTTGCCCACCCGCTGACCGTCCTGGCGGGCCTGCTGAGCGCGCCGTTGACGACGCTGCACCCGGCCATCGCCGTCGGGATGATCACCGCGCCCATCGAGGCGTGGAAGCGCCGGCCGACCGTGGCCGACTGCGAGCGCATCAAGGACGACGCCGAGTCGCTGGCGGGCTGGTACAAGAACCCGTTCCTCCGGGTCCTCGTCGTGTTCATCCTGTCCAACCTCGGCGCCTCGATCGGCGTGTGGGTGGGACTCGGCAGTATCTTCGGGAAGGGCTGATCGGCGGGCGCTGAGCCCGACGGCGCGAGGCCGTCAGGCTCAGCGGTTGTCGACGCAGAACTGCGGGAACGGCTGCGCCTCGAACCGGCCGAAGTTCGCCGGCACCAGGCACGTATTGTACGTCTCGATGATGAGGCAGCGCTGCTCTGGCGCCAGGTAGTGGTTCAGCGCGCGGTCGTACTCGAAGTCCTCGAAGTGACCGAGTCCGATGGCCTGGGAGGCCCGGGCGTTGAGGGCCACCGGCGAGAAGGCGCCACAGGCGTACTCGACCCGCAGCAACGACAGCTCGATGCGGAACTTCACCGCCAGCAGCAGGCCATGCTGCCACTCGCGGACGTATGTGCCTTCCGACGCGGCCGAGTAGAGCAGGTCGATCATGTCCATGAGGAGCAGTTCGTTCTCGAGGGCGTCTTCATCACTGATGCAGCTGCCGTCCGGACAATCGACGGCCAGTGGGAGGGAGCTGAGCTCGATGATGCGATCGAGGACCGAAGCCGCGGCATCGACGTCTGCGGCGCCCGGGCCCGGATCGGCCTGGTCCTCCGCCGCCTCGACGTAGGCCCGCAGGGTCTGACGGAGATTGACCAGCTCGGGCAGCAGCTCCTCCTGGTTGACCTCATTCGCCACCCGCACCCGCGTCCCGACGTCGTCGATGTCGGGCATGGGGAAGTCGTCGTGCTGGCTGAACGGATCGATGGAGAGCCGCAGCGCGAAGAACGCCTCGTACGCGGCGTGGAAGAGGTCCGACGCGAGGTAGGGATCGTTGCGACCCGAGACCTCGGCCTCGAAGCCCGGCGCATCGTAGGCCGCCTCGGCCCCCCGGATGAAGGTGTCTGCGCGCTGGATCATCGGGTGGTCGGCGGGTTGCGCCTGGTCGATGATCACGATCTCCGTCCGCAGATTGCGGATTTCGCGGATGAGCTGCCGGGACGTCGCCCACAGGAGGTTCCCCAGATCGGCGCCCTGTGCCTGCGCATCGGGCAGGTATTCGAGCACGTTGCTCAGGCCGACCCAGGTATTGCCGATGAAGTCGTTGCGTTCGCCCCACGCGCCGAGTGCGCCCCAATCGCGCGCCGCGGCGAGTCGGCCGGCCTGCACCTGGTCCCAACCGCCGATCGCGAGGGCCCGGTCCGCCCGGACGCCGGCGAGCGCCGAGACCTCGCCCAGCGTGATCTCACGGACCACGAAGTCCTCCGAGTGCACGGTGACCGAGTCCTTGTCGCGAATGCGGACGGTCACCGTCCGCGGTCCGGCGTCGCGGAAGGTCGCGAGGACCTCGGAGGCATTCGGGCCGGCGAACTCCGGGACGCCGTCGCCGTTGAAGTCCCATTCGTAGCGGATGATGCCTTCGTTGGCCGCTCCGCCGGCGGCGACGAGCCTGAAGCGCATGTCCGCGATTTCGTAGGGGTCCTCGGGCATCTGGAGCTCTGTGACGACGGGGTTCACGTCCGTCACGGTGACGACCACGACCGCCGTAGCCGAGCTGTCTTCGTCCGTGACCGTGAGGCGCACATTGTAGAGGCCGTTCTCCGCCCAGCGGTGCGTGGCCCGGGGGTCGGGCGAAGGCTGGGTCGGCGGGGAGCCGTCGCCCCAGTCCCACTGGTACGTCGCGATGGCGTCCGCCGGACTGCCGGGCTGCGATCCGCCGGCATCGACGGTGAGCTCGGCCCCCTGGGCGACCGTGTACGGCCCGCCCGGATCCGCGATGGGATCCACGTCGGTGACGATCACCGGGAAGGCCGTCGTATGGGTCGCGTTCAGGCTGTCCGTCACCCGGAGTGCGGCCTGGAAGCGTCCGTCTTCCTCGGTCGGGAACGGCACGGTCGCGCCCCGCGCGTCGAACACGCCGTCTCCGGTGAAGTCCCACTCATAGAGCGAGATCTGGTCAATCGCTTCGGGCGTCCGGGACTCCCGGCCGTCGACGATGAGGTCGCCGCCCTCGGCGATGATGTAGCCGCCCGGATTCGGAACGGCGGGGTCGCGGTGCGCGTGGACGGCCGGCACCGGCACGGCGACCGGCGGCGCGTTGACCACGAAGCTGCGCGTCTGCACCCGCCCGACGCCCTGGCAGTTGAGGATGCTCAGGCTGAGCACGTACTGACCGGGCTGGCCGATGGCCGTGTTGGCCACGTACGGCGCGGCCGCGCCGCCGTCGCGAGAGAGGGTCGCCGTGATGCCGTTGGTGCAGTCGGCCGGTCCGACCACCGCCCAGGTCAGGCGCGGATTGGCGACGAGCGCCCCTTCGGCCGCCCCGGCGATGTCGACCGCGACGGCCTCGGCCACCCGGTAGCTGCGCTGCGCGCTCGCCTCGTTGCCGCAGTCGTCCATGGCTCGAACCGTCACCGTGCGGCCACAGCCGGTGGCTTCGACGGTCTCATCGACCGTGAGGTTGGCGTCGAGCGCGTCGGAGGCCAGGACATCGGTCTCGGGAATGCCGTTCGGGTTGAAGCAGGCGTTGACCTGCGGCGCCGCGCCGATGGAGACCATGGGCGGGGTCTTGTCGAACAGGATTCGCCCGCCCGCATTCGAGGTCGAGAACGCGCCCGCGTTGTCCTGGAAGCGGACGACCACGTCGCGCTGACCGTCCGGCACGCCGGCCGTGTCGAGCGTGATGCTCCCCGCAACGGCCTGGCCGTCGGCCCGGGTCACCACGTTGGTCCGCCCGACCTCGACGCCGCCGATGAAGGCGATGGCCACGACGGGCTCACCTTCGGGATCGGAGACCGTGAAGTCGATGGTCAGGTTGCCCGCCGGGATGCAGAGACCGGCCTCCGCGCGGGGAGAGACGACCTCACCGACCGGGGGCGCCTCGAGCTGGATGCGGATCTCGGTCTCCGCCGGCGCGGAGCAGCGGCCGTAGGTGTCGCAGACCGTCAGCCGCACGACCTGGATCTGCCCGACCTGCCAGGTCGGGTTGAGGTAGTTCACCTGCGCGCCGTTGAGGTCGGGGACACCGTCGTTGTTGACGTCCCAGCGGTACTCCACGATGCGATCACACGGGGCGTTCGGGTCGAACGAGGCGCGACCATCGAGCCGAACGGAGGTGAAGACGCCGTTCACGCGACCGGAGAAGTACGGCCCCGCGGCGTTGGCGGTCGGCGCGAGGTTGTTGATGTTGATGGTGACCGGGATCTCGTCGAGCGACGTCCGTCCGCTGGCGTCCGTGACCCGCAGCCCGACGTTCACGACACCCTGACCGACCATGTTGTGGACGACACGGACGCCCTCGGCGTCGTAGGTGCCGTCGTCGTCGAAGTCCCACTCGTAACGAACGAGCGCGAAGCCGGCGTTGGCGGGGCCGTCCGTGCTGCTGCCCGAGGCGTCGAAGGTGATGCCCTCGTCGCAGCCGACGGAGTTGGGCACCGCCTGACCGACGGCCTCGGGGCCGCGAACGACCCGGATCTGACCGAGCGCCTCGGCCGGGACGCCGAAGCGGTCGGTCACCCGCAGCCGGACGTCGTACACGCCGATCGCGTTGATCCCGGCGTTCTGCAGTTGCTGCCACGTCGCCACGGGCTGCCCGGCGCCTGCGCCGGAGAACTCGAACGAACCGTCTGCGCGCAGGTCCCAGTCGTACCGCGCGATCGAATCGCCGCAGGAGGCGTCGGGCTCGACCGAACCGGCCCCGTCGAGACGAAGCGAGTCGCCGACGGCGATGAAGTAGGGGCCACCCGGGTTGGCCACCGGCGGACGGTTGCCCTGGTTGACGTTGACCGGCACGGTCGTCGTCCCCACGTTGCCGTTCGAGTCCGTGACGCGCAGCCCCACCTGGAGCGGCCCTCCGAACGTGAAGCGGTCGAAGGGCTGCACGACAGTCCGGCCTTGCGCGTCGTCGTACTGACCGTCCGCATCGGTATCCCAGGCCCAGGCCACCACGTTGACCGTCGGGTGCGGGTGGTCGGAGGCCGACGCGTCGAGCGTGATCCGGGCGCCGCAGGCGGCAGGGTTCGGGTTCGCGGTGGCCACGGCCACCGGGTTGCGGGCGTAGACGTTCAGGCGCGCGGTGTCGCGGTTCGTCAGGCTCGTCGTGTCCTCCACCTCGAGGAGGATGGGATACTGCCCCGGCTGACCGAGCCCTTCATCGACGAGCTCCGCCCACGTGAGCGTGAGGCGGGCCTCGCGCCCGTCGCCGTTGGCGTCGGCGATCTCGCGGTCCCAGTCGGGCGCATTGACGTTGGCGTTGAAGTCCCAACGGTACCGCTGGATGAAGTCCTGGAACTCGGCGGTGTCCGGGTCGAAGGACTGGCTCGCGTCGAGGGTGACGGGATCCCCGACGAGGATGTGGTAGTCGAGCTCCGGCGGCTCGGTGGGATCGGCGTCCGCGGTCGGCGGCGTCGGGGGCACCCGGAACTGAATCTGGTAGCGCGTCGTCGCCGTGCGGCCGTCGCGGTCGGTCACCCGGAGGGACACGAACACCGCCGGGACGTTGCCGGGCACCGGAATGGGCATGAACGTCCGGGCGAACTCCACGACGGAGGTATTGGCCCGCTCGAAGGTGCCGTTGTCGTCGAGGTCCCAGTCATGCCGCGCGATGGTCATTCCCGGAATCGGCGAGCTGCTCTCGCGTCCGTCGAGCGTCGTCAACGAGGTCCCGTCCCGGAGGCTGATGGGGGTCGGTCGCGGCGACTGCACGATGACGGCCGTCGGGAGCGCGCGATAGATCGTGACGTTCGCGTTGACGGTGGCGGTCTGGCCGAACGTGTCGGTGACCCGGAGGGTAATCGGGTTGGTCGGCAGTCCGGTGTTCCGATCCGCCGGCCACCGGAAGCGCGCGTTGACGGTCGCCCAGGGAAGGACCGGGTTGGCCCCCGCGACGTCGCTGGGGTCGTTGAACCGCCCGTTGTTGTCGAGGTCCCATTCGTAGCTGACGATCTGGTCCCCGCAGTTGGCGTTGGCGTCGGAGGAAGGCCGGCCGTCGAGCGTGAGCGCGTCGCCTTCGAGGACGACGTAGTTGCCCGTCGACGTCCGGGCGACCGGCGGGGCATTGCCCTGATTGACCTCGACGCGGATCGTCGTCTCGTGGAAGCGACCGAGATCGTCCGTCACGCGAAGGACGACGTTGTAGGTTCCGAAGCGCTGGTACGTGTAGGTGAACCGTGCGGCGGCGCCACCGCCGTCGAAGCCCGGCTGCCCGTCCACGTTCCACTGGTACGTCGAGATCGATCGGTTCGGATTGGGGTGATAGCTGCGCGCGCCATCGAAGGTCACGGGCGAGCCGCACGCGGCGGGGTTGGGCAGCGCCGTGGCGAGCGCAATCGGATCCCGCGGATAGATCGTCACCGTGGTATCGGAGGTCGCCTCGAGGCCGGCGCGATCGCGGACCCGGATGCGCAACGGAATGGGCTGCCCGACGGGCAGGTTGGCCATCGAGTTCCAGGGCACGAGGCTGTTCGTCGCGTTCGCGAACGTGAACGTCCCCTGATTGTTGATGTCCCACGCGGTCGTGATCGTGTCGCCGCAGCCGGCGTTCTGATCGCTCGCGTTGCCGACGAGCTGCAGCGCCGACCCCGTCTCGATGATGTAGGGGCCGCCGGCGGCCGCCGACGGACCGACGTTGGCCGCCACGTTCACGGTGATGGCCACCGTCTTGGTGTTCGTGAGCGCCGGGTTGCTGTTGTCGACCACCTGGAGCGTCGCCGTATAGGCGCCGGCACGGAGGTATCGGTGCTGATAGGAGTCCCCGACGTCACCGGTCTGCCAGTCGGGCACGCCGTTGGGGTCGTCCCACCAGAGGCCGTTGCGGGCGTCGAAGTCCCACCGGTAGACGAGAATTCGGTTGGAGGGGCTCGGATGGAACGAGTCGGCGTGGCTGAAGGTCACGAGGCCGCTGTTGGCGCCGATGCAGCCCTCGGTGACCGTCGTCGGCTGGACGAGCGGCAACGCCACGGGTTTCGGCGTGAAGAGGGACGGCGTCATGGCCAGACCGCCGAACGAGCTCGACAAGAACGGAGCGCCGTACGCGCACGTCACGGAGTGGGAACCGCACCACTGGTCGATTACGCGGCCGAAGTTCGTGTAATCGTTGAGATTTCTATCCTGCGCCCGCATGTAGTAGATGCTGAACTGTCGGAACCAGTCGTTGTTGCCGATGGTCGTCAGCTCGGGCGAGCCCGTGCGGTACCCCTTCTGGTGGGAGTACATCGCGTACGTGTTGCCGCAGCGGCCGGCGTTGTACACCGCATTGACGTTGCCACAGAGATAGTCGCCGTTCTGCCAGAGACCGGCGATCCAGGTGCTGTGGCCCCTGAGATTGGACGCGTTCCAGTTGGCCGCCGTGTAGGCGAGGTAGTTGTCGTACGCCTGACGGAGGCGGTCCCGGGAGTACGCGGCGTTGTTGCTGTAGTTGAAGGCGTAGGCGGGCCAGGGCGTGCTCGCGTCCCCTCGCTGGAACGTGTGGATGCCCAGCCAGCGGGCCGCCACGAACGCGCCGCCCGTCAACTGAAAGTTCGAGGCGTTCCCCGTCCGATAAGCGGAACCGCCGGTCGCCGCCTGGTTGTGCACCAGGTTCGAGGCGATGCGGTACTTGTGGCGGTTGTTGACGAAGATGCCGAAGGGCGCCCCGTTGACCTCGGCGCTCTCGAGGCCGATATAGGCCCACTGCGACGTCGAGCCGTCGCTGCTGCCGCACGCTCCGTTGCCATTTGCGGCGCTATACAACCAACCGCCGTTCGCGCAGCCACCGTCGTAGGCCATGTAACCGAGGTAGTCGGCCATGTCCTGGATGAAGGACTCCCACGTCCGGCCGGCGAGCCCACCCGCCTGGAGCCGGGTGCCTGCGAGCGAGGGCAATACCGTCGCGAGGCCACCGAGGAGCATCCCCTGCCCATACGAGTTGTTGCTGATGCCACCCGTGTACGCGCCGGCATTGGGGAGCGTGTTCGGGATCCGGTTGCAGTTGCGCTCGGTGCCGTTGGCGTTGAAACCGCAGGTGTTGGCTTCGTCGGCCGCGTTGCCGATGGCCACGCTGGCCGTGCCGCCGTTCAGAGCGCCGTTGACGTAGGCGGCGACGGTCTCCGCGTACGGATCGACGGTCCAGCGCGTGTCGTTCGCCTCCGTCCAGCCATTCGGGAGCGGCTGGTTGAAGGCGTTGATCCGGCCCGGCGGGTAGGCCGGCTGGTGCCCGTTGATGGTGAACATCCACAGGCCGGTGCCGTTGACGGCCCAGTTGTTGTAGTTGCCGTAGCGGGCGAGCACGTTGGCGTTGCCGACATTGGCCCGCCCCGTGGCCTGCCGGTGCCCCCACCACAGGGCCTCCTGCACGGCCATCTGGGTCATGATCGAGACCTGATCCGACGTCCAGGTGGTCGGATTCGCGGCCGGGCTGAAGTCGTAAACGAAGAGGCGGAACGTCCCGAAGGCATCGACCTCGTTGGCGCAGCGGCTGCGCACGCGCACGCCGACGGGCATGCGGGAGTCCTGCGCGACGTCCGGCACCTGGAAGGTCGTGCCGATGTCGTAGAGCGTGCCCGAGGTCGGGTTCAACGGACCCCGTACCGGGTCGTCGTCGTAGTTGCCGTTGAGGTTCACGTCCCAGGAGATGTTGTACCCCGAGGCGCACGGCGCGTTGCGCGCGATGGCCTTCAGCGTCACCCGCGCCTGCTCGTGCGCGGGGTGCGGAATCGCGGGGTTGATCTGCGAGTACGGGACCGCCACGACGGTGGGTCCTGCGCCCTGCGCAATCGCCTCGGTGAACGTGAGCGCAGCGGTGAGGACGCCCAGGACGCTCCACCCGACAATCGGTTTCCGCATATCGACCCCCCTTATTGGCGTCCGCCGCCGAGAAAGTGCCCCGAGAGGCCTCCCTCTTTCATCGACGAAGACGCGCGTCACTTGAGCGCACGAGGAAAGCCGCGCGCTCGGGTACATTGAATCCGGTGATGGGGCAAGACTACCCAATCCTCAACATCCTCACAATTCCGAAGGGACGGTCACGTGCGAAAAGGGGACGCGAACGCAAGTGCAGAGGTTGCGGGCACGAGCACGATTGCGCCGACACGGGAGCCGCGGGTGGTCTCGCCGGGCTTTCATGCCCGCGTGTACGCGTGCGTCCGGGTGGTCCCGGCGGGGTTCGTGACGACGTACGGCGACGTGGCCACGGTGCTCGGCTCGCCGCGGGTCGCCCGGCACGTCGGGTTCGCGCTCGCGGCCCTCGACGACCCGGGGGTGCCCTGGCACCGGGTCATCAATGCCGCAGGACGCATCAGCCACCGCGGCGATCTCGTCCGTGCGGAGCTTCAGCGCCGGCGCCTCGAGGCGGAGGGCCTCGTCTTCGACGAGAGCGGTCGCCTTGCACTGGCACGACACCGGTACAGGTTCCCGACGACCGCCCTGCCGCTCAGCGACGCAGACCCCTGAGGTCGCGCCGGACCCCCTCCGGCAGGGCCTCGAGCGCGAGCCCGACCCCCGGCCGACCGTCGCGGGTCTGCCCGTGATAGACCACGCGACCGCAGAGCCAGACGACCCGCCCCTCCGGGAGTTCGAGGCGAACGAGCGTCTCGGCGTTCTTCTCGGGCGGCTCCGGGGTCGCGACGAGCAGCGAGCCCGAGAGGACTTCGTCCACCATCAGGCGACTCGAGCCGTCGGTGGAGGCGTCGACCAGCAACGTGGGGAGGGACGCCGTCGCGCGCACGGCGACGGGCTCCTCGGCCGGTGGGGCGGCCGGCTTCTCGGGGGCTCGCCGGCCCATTTTCTGCGCGAAGGCGAGGACGTCCGCGATCACCGGCACCTCGGGCCGGGCGAACGCCAGCCGGGCACGCTGCCCGACCTTCGCGGGTCTGAGCCATTCGATGCGAACGGCGAGTTCGACCATCAGGCGACTCGCCCCGGCCACGCAACGCACTTGCACCTCGAGCGTGTCCCCGGCCCGCAGCGGGAGCGTCGTTTCGACCTCGAGCCCGCGGGCATCGGTGAGTTCGAGGGGCACGACGGCCCGCGTCTCGCCCACGGCGAGCGCGACGAGGGCGCTGGGGGCGGTCGCGCTCACCGGGCCTGCTCCAGGGCTGCCCGCGCGCCCTCCGTCGGGATGGCCAGCCGGAGCCGCGCACGGCTGCCCCGGGCCGTGACCACGGTGCCCTCGAGGTAGAGCGTGACGTCGGCGAGCGCCACGCGGGCGGCCACGACGTCCCGGGGACGAAGTCCGGTCGCGCCCTCGATTTCGATCATCGGCGACAGTTCGCCCGGCGACCGCTGAAGGGCCGCAGCCAGCGCACGCGGAGGCACGTGCAGAACGGGCGTCCGCACGCCCCGGGTGTTGCCCGCCCGGGCGGCCTGCAGCGTCTCCAGGGTCGCCACCGGCCAGCCCCCCGGGGCCATCGACGGGGCATCGGCGGCGCGGGGCGCCATGCTGCCCGGCTCCGAAGGCACGGAGGACGGGAGCTCCTCCGCATCCGCGCTCCCCTCCAGCATCGCCCCTGGCAGGGCCACGTCCGCCCCGAGCCCCATCAGCCGCCGCAGTGCGGGCCAGACGCCCGCAGCCCCCGCGTCCGGCCAGGCGACCCGCAGCACACCATCGAGACGCTCGAGATCTGCGTCCCACGAGACGACCGGAGCACCCGGCGCGCCCGCGCACCGGAGCGTCCCGCGCTCGGACCGCGGCGCATCCGCCGTCTGGATGTCGACCCCGTCGGCACCCACGCCACGCACGGGTCCCACGATCACGCGCCCGCCGACCTTGAGGAACCCGCGCACGACGGTGCCGTTCGCGGGCGTAAGATAAGCCCCCACCTGGACTCCCTCCAGGGCCCGGACTCTAGACCCTCTCAGGCGGAGGCAGAACCGTTTTCGTTCGCGCCTCGACCAGAACGCCACGCCGCCAGGGCGTCGACGAGTCCAGGGATGGTGAATTCCGTCGCCGTGACCGCGATCCGGAACCCCGCCGCGAGGGCCGTCTCCGCCGTGACCGGGCCGATGCACACCGCCGCGGTGCGGGTCTGCAACGCCGCGAGCTGGCTCGGCTCGAAGCGCTCGCAGAAGTGGCGCACCGTCGACGAGGCAGTGAAGGTGACCAGATCGACGCCGCCGGACGCAACACGCTCGACCGTCTCCGGCGAGACCGTGGCCGGGCAGGTACGATACGTCGTCACCACGTCCACCGTGGCGCCTGCCGCGCGAAGTTGCTCGGGCAGGACCTCCCGGGCCACTTCTGCCCGCAACAGCAGAAACCGTCGGCCCGCAACCCCGTCGGCCAGGAAGGTCTCCAGCAGCGCCTCGGCCACGAAGGTCGGGGGGACCCGATCGGCGAGCAACCCGCGCTCTTCGAGGCGCCGGGCCGTCGCCGGGCCGATGCAAGCGATCCGGGCGGCACCGAAGGCTCGCGGATCGAGGCCGGCCGCCCGGAGTGCGTCGAGGCCGAAGTCGACGCCGTTCGCGCTCGTGAAGATGACCCAGTCGTAGGTCGGGAGTGCGCGCAGGGCGGCCTCGAGGGGAGCCGGGTCGGCCGGTTTCGCGAACTCGATGGTCGGAAACGGCACGACCTCCGCGCCGAGCTCTTCGAGCCGCTCCGCGAGGGGCCCGGCCTGACCGGCGCTGCGGGTGATGGCGATGCGAAGCCCGTGGAGGACGCGGCGCTCGTACCACGAGACCGCGGGCCTCAACGTCACGACCTCGCCGACGATGACGATCATCGGCGGGGTCAAGCCGGCCGCATCGACCGCAGCGGCCGCCTCTCCGAGGGTCGTCACCAGCGTCCGCTGGTCCGGCCGGGTGCCCCACCGGACGAGCGCGACCGGCGTCGACGGCGCGCGACCCGCCCCGATCAAGGCGGCGCAGACCTGCCCGAGGCGGCGCGCCCCCATGTACAGGACGATGGTGCTGAGCCGTGCGAGCGCGGCCCAGTCCACGGGCCCTCCCTCGGCGTCGGCACGTTCGTGCCCGGTCACGAACCCGAGCGTCGAGCCAAACGCACGATGGGTCACCGGAATCCCCGCGTAGGCCGCGCACGCGACCGCGGCGGTCACCCCGGGGACGACCTCGAACGCGACGCCGGCGGCCGCCAACGCAAAGGCCTCCTCGCCGCCGCGGCCGAAGACGAAGGGGTCTCCCCCCTTGAGCCGCACGACCACCTCGCCCGCAAGGCCGCGTTCGACGAGCAGACGATTGATCTCGTCCTGCGACCGCCGGCTCGCACCTTCGCCGACCAGGATGTGATTGGCCGACGGCGCGTAGGCGAGGAGCGCCGGGTTCGCGAGATAGTCGTAGACCACCGTGTCGGCCCGTTCGAGCAGGGCCCGACCCCGGAGCGTGAGGAGCCCCGGATCCCAGGGCCCCGCGCCGACGAGATAGACGATGCCGGGCGCGCGCGGCAGGCTCATGCGCGGAGCGCGCGCAGCATCTCGCGCCCGCCGGCTTCGAGGAGTCGCGTCGCGAGCGTCTCGCCGAGCTCGGGTCCCGGCGCCCCCATCAGCGTATCGACCACCATGGCGCTCCCATCGGGGGTTCCGATGAACCCGCGAATGCGCATCGTGCCCCGATCGATTGTCGCGTGCGCACCGACGGGGACCCGACAGTCGCCTTCCACCCCGCGCAGGAACGCGCGCTCCGCGGTGACGCACGTCGCGGTGTCGGGGTGGTGAATGGCCGCGAGGAGGTCGCGAATGCGGGTGTCCCCCGAACGCGTCTCGATGGCGAGCGCCCCTTGCGAGACGGCCGGAATCCACTGCTCGGGGTTGAGGGGACGGAACTCGAGATCCTCGCGCTTCGTCAGCTCGAGCCGCAGGAGCCCGGCCATCGCGAGGACGACGACATCGCACCGCCGCGGGGGCTCGGCGTGAACGCGGTCGAGCCGGGTCCCGACATTGCCGCGGATTGCCTCGATGTGGGCGTTCGGCCATCGAGCACGTGCGAGACAGGCTCGCCGCAGGCTGGCGGTGCCCACGATGGCGGGCGCGTCGATGGTCGCCCCCGGGACCGTGACGAGGCAGTCCCGGACATCCGCCCGGACCGGGATCGTAGAGAGGACGAGACCCTCGGGCAACGTCGTGGGCATGTCCTTCAGGCTGTGGACGGCGAGGTCGATCTCACCGGCGAGCAAGGACTCTTCGAGCTCTTTCGTAAACAGGCCCTTGCCGCCCACCTCCGCGAGGGGGCGATCGAGAAAGCGGTCGCCCGCCGTCTTGAAGAGGACCTTCTCCGTCCGAAGCCCGGGGTGGGCCTCCGCCAGCTCGGCGGCGACGTGATCCGCCTGCCACAGCGCCAATGCGGAACCACGCGTGCCAATTCTCAAGGGTTTGTCGGTCATTTCCCGGTCTCGTCCAGTCCGAATAGCTTGCGGACGGTGTCCGCCATTTCTTCACCGCGATCGGTCTTCGCGGCGTCCTTCAGCCCCGTGAAGACCTCGTGGAGCAGCTTGTTGACCACCCCGTCCGCGAGCATCTCGACGGTCTTTCGCTGTTTTTCGTCGAGGTCGCCGAGCTTGCGCATCGCACGCTCGAGCTCGGCGGCCTTGAGGTCGTCGGCCTTTCGCCGCAACGCCTGCAGCGTGGGCGTCACCGCCCCGCCGGCCAGGTCTCGCAGGAACCGCTCGGCTTCACTGGCGACGAGGGCTTCGGCGGCTTCGGCCTCCCGCTTTCGGGACGCGAGGTTCTCGTTCGCGATCACCGAGAGATCGTCGACATCGTAGAGGTAGACGTTGTCGAGGCCGTTGATCGCCGGCTCGATGTTGCGCGGCACGGCGATGTCGATGAAGAAGATGGGGCGGTACTTGCGCGCCTTGAGGGCCCGCTTGACCATCGCCGTCGTGATGATGTGGTTGGCCGCCCCGGTCGACGTCACGATGATCTCGGCGTGCGTCAACAACGTCTCGAGTTCGTCGAGGCCGCGCGGGTGCCCCCCGAGCGTCTCGGCCAGCGCGCGCGCGCGGTCGAAATTGCGGTTGGCGACGAAGAGGTCGCGGGTGCCGTGCGCTTTGAAGTGGCGCGCGGCGAGCTCACCCATCTTGCCCGCACCGACGAGGAGGACCGAGCAGGCGGAAAGCTCGCCAAAAATCTGACGCGCCAGATCGGCCGCCACCGAGCTGACGGAGACGGCGTTCCGGCCGATGCCGGTCTCGGAGCGGACCTTCTTCGCGACGGCAAACGCGCGCTCCATCGCGCGATGGAGGGTCGGCCCCGTCTGCCCGCCCTTGCGGCAGCTCTCGTAAGCGGCCTTGAGCTGCCCGAGGACCTGCGGCTCGCCGACGACGAGGCTGTCCAGGCTCGACGCCACGCGGAACAGGTGACGAACCGCCAGGGGCCCCATGTGCGCGTAGAGGTGCGGCCGGACGAGCCCCGGCGTCGCGCCCCCCACCTCGGCCATGACCGCCCCGAGGGCGTCTTCGACCGCCGACGCGTCGTCGCAGGCCGCATAGAGCTCGACGCGGTTGCACGTCGAAACCAGAAAGGTCTCCTTGCAGCCGGTCACGGCCCGGGCGCGTTCGGCGGCCTGCGGGAGGGCCTCTTCACCAATGGCGAACTTCTCTCGAATCGCGACGGGGGCGGTCTTGTGACTCAACCCGAGAACCAGGAGCTCCATGGGGATCAGACGCTCCTGAATCCGTACTGAGCGACGACACTGAGGGCCAGGACGAGCCCGAAGATCGTCAGAATCGCGGCTCGGCGACCCCGCCAGCCCGCCGTCAGGCGCGCCTGCAGGACCACCCCGTAGATGACCCACGAGATGATCGCCAAGACGTACGAGCTCCGGACGTGCTCCGTGCGGATGGCCTGCGCGCTGCCGAGCAGGAGGGCGACCGTGTAGAACGGGAAACCGACGACGATGCCCCGCAACGCGAGACGGTCGAGGACGTCGAGCGGCGGGAGGCGCCGCCTGAGCTCGGTCTTCGCCTTCTGCTTCAGCATCCGGGCTTGCATCAGGTAGACCGTCGACAAAGCGGTCGAGAAGGCGAACGCCGTCACACCGACGAAAGCCAGGCCGATGTGAACGCGCAGAAGCCAGTCCACCAGCGTCGGATCCGTGACGTTCTGCCGCTGGGCGAACATCGCGAAGACGGCGAGCAGCGTGGCGAGCGCCGAGACGAAACTGCCGAGCCCCGCGATGGGGTAGCGGCGGACGAGGACCAGGTAGAGGCCGCTGAGCCCGATGGCCGAGCCCCCGAGGTAGAATCGGGTGATCCCGCCCTCGGCCAGGTGCGGGACGCTCGCCGCCAGAATGCCCAGCCACAGCAGCACCGTCAGGGCAAGAAGGACGTGCGCGGCCCGCAGCACGCCGGGTTTCGACGTCCAGAGGGCGGCCAGATAGGCGGCGGTGCTCCCGGCGAAGAGGCCGACGCCGGCGGGAACGAGGGCTTGCATGGCGGGTCACCCCGTGCGCGGGTTCAGCGGACGCGAAGGCGGGTCAGGCGACGGAGGTGACCATTTCGGCGATCGTGGCTTTGACGTTCGACGAGGGGGCGCCGACCCGCTGCTTGACGACCTGTCCACCCTTGAAGACGAGCAACGTCGGGATGCTGCGGATGCCGTATTTCATGGCGACCTGCGGCGACTCGTCGACGTTGCACTTCGCGACCCGGGCCTTGCCCTGCAGCTCGTTGGAGAGTGCCTCGACATGCGGCGCGATGGCCCGGCACGGGCCACACCAGGGCGCCCAGAAGTCGACGAGCACGGGCAGGTCGCTCTGGACGACGTCGCTCTCGAAGTTCGAATCATTCACGGTGATGTACGCGCCAGCCATGGGGATCGGATCTCCTGTTCGATGGTTTTCGAGGCCGCCGTCGGCGGCCGCTTCGGGGTGCGTGATCGAGATTCTCGTCGGTCAGAAAACGGTGCGTCTCAGATTGATGTTCACCAGCAGGCCGATGGCCACCATCACGGTGAGGACCGATGAGCCGCCGTAACTCAGCAACGGCAGCGTCACGCCGGTCACCGGCAAGAGGTTGAGCACCATGCCGATGTTCATGAAGACCTGCCAGAAGATCAGCGCGGCCACGCCGACCGCGACGTGACCGCCGAACTTGTCGCGCGCGTTCGACGCCACGCGCAGCGCGCCCAGGACCAGCAGGAGATAGAGGAAGAGCAGCAGGCCCGCGCCGATGAGGCCGTGTTCCTCGGAGAGATTCGCGAAGACGAAGTCCGTGTGGTTCTCGGGCAGGAAACCGCCCGCCACCTGCGTCCCCATGCCGTGCCCTTTGCCGAAGAGGCCACCGCTGCCCACGGCGACTCGGGCCTGGAGGGCGTGCCACCCGGTCCCGAGGCGATCCACGTCACCGTCGAGCAGCGTCAGAATGCGGTCCTTCTGATAGTCCCGCAGCACGAACCGCCACATGACCGGGACGGCGACGAGGGCAGCCGTGACGAGCGTCAGCAGCGCCTTCCGGTCGAAACGCTCGTAGGCGAGCATCGAAAACGCGATGAACAGCAGCATGAGCGTGTGGCCGAGGTCGGGCTCCTGGAGGATCAGGAACATGGGCACGCCCAGAATGCCTGCGACGGGCAGAAGATCTCGCAGGGTGTACCCCGCCGGGCGCGGGACGCGATTGAACCAGCTCGCCAGCGCCGCGATCACGGCGATCTTCGAGAGTTCCGAGGGCTGGACCGAAAACGGGCCGAGGTCGAACCAGCGCCGAGAGCCGTTGACCTCCTTCCCGATGCCGAGGACCAGGGCGAGCATCAGGACGGCGAACCCGTAGAGAAACGGGGAAAAGCGGTCGAGGTGCCGGTAGTCGACGGCCGCCGTGACCACCATGACGATGCCGCCCAGGACCAGCCAGTAGAGCTGCCGAAGGTGGATGTTGCTGCCCGTCGACAGGCTCGTCGACTGCAGATTGAACACGCCGACCGCGCCGATCAGCAGCACGAGGACGACGAGCGACCAATCCAGCCGCGCAACCCCGGCCATCGCGCGCGTCACGGCCCGCCCCTTCGCCGGGACGGCGTGCGAACGTCGTTGGCGGCGGCCGTGTTGAAGATGGGCTCGATCCGCTGGTGGTAGCCCTCGATGACCGCCCGGGCGACGGGCGCCGCTTCCTTGCCGCCGGCGCCACCGTGCTCGAGGAAGACCACGACCACGATGCGCGGCGACTCGACGGGGGCGAATCCGGCGAACCAGGCGTGATCGCGATCGCGGAAGTCCTTCACCTTGTCGACGAAGCGCGCCCGGATGATGTCCCGCACCTGCGCGGTGCCCGTCTTGCCGGCAATCCGGCCATACGGGACCGCGGCGAGCGTCCCGGTGCCGATTTCGGTGTCGGCGACCGTGCGCTCGAGACCGGCGACGATGGACGCGAGGTGATCGGGGCGGGCCCCCAGCGTACCCACGACCTGGGGGGCCATCTTCTGAAGCACCTTGCCATCGGGCGCCTGCACACGGTCGACGATGCGGGGCGCGAAGAGCGTCCCCCCGTTGGCCAGCGCCGCGTAGGCCATCGCCATCTGAAGCGGGGTCGTACGGACGTCGCCCTGCCCGATGGCGGTGGAGAGCGCGAGGCCGAACTGGTAGCCCCCCGGTGTGTGCTCGTCGTGCCAGGCCCGGGTCGGCACGATGCCCGGCGACTCGCCGTTGATGCGCAGGCTCGTCTTGAGGCCGAAGCCGAACCGGGTGGCGTAGGTCGCCAGGGTGTCGATGCCCAGACGCTCGCCGAGCTTGTAGAAGTAGACGTCGGCGGACGCGGCGATGGCCCCGGTCAGGTCGAGGTGACCGTGGCCGGAGAGCTTGTGGCAGTGGAAGATTCGGTTGCCGAACTCGTACGAGCCGGGGCTGTCGACCTCGGTGTCCGCGTCGATCACGTTCTCTTCGAGGCCCGCGAGTGCGGTCACGACCTTGTAGACGGAGCCCGGAAAGAACGAGTGGACCGACTTGTCGATCATCGGCTTGTACGGGTTCTCGTCGACCGCCTGTTTGACTTCCGGGGGCAGTCGCCCGGACCACATGTTCGGATCGAACGTGGGCTTCGAGACGATGCCGAGCACGGAGCCGTCCCGCGGATCGACCGCGACGATCGCGCCGGACTCGAAGCGCGAAAGCGCCTGAAGCAGCAGCGCTTGGACCTCCGTGTCGACGGTCAGGACGAGGTCGCTGCCCGGCACGGGTTGCTCCCGGACGACGTCGTCGACGGCCCCGAGCGCCCGCTGGTCCGCCGCGCGTGCCCCTCGGGCGTTGACGACGAAGCGCTCGAGCCCGTTGCGCCCGGCGAGCGTGTCCTCGAAGCGCTGCTCGAGGCCCGCGCGTCCCACCATCGCCCCCTCACGGAAGCGCATCGGATCGCCCGCGGCGACCTCCTCCGCGCGGGGCCGTCCCAGATACCCGACGAGGTGCGCGCCGACCTCGCCCTGCGGATAGGCGCGTTGCTGCTCGACGCGGATGGAGATGCCGTCGACCTGCGCCCGCAGCGCCTCGGCACGGGCCACGGACTCGCGGTCGATGTCGCGCCGCACCCGCACGGGCTGATAACGCGCGATCCCGCGGGGCTGATCGAGCTTCTCGCGCAGGCGGTCGAGATCGAGCTCGTCGAGACCGAGGACCTCCCGGAGGCCCTCGAGCAGCGCCGAGAGCTTCTTGACCCGCGCGGGCGTCACGTAGAGGTCGAACGCGGGTCGATTGACCGCCAGGGGCCGCAGTTGGCGATCGAAGATCGCACCGCGGTCCGCCGGCAGGACCTCCGTCCGGATGAAGTTGTTCTCGGACGCCTGCGCGAGTTCGTCGCCCTCGACAATCTGCAGTTGGACGAGCCGCCCGATGAACACCACGAATACCAGCACCACGACCACCATCAGGCGCCGTGCGCGCAGACGGTAACCGATCGCCGATGAATCGAGGTAAACATCCGACATGATTGACGATTTTCGCGCAGAGCCCCGTCCGTCGGGGCGCGTTGAGCCGAGCGACGTTAGCAGATGCGCGGGGGATGGCCAACCCCCATGCCCGGCGACCCCGTACCGGATCGCCGCAGCGCCGCGCCTACATCAGATCGCGCTCGGGCTGCCGGACGAAGAGCGCTTCCAGCCGGTCGAGCACGGGGAACGCCAGCGGGACGATGGCCACGACGACGGCGATGCGCGGCAGGATGAGCTGCGTCACGCGGACGGCCAGGCGCGCATCCCCCAGCAACAACCGACTGATCGCCGCCAACAGGAAGACGCTCGCAAGCCCGCCGACGAGCCCGAGCAAGAGGCGGCCGAGAAAGCCCTGAAAGAGCACCCGGCTCGAGATGGCCCGCGACAGGTAGAAGAGCAGCAAACCGTGGAGCATGTGCATCCCGAGCGGGCTCGAGGCGAAGCCGTCTGCCGCGACCCCGAGGACGGCTGCGATGACCGCGCCTTCCGTCCACGACCGCGTCGTGCCGAGCCAGAGCACGACGACGACGAAGAAGTCGGGCGACCAGGTCTCGGTCGAAAACGCCTCGCGCACGAAGAGGTCTCCGCACAGCGCGACGAGTCCGGCCAGCAGCGCCAGGAGAAAGCTCATGGTGCACTCCGTGTCGGCGGGGCGCCCGGCGGCAGCGCAGAGGCGGGCGCCGGCTTCTCGGGACGTTCCAGCTCCTTCCCATCGGCGGTCAGGCCGGTCGGACCGAGAACGACGAAGACCTCTTCGAGCGCCGAAAGGTCGACGAGCGGTTCGAGCTCTGCCTCCTGGAAGAGCCCGTGCGCCTGCGCCTTCAAGGTGGTGACACGACCGACCGGGAGGCCCCGCGGATAGCGGCCGTCGTCGCCGGTCGTGACGACGCGCTCGCCGACGGCGCTCTCGTCGTTGCGCTGCAGGTACTCGAGGCGCGCGGCGTAACGGTCCGGCTCGCCCGTACCGACCGCGAGGCCCCGGGCCCGGCTCGTCTCGAGCACGACGTCGATTGCGCTGCGGGGATCGGTCACGAGCAAGACCTCGCACGCGGTATCCGACACCGTGCGGAGCTGACCGACGAGGCCGCCCGGCGCCACGACGGGCATCCCCGGTCGGACGACCTCCTCGCCGACATCGAGCGTGACCTTGAGGACGCGGAAGTAAGGGCTGACGGCGCGCGCCGTGACCCGAGCGGCCCGCAGGCGAAGATCCTTGCGCGCGTCGGCGAGCTCGAGCAGCCCCCGCAGACGTTCGTTCTCGGCACGGAGCCCCTCGACCTCGGCCTGCTCCGTCTTCAGGCGCTGAACCTCGGCGGCGAGCGCGACGTTCTGCGCGCGGACGTCCGTCAGGGCGAGATAGTCCTGTCGCAGCGCCCGTACGGAGCGCCCGGCGCGGGTCACGCCGACGTGCAACGGGCCGACGAGGCGAGAAACCGCCCGGCCGACCGGCCCCGGCGCACTGCCCTCGCGATCGAGGAACAGCAACACGACGGAGAGCGTCAGCAGAAGGCCCCCGACCAGGAGGGGACGACGCGGCGAGGTGGGGCGTCGCACGTCCCGTTACGCTTCGATCGCCACACTCTTGAGGAGCGAGATCTCGTCGAGCGCCTTGCCGCAGCCGAGCACGACCGCGGAAAGCGGGTCGTCGGCGATCATGACCGGCAAGCCGGTCTCCTCCCGCAGGAGCATGTCGAGCCCTTTCAGGAGCGCGCCCCCGCCGGCGAGCACGATGCCCTTGTCCACGATGTCCGCGGAGAGCTCGGGGGGCGTGCGCTCGAGCGCCGTGCGGACGGCCTCGACGATCTGGTTGACCGGCTCCTGGAGGGCTTCGCGGATCTCCTCGGCGGTGATCGTCAGCGTCTTCGGCAACCCGGCGACGAGATCGCGTCCCTTGACCTCCATCGCGGAGGCCTCGCCGGTGTTGAAGGCGTTGCCGATGTGAATCTTGATCTTCTCGGCGGTGGGCTCACCGATGAGGAGGTTGTACTTGCGCTTCATGTGCTGGACGATCGCCTCGTCCATCTTGTCGCCACCCACCCGCACGGATCGCGAGTAAACGATGCCGGAGAGGGAGATCACCGCGACCTCGGTCGTGCCCCCCCCGATGTCGACGATCATGTTGCCCGACGGCTCGGTGATGGGCAGTCCCGCGCCGATGGCGGCCGCGATGGGCTCTTCGATCAGGTAGACTTCGCGCGCGCCGGCGATCTGCGCGGACTCCTTGACGGCGCGCTTCTCGACCTCGGTGATGCCGAACGGCACCCCGATGATCACCCGCGGTTTGACCAGCGTCGTACGCTGATGCGCCCGGGTGATGAAGTAGCGGATCATCGCCTCCGTGACGTCGAAATCGGCGATGACGCCGTCTTTCATGGGGCGGATGGCGACGATCGAGCCGGGCGTCCGCCCGAGCATCTCCTTGGCCTCTCGCCCGACGGCCAGGACGCGGCGGACCCCCCGGGTGTCCTTCTTGACGGCTACGACGGAAGGCTCGCAGGAGACGATGCCTTTGCCGCGCGCATAGATCAGCGTATTGGCCGTCCCGAGGTCGATGGCCAGATCGTTGCTGAACATGCCGTAGATGTAGTCGAAGAGCACAGCTCTCCTCGGTACGGGGCGGGAAGAGGGCGGCCGGTCGGAGAAAGCGGGTCTCCGAAGCGCGCGGTTCTATACCAGACCGCTCCCCCGACGGCAACCCGAAAGGGGGATGGGGGTTGACCATGGGGGGGGGGTGCTCTAGGATGCCGCGTTCTCGAATCCCGCCCGTTCCGCCACGAACCTTCCAGGCATCAGGCAGTCTTCATGATTAGCGACCTCCGGGAGAAGTCTCAGAACTTCGTCATCTACCTCCTGTTCGGCATCCTGATCTTCGTCTTCATCTTCTTCTTCGGCCCGCAGAGCGACGGCTGCAACCCGGCGCGCGGCACTGCGCATCGGGCCGGCTGGGCCGCGTCGGTCGGTGGCGAGGAGATCACGCAGCAGGAGGTCGAGGTCATGGTCCGCCGGGTGCTCAACACCCGGGACCGCGACGATGCTTCCCTCGACGCGCTCCGTCGCGACAGTCTGCTGATGCTCATCGATCAGTATGCCGTTGCACAGCGGGCCGCGGCGTTCGGCCTCGCCGTCAGCGAGAAGGACGTCACGCGCCACATCGTCAAGAAGGACGCCAACGACGACTTCCCGGCCTACGGCAAGCGCGACGGCAGCTTCGACTACGACCGTTGGGTCGACTGGGTCCACCAGGCCCTGGGCACGACGCCGGAGGAGTACCGGAAGCTGGTCGCGCGTGAACTCCTCATCAAGAAGTATCTGGAGTTCCTCGGCCACCAGGTGCAGGTCGCCGACGCCGAGGTCCGCGCCGCGTTCGACCGCGCGGAGCGCACCTGGAACCTCGAGTACCTCTCGTTCGACCCGTCGGACGTCGCCGTGCCGGCCGATGCGCCGGTCATGAGCGCCGCGGAAGCCGCCGCCTGGGCCGAAGTGGCCGAGAACAAGGCCCGCATCCAGAAGTACTACGACGACAACAAGGCGCAGTACGACCGCGACAAGGAAATCAAGGTCCGGCGGATCACCATCAAGGTGGCCAAGGACGCCGACGCCGCCAAGACGGAAGCCAACAAGGCCGAGGCCCGCAAGAAGATCGACGAGCTCCTGGCCGCCGCGCGCGCGCCCGGGGCCGACTTCGCGGCCCTCGCCCGCGAGAAATCCGAGGACTCGTTCAAGGACGACGGCGGCGACATGGGCTGGCAGAGCCGCGAGAACACCTCCCCCGAGAACTACGACGTCTTCGCGAAGCTCGAGGCCGGGCAGGTCTCGGACGTTCAGGAGGCGGCCTTCGGTTTCTGGTTCGCCCGTGCCGAAGAGATCCGGCCGCCGGTCAAGAAGACCCTCGACGAGGTGAAGAGCGACATCGCCCTCATCCTGGCCGCCGACGCCAAGCGCGCGGCCCAGGCCCGGGCCAAGGCGGAGGCCGCCCTCGCGGATGCCAAGGCCGGGAAGTCGTTCGCCGAGATTCTCCACGGACCGACGCCCCCGCCCGCCCCCGCGTCCGAGGGCGCCGAGAGCGCGCCGCCCGCGGCCCCGACCGCACCGGAGACCGGCGAGCTCAACGAGGACCGCCTCTCGTTCGACCCCATCATCGGCAAGTCCAAGGCGCTCGCCGCGCTTCTGCCCACGCTGACGATGGACAAGCCCCTCGTCGAGCAGGTCTTCGAAATCGACGGCAAGTTCGTCATCGTCAAACTGAAGGCCCGCAAGGATCCGTCGGACGCCGACTTTGCCGAGCGCAAGAGCGACTACGTCCAGCGCCTGCGGCAGGACCGCCAGGAGGCCCTCCTCGGGCCGTGGCAGGCCACGCTGATCGGCACCCCTCGCTACCGCGCCCAGGCGCGGCAGATGACCGCCAGCAGCGGTCTCGCCGTCTCCTTGCCCGAGCCGGGCAAGGATCCCTCCGTCCAGATCAACACCGAGGCCTTCCCGGCGCCGGCCGAGCCCTCGGCGCCGGCGTCCAAGGCCGCGGGCGGCTGAGGTCGCGTTCCGGGCAGCGTCCGCCCGGGCCCTGCGGCCTCGTCTTCGTTTCGACCGCGGCTCAGGCCAGGCCGACGATGCGCCGGAGCCGGTTCAGATCGTTGCGGTCGAGGTGACCGGTCCGCAGGTACCGCGTGCGGCAATCGCCGGCCACGTGGGCATCGGCCTGGCGTCCGACCTCGAGCATGCGACGGGCAAGGCGCTCCAGGGTGTTTGCGACCCGGCGGTGATCGCCCTCCAGGAACGCCCGGGCGGCCTCCTCGACCCACCCCGCCGGCTCCGCGCGATCCCGCGCCGCCACGACACCGGCCTCTACCCAGCCGGCTTCGAGCGGGTCGTCCGTCACGCGGTGCATGATGCTCGCCTGTGCGACGGTGACGGCGCGGTGCGGCGTCCGGTGCCGCGCGACGACGTCTACGAGGCGGTAGTGGCCGAGACGTCGGCGGGGAACGGTCAAGGTCAGGAGGAAGGCGGGTTCGTGGCCGGGGGCGATGGGCCCCGGATCCAGAACGAGCCGACGGTCCGTCGGCGTCAGCCGAACGTTCCCCAGGAAGATGGGCGTCGGCGTGACCCGATACATTCGACCCGGGGTGACGCCGGGGACGAACTCCAGCGACAACCGAACGTCCACGAGGAACTGCTGCGTCAGGCGCTCCAGGCGCTGGCGCACGGCCTCCTCGAGCGCCGCCGCCGAGTCCACGAAGTGCACCTCGCCCCCGCCGAGATTGGCGAGACGGATCATGAGCCCGAGGTCCATCGCCGACGAAGTGGTGACGACGTCGAGCCCGAGATGCCGGTCGGTCAGGGCGCTGGCCACGCCGAGCAGGGGTTCCATCGCTTCGACCACGGGCGACTGCGCGACGAGCAAGAGGCGCTGCGCGGCCTCCGGTCGCCGGTCCACTCCGAGGGCTTCACGACCGTAGGTCAGCGCTTCGGCCGCCGTGTCGAACGGCGACGCAAAAGCGGCCTCGAGACGGCTGGCCAGGCTCGCCGGCGTGTCCCCCTGCTCGAGCGTGATCGGGGCGCTCCGCGGCAGGCAGAGACGATCCCCCGGGCGAAGGCGTTCGAGCGCCCGGGTGACGGGCGCCGCGTTGACGAGCCCCGGCCCGAGGGGGAGGACGGCCAGGTCGAGCGGTGCCGGACTGGCCTCGGGGCTGGCCTCCAGCCGCAGACGGCAGAGAGCCGTGATTTCGACTTCACCGTCTGTGACGGGCGTGGCGCCGGGCTCGACGACCACGTCGAGGTCGAGGCGCACGGGCTTGCGGATCATGGTGCGGCACTCCCACCGACGGCCAGGGCGGGATCCGTCTCCACGATCATCGCCGCGGATGACAGAAAGTGCAGGACGATGCAGCTGATGTTGTCGCCGCCGCCGCCTCGATTGGCGAGAACCATGAGCTCGAACGCGGCCCAGGGCGCGCCCGGGGCGGACTCGACGGCCCGGCGGATGTTCTCCTCCGCCTCTTCCTCGTCGATGCCGCCGTAGTCCGGGATGCCGTCGGAGCAGAGCACGAGCCAGTCTCCAGGCAGGACGCTGAGTTCACGAAAACCGGGCTGGAGCGGTACGGGGATGAGACGCTCGTCGTCCCCCTTCTCGAACTCGCCGACACAGCGAATGAGGGCGCCCCCCGCAGGCACCTGTCGCGCGACGGAGGGCGCACGGCCGAGCCGCAACAGTTGTGTCGTCAGGTCGTCGTCGATCATGAGCGACGCGATGGTGCCGCCTCGGATGAGGTAAGCGCGGCTATCGCCGATGGAGAAGAGCGTGACGGCGTTGCCGTCGACGATGGCGCCCACGGCGGTCGAAGCCATGATGCCCTCGGGCGGACCCGGGAATCGGGGCATCTCGCTGTGGACGAGGTCTGCGATGCGGCGGTTCGCCGCGTCGAGCATGTCGACGACAAGCTGGCGGCGGCGTCCACGGTCGTCGGGGAGCTGCGGCCGTCTCGGCAGTCCCGGCAGGGTCACCGCCTCGGCAATGCCCGGATCGGTCGTCCCATCGACGAGGTCGTTCTGGCCGCTGATCGTGCGCCAGAGCTCGACGGCCTCCGCGCGGACACAGGCGCTCGCCATGTCCCCCGAACCGTACTCGCTGATACTGACACCGTCTCCGATCACGAAGAGCCCGATGCCCGACGGGGCGTCGTAGGCGAGGAAGAGATCGTCCTGATTGAGCGGGCTGTACTGGCCCTTCAGGACGCCGACGTGCAGCTCGTGGCCGATGTCGAGCTGAAGCTTCTGCGGGCGGACGTTCCGACGGGCCAGCGTGTTGTCGACGGCCGCCAGCAGCGCGTCGTGCAGCGCGCGCGCGTCGGGATAGCGGCGTTCGGGCAGCGGCGACGTGGCCCGGCGGGCGACCGCCGCGAGCGCCGGCGGGATGTCCGGTGCGTAGACCTGGGGCGGCGGCAAGCGTTCGCCCGAAAGGCCCGCTTCGGCGAGGGGCGCGATGCGGGTCAACGCGAGGTAGAGCGACACGCCTGCGAAGAAGACGTCCGTCCGTGGTCCCAGCCAGCCGCCGCAGTGTCCCTGGACCTCCGGCGCGGTGAATCCGCGGGGTCCCCGGCGACGACCGGGGGCGAGCGGTGCCTCCGAGAACTCGCGCGGGTGCGCGGGCTCACGGAACGTGAGGGTGCCGTCCGCGTCGATGAGAATCTCCGCCGGATCGAGCAGTCCGAAGAAACGACCCTCGGCGTGCTGCCCCGCGAGGAAGGCCGTCAAAGGGACGATCCACCGGCGGACGCCTTCGACCACGTCCGCGCCGTGGCGGTCGGCGAGCAACGCCGCGAGACCGTCGGCGAGGCTCGGGGCGTCCGGGAGGCGCGTCACCGTGTACCGAAGCGGGCCTTGATCGGCCGCCCAGGCCGGCGTCAGCGCGTACCCACCGAGCAGCGCGCGCGCCTCGGTCCGGCGGGCGAGAACCCCGCGTTCCCGATCGGCGGCCTTTGGCGTGACCAGGACCTCGTAGCGTCCGAGTTCATCGTCCATGCCGAGGAACCGAGCCGCCCCCGGGCCGCTCGGAAGCGGCACGCGCAGCACCACGCCTCGTCCCCCCCCGCCGTCGATGCGGGCGCCGACGGGGGGAAAGAGCGTCGGCGGCGTCGTCGGGGGGACGAGCTCGTAGCCGCAGCCGTTGCAGAACTGACCCGTCGACATGCCGTTGCAGGCCGGGCAGACCAGCGCCCCGGGGAGGGTCTGGGCACCGGCGAGGTCACCCTCGTCGAAGTCGAAGGCGCCTGGCGGTTCATCGCGTTTCTCGGCCATGCTCTCCTGGTGGCGCAACGGGGTCGGGGCAATCTAGGACAGATCACCGCACCGGGCAATGGTCTCCCTTGGCCGCGTCAGCCGTTGAGCGACGACGGCCCGCGCAGATCGAGGGAGCGCTCGGCCGGATCCACGGCGTCCGCGCGGCGGACCGTGAAAGAGAACGTCGAGCCGAGGCCGAGGGTACTCTCGACCCAGATGCGGCCCCGATGAAGGTGGACGAGCTCCTTGCAGATCGGCAGGCCGAGTCCCGTCCCCGCTGGGCGGCCCTTCTGGGCGTCGCCGGCCTGCCGGAAACGCTCGAAGATGCGCGGGACCTCGTCCGGGGGGATGCCCGCGCCCGCGTCCCGCACGGAGACCGTCAGCTCCTCGTGTCCAACCGACACGGCAATGCGGATCTCCCCCCGCTCGGTGTACTTGATGGCGTTGCTGACGAGGTTCACCACGACCTGCGAGAGACGATCGCGATCGCCCCAGCCTTCGGGACAGACCTCGGGCAGATCCGGAACGACGAGCAGGTGTCGGCCCTGGTATAGCGTCGACGTCGCCTGCACGGCCCCGGCCACGATCGCGGGCACGTCGATCGTCTCGAAGTTGAGACGGAGCTTGCCGGCCTCGAGCTTGGAGAGGTCGAGCACGTCGTTGACCAATCGACCGAGGCGCTCGCCTTCGGAGGCCATGACCTCCATGTCCGAGAGCACTTTCTGGAGCGCGGTCCGCGCCTCTTCGGGCGCCTCGGCGAGGTGCGGTCGCACGTGCCGGACCAGGCGACGCAGGTTGAGCTTGTTGAAGCCCATCAGCGACGTCAGGGGGGTGCGGAGCTCGTGGCTCACGGCCGCCAGGAACCCGGCTTTGAGGTCCTCGAGCTGCCGCTCCTTCGTGACGTCCCGTTTGTGGTTGATGACGGCGTGGAGCTGCCCATCCTTGCCGAGCAGCGGGTACGTGCTGATGCGCGTGATGGCATTGCCGAAGATGCGGTGCTCGACGCTCGTGCTGTGGTGCAGGAGGAACGTCTCGCGTGCGGGGCAGTCTGCACAGGGCTCCTCGCGCATGCGGAACGCCCGATAGCAACGGCGCCCGATCAGGTCCTTCCCGAAGACGAGGCGGGCTTGCCGGTTCGCCTGGAGGATCTCGTACTGGGGGGAGAGGACCGTGATCGGGTCCTCCATCGCATCGAAGAGATCCTGGAAGAAGCGCTCCGAGTCCTCGAGGCGCTCGGCGGCCCGCTGGAGCTCCGAGGTCAACCTCGAGACCTCGAGGTTGTCTCGGGCGACGAGGACGACCCCCGTGCCGTCGCCCCGCACCTGACCGGACGTCTTCAGCGTGATGGCCGAGCCCGTCTTCGTCCGGAAACGGACATCCTGCGCGACGAGTTCGCCGGTATCGATGACCGTCGCATACCAGGCCGGTCGGGCCTCGCCGACGAGGCCCTCGAGACCGGTCCCCACGACTTCGGCCGGGCTCTCGTAGCTCGTGCGTTGGGCAAACGTCCGGTTGCAGAGCTCGACGACGCCGTTCGCGTCGAGCACCACCAGGGAGTCCGGCATGGAGTCGATGACGTCCTGCATGGACTGCCGCTCGTCGAGCGCCTGTCCGGCGACCTCGAGCTGCGCGAGCACCGTTCGCATCTGAGCCCAGAGCGGCGCGAACCCCTCGGGCAGGTCCTGCACCGGACGCCCGCGCGCCATCTCCTCCCAGACCTTCGCGGCGGCGGCGATCCGCGCCCGACTCCGCGCCCGGGTCGCCATCACGACGACCAGGCAGATGACGGCGCCGACGGCCAGCAACAGGGCGGCCGAGAGGTCGGGCGGGAGACCGGCGGAGACGAGCAGCGGGTGGACGATGTACGTCGCCACGGCCGGCGCCGCCACGCCGACCAGCAAGAGGACCCAGAGGGCCACGCCGTCGCCCCTAGAACCCGAGGTCGAGGTCGATGGACAGCACCTCGGCGGCGCGGGCGATGATGTGGTCGGGGTCGAAGGGCTTGGTCAGGAACTCGTGCGGGCCATGCGCCAGGTCCAGCGGCGGCATCGTCTGGCCGCGGGCCGTGAGGATCACGACGTGCGTCGCCACCAGCTCCGGATCGCGGCGAACGGCTCGGCACATGTCCATGCCGTTCATGCGGGGCATCATGACGTCCAGAAAGATCAGGTCGGGCTTGAGGGCCCGAGCCTTCTCGAGGCCCTCGACGCCGTCTTCCGCGACGTCGATCAGGACCCCCTCGAGTTCGAGTTCCTCGAGCGTGCGGCGCAGCAACAAACGAATGTGGGCGTCGTCGTCAACGATCAGGATGCGCTTCTGCACGCGAAACCTCCGCGTCACCAGGCGGCAAGGCCAGCGGCAGCCTCACCGTGAACGTGCTCCCCTCACCCGGTCGGCTGCGAACGTCGATGGTGCCGTGGTGGTGATCGACGATGGTGCGCACGAGGGCCAGACCCAGACCGGTTCCTTCCTTGGTATGTACCACGTTCTCGACGCGATAGAACTTCTCGAAGATGTAGGGCAGGTGGTCTTCGGGGATGCCCTCCCCGGTGTCCTCGACCGCGAGACAGACGTGATCCCCCTCGAGCCACTGCGTCAGGCGAACCCCGCCCGTATCCGTGAACTTGATCGCGTTGCCCACCAGGTTCTTCAGGACCTGCGAGATGCGGGTCGAGTCCATCAGGATCATCGCGGGGTCGATGAGATCGAACGTCAGCGCCAACCCCTTGCGCTCGGCGAGCATGTTCAGAAGCTTGACGACGTCATAGACGACCGACTCGAGCGGCGCCGGCCGCACGTCGAACTTCATGTGGCCGGACATCATCTTGGAGATGTCCAGAATGTCGTTGATGATGACGCTCAGCTTGTCTGATTCGTCGTTGATGATGCCCACGAATTCGCGCTGAATCTCCGGTGGCATCTCGTCGTCCGCCAGAATCGTCGCGGCGAATCCCTTGATGCTGGCCAACGGCGTGCGCAACTCGTGGCTGACGTTGCTGACGAAGTCGCTCTTCATCTGATCGACGGCCTTGAGTTCTTCGTTGAGCCGCTCGAGTTCCCGGTTCTTTGCGAGCAGGCCCTGAATCAGCCGATTGTTCTCGAGTGCAATCCCGGCCTGGCGCGCGACCGCCCGAATCAGCTTCTCGTCGGCCGCCGTGAAGAACCCGTTGCGCTTGTTGAAGATCGTCACGACGCCGAGGTGTCCGTGAGCGTTCTCGATGGGAACCTGGAGTTCGGACTCAACGACCTCCGGCCGAGTCCCGAGCGTCACGCCGTCGTCGAGCACGATCCGACCGGAGGTTGCCCGAAGGATTTTGCAGCTCTCCCGGAGAACGAGCTGGCCGACGTCCTCCGGGCTCAGACACGCGTTCATCGACTCGCCGATGCGGTACAGGAGATTCACCTGTCGGTACAGGTTCAGCGTCTCCTGGGTCAGGGCCTCGATCTCGACCTTCGAGGCGGCGAGGCGCTCTTCGAACGCGGCGAGAGAGGGCTGACTCACAGCGATAGCGGCTCGGACGTGCCCATCAGTTCCACATCGAGTTCGCCCGCAATGTAGGGCGTCACGACGAAGACGTAGGTGTGCCCGCCGGCGAGCATCGAGAGGCGCGCCTCGGTCTCATGGACCGTGTGGTCGCCGATGCGCTCGAACCCGCCGTCGTCCTTGCCGCGCAGGACGAAGAGCTCGTATGCCTCGGCGCCGGCCACGCTCGTCCACGCCACGACGACCGTCTGTCCCTCGGCGGTGACGGAGACCGCCGGCGGCTGCGGCGCAAACCCGGTCTCCCGGCCGCACGCCGGGCAATCGTCGGGCGCACGCTCCGACGCGCCGAAGGCCGGGCCGGCGACGGGCGGGTCCTCGGGTGCGCAGAGGGCGTCGCACCAGGGCTCGGCGCCACACACGTCGAGGCAGGCCTGCTCGGCCGGCTGACCCATGAAGAACGCCACGCTCGTGACGGGCCGGGCAAGCGCGGACTTGAAGTCGGCCGCCCCGAGGCGACGTGCGAGCGGGCTGCGCGGCAAGCGGGCCTCGACGCGCAACGGTGCGGCCTCGATGGACTCGGGCTGCGACCGGTCCGCCGGTGGTTCGCACGCCACAGCGAACGGCATCAGGGCGAAGAGAGCGAGTCGTTTCATCGATCGTCCTCCTCCATTTCGGTCAGGCCCGCATACAGCGCGTAGCAGCGCGCCGCCGGGTCGTCCGCCGCCGCCTCCTCGAGGTCGCGATAGCGGGTACGCACGAACTCGAAGAAGGCCTCCCGGAAGGCTTCGACGTCCTCCGGTCGGGCCCGGAACGAGAAAGTGCGCGCGGCGGCCGTTTCGGGCTCGTCGCTGATCATGCGGCGCCGAATCGTCTCGGTGACCGCCTCGAGGTGCTCCGTCAACGCGTCGAGCCTGGCTTCCCAGTCGGCCTCGGCGACGAGGTCGTGGTGCCGCGCGACGACCTGATACCGCGCCGGCGTCCCGGGCGTCCGCGGCAGGGCCTCGATGCGCCCCTGATTGATCAGCGCCCCGACCGCGAGCCGGGTGCTGTCGAATTCGGCGGTGTGCGGCACGCGATCGGCGATCTCGTCCATCGACAGCGGGCGCTGCCGGAGGAGGTCTTCGATCCGCCGCATGAGGTTCGTCTCGCTCGTCTCGAAGTAGCCGCCCTTGTTGAACCGCGCGGAGAGCGCTTTCACCGTCCGGGTCGATTTCCCGAAGATCACCGAGATGAGGTTGATCGTCGAGTGCTTGCGCCGGGCTTCCTGCCACAACGCCAGCGTCATCATGTCCTTGACGGTATCGAGCGGATAGTTGAAGTCGACGGCGGTCTTGACGGCCGGCGTGAAGAGGGTGAACAGGACGCGCAGTACGTACTCGGGGTACGGAATCGACTGCGCTCCGACTTCGCTCGCCTTCGTCTGCATGCCAGCTCCGCGGGGTTGAGGGCCGACGAAAGCCGCACTATAGCCCGGGTCGAGGCGAGCTGTCAGCGGGGACGCCGGCGATCTTCGTCGGGTGCCCGCGCGATCTGCCGGGGCCCGCCGACCACCATGATCGCGCAGACGGGGACCACGGCGCGAAGGGCAAGAAATTGCACCGACCCCCGCCGAGGTCCACCGCCCCGCCCTGCGCCGGCGAAGTCGCCGAGAAGACCCAAAATTTCACCTCTTCCGGCGGGCGCCGTAGGATGCCCCCGGAGGTCCCCGATGTCCCGACCCGATCCCCGACTCGTCCCCCGTCTGCCGCCCGCGCGCGCGGACGCCCGCCGACCGGGCATCACCCGGAGCGGCGCCCGGCAGGACGTCGAGCGGCGTCCCCTGCGCCTCTGGGATGCCGAAGGACGCCTGGACCACGACGCCGTCTGTCGCCTGATCGACGCCGCGGAGATCATCGTCGAGGGCCGGATCTACGAGTCCGGGATCCGGATCGGTGGCGAGGGCCACGCACCCCACGCGGTCTTCCTGGGTACGGCGCTGCTGACCATCGACCTCAGCCGCCTGCCCATCGTCGACGCCCCGGTCAGCGAGGCGCTCGTGCAACGGCTGCGCGACGCCCTCGCCCGCGATCGGCGAACCCTCCAGCCGCTGCGCGATCGCGCCTGGCGGGAAACCGCCCGGCTCCTCGGCCCCGAGACGCCGACGAACCTCGACGTGACCCCGACGCTCCGGGCCCGCGGTCCCGCGCTCCTCGTCGATCTCGACCTCGAGGGGCCCGTCGAGCTGCGCGCCGCCCGCTGAACGATGCCCGACGCCTCCGATCCGCACGCCCCGAACGTCGATGGCGGTCAGGAACGCCGGTTCTCGGCGGCCGAGATGGCTCGCCTTTCGGGGGTCGCGGTCCGGCGGCTGAACCAGTGGCATCGCTCCGGACTTCTGCCGGCGCACCGCGCCGACGACGGCGCCCTGCGCTACGCGTTCCGGGACGTCGTCACCGCCCGCACCGCCCAGGCACTGCTGGCCGCAGGGGTCCGCTCCACGCATGTCCGCCGCGCGATCGACGCGCTGCGCGCCTGGCGGCCCGATCTGCATGCGCCGCTCGCCTCGATGCGCGTCTTCTCGGATGGCGGGCAACTCCTGGTTCAGGTCGATGGAAACGTCATGGAGCCCGTCTCGGGACAACTCTTGCTGGCCTTGCCCGCCGGTGAGCTCAGCGCCGTGGCCGCCCGGCCGGGACGCATCGTCCAACCGCCACCCGCCACCGAGCCGGTCGCGTGGACCGGACAGGGGGCGTTCGAGGCCGGCCTGCGGGCCGAAGCGGCCGGTGACGACGCGCTTGCCATCGACCACTACCGCACGGCGCTCGCGCGCGAGCCCGACCATCCCGGCGCGCTTCTCAACCTCGGCAATCTCCACTACCGTCGGGAAGCCTACGACGAGGCCCTCGCCCTCTACCGGGCGGCGGCGGCCGCCGCGCCGGAGTTCCCCGAGGCACACTACAACCTGGGGAACGTGCTCGATGATCTCGGGCAGGCCGACGCCGCCATTCGGTGCTACGAAGACGCCCTGAACCTCGACCCGACGTTCAAGGCCGCGCACTTCAATCTGGCCCTGGCCTGGGAGAAGGCCGGTGTACGGGCAGCCGCGCGCCGCCATTGGCAGAGCTACCTGCGCCTGGAGCCCCTCGGCGAGTCGGCGGACATCGCACGCAGTTTCCTGGCGGATGACGACGAGCCCGGCGCCGCCCACGGCCCGCGACCGGTGCCTTCCCCCGTGCCGGCGCCCTCGGGAACCGATCCGGACGACGAAGCGTGACGCTCCGGGACGTCGCTGCGACCCCGGATTGCGGTCGCGCATCGGATCTCGGTCCGCGATTGCACCCGCCCGGAGGCCTCTGATACCTTCCCGCCGCTCCGGCGAGTTCGATCCACGGCGCCGGGCAACGCCGTAGGCGCTCGAACACGGCCCGCCCCTGCGTTTCGCCCGTTGGATACCGCCCGAGAAGCCTCGCTCGGCGCGAGGAAGTACCGAGTTCTGCCCCTGATCACGGAGCCAGGTTGAACCCCGAGCATTCTGAAGTCAGTTTCGTCGGCCAGACGCTCGCCGAGCGGTACCGGGTCGACGCGAAGATCGGGCAGGGCACGGTCGGGACGGTCTACCGCGGGGAGGACGTCGCCGAGGGCCGCCCCGTCGCCATCAAGATCTTCAACCCGGACGTCGATCCGGGGACGCCGAACGCGCAGCACCTCCTGAACGACGCGCAGCGCGCCAACGAGCTCGGCCACCCCAACCTCGTCCCGTCCCTGGACGCAGGCGTTCACGCCGACCGTTACCTCTTCATCGTCGAGCCCCTGCTCGACGGTCAGTCCATGGCCCGCCGCATCGAGAGCGCCGGCGCCCTCGACGCCCCGCTCGCCCAGCGCCTCGTCGGGCAGGTCCTCCAGGCGCTCGAGGCCATGCACCGCGCCGATCTGCTGCACCTCGACCTGAAACCGAGCAACGTCTATCTCGTCAAGGACCCCCTCGGCCTCGAGCGTGCCGTCCTCGGCGGCGTTGGCATGCGTCATGTGCTGCTGCTCGAAAACGCGACAGGGAAGGCGAAGGAGCCCTGCCGGGCCCGCGTCGAGTACATCACCCCCGAATCCGTCTCCGGCAAGCCGGGCGAGGTCCGGTCCGACATCTACCTCGTCGGGGTGCTCCTCTATGAGGCGCTCACGGGGCGTGCCCCCTTTACCGGCGGCAACTTCCAGGCGACCGCGAAGCGGCACGTCTACGAAAAGCCGCTCGGTCTGAAACTCGCCCGGCCCCAGGCACAGGTGCCGGAAGCCCTCGAGGCCCTCGTCCTGCGTTGCCTGAACAAGTCGGCCGGTGCGCGCTATGCGTCCGCAGCCGATCTGCAGCGCGCGCTGGACAAGCTCGTGGCCGCCCCGGTCGCCGGCACGAGCGGGCCTTTCCGAGCGCTCGGTGGCCTCGGCCTCTCGCGGCCCCCGGCGGCCGCGGCCCCGGCATCCGCGAGCGAGGCCGCGCCTGCACCGGCGGCGAGCGAACCGGCGGCCGTCCAGGCCGCGCCCGCACCCGAGGCCACGCCGAGCGCGGCCCCCGCGACCGAGACCGTGACCGAGCCCGCGCCCGTCGAGGCCGCGCCCGCCCCCGATGGC
>JAKLJY010000329.1 GCA_023150895.1 Myxococcota bacterium | reverse complement strand
CGGCAGGTCACGCCACCCGGACACAACGTCCGGCGTCAGGCCGCCTGCTTCGGATGGTCAGGGTGTGATAACGGCACCTACCCGCCCGGGGACGCCCGTTGTGCCGGTGTGATTGATGGCACCGTATGCGGCGACGGCGATCCGACCAATGGGACCGAGTATTGCCTGGCGGGGCGCTGCTTCCACGAAGATCCTCACTGCCGTTGCCCTGACGATGACAGGCCGCCGTCGGATCCGGAGCGACCCTGGGACGAGTTGCCGGAGGAGCTCGTTCCGCCCGTCTGGCAGGGCGACGAGCCCGCCGATCCTGGGTTGGACTGGGCGCTGCGCGACATCGATCTGTCCGCCGCCTGGGCGCACACCCGCGGTGAGTCGTGGCTGCGCGTCGCCATTGTGGACACCGGCTGCCGCGCGGACCATCCAGACCTCGCGGGGGCGGTCGTGGGGTGGCACGACGAGGTCGCCGGCGACAACGATCCGACGGATCCCCTGGAGCATGGGACCGCCTTGGCCGCCCGCGTGGCGGCCCGGGTCGACGATGCCGGACTGGTCGGCGTCGCGCCCGAGGTCTCGCTCGTCTGCATCCGCGTCGTCGAAGCCGACGGGCGGGCGCTCTACGAGGTGCTGGCCGGGGGCATCGACCGGGGGGGCGCGGCCGGAGCCTCCGTGGTCCTGGTGGGCCTGGCGGGCACCGGCGAGGGCGCCGACGGGGTTGAATGCATGGCTATTCGGGTGTGCCAACAGTTCGCCAAGCGATTGGCGGTGACGAACCAGTCCGGCGTTCTTGTTGGGGGCATGGGGGCGAAGCCCCCGGGGGAAGTGGAGCGCGAGGCGAGAACCGTACGTTTCGCCTCGCATATTGGGGTCCGGGGGGCACACGCTCGTGCCCCCCGGGGGTGGGTCGAAGTGCAAGCGGCTGCCGTGCGCGACCCACGACCTACGAGGCGTCAACCGCTTGACGATTGCCTGGGTAAATTGGGGCAACCGGATAGCCATGGTTGAAACCGTCATCGTTTACGAAGCATTCGGGCCCCACACGAGGCGGCCGGGGGGACCGAATTGCCCGAAAGTGGGCGGGCCAGGAACGGCGGTGGCGGTACCGAGCTGCAGCTCCGCCGACCGGGTAAGGCCGGCCCGGCCCCGCGAGTCGACTGAACGAGACGCAGGCAGGCGAGACGACGCGGGCTGTCGAGCTGTCGGTCGAGTGCTCGACGCCCCGTCAGGGCTGCACCATCAAGGCGCACGCCTGGATGTGCCCGTCATCACCGTCGTGCCGCAAACCGAACGAGATCAGGTTTCCGTCCAGAATGACGAACATCAACCGATCAATCGGCAGTGCATACGGAAACGCCGCAGCGGCATCCTGCAGGTAGATGTGCTGCGGCGAACCGCCGGGGGCCTCACACGCGCCGTCGCCGACGCCGTCCCAGCCGAACGTGTGTTCTCCCTGAGCGGTCTCGACGGTCACTTCGATCGGGGCGTCCGTCACAGTGACTGTATACACGGTCTCATCCGCGAAGAAGGTTTCCAGACCGCAGAGCGTGTCTCGCTTGACCGCGTAGTCGCCGACGAGGCCCGGAAGCAGCGTCGCCACATCGATTTCGACGCCGTCGCGGATCGTGCAGACGACGGGTGACGGCGCCCCGCCCCCTCCGCCGGCCGCATTGCCGCCCGCGGCCTCGCCACCGGCGGCCTCGCCACCGGCGGGCAGGCCTCCGGTCGGGACGCCCCCGGTTGCGCCTGCAATACCGCCCGCGTCCACCGCAGTCTCCTCGTCCGCGCTGCAAGATGCCAGCGCGACCGCAATGAACGCTACGGCCCGACACACTCCGCAAGTCACCAGCTTCGTCATCGCCTTCCTCCGTTTGGAATCAGCCCGGCGGTCATCGGCATCTGCTCGGACGCTTCGAGCCACCGAGGACATCGAGACATTCTCCCCGCGGTCAGAGACAGGGCGCCCCATCACACAGGCAGGTAAACTGCCCGCAGGTCACGTCACACTCCTCCGCCTGCGCACAGGCGATCATGCAACTCTGTGAACACTCGATGCCACAGCGACTTCCCGCATCGCAGGTCGTCCGGCACGCGCCGCCGCCGCCACACTCGAACTCGCAGTCGGCGTCGTCGGCACACGACTGTGCGCACGCCGCCTGGGGACCAGAGCAGACGGCCTCGCAGCTCGAGCCCTCCAGGCAGGTTTGATCGCACCCGCCGCCATCGCACGTCATCCGACACTGCGCTCCGGCTCGGCATTCCTGATCGCAGGCGCCACCACCGCAGGACATTTCACAGGTCTCGCCGGCCTCGCAGATCTGCGGGCATGAACCCTGCGGACACTCCATCCCCGAACCGCCACCACCCTCACCGCCGGCGCCGCCCGAGCCACCGACCGGGTCTCCGCCGACGGGTGCGCCGCCGGCGCCGCCCGAGCCACCGACCGGGTCTCCGCCGACGGGTGCGCCGCCGGTGCCGCCCGAGCCACCGACCGGGTCTCCGC
>JAKLJY010000328.1 GCA_023150895.1 Myxococcota bacterium | reverse complement strand
GAGCCGCCGCCGCCGCCGCCGCCGCCGGTGTGATCGACGCAGCCGTTGAAATTGCCCGAAAGGACGTCATAGCCCGCACCATGGCTGCCGCCGCCTGCACCACCGCCGTCGGCGCCGTCGGTGCCGTCGGTACCGTCCCCCCCCGACCACAGGCCCGTCGCCGGGTCGAAGCGGCCACCGCCCGGACTGCCGAGCCCGCCCCGACCGTCGAGCCCCGGGGCGCCGTCGGTGCCGGGGGCGCCTTCCCGCCTCAGGGTGGGGTTGTCCTCGCAGAAGCAGTCGCCGGCAACGGGGGTGGGAGAATCGTACGTCGCCTCGCCGCCGGCACCGGCGCCCGGTCCCCGGCCCGCCTCGCCGCCGGCGTTGGCGACGGCCGCGCGATACATCGCCTCGGTGTCGCAGGTCTCGCCGACGGTGAAGTCCGTGCAGCCGCTGTTCCCGCACGCCTGCCCCAGTCGGCAGTCCGTCTCCGGGCAGTCGGCGCTCGCGCCCGCGCCCCCACCGACGTCCAGGCCGCTGAGCGGGCAAGACTTCGGCCCTGCGCGACCGCCCGGGGCCAGAAGGCCGACGCACGCGTCCCCGCCCGCCGCAAGCCCGCGCTCACCGGGCCGGCCGTCGACCCCGTCGAGGACGTCGAGGGACTCGAAGCCCGCCTCCGCGAGGAGCGCGGAGGACGACGCACCCGCCGCGCCGTCCGCCCCCGCTCCGGCGCGGACGACGAGATCGCGGACCTCGAGGGCCGGACCGCAGCCCTCGAAGAAGGCCGTCGTCGAACCGCCGCCCGCCGCCTGCGCGTCGCCGCCAACCAGCGTGAAGCCCTCGAAGGCGGTCGACGCGTCGATGTCCCGCGCCAGGAGCACCGGCGCGCCCACCGGCCCGTCGGGCAGCTCGATGACCGAGGCGAAGACGACGAGATCCCGGGCCCCGAAGTCGCTGCGATACCCACCGAACAGCGAGACCCCGGCGCGCAGCGTGACGCGCTCCGCATAGCGTCCCTGTGCGACGAAAACGGGCTGCGACCGCTGTGCCCCGAGCTCGAGGCCGCGTGCGATCGTCGCGACGGGGGCGTCGAGGGTGCCGGGGTTGTCGTCGCGGCCCCGTTGCGCCACATAGATGTAGGCGTCGCTCTCGTCGACCCGGCCGTCGCAATCGCCGTCGACGCCGTGCGCGCCCGGCGGCCAGGAGGCCGCCACCTGCTCGCATTCGCAGCCGTTCAGGCGCGCGCCGTCGAGATCGGCGAATCCCGGCGCGCACTCGATGACGCAGCGCGGGCCATCGCCCGCCCCCGGCGTCGTCACACACGTCGCGGTCATGTTGGGCGCGCCCGTCGCACACGGGGCATCGCAGCCTCCACAGTGGTCGGCCGTGCCATACAGGCCGTCGACCAGGAAGTCCTCGTCCGCGAGGTCGTCGCAGTCGTCGTCCCGCCCGTTGCAGATCTCCGTCGGCGCTGCGCTGCACGCCGACAGCGCCGTCCCGTCGCAGCGCCGCTCGCCTGCACAGCGGCTGGCGCCGGTGGGGCTCTCCACCACGCATCCGAAGCGTGCCCCCGCCTGATCGGGGGTACATCCGCAGCGCCCGCTCTCCGGCAGGCAGACGCGCGCGCCCCCGCTCTCCGTGCAGACGAAGCCGGGGTCACACGTCTCCGCGGCCGGCCCCGTCTCGGCATCCGGGGAGAAGGGCCGGGCGTCGAAGCCCGTGTCGGCCGCGCCGGCGTCGGCCTCGGGCACCCCGGGCCGAACGGCGGGCGCACACGGATGCGCGCAGAAGTGCGCGCCGGCGACCCCGCCGAGGCAGCGTGCGTCCGGCCAGGCGGCGCAGTCCGCGTCGACGTGGCAAGGCGCGCACTGCACGGGGGCGTCTGGAACACAGCCCCCCTCGACGGCGTGTTGCCCGGCCGGACACCCCGCGATGACACAACTCGGCGCCCCATCCACCAGGCGGCAGGCGACGGTGGCGCCCGGAAATACCGTCGCACAGTCGAGGCCGCAGTGTCCGCAGTGCTCGGTGGTCAGATAGCGGCCGTCGGCGTCCACGTAAGGCTCGTCGACGACCCCGTCGCCGTCGTCGTCGAGATGATTGCAGGTCTCGGGCGGGGGCGGGCCGTCGTCGCCGCAGCCGGCAATGGAGACGAGGCTGGCGACGAACACCACGACGGCGCGCCATCGGCGCTCAGCGGAACAGGACATCGATGGCCTCCCCGCGGGCGCCATCGGCCCCGCGCACCGTCCCGGCGCCGCCTTCACCTGCGCGGCCGGCGCGACCCGGCCGCAGCTCATTGCCGGCGGTGATTGCCGGGCCGGCTTGCCGCAGGGCATCGCCCGTAAGCCAGACGGCCACCGACGCGCCCCCGCAGCCGCCCCCACCGCCGCCGCCGCTTCCACCCTGGCCGCCATGGCCACCCTCGCCGCCGGCCGTCGCGCCGGCGAGGGGCGGGGTGTCCCGCTCCTCGGGCCGCAGGCTCCCGCGAGGGCCACCGCGACCGCCCGTCCCGCCGTCGCCGCCGGCGCCGCCGC
>JAKLJY010000327.1 GCA_023150895.1 Myxococcota bacterium | reverse complement strand
TGCGGTGGGCGGTACACGAATTCAACCCCGGGGCCTCACGGGGATGGGGGGGGGGTAGGCAAATCTCCCACCGATCGCCACTGCCCGCGAGGTCACCGGGGGTGACACGGCCCCGCCCGCCGTGCAATATCTCCGCCCCCATGTCGCGACCCGATCGAATCGTTCTCGCGCCTGTGCTGGCGGGCGCGCTCTCCCTGGGCCTGGGGGCCGCCGCCGTGGCTTCGCCCGCATCGGCCCGGGCCGCCTCGCCGACGCCGGTCGACACGCGCGTCGCCGCGGCCGCCGCCGCGCCCACCGCCGCTCCGCTGACCTTGCGGGCGGTCGTCGCGCGGGCGCTCGAGCGCAACGAGCGCGCGCGCATCGCCACCGCCCGCAGCGAGGCCGCCGAAGCCCGTCTCGCCCGCGCCCGCGCCGTCTTCTGGCCGGACGTCACGCTCACGGGGAATTACACTCACAAACTGTTCGAACCCGAGACGAGCGGCTTCGCAGCCCAGTTCGGGCGCGATTTCAGTCAGTCTCAGGACGTCTTCACCGCCACGGCGGCCCTGACGGCGACGCTTTTCGACTTTCGGGCCTACCCGCTGCTGCGGCAGGCCCGCCTCGCGGCCTCGGCAGCCCGTCTGACGGAGACCGAGGAGCGCCGCGCGCTGGCCTTCGAGGCGGCGCAGGCCTTCGTGAGCACGCTGGGCGCGGAGCAGGTCGTGCAGGCGGCGGAGCGCCGCGTGGCCCTGGGCGCGCAGAGCCTCGCGGAGGCCCGGGCGCGGGCGGAGGCCCGGCTCGCCAGCGTCCACGACGCCACGCGCGCCGAGCTGGAGCTGCGGACGGCGGAGTCGACGCTGGCTCAGGCCCGCGCGACGGCGGAACAGGCCCGGCTCGGGTTGGCACTGCTGCTGGATCTCGAGTCGCCGGACGCCCTCGGGCCCCTGGCGTCGCCGGCGACCGACGCCGACGCGGGCCCGACGACCGGCCCGGACACGGCGGACCCCGCGGAAATTCGCAAGGCGCGGGAGCGACGCGCCGATCTCGAGGCTCGCCGCAGCCTCCTGCGCGCGCAGGAAGAGCTGGCGAGCGAGCCCGGGCGGCGCTTCGTCCCGACGCTCAAGGCCGACGCGCAGTACCGCCTCTCCAGCGAGGAGCAGATGGGCGGGCGCAACGACGACGCCAGCGTCGGCCTCACGCTGAGCTGGCCCATCTTCGACGGCTTCGAGCGGGACGCGGAGGCCGACGAGCGGCGCGCCGTCGTGCGCGAGCAGGCCGCCGCCCTCGAGCTCGCCGCCCGCACGGTCGACCGCGACGTCCGTTCGGCGCGCGTCGCCCTCTCGACGCAGCGCACGCTGGCCGGCACCGCGAAGCTCGCCGCCGACGCCGCCGTGCGCAACGCGCAGGAGGCCTCGGCGCTCTATTCGCAGGGGCTCTCCCAGGCCTTCGAAGTGGCGGACGCCCAGGCCCGCCAGTTCGAGGCCGAGGTGGCCCTGACCCGCGCGGCGCTGGGCGTCCTCGCCGCCCGGCTGCAACTCTCTCTGGCCCTCGGTGAGTGGCCCGACGGGGCGACGCCCCCCGCCGCGGCCGGAACGGCGTCCCCTTGAAATTCGAGTTCTCCCGCATGCACCCCACGCCCGCTTTCGGGCGCGCCGTGTTCATCGCCGCCGTCGTCGCGCTCGCGCTCGGCCTGGCCGCCTGCAAGGGCGGAGGCGAGACCGGCGGCCCCGGTGGCCCCGGTGGGCCCGGTGGCCCCGGGGGCAAAGGCCCGCCCGGCAAGCCCGGCGCCATGGGCGGTCCCCCCATGGCGTTCGCCGTCGAGACCAGCGAGATCAAGGCCGAGTCCGTCGGTTTCAGTACCACGGCCGTCGGCACGCTCGAGGCCTTCGAGCGGGTGATGGTGACGGCCCGCGTCGCCGGCGTCGTCGACGACGTGCGGTTCCGCGAGGGCGACGTCGTCCAGAAAGGCCAGGTGCTCGCCGCCATCGAGACGGAGCGCTACGCCCTCGCCGTGCGCGCCGCCCGCGCCGCGCTCGAGCGTGCGCAGGCGAACCTCGCCGACGCGCAGGCCGGCCTCGCGCGCCGGGACGCCGCCGAGAAGACGACCCCGGGCCTCGTCCGCGGCGAGGAGGTCGAGACGTACCGCGCCCGCGTGGAGACGGCCCGCGCCGACGTGGCCGCCGCCACGGTGCAGGTCGACCAGGCGCTGCTGAACCAGCGGGACGCGGCGGTCCGCGCGCCGATGGACGGGGTCATTCAGACCCGCGACGCGCGCACCGGGCAGTACGCGCAGCCCGGCGCGCTCATCGCGACGCTCCTGCGGCGGGACCCGCTGCTCTTGCGCTTCAGCCTGCCCGAGGCCGACGCCGGCAGCCTGAAGGCCGGCGACGAGGTCCGCTTCACCCTCTCCGGCTTGCCCACCGAACGGACGGCGCGGGTGACCCACGTCGCCGCCTCCGCCGACGCGGCCACGCGCATGGTCCCCATCGTCGCGGAGGTCGCCGATCCCGAGGGCGTCCTGCGCGCCGGCGCCTTCGCGGAGATTCTCGTGCCCCT
>JAKLJY010000326.1 GCA_023150895.1 Myxococcota bacterium | reverse complement strand
CTCAGGAAAAACCACCTTGACGAGCAGTACGTCGCCCGCCGCAACGTGCGCGACCTGCCGGGCAGGATCGCCAGGTTTTCTGAGCGGTTAGCGGGTCTCGACGCTGACCGGGCGACCGTCACCGCCCACGCCGGCGACGACATCGTCATCGGCGAGCGCGCCTACCCGCGCGAGGACGCAATGGCCGTGCTCGGCAAGCGCTTGGAGGCGCTGCCGCAGGCCGTCCGCGAGGAGCAGCGCGTCCCGCTCGGCACCTACCGCGGCCTGCGCTTCGGCCTCGTGCTCTGCCCGCACTTCCCGCCGGAGGTCTACCTCGAAGGGGCCGCGACCCGGACCGACCGGCTCACCCGCGGCAGCCACGGAGCGCGCGCCGTCCTCAACGCCCTCGACCGGCTCTGCGCCGGCTACGACACCGACATCTCCCGGCTCCGGCAGGACCTCTCCATCGCCGAGTCGCAACTCCGCGACTACCAGGCCCGCGTCGGCAGGCCGTTCGTCCACGAGTCCTACCAGGACGAGCTGACCGCCCTGCGCGACCGGCTCAAGGCCAGCCTCGCCGGCATGACGACCGAATCGACCGCCGGAACTCCCGCAGCGACGGCCGCCGAACTCGCCGAGCGGATCAAGGCGCTGAAAGCGGCACACACCGTCGAAGCGCCGGCCGCACGAGCCGCCACCCGCCGCCTCGACGCCGAGGAACCGGTCACCACCCGCATCCGTCGCCAAGCCGTGGCGCGTTGCGAGGACGCCGCGCCATCGCACGAGCCGGACGCTTTCGCCATCCCCGGACTGAACGCGCCAGGTGCAGGCGTACCGCAGCGAGTCCCGAAGCAGTACCGGGAACACGTCGCCGACCAGAGGCGACGGGCGCACCGACTGCCCGCCGACACGTCGCTTCAGCGTTGACGTAGGCCGCAGGCGATTCCGCTTGTCGGCTTTCAGTCGCGACGCTCCGGCCGACGCCGCTTCGCTTCCCGCCTGCGAGTCTTGCACGCCTCACGCCGTCGCCGCTGCGCGCCCTGCGGGTGCGCTCCGTCATTCGGCCTGCTCCGCTGACGCGGGACTCTCCGGCGTGCCGCCGGCCTGCGCGTCGCTTGCTCCTTGTCACCCCCGACGTGGTCCCTCGTGCCCGGCGAAGGGACCGCACGTCGCGGGGCCCGACAAGGAGCAGAACCATGAAAGCCGAACAAGCCAAGAAGATCGCCGACCAGGCCCTCGAACAACTCGCCGACGCGCTCGCCAAGGGCAAGAGCGAAGCGCTCACCCGCTACCTCGCCATGCTGGCGAAGTTCCACAAGTACAGCTTCGGGAACGTGCTGATGATCCTCTCGCAGCGCCCCGACGCCACGCACGTCGCCGGCTTCCACACCTGGCGGCAGATGGGCCGCTTCGTCCGCAAGGGCGAGAAGGGCATCGTCATCATCGCGCCGATGCTCATCCGCAAGCGCGACGAGCAGGTCGATGACGGCGCCGAGGAGTCCAAGCCCGTGCTGCGCTTCCGCGGCGTCTACGTCTTTGACGTGTCGCAGACCGACGGCGAACTGCTGCCGGAGCCGGCGCGTGTCAACGGCGACCCGCGCCACCACACCGACCGCCTCAAGTCCCTCGTCGCCGAGCGCGGCATCATGCTCGACCATGACGACGTGCCGCAGGACGCCCTGGGGGTTTCCCGCGGTGGGCGCATCAGCATCCGCCCGGACCTGGAACCGGCCGTCGAGTTCTCCGTCCTCGCGCACGAACTGGCCCACGAGCTGCTTCACCGCGGCGAGGACCGCCCGGCCAGCAAGACCGTCCGCGAGACCGAGGCCGAGGCGGTCGCCTTCGTCGTCTGCCAGGCGATCGGCCTGGAGACCGGCACCGCCGCCAGCGACTACATCCAGCTCTTCGACGGCAAGGCCGAGACGCTGGCCGCCTCCCTCGACCGCATCCAGAAGACCGCCGCCGAGATCATCGCGGCCGTCCACGGCGCCGCCCCCGCCGAGCCGGCGGAAGCCGCATGAGCCGGCGTCTGCACCCCGGTGCGAGATCGCCGGGGTGCGCCTGCTAGGCGCGGGGATCAGCGCGGCGTAAACCCCGCCCGCACGCGAGGGTTGACATGTCTATCATGCTCCGATAGACAGGTAGCGGCGGTCAGGAGGCCCCGCGGATGCTCTACGAACGATCCCTCGAAATAGAACGCCGACTGGAGGCCGTGCTCGGAATGATCCGCAAGGGCAGCTATTCGACGCCGCGCATGGCCGAGGAACTCGGCGTGTCCATTCCGACCGTCTCGCGCGACGTGACCGCGCTTCGGCAACGCGGCCACGATATCCGGGCGGAGCGCGGCGAGAACGGCTGGCGCTATGTCCTCGTCCAGGGCAAGAACGACCGCAAGGGCCGGTGCCCGTCCGACTCGGTACGAGGGGAGGGCCACTGACGCATGGCGACGCTCGAATCCATCACCCGCGGCGCGGCCGTGCGAGGCATCCTCCCGGACTCGCTCGTCACCATCAGTGACGTGCGGTGGATCGGGACCGTTGCCATCGAGGTCACCTACAAGGACGCCGCAGGCAGGCTGGGCAACGAGCTGCTCTACCGCGACCGCGAACCGACGCTGGAAGTGGTAGAGACGGGCCGCCCGTGGAGCTTCGAC
>JAKLJY010000325.1 GCA_023150895.1 Myxococcota bacterium | reverse complement strand
ACGGTGGGCGGGCCGGCGGCGGTGGGGTCGGCAATCAGACGGCGGGCGATGGCGGCCTCGGCGGCGCCGGCGGTCCCGGGGGCACCGGTGGCCCGGGCGGCGGCGGCGGCGGCGGTCCGAGCATCGGGCTCGTCGCGGATGCGACCTCACAGCCCGTGGTCGAGGTGGTCTCGTTCACCCTCGGTCAGGGCGGGGCCGGCGGTCCGGGCGGGGGCCCGGGGGCGCCGGCGGGCAGCGCGGGCGTGCGGGCCGCCACCCGGCCGTGAAGACGCGCGGCGCTTTCCCTTTGCCCCGCGCGGGGCGGGAACGCTAAAACCGGCGCCCGACAAGCCAGGACGACCCTGAGAGGCCCGCGCCGCGGTGTTCAGCTCCGACTACCTTCTCCACGCCCCCCGGCGCTTCACCCAGGACTGGAAGACCATCCTGGGGCTGACGCTGCTGCTCTCGCTCCTCTACCTGCCGGGTCTGGGCAGTTACGGGCTCTACGACCCCTGGGAGACCCACTACGGTGAGGTGGCCCGGAACATGGTGGAGACCGAGAACTACATCGATCCCTGGTGGGGCTCCCCCTGGGACACCGCCGACGTCAAGCGCGAGAAAGAGGGCTTCTACAGCAAGCCGCCGCTGATCATGTGGATGATGGCCGCCGGCATGAACGTCGCCGGGTACAACGAGCTCGGGGTGCGCCTCTTCTTCCCGCCGCTGGCCATCCTGGCGCTGTTGTCCATCTACCTCGGGGTCTCGAGGCTCTACAACCGGCGCGCCGGGTTGCTGGCGGCCGGCGTGACCGCGACGGCGCCGGTCTTCGCCTTCATGAGCCGGCAGGCGGTCACCGACGGCCCGATGGTCTGTGTCATGACCATCGGCGTGATGTTCTTGCTGATGGCGCTCTTCTGGGTGCCCGCCGCCGTTCGCGGCGAGGGCGAGCCCGGCGCCGATGCCGCACCCGAGCCCGACGCCGACCGCGTCAGCGCGCTCTCCCGGGGCGTGGTGCTGGCCGTGGTCGGTTTCGCGATGCTCTTCCAGCTCTGGGCCATCCTGGCGATGGACCGCAGCCCGGACATCGTGCGGCCGTACCCCGGCCAGGGCAACGTCTTCTTCCGGCTGCAGTGGTTCTTCACCGAGGTCGTTGCGGTCGGGCGCGGCAAGGGATGGGTCGTCTCGCTGCTGCTTCTGCCGCTCGCCGGGTGGGTCTTGTGGATCATCGCCCGCGTACAGTCCCGGCGGCACCTGTATTTGTTCGTCTTCTACCTGTGTTGCGGTGTGGTCGTCCCGGCGAAGGGCTGGGTCGAGTGGGCGCCCGTCGGCCTGGCCATTCTGCTCTATTGCCTCCTGGCGAAGGACTGGCGCATCTGGAAAGAGGTCAAGGTCCCCGTGGGGCTGCTGATCGTCTTCATGACGGGGCACCCCTGGGTCGTGGCGATGCTCGGCGGGCATCATCCGGGTTGGTACGACCGCTTCTGGATTCACGACCACTGGAACCGCATCTTCGTGGGCGTCCACAGCACGGACGACGGCGGGTTCGAGTACTTCATCCGGTGGATCGGCTACGGCCTCTTTCCCTGGATTGGACTGTTGCCCGCGGCGATTGCGCGACTGGCTGGGGGTCTGAAGGGTGCAGTCCTGCGGTTCACGCCGCAGCGCCGGTTCGAACTCTTCGTCTTCCTGTGGGCGTTCGTGGCCTACTTCATGTTCACGAAGTCGTCGACCAAGTTCCACCACTACATCTTCCCGGCGATTCCCGGGCTGTGCATCCTGCTCGCCCTTCTCATCGAGGACGTCCTGGCGTCCGACAACCGTGCGTTGCCCGTACTGGCGCTCGCCGGGGTGGGGGTCGTGTTCTGGGTGGGGCAGGATCTCTACCTGATGCCCCGCAACTACGGCGAATCCACCCAAAACCTGGTCAACCTGTTCACCTACAAGTACGACCGCGAGTGGGCGAAGTTCACCTCGCCGGACGCGCTCTCGAAGCTCACCGGGGACGCGCTGACGAAGGCCGAGGGGGACAACGCGTTTCTGGCCGCCCTCGGCGGGCCCATTCTCTGGATCTCGCTGGTCGCCGGGCTCGGCCTTCTGTTCATGGCATTGCGCCGGGAGTGGCTGCGCCACTACGGGACGGCCGTCTTCGGCGTCGCCGGGCTCTGGATGGGCTGGTACTCGCTGCACGAATACCTGCCGCGCGTCTCCGTCTCCTGGAGTCAGGGGGGCATGTGGGACTACTACTATGAGAACTGCGAGAAGGTGCCCGAGAGCGAGCGCGCCGAGTACGAGCGCCTGCTGCTGACCACCGCGAGCCGCGTGCCCGACAAGCTGGAGATGTTTCCGCGGGCCTGGTGCAAGGAGCCCATCGTGGCGTTCCGCACCAACTGGCGCGGCGAGTGTTACTACTCGTCGAACACCGTCATCCCCGTGCCCGAGACGAAGAACCTCAAGCCCTTCCTCGAGGAGTACCGGGCCGAGGAAGGCCGGCCGTTCTTCCTCTTCACGGAGAAGCCCCGGGTCAAGTCCGAGCTCGAGCCGGCCCTGCCGGCCTGGCTCAAGGGCAAGGGCAAAGAGGTCTACAACGCTGGGAACAAGTTCGTGATGCTGCGGTTCGAGGAGAAGAAGCCCCCCGAGCCGCCGCCCTCTGCGCCGCCGTCCGCGCCGGCCTCCGGGGCCGTCGTCGGCTCGGCCCCGCCG
>JAKLJY010000324.1 GCA_023150895.1 Myxococcota bacterium | reverse complement strand
CGGGCAATGACGTGGACGACGGCTGAGCGGTCGCCGCCGGTCAAGTCTGATCTTGGCGTGGATCGTCGAACGCATACAACAGCAGCGTTTCCGATGCGAATCCATGCCGACCGCAACAACGCCTGCCCCCTGGCGGCTCTGCCTCCTGGCGGCTCCACACGTCGTCTCGCAAAGACCTTGCAAGCCAATGAAACCCAAGCTAAATAGCGAAGATGCGCCGCGCAGACGAAGCAACTCGGATTCCGTTCCAGGACGTCACGCGACCGGACGCGATCGACCTCTTCGCGGGGGCTGGTGGCGCCACGCTCGGACTCCGCTCGGCTGGCTTTGACGTTCGCCTTGCGATCGAACTTGACCAAGTTGCCGCGGATACCTATCGCGTCAACCATCCCGATGTCGCGCTTCGAGTAGCGGATATCCGGCTCCTCGATCCACATGCGGAGATGTCGGCCATTGGACTTAGAAGAGGGCAACTGTCGCTCCTTAAGGCGTGCCCGCCGTGCCAAAAGTATTCCTCTCTCTTTCGAGAGGCACAGCAGAAGGCAGAACTATCAGCTCGCGACGAGCTTGTGACCGAGCTAATTCGTTGGATTCGAGCTTTTCTTCCAGCCGCATTTGCCATCGAAAATGTCCCTGGCCTGCAGCACTCACCAGGGTTCCTTAAGCTCAAGCGTGTAGCGCGCCGACTCGGCTATGGTGTCGCGCACGTGGTGGCAAACGCCGCCGATCTCGGCGTTCCGCAGACACGGCGCCGCCTGCTCGTTGCGGGTGTCATCGGCAAGCATTCCAAGACTATCAAGCGGGTACTGTCTCGACCATGCGCTTCCGCTTCGCAGGATGCATCAAGAGTTCTCGCGACGTTGCCACCGGTTATTGCGCTGCGAGCCCCGTAGTCGGGCAACCCCGTTCCCGTTGCGCTGATCGCGTCGCCGTTCGTCCCCCCGGGCAGCGGGCACTGAACTCGGCGCTCCCCGGCCAACCCCAAGTTCGATTCACAAGCAGGGTCGCCCCAGCCGAGGTGCTCGTTGCCTCGACCGCCGCAGGACCCGTAGATGCCGCCGCTGGCGTCTACCGATTGCGTTGGCCCGGTGGTGTGGACACCATGCCAGTTCCCGAGGCTCGCCGACGGTTCGTGTCCCAGACGCTCACGCGGAAAGGTGTCGCGATGACTGTTGAGATTTCCTGCACGGGTCGAGGCCCGGTGAGTTCTCGCGACGCGCGTGCCCGTCGCGGGCGACCTGGCGAGCAACCGGTCCCGTCGCCGGGGAGGGCGCGCCGCGCCGGCAACGTCGCGGGCGCCGCCTTCTTCACGCGTTTCATGTCATCGACACCCAACCGGCGTCGGGTCGGGGTAATCGCCGCGCTCCTCTGCACGCTCTCCTTCCCCCGCGCCGAGGCGAATGCCGCCGAGGCGGAGCCGGTTGCGTCGGCCGAGCGCAGCGTGATGCTCCTGGGTCGCGCCGAGCTGGGGGTGGGTGCACCCGGCGGCTACCTCGGCATGAGCGCCGGGGTGGACATCCTCCGTCACGTGGCCGTCGAGGGCACGTGGGGTATCGGCAACACCGGCCTTCAGCTCGGCGGGATGGTGCGGGCCCGGCCACCCTGGCGGGTCGCGCCCTACGTGGGGGCCGGGTACGCTTTGGGCCACCGGTCCGCGGCGTCCGTCGACGAGGACGAGAAGGCGTGTGAGCAGTCAGCCGACGGGGATGGCGGCGGCGAGGGCCCGACGCTCTGCAAGTTCTTCGACTCCTTCTTCTGGTCCCCGGCCGGCAACTGGCACTGGCTCCACCTCGAGCTCGGTGTCGAGGTGCGTCGTGAAGCCGGAACCGAGACGCTCCTCGGTGCGCTGAAAGGGGCATCGACGTTTCTCGTCGGCATCGGTGCCGCGAATCTCCTGGCGGGACCGCCCGGGCGGCTGATGGGGGATGATCACGCCCTCAGTGACGGGCACGGTTACGCAAACGAGGGCGGGTGGTACATCACGATCCGCCTGGGGACGGGGTTTCGCCTCTGAAGCGACCATGCGACCCGGGGCCCGGCGCTGCCCGTCGACGAAGCCGGGCACACTCGATTCGCTCTGGTCACACTCGCCGCGCGCCTGCGGCCAAGCCCTCCGTCCCGCCACCGTCGCACGCTTCTCGGGCGGTGGTCGTGGGTCGGGGTCGCATCCGGTGAACGATTCCCCGTTTCCGCCGGCGGCGCTCTCACAGGCATACTCCCGCCATCGACCGATCCCGGTCCCACCCGCACGACGCGTGTGAACGCGTCTCGAATGGTGTCGGGGCCGGACACCTCTCCGCCGGAGACACCCGATGACGACTGTTCCGAACTTCGACCTCGCAGCCGCCCACAAGTACTTCGCGGCCCACTGTTTCAACGCGGCCTGGGACCTCATCGAGAAACCGAGTCGCACGGCGGCGGAAGACCGGATGATGGTCGCGCTCAACCAGGCGTCTCTCTATCACTGGCAGAGCCGCCCCGACTGCACGGACGAGAAGCTCTCGGTGGGGTATTGGCAGGCCTCGCGCATCCAGGCCCTGCTCGGAGACGCCCCGGCGGCGACTCGGCACGCGGAGGTCTGCTTCAGCTACAGCGCGGGTCTCGAGCCGTTCTACGTCGGTTACGCCTACGAGGCCCTCGCTCGGGCGGCCGCGCTGGTGTTGCCGCGCACTCTCCCTGATGGCAACTCGCCCAGGCTCCACGATGGCCATCACGAACACGGCGCAGGTCGAT
>JAKLJY010000323.1 GCA_023150895.1 Myxococcota bacterium | reverse complement strand
CGGCATCGAGAACGACGCCACCGCCGCCCGCGCCGAGCGCTTCGCCAACGGCATCGTCGCCCTGGCCCACGCCGCCACGAACTACGACGAGACCTTCGCCGCCCTCGTCGGCGGGACCGCCAGCGGCTTCCGGCGCTACTTCGACGACCTCTCCAACGGCCGCGAGGAGCGCGCCGCCGAAGCCGCCGCCCGCTTCGCGGCAGAGGTCGAGCTCGCCCTCATCCCCACCGGCGCCGCGGCCCTCCACCTCCGTAACGTCGCCAAAGCCCGCGCCGGCGGCGTCCTCACCTCAGTACGCCGGGCCGCTGCACGCGTCTCGCCACCGTCGCCCGTCGTCCCCCGGCCCGCCGCCGCCCGCGGGAGTTCGTGGGTGCTCGACGACAACCTCAGCGTCGACCTCTCCAGCTTCGAGCGGGGTTCTATCGCGGCCCGGGGCGGGGTCGCTGAGCCGATTGTCGTCTTGAATCGAGGCGATGGGTGGGGTAGGGGTGGGTATGCTTCAAAGGGGGGAGCAAAGCGTGGGCCGAAGCCCTTCGGCACTGGTCCCCACAACCTCAAGATCAGAGATGTAGCGGACTCGATTACGGACGGCAGGATCATTGGCGGTGGGCAGAGGCCGGGCCTGCCGGAGGCAGTGATACCAACTCCCGGCGGCTTCAAGTCCGGTCGGCGGCCGGACATTCTCGTGCAGCGGCCTGACGGTTCCGTCTACGGAATCAACGTCGGCAAGCAGAACACACGAACGGGTGCTCCGATCAGGCGAGAGGCCGAGGCGATTAGCGACCTCGAAGGTGCCGGTATCGAGATGCACTTCGTCCCGTACAACTGAGAGTAGCCATGGCGAAAGTGAGTCTTCAATTCCACGCTGCGCCTGATGAACTTCTCGCTCTGGCGTCGAACTGGGCTGCGGAGCATCACCTCCGCATGGTCGTGGAACGGTTCTTTCCGCAGACTCGATGCGTGATGGTGGACGGAACCGATCTTGGATCCGCCATCGATCACCTCGACGGCGTTTGGAATCGGATCTGGTTCTCCAAGACTCCCTTGGTGATCGACTACTCGACGGACCCGCCGTTCACTGATGAACCCGAATGCATGGCCCTTGTCGCAGGAAACATGACTTCGGACGGCTTGCGTGAATCGGCTATAGGGGCTGTCTCTGGCGACACAGCGGCCATGCGGACATGGCGAACAGTGATCAAGTCGGCGAAGTCTACGTTGTTGAGCGGCGCATGGGTGTTGAACCCTGCCTCTGGCGTACGTCAGCGGCTCGATGTCCACTACTTCACGCAGGGCGCACTGGCGCTGAACCAAGGCGGCGTGAAGATGCTGGCCATGGCTGGCTGGAATGAGTTTCAACTTGCTCCGTTCAGGGACGACGGCTGACGCCCGCCCCGCCGGTCGGCCGTCGTGCTGGCCGCCCGTGCTCCGTTCTCGTTTTCCGTGCAGGTTGAACGCGCCCGAAACGGGTCACCGAGCGAAGTGGGCGAGGTTTGGACGAAGCCGCTCCGCGGCAGCGCGCAGAGCGTGAGGCGCTCCGCCCCTGACCCCGCCAGGGCGTTGCCCTGGACCCCCAAGCTCCTTGCTCATGTAGTCTGCGAACGTGGCCGCGGCCCTGAAGCCGGAATCGCGGCATGCGAGAGGCGCCTGCCCAATTTGCCCATACCGGCCGAGGTCTCGAAATCTCGCGTGATTCCGGTTGCTTGAGTCGTTCCAGGTCGGGGCAAGACGCGCTGTTCCCCCCGCCGGAGGCGCGCCCAGCCAGTTCACCGTCCCTGCCAGCGCCGGCTTCGTCCAACCAGGGTTCAAACGGCGCACGCTCGGCCGCCACCGGCGGCCACGGCATGGACTGGCTCTCGCTCGGCCGTGCAAACCCCTAATCGTTTCCAAGCGGTTCCGCCATCTCGGCTCGAAAGCCTGGCTCAGTACGCTCCGTCGGCGAGTAGGTCTGCTCGATGCAGACCGCCACGACGACGACGAGCCCGAGAACGGCGCTCTACGCCCGCGTTTCGACCACCGGCCACGGTCAGGACGTGGGTCTGCAACTCGACGAACTCCGCCAAGTCGCCCGCCAGTGAGGCTGGAACGTCGTCGCCGAGCACGTCGATGACGGCGTGTCCGGTGCGACCACGAGCCGACCGGCGCCCGACCGCCTGATGCACGCCGCCCGTCGCGGTCAACTCGACCTCGTGGCCGTCTGGAGACTCGGCCGGCTCAGCCGTTCGCTTCCGCACTTGCTCGCCGTGCTCGACGAACTCCGCCACCTCGGCGTCGGCTTCGTGTCCATCCGGAATCCCGGCCTGGACCCCACGTCGGTGAGCGGCATGCTGATGTTGAGCATCGTGGGAGCCTTCGCCTCCTACGAGCGTGAACTGCTGCGAGAGCGCGTCCTCGCAGGCGTCCGCCGGGCACAGTCGAAGGGCACCCACCGCAGCCGACCTCGCGTCACCCTCAACGCGTGTCCCGCCCTGGCGCTCTTCGACGCCGGGCACTCCGGGCGGGAGATCGCTTCGATGCTCGCCGTGTCCCGAGCCACCCACCGCCGACGGCTCGCCGAGGCGGCTCAGAACATCTGCTCCGAGCCGGGGCAACGCGGTGTAGCCCTCCCAATCATCCCGTCGCCCCGGCTGCGCCCTGGCGTCCTCGGACATCGCTGACCTCGGCCAGGTTCTCCTGAACGAGGCGGACGGCCGCCAGCGAACCCTCACCTACGACGACCGGGGCCGCGTCGTGCGCGTCGAGGCC
>JAKLJY010000322.1 GCA_023150895.1 Myxococcota bacterium | reverse complement strand
GGGTTCTGGACGCCACTCTCCCCTCGGGATCTTCGCCGCCGGCTCGACCTGCGACACCATCCCGCTATGATGCTTATCCGGCCAAGCGCTCAGCCAAGGTCACCCTCGAACCTTGTGTCTAACGGCGTCGTGTGGATCGCCTCCCTCCTCGGCGCGATCGCGTGCCTGGTGTCTTCCGACATCCGCCCCCCGCTCGACGCCGACGTGCTCCCCGTCGAACTCAAGGACGTCCACCAGTTCCGCAGCGCGATATGTCGTCCTCTGCCGAGACCGTGCCAAATCCCCCAGCGACAAGCCGAACTTCACATCCCGCTCTCCTTCGACGCCAGACTGGTCGGCTCGATAGAGACCATGTGAATCCGCGCCTGCTACGCCACGCGAAACGAGCCGTCTAACTCGACGTTCCACCCGCCGAACGCCGGTAATGTCGAGTTTCACCGTCCGTTCCGCGCCGGCGGGCGACCACTCTGTCTTCGGCACTCGCCCGCCGCTGCAGCGCCTCGCGCTCTGCTAAGATCATCTCCGGCGTTCGCGGGTGAACGCCGTTCGTTATGCAGCTGCAATGACCGAGTTGTTGCCCGAAGGAATGGCGGCGCTGGGGCGCTTGCGTCTCCCCGTCCTTGAAGCGACGCTCTCATTGCGTGATCGCGGCGCGGACCCTATCGAGTGGAATCTCGAGGCGGAGACCGCTCGGCTGCAAGACGACGACGATGAGTGGCAGCTCTACTTCTACGGACACGGCGTGCCCATCGACGGAGCGCGCCTTCCGCTCCGCGCCGGTGACGTCTACACGCCGCCCACCGAAAACGAGCGAGGCGAGCATCAATTCACGCTGTACACTGGTGCGCACCAGGCGGCGTACGACGTCCGTATCGCCGTGTTGCACGTCGAGGCTGCGCGAGTACGCCTTCGGGTGTCGGGAAAGTGCGATGTCGGTTGGTCCCAGGAGTTCGACACCGCAGTGCCCTTCGAGATCCACGCCGACTTCCAGCTTGAGCCCCCGCGCCCGGACCCCTGGCTGCGCGTACACCAGTAGCGCGCACTGGCTACTGCATAACTCACGTTCCACCCGCCGAACGCCGGCCATCCCTTGCTTCACCGTCCGTCCCGCTTCCGCGGGCGAACATTCTGATGCGGCACTCGCCCGCGTCTGTCGCGCCTTGCCGACTGACGACTTGACGCTCGGCGTTCGCGGGTGAACGTGTGTCTCGTTTCTATAGCGGGCGATGTCAAGGAAAGATCTGTCCGTCCGCAGGACGCTGAGGTCGTGGCGTCGCGGTGTCGACGTGTGGGGCTCGGCCTGGACGTGTCGAGTGGGTCGAAGCATTCCTTCGGTGCTCCTGGTTCTGCGATCCGGTTCTGGTGCTGAAGCGGTTACGCCTTCGTCTTGAAAAACGAGGCCACGTTTCTATCTGGGCTTCTTGGAGCCATCGCTTCACTCGGCCTCGCGAGGGGGCATAGCTTATCCAAAGGGCCTCACGTGCTCGTGGGCCAAACGAGACAGGATGCTCACCCTCGAGAGAGGTCCTCGCACCAGTTGTCGTGACGCAGCAGTGAGCGGGAGCGCTCTTGACCGGGTCGACATCTGGCCGAGGGTTAGGGTTTGGGTTGGGTTCGCGCTGGGTCGTACGCCTCCTCGTGTTTCCAGATGGCGAGGGTGATCGCCGCGATTTTCCGGGCGATGGTGAGCCGTGCGCTCGGGGGCTTGGTGCCAGCGTCGAGCAGTCGTTGGTAGTGTTGCGTGAGCGGGTGATCGGGCTTGCTGATCACGGTGAGCGCAGCCGATTTGAAGAGTCCTTTCAGCGTTCGGTTGCAGCGCGGGTTCAGGCCGATCGTCTTCTTCACCGGCGCGAACACCCACTTGCCCTTGGGCCGCTGCCAATCTGCCGAGCTGCGCATCACGAGCCCGAGGCCGCAGTACGACCAGAACTGGCGTGAGGTTCGGAATCGGGTCGGTGTCACCACGACCGGAACCATGCGTGCCACCCGGACGGGGCCGAGCCCAGGCGCGGTCTCGAGGAGCCGGCTGATCGCGTGCAGCCGCGACTCGGCGACCAGCTGGGTGCCGGCGGCTTCCTTCAGCTCCACCAAGTGGTCGAGCTCGCGGTAGAGGAGCTCGACCGCGGCCTGGTTCGCCGACGGCAGCTGCTGGATCCACTCGTGCCGGCTCGGACCGTAAACTCGCTTTCCCGTCGTCGTGATTCCGCGCGATCGGTACACCGCCTTGATTCGATTCTTCGTTCGCGCCACGTCTCCCCGGATCATCTCGTACGTGTGCGCCAGGGCTCGAAGCCGCGCGTACTGCCGCGGCGCCTTGAACACTCGGCAGGCGTACTTGCCCAGTCGAAGCCCTTCGGCCAACGCGAATGCGTCACGCTTGTCGCTCTTCTGGCCCTGGCTTCGCTCGCTCTCTTGAATCACCACCAGCTCGTCGGCGTGCGCCGAGAGAACCTCGTGCAGCCAAGCGCTCTGCGTTCCTTCCTCCAGGCACACGTGCCGCGGTCGCGCGATCGCTCGGATCGCCTCGATGATCGCCGCCCCGTTCGTCTCCACCACCTGCGTTCCGAGCCTCCGTCCGCTCGGTCCCACCACCGCCACCGTGCAGCTGTTGGCATGCACATCCAGTCCGATGTACCTATCCATTGGCGTCCTCCTCCGGCGTTGTCGTTTTGCCTGACAACTCAACGGTGGATGTCGGGGGTTCTGGACGCCACTCTCCCCTCGGGATCTTCGCCGCCGGCTCGACCTGCGACACCATCCCGCTATGATGCTTAT
>JAKLJY010000321.1 GCA_023150895.1 Myxococcota bacterium | reverse complement strand
CGCATTTCCAGGATCAGCTTGGCCGCTCTCGCTGCGATCAGTTACCCCGCCCTTTGACACTCGACGCCGAGCGGCGCGTGCGCGACCGGAACCGTGCAGGCGGGCCAGCTCTCGGGGCTCGTGCAGAGCGATCTCGAGCGGGTGTTGTGCTACCACCCGAACGGGCGGATCCACAGCGTCTTCCAGACGATCGGCGGGATCGCCTGGAGCAACACGATGGCGAAGGGGACGACGTACCTGTACGACGCGAACGGGAACAAGACGCACCAGCTCATGTGGGACCGCCCGGCGGACAACAGCTATGCGCGCGAGGTCGAGTACGTGTACGATTCGACCATGAAGGATCGGGTGCAGTACGTGCGCCAGCGTCTCACGCCGACCGGGAGCTGGAGCCTCCTCACGTCGGACACGACGCTGCCCACGTACTTCGCCTTCGGCGGCTTCAAGAGCCTGCAGTACGCCAACGGCGTCGACCAGACGGACACGCGGGACAAGGCGTACCGCCTGAAGGGGCGCAAAACGGCCTACGGGGCGACGCCGATGACCGACGTGAACTTGACCTACGACGTAGGCGGGAACATCACGGTCTACGACGACTCTGCTGGTTATCGGCACCTGACATATTACACGGCCTACGATGCGCTTCGACGGCTGCGCTGCGTCTCGCGCGCCTCGATCGCAGGGTGTTCGGGCGCCGAGCCCTGGGAAGACAAGTTCAACGAGTCCTTCGACTACGACCTCTCCGGCAACCGGACGAACCGCCGACGCGGCGCGTTTGGCACAGCGGACGACGACGCGTACAGCTATGTGACCTCGAGCGACGTCATCTGTGCTGGTTCAGCGTGAACGCGACTTCGTAGTTTCGAGTCGAACGTAGTCGGCCTCGTTGGGAAACGCCATCCGCGCGGCGACCGAGGTCGCGGATGGAGGCCGAGGTTTCTTGCCGGTCGGCTGTCGGACTGCGCGGCTACGACGAAGGGGCCTTCGGCCGGGCGACCCATTTTGGGGGTCGCTATTCCGGCCGAAGGCCTGTGCCAGCCGACCTCGACCTGAGGTGAGTCGGGGTTACGCGGCCACGTTCGCGGGAGGCGGCGTTGGCGAGCTCGGGGGCGAGTTGAGGCGCCGCTGTCGGCGTCGCTCGCGGGCCGCTTCGAGCTTGCGGTCGCGCTCACGCCAGATGTCCTCTGCGCGGCCCGCCGCCTTGTCGTCGGGCGTGATGAACCCGATCGCGCTGTGGAGACGCACGGAGTTGTAGTGGCGCACGAACTCCTCGACGACCTTGCGGGCCTCGTCGAGGGAGCCAGGATTGCGGACCCGGATGGCCTCGACCTTGATCGTCTTGTTGAGTCGTTCGAGCTTGCCGTTCGACTGCGGGTAGTACGGCGACGTTCGCACGTGGGTCATGCCGGTGAGCCGGATGTACGCCTTGAAGTCGCGCGAGATGAACTGCGGCCCGTTGTCCGAGATGATGCGCGGCTGAGCGCCCGGGAACTCCTCGCGAGCTCGCTCGAGGATGCACTCGATGTCCTGCTCGGTCATCGCCTCCCGGACGTCCCAGTGCACCACCTTGCGGCTGAAGCCGTCGAGCACCAAGCACAGGTAGTAGAAGGTGCCCGCGACGTTCAGGTACGCGATGTCGATGTGCCAGTGCTCGTGGAGCCGAGTGGGCTGATGGAAGCCCGTGCCCTTCTTCGAGCGCTTGCCGTTCCAGCGATCGAGCACGCCGGCCTTCTTCAGCACGCGGTAGACGGTGGAAGGGCTCGCGGCCACGACATCGGCGTCGAGCATCATGAACGTGAGGCGGCGATAGCCCTCGAGTGGGAACTTGCCGTGGTACTCGATGATGGCGCGCTGCTCGTCTTCGTCCAGCCAGTGGTCACGCGGTACGAGGGCGTTGTGCTCGTTGGCTTGGCCGTAGCGCGCCTGCCAGTCGAAGAGCTTCGCGGGCTGGATGCCGAGCCAGCGGGCAAAGCGCTTCACCGCGATCTCGGTCTTCTCGGCCCACGTACGGACGAAGTCGACCACCGCGTCGCGGGTGTCGTGAGGCACCCACTGCCCAGTCAGGGCTCCCCAAGTGTTTTTTTTACCTTCACGAACTCCTCGGAGATCTCCGCGATGACGGCGTCCTTCTTGGCCAGCTTCGCCTCGAGGTGGGCGATCTTCGCGCGGAGCTCGTCCTCGATCGACGTGTCGGCCTTGCCCGGCTTACCGGCCGACAAGGCCACCTCGGCGTTCGCCAGCAGCTGCCGCTGCCAGGTGTAGAACACGCTCGGCTGGAGCTCGTTCTCCTCGCAGATCTCCGAGACGGGGCGCTTCTGGTCCAGGTGGGCGCGAAGGAGCTCGGCCTTCTTCTGGACGGATCGGTGTTGGCGCGTCTTCTTGCTCATGCGACTCCTCGTCCTCCATTACCAGGAGGGTCAGGAAGTCGCGATCCGGCTGGAGCGGCACACGCGCACGTCGGACAGAGCCGATTTCGACAGCCATTGTACCGCTGGTGCGACCACCCGCAGCGCTTGCACAACACCCCGCGACCGCCGAGCACCGACGTCCCGCAGGCTTTGATGTCCTCGAGCAGCCGACGCTGCACGCGAGTCGGACGGAACCCGAACTCCTCCTCGAGCTGCGACGCGCTCACGTCCCGAAGCGCGTCCGCCACACGAAGCCGAGCCCCGCGCGACCGAGGCTCCGCCCCATGCACCGCCGCCCCCACCGAGCCAGGCCCCTCCGCCACGATCGTCGATGTCATCGTTCACGAGGCTGACCCTCGCGCCACGATTCGTCTCCCATAAATGACGAACGGAACGACTTCTGAACCCCGCTCCACATCTCCAACAGAA
>JAKLJY010000320.1 GCA_023150895.1 Myxococcota bacterium | reverse complement strand
CGAGCCGCCCCCCGCCCCCACCGTCGTGGCTGCGCCCGCCCCCGCGCCGCTGCCCCCTGCGCCGGCAGCCGGCAGTCCGTTGCGCCTCACCGGCCTCTCGGCCCTCGGCGGCAAGCCCATCGGTGGCGGCAGCCTCGGCCTCGCCAAGCCCGCGGGCGCCCCGGCGCCGGGCGTGGCGGCCAAACCCGCCTCGGTGGACGAAGGCTGGGGCAGCCTCTCGTCGGGTCCGGGTGCCGCCAAGGGCCCCGGCCTCGGCCTCTCCAAGACGCCGGTCGGCGGTGGCCTCGGCCTTGGCCTCGGCGGCCTCGGCGGCGGTCTCGGCAAGCCCGGTGGCGCGCTCGGCGGGCTCTCCGGCCTCTCGAAGAAACCGGCCGAACCGGCCGCCGACAAACCGGCCGCCCCACCGACCGACGAGCCCGAGAAGCCGTGAGTTCGCCGGCAGACGACGGTCTGCCCCTCGCCCTCCCGTCGACGACCCGTCGCATCGGCGCCCTCGCTGCCCGCCTGGTGGCGAGGCACCCGGAGCACGCCGCAGCCCGGATCGGCCGGTTGCGCATCCGTCCGGTGGAGTGCGAGCTCGACACCGAGCCCCCGGACCTGACGAAGATCGACACGGACCCCGCGCACATGCAGGGCGTGAAGGTCACCGAAGAGGCGCGGCCGATGGAGCGGCCGGAGCGCGTGCACGACGATCTCGAGGCGTGTACCCCGCAGTTCACGCTGCGCAACACCTGGCGCCTCGAGAAGACGGGCGACCCCGAGTGGCTCGACTTCGAGCGCCGGGACGTCTCGGTGCAATCCGTCGCCGAGGACCTCGCGTTGGCCCGAGCGTGTCGATTCGAGCGAGGCGAACTCATGCCGGGCTTGACGAGCGATGAAATCCGTGTATCAGTGTCGCGCCGCCGCGTCCTCATGGTAGAGACGCGCTGGTGCTCGATTTTCGGCCGCGCCGATCCCGCCGCAGTGCCCGTCGACAGCAACCCCGATTCTACCGTCTGAAACCTCGACAGAGTCCGTCTCCCGCCGGCGCCGGCCCCGAAAACCGGGCGCGCCGCCCGGCGCGCGTTGAGATGCGCAGCTCGTCGAATCCCTGGAAAGGAACCTTGAAAATGAGCAAGAGGATGTTGGTCAACGCGGCCCAAGCGGGCGAGATCCGCGTGGCCATCGTGGACGACAACGTGCTGGAGGACCTCAACGTCGCCAGCGAGGGCAACGAGCAGATCAAGGGCAACATCTACCGTGCCCGGGTCGTCAGCATCGAATCGGGCCTGCAGGCCGCGTTCGTGGACTACGGCCAGGATCGCAACGGCTTCATCACCTTCAACGACATCGACAAGCGCTTCTGGACGCGCAAGCCGCGCGGCGAAGGCCGCCCGCGCATCCAGGACTGCCTCGATCGCGGCGCCGAGCTCCTCGTCCAGGCCTACAAAGAGGAGATGGGCAACAAGGGCGCTGCCCTCACCACGGACATCACCCTGCCCGGGCGGTACCTGGTGATCATGCCCTTCTCGGGCAGCGGCGGCGTCAGCCGGAAGATCGAGGACGAAGAGGCCCGCAAGAAGCTCAAGGACCTCATCAAGAAGCTCGAGCCGCCGGAAGAGATGGGCATCATCGTCCGCACGGCCGGCGTGGGTGCCTCCCGCCAGGAGCTCGAGGCCGACTTCCAGAACCTCAACCGGGTCTGGGCGCACATCCTCCACCAGTTCGGCCAGAAGTCCGAGCCGGGGCTCGTCTATCAGGAGCAGGACGTCGTCATTCGCAGCGTCCGCGACTACTTCACGGACGACATCGACGAGGTCGTCGCCGACAACCCCCGGGTTCATCAGCGCGTGCTGGAGTTCTTCCAGCGCAACATGCCGGCCGCTGCGAGCAAGGTGAAGCTCTACGCCGGCAAGATGCCCATCTTCAGCAACTACGGGCTCGAGCGGCAGCTCGAGAACATCGCGTCGCCCCGCGTGCCGCTGAAGAGTGGCGGGTACATCATCATCAACCAGACCGAGGCCCTCACCGCGGTCGACGTCAACTCCGGGAAGTCCAAGGGGCAGGACAACCAGGAGCAGATGGCCTTCCAGACGAATCAGGAAGCCGCGGAAGAGGTCGCCCGGCAGCTCCGGCTGCGCGATCTCGGCGGTCTGATCGTCGTCGACTTCATCGACATGGAGGACGCCCGCAACCGCCGCGAGGTCGAGCGGGTCCTGAAGAAGTGCATGAAGCTCGACAAGGCGCGGGTCGAGATCGGCCGCGTCTCCCGCTTCGGCCTGCTCGAGCTCTCTCGCCAGCGCATCAAGGCTCGGCTCCTGTCGACGACGCACAAGCTCTGTCCGGCCTGCGAGGGCTCGGGCTACGTGCTCGGCACCGAGACGGCCGGCCTCAGCATGCTCCGGCGCCTCCAGGAGCTCGCGGTGAGCGCGACCGAGGGGGCCGTCATTCGCGGTCGCCTCGGCGTCGACGTCGCGCTCTTCCTGCTGAACAAGCAGCGCGAGGCCCTCAGCGACCTCGAAGAACAGTTCAAGGTCACCATCGAGATCCTGCCCGATGCCGCTGCGCTCACCTCGCGCGAAGCGTTCGAGGTCGTTCGGTCCGGCAGCGGGGAGAAGGCCGGCGATGAGCGGCGCGGCGATCGCACCGACAAGCGCCGCGATCGCGGTGACAAGCGGCTGCCGAAGGGCAAGAACCTGCCGGCGCCGCGCCTGCCGGCGCCGATGTCCGCGGCCAAGCTCGCCGAGCCGGTGACACTCGACGACGACCTCGACGCCGACGACGACTCCCCGTTCGAGCCGCCGCGGATCGTCGGGTACGTCGCCCCCGAGAAGCTCGTCGTCGAGGCCCCCGCGGCCGGCGACGAGGACGACCGGGACGCCGAGGGAGACGACGAGGCCGGCGAATCCGGCGAGTCCGGCGAGTCCGGCGAGCGCGGTGGACGCCGCCGCCGTCGACGGCGCAAGGGTCGCGGTGCGACCGACGCGCCCGCGGCGGCGCGCCCCGCCGCCCCTGCGCCCGCTGCCCCCGCCCC
>JAKLJY010000031.1 GCA_023150895.1 Myxococcota bacterium | reverse complement strand
CGCCCGCCGCGGTGGGGGGCGCGGGCCCGACGGACGCCGGCGCCGATGCGGGCGGTGACGGCGCGGTCACGCCCCCGGAAGCCGACGCCGCGCCCCCGCCGCCGACCCCCGACGGAGCCCGGCCCGGCGCCGAGGCCGGCCCGCCCCCGCCCGACGCCGAGGTGCCGAAGGACGCGAACGCCCCGCCCCCCGACCTCGGCGACGACGGGTGTCGACTCGACACGGACTGCCCGGACCCGACGTTCTGCGCGGCCGACGGCACCTGTTTCCCCGGGTGCCGGCAGAACCCGGACAACTGCGGCGAGGGGCAGGTCTGCGACGGCAACCACATCTGCGTGCCGCGGGACGTCTGCCTCGACTCGGAGGTCTGCGCGAACGGCCTCGACGACGACTGCGACGGGCTGACCGATCAGGCCGACGGCGAGTGCGGCGCGCCGTGCGTCGAGGACGCCGTCTGCGAGACGGGGGCGCCCGGCGAGTGCAGCGAGGGCCGCACACGCTGTCTCGACGGTCCGGTCGGCCCGGCCACCTGCCTCGCGGTGCGAGATCCCGCGCCCGCCGAGGTCTGCGACACCGCCGACAACGACTGCGACGGCGAGGTCGACGAGGATTTTCTCACCCTCGGCGCGCCGTGCACCGCGGGGACGGGCGCCTGCGCCGTCGCCGGGACGCTCGTCTGCGGGCCGGCCGGGGACGCCGTCGTCTGCAGCGCGCGCCCGGGCGCGCCCTCGGCCGAGACGTGCAACGGGCTCGACGACGACTGCAACGGGGTCGTCGACGACGCCTTCGACCTCGGCGGCGCGTGCGTGGTCGGCGAGGGCATCTGTGCGGTGCAGGGCGAGCGCGCCTGCGCTCCGGACGGCCGCGGCACGATCTGCGTCGGCGACGTGGGGGCGCCCGACGTCGAGACGTGCAACGGGCTCGACGACGACTGCGACGGCGAGGCCGACGAGGACTTCCCCGATCTGAACACCGGCTGCGGCGTCGGGCAGGGGGTGTGCGCCAGCGGCGGCATCCGCGTATGCGCCGACGACGGCCGGTCGACGCGCTGCAACGGCGTCGCCCAGGCCCCCGGCGCGGAGACCTGCAACGGGCTCGACGACGACTGCGACGGCCTCACGGACGAAGACGACAACGGCGAACCCCTCGCCGAGGTCTGTTACGAGGGGCCGGCCGGCTCGGAGGCCTTCGGGCGCTGCCAGGCGGGCGCGCGGGTCTGTCGCGGCGGCCGGTTCGGGGCCTGCGAGGGCCAGGTCCTGCCGGCGGCGGAGGCCTGCAACGGGCTCGACGACGACTGCGACGGCACCGTCGATCTCGACGCGGGCGGCGAGCCCCTGCTCTCGGCGTGTTATGGCGGGCCGGATGGCACCAGCGGCCGCGGGCTGTGTCGGGCCGGCACGGCGGCCTGCGTGAACGGCGCGCCCGGCCCCTGTGTCGGGCAGGTCGTCCCCCAGGTCGAGATCTGCGACGCCCGCGACAACGACTGCGACGGGCGCGTCGACGACCTCGACGCCGGGCAGGGGTGTGCCTGCCGCGTGGGCGATACGCGGGCCTGTTACTCGGGCGCCCGCCTCTCGCGCGGCGTCGGCATCTGCACGGACGGCGTGCAGAGCTGCCTGCCGGACGGCACGGGCTGGGGCCCCTGCGACGGTGAGGTCTTGCCGCAGGCCGAGCAATGCAACGGCCTCGACGACAACTGCAACGGCGAGGTGGACGACAGCGTCGTCGGTGTCGGGCTCGACTGCACGGTGGGGCTCGGTGTCTGCGCCCGGTCCTCCATCGCGGTCTGCGACCCCGCCCAGGGCGTCATCTGCCCGGTCGAAGCCGGCGAGCCGCAGGCGGAGGCGTGCAACAACCTCGACGACGACTGCGATGGCCGCCTCGATGAGGACTTCGGCGTCGGTCTGTCCTGCACCCGCGGGCTCGGCATCTGTCGCCGCGTCGGCGTCACGCGGTGCAATGCGCAGGGCGTGCCGGCCTGCTCGGCCGTCGTCGGCCCCGCCGGCGTCGAGACGTGTGATCAGCTCGACAACGACTGTGATGGCGCGGTCGACGACGGGTTCAACATCGGGGCGAACTGCGCCCTCGGCACCGGCGAATGCCGGCGCGCCGGGCGCCTCGTCTGCCGGGAGAACGGCGACGCCGGCTGCGACGCGACCCCGGGGGCGCCGGCCCCCGAGCGGTGCGATGCCCTCGACAACGACTGCGACGGCACGGCCGACGACGGCTTCAACCTCGGCGCAGTGTGTCAGCGCGGCGTCGGCCAGTGTGCCGAGGCCGGCACCCTCATCTGCGGGGCCAACGGGCTCGCGACCTGCAGCGTGCCCGGCGGGTTCGGCCACGAGGAGGTCTGCAATGGCCTCGACGACGACTGCGACGGCATCGCCGACAACGACGTGCCGGTCGGCCGCCCCTGCGAGACGGGGCGTCCCGGCCCGTGCAATCCCGGTCATGTGCTCTGTGCCGACGCCGAGCCCGCCTGTGTCAGCGACGTGCTGCCCACGGCCGAGGTCTGCGATGGCATCGACAACGACTGCAACGGCGCGGTCGACAACGGTTTCGGTCAGACGACCTGCGGCGTCGGCGCCTGTCGACACACCATCGACAACTGTCAGGGCGGCCGGCGGGTCGCCTGTGATCCCCTCGAGGGGGCCTCGCCCGAGCTCTGCAACGGGCTAGACGACGACTGCGACGGCCAGATCGACGAGAACCCGACGGACGCCAACATCCCGTGCGCCGCGGGCGTCGGGGCCTGCACGCGCCTCGGCCGCATGCTGTGTGTCGCCGGTCAGCGCCGCTGCGATGCGGTACCCGCCGCGCCGACCCCCGAACTCTGCGATACCGAGGACAACGACTGCGACGGCGAGATCGACGAGGACGCGCTCGGCACCGAACAGACCTGTTTCGCGGGCGTCGGTGCCTGCCGGGCCGAGGCGGGCGTGGTGTGCGAGCTCGGTCTGTTGACGTGTCCCGCCGAGGCCGGCGCGCCGGGCGAAGAGATCTGCAACGGCCTCGACGACGACTGCGACGGTCTGCTCGACGAGGGCTTCGGCAGCACCGTCTGCGGCCTCGGGGCTTGCCGACACGCCGTCCCCAACTGCGCGGGCGGTCCGCCGCCGGTCTGTGACCCCTTCGAGGGCCGCTCGGTGGAGATCTGCAACGGCATCGACGACGACTGCGACGGCGTCGTCGACGATGGGCCGACGGACGTCGGGGCGGCCTGCGTCAGCGGGCGCGGGGCCTGCCAGCGGGCGGGCGTGACGGTCTGTCAGGGGGGGGCGCAGGTCTGTGGCGCCACGCCGGGGCCTGCCGCCGAAGAGACGTGCAACCTCATCGACGACGACTGTGACGGCGAGGTCGACGAAGGGCCGGTGGATGCCGGTGCGCCGTGCAGCGCCGGCGTCGGTCAGTGCCGGCAGGCCGGGGCCACCGTCTGCCGGGCGGGCGTGCTGAGCTGCAACGCGGTCGCGGGCGCGCCCCGCGCCGAGATCTGCGACGAGCTCGACAACGACTGCGACGGCGAGGTCGACGACGGCTTCGACCCGGTCAACTGCGGCCTCGGCATCTGTCGACACACCGTCAACAACTGTTTCGGGGGCGCACCGCCCGCCTGCGATCCCATGGAAGGCGCCCGCGCCGAGTCGTGCAACGGTCTCGACGACGACTGTGACGGGCAGGTGGACGACGCCCCGGCGGACGTCGGCGAAGCCTGCCGGGCGGGCGTCGGTGCCTGCGAGCGGGCCGGCGTGACGGTCTGTCGGGCCGGTCGCGAGAGCTGTGGTGCCGCGGCGGGCGCACCCGCCTCCGAGGTCTGCGACGACGTCGACAACGACTGTGACGGCGACGTCGACGAGGGCGGCGTCTGCCCCGATCGCGCGCCGCCGGTGGTAACGATCAACCTCAGCATCGGCGTCGTCGACGTCGGTCAGCCCGTGACCATCACCGTCGGCGCGGCGGACGACAGCCCCGTCGACATCGAGATCACCGTGAACGGTGCGCCCCTCGCCCTCGATGGCAACGGGCAGGCGGTCTACACGCCGCAGCGCGCCGGCAGCTACACCATCACCGTCACCGTCACGGACGCCCTCGGCAACGAGACGGTCGAGACGGCCGTCCTGCTCGTGCGCGATCCGGCGGACAACGTCGAGCCGCAGGCCGCCCTCGAGGGCCCGGGCGACCTCGCCGAGATCACCGTGCCGACGGTCATCCGGGGCAGCGTCGGCGATGCCAACTTCTACCGCTACCGTCTGTTCTACGCCCCCGCCGGCGACGGCACGCCCGCCGGTGGCTGGATCGAGTTCGCGTCCGGCACCGAGGCCGTCGTCTCGGGCCCCCTCGGCACCATCGACCCCACCGGCCTCGAGAACGGCATGTACCGGGTGCTGCTCATCGCCGAGGACGCCAACGGCAACGAGGCGCAGGACATTCGCACCTTCAGCATCACCGGCGACGCCAAGGTCGGTCTGTTCACGCTGACCTACACCGACGCCAGCGTGCCCGTCGCGGGCATGCCGCTGACGGTCGAGCGCACCTATGACTCGCGCGTGAAGAGCGTGCGCGACTTCGGCGTCGGCTGGACGCTGAGCGTCAAGCAGGGCAAGTTCGAACACAGCCGTGCCATGGACCAGAACTGGCAGGTCCGCGCCGGCGGGTTCCTCGGGCTGCCCTGCCAGACGAGCTCCGAATCGGCCGCACACACCACCGAGCTGCGGCTCGGCGACCGCGAACGCTACGTCTTCCGCCCGACGCTCACCCCCGGCGGCATCATGCTCGGCGCCTGCCAGATTTCGGTCGGGTACGAGCCCGTCTATTCGAGCACGCCGGGTCGCGCACGGCTCGACATCCTGAGCGGCACGACGGCGCTGTTCCTGAACGGCGAAGAGGTCCTCGTCACCGACGACTCGATTGAGCCTTTCACCATCGACGCCGTGCGGCTGACGACGCCCGATGGCCGTGTGTTCGACTTCTCGCGGGACGCCGACGGTGTGTTCCGGGTGGAGGACCGCAACGACAACGCCATCACCATCGCCCGCAACGGGCTCATCCACTCGACGGGCAAGAACGTCGAGTTCGTGCGCGACGGGCTCGGTCGTGTGACGGCGGTCGTGATGCCCAATGGCAGCCGCATTCGCTACGGCTACAACGCCGCGGGCGATCTCGAGACCGTCACCGACGAGCTCGGCGCGGTGACGCGGTATCGGTACGACGCGCGGCACAATCTGGTGCAGATCATCGATCCGAGCGGCCGCACGCCCACCCGACAGGAGTACGACGAAAAGGGCAAGCTCGTCGCCCTGGTGTACCCGGACGGCACCCGCGTCGCGATGGACTCCGACACCGCGGCCCGCGTCGAGGTCGTCCGCGACCGGCTCGGCAACGTGGAGATCATGGAGTACGACACGCTCGGCAACGTGACGCGCCGCACGGACAAGCGCGGCGCGCGCTGGACGTACACGTACGACGCGCAGGGCCGCAAGACGGCCGAGACGGATCCCGAGGGCAACACGAGCTTCATCAGCTACGACGCCATCGGTTACCAGAACCGCGTGACGAACCCGCTCGGGCACGCCACGCGCCTCGAGTACGACGCAGCGGGCGAACTTCTGCGACAGACCGAGCCCGGTGGCGCGGTCACCGCCTATACCTACGACGCGCGCGGCAACCGGTTGTCCGAGACCGACGCGCTCGGGAACGTGACGCAGTTCACGTACGACGCCAAGGGGCTGATGCTCAGCAAGACGGACGCCCTCGGCCGCGTCTGGACGTGGACGTACGATGCCTTCGGCAACGCGCTGACGGAGACCGAACCCTCGGGCCGGGTGCGCACGAACACCTACGACGCCAGCTTCAACCGCCTGACCGAGACGACGACCTGGACGGGCCCCGACGGCCCCACGACGCTGACGACGCGGTACACCTACGACGCCCGTAACCGCATCGTGGCCACCGAGGACCCCATAGGCGGTGTGATGCGCGTCGAGTATGACAGCCGCGGCTTCAAGACCGCCGAGATCGACGCCGAGGGGCGCCGCACGACGCTCGAGTACGACAGCCTCGGCAACCTGGTCCGCAAGCTGTTCGCCGATGGCACCGCGGAGAGCTACACCTACGACGCGGAGAACCGGCGCACCACGACGACGGATCGCGGCGGCCGCACCATCCGGCAGGACTACGACGCGGTGGGCAACCTGAGCCGCCTCACGCAGCCGGACGGCGGGGTCGTGCAAAAGACCTATGACACCCGCGGCAACCTGCTGAGCGACGTCGACGCCCGCGGCAACACCCGCACCTTCGAGTACGACGCAGCCAACCGCAAGACGGCCATGGTGGATGCCGTGGGGCGTCGCACGACCTATGCCTACGACGCCGACGGTCTGATGACCTCGATGGTCGGCCCCGACGGCGAGGTCTGGCGGTACGAGTACGACCGGCGCCGCAACCGCACGGCCATCGTCCGGCCCGACGGTCAGCGCAAGTCCTGGACCTACGACGCCGGCGGCCGGAAGGTGACCGAAACCGACGAGGCGGGCAATACGACCCGGTTCGACTACGATGTGATGGATCGCCTGATCACCGTGACCGATGCGCTCGGGAATGTGACGCGACACACCTACGACGAGCTCGGCAACCGCACCTCGACGACGGACGCCAACGGACGGGTCACCCGCATGACCTACGACGCCCTCGGGCGCGTTCGCACGCGTGAACTGCCCGGCGGCCAGCTCGAAGGTCTGGAGTACGACGCGGTCGGCAATGTCATCCGCAAGGTCGATTACAACGGCGCCGAGATTCACTTCACCTACGACGAGAGCAACCGCCTCATCGAGCGGCTCGCCGTCGGCGGTGAACTCGAGCAGGCGAGCTTCACCGCATCGGGCAAGCGCGACACCGTCACGACCGACTGGGGCGACACCCGCTACACCTACGATGTCATGGATCGCACCACGAGCCGTACGGATCCCGACGGCGTGACGCTGCGCTGGACCTGGGACGTCAACGGCAATCGTGTCAGTCAGTCCGGGCCGTCGGGCACCACGCGGTACGCCTACGACGCGCTCGACCGGCTGATCACCGTGACCGCGCCGGACGGCGCCGTGACGCGCTACACCTACGACGCGGCCGGCAACGTCGCGACGATGGAGCAGCCCGGCGGCTTCGTGACGACGTACACCTACGACCGCTTGCGCCGGCTGACGCAGGTGCGCACGGTCAACGCGCAGGCGCAGGTCATCGCCGAGTACCGCTACACGCTCGGCCGCACCGGCGTCCGGACGCGCGTCGTCGAGACGCACACCGGGCGGACGCTCGATTACACCTATGACAACCTCTTCCGGCTCACGCGGGAGGTCGTCACGGTGGGCGGCGCGGTGCAGCGCACCATCGACTACGGCTACGACGCCGTCGGCAACCGCGTGCTGCGCAATGACTCCGTCGGCGGCCGCGCGGTCTTCCTCTACGACGAGAACGACCGGCTGCTCTCCGTCAACCGGGTGCCCTACGTCCACGACGACAACGGGCAGCTCATCGCCATGGGCGAGGGGGCCGGCCTCGTCGTGTACGGCTGGGACACCAAGGGCCGCATGGTCTCGGTGGCCCAGAACGGGGGCACGGTCGACTTCCGGTATGACACGGACGGCCACCGCGTCGAGCGTTTCGTCACCGACGCGCAGGGCAACGAGGCCAGCGCGCGCTATGTCATCGACGATACGTTCGGGCTCGCCCAGGCCGTCGCCGAGCTCGACGGCGCCGGCGCGGTCACGACCGGCTATGTGTTCGGTCTCGACGTGCTCTCGCAGCGGCGCAGCGACACGGTCACACACTTCCTGCTCGACGGGCAGGGGTCGGTGCGGCAGGCCTTCCGCGGCGGCGCCGTGACGGACACCTTCACCTACGACGCCTTCGGGCGCGAGTCCGGCCGCACCGGCGCGACGCCCATCGACCTGCGCTTCGGCGGGCAGTTCGTCGACGCCAACGTCGGGTTCCACTACATGCGGGCGCGCTGGTACGACGCCGAGGGCGGCCGGTTCGTCTCCCCGGATCCCGTCGAGGGCCTCGAGCACGATCCCCGCACGCTGCACCGCTACACCTACGCCGGCAACGACCCCGTCAACATGCAGGACTACAATGGCAAGTTCCTGGCGGGTGTCATGGTCGGCATGAGCATCCAGAGCTCGCTGCGCAGCATGTACACGACGTTCCTGATCAAGTTCTTCCTGAACACGCTCAAGGTCGCCTACTGCCTGCTCAAGCCGGCGTACGAGACGCGCGAGCAGGGCATGGAGATGATCATGAACGACATGCGCGGCGGCGACGAACAGATGCAGCTCGGGCAGCAACAGATCGCGTTTGCGTATTTCCAGATTGCGATGGGGGCCGCGAAAGCAGCCATCGACGTCGGCGTCGACGGCATCAAGAAGGGCATCGCCAAGGTCAAGGAGCAGGCCGAGATCGCGGACGCCGAGCAGCTCGAGATGATTCAGGAACTCTCGCGCCGGGCGCAGCACGCCGCCCCGGACCTCGCCTACCGCTATGCCAAAGCCATCGAGAAGATCGAGCTGACCCGCAAGTTCTACAAGGAGGACATCGACTGGATGGGCCACCTCGAGAGCATGTGGGACATCTACAAGTCGTGGCGTGAGAGCGCCAACAACCCCGGTGACATGTGCAAGAAGGCCGAGTTCATCGCCACCGTGGGCGAGAAGCTGCTCGAGTTCATGCCGAGCTTCTGAGGAGATCCATGCCGCCGCGCCCGCCTGCCCTCACACCCCGCCCCGCCCTCGCCACCGTGGCCACGCTCGTCGCGCTCGCCGCGAGCGCCTGCGGCGTGCTGCCGGACTTCCAACCCTGCGACGAAACCCACCCCTGCGCCGTCGATCGCATGTGCGTCGACGGACTGTGTGTTGCGCGCCCGGTCGTGCCGGGCGCCGAGGCCGGCCTCATCGACGCCGAGCCAAGCGAGGCCGACGTCGAGGTCTGCGAGCCGCAGGGCGACGAGATCTGCGGCAACGGCATCGACGACGACTGCGACGGCGAGTTCGACGACGGCTTCACCTACGGCCCCGACGGGTTGCGGGTGGGCGAGGCCTGCGACGGTGTCGGCGAGTGTGGCGCGGGCGTCGTGATCTGTAGCCCCGACGGCGTCGGGACGCTCTGCACCACGGATCCCGGCGGCCCCGCCCACGTCGCCGGGGTCGAACGCTGCGACGGCCTCGACAACAACTGCGACGGCGTCGTCGACGACGGGCTCGACTGGAAGGGCCTCGCCGTGGGCGCCCCGTGCCTCGAGGGCACCGGCTGCGGCGTGGGCACGGTCGTCTGCGGGGCCGGCGCGATGCCCACGTGCGATACGCTGGCGAACGCCGTCGACGAGCTGTGCAACGGCATCGACGACGACTGCGACGGTGAGACGGACGAGGGCCTCGCCTGGAACGGCCGCCCCGTCGGTTCGGACTGTGCGGGGGAGGGCGCGTGCGGCGTGGGCACGGTTGAGTGCTTCAACGGCACCCCCGTCTGTTCCGTGAATCCCGATGGCAGCGGGTTCGCGGGAACGGACGAGCTGTGCGACGGCATCGACAACGACTGTGATGGCCGCATCGACGAGGGGTTCTTCGCGGACGCTGAGGGCGAGATCGGTCTGCCTTGCACGTCGCCGGGCATCTGCGGCGCGGGGCGGTACCGGTGTGTCGACGAGACCACCGGGGTTTGCGACTCCGCCCCCGGTCAGCCCGGCAGCCCCGCGACGGACGAGCTCTGCAACGGCCTCGACGACGACTGCGACGGCCTCGTCGACGACGAACTCTTCGCCGAGGACGGCACGCCCCTCGGCGAGGTCTGTGCGGGCCGCGGCCGCTGCCCCGATGGCATCTATCAATGCGCCGACGGCGGGGCGATTCAGTGTTCGACGCTGCCGCCGAGCCCGCTCGCGCCCGTCGAGGTCGAGACCTGCAACGGCATCGACGACGACTGCGATGGCTTCACGGACGACGGCCTCGAGTGGCAGGGCATTCCCGTCGGGCAGCCCTGCGATCCGCCGGGTGAGTGCGGCGTCGGCACCGTGGTCTGCGGCGCCGATGGGCGGGCCATCTGTGACACGGCGCCGGGCGGCCCCGGAGAGGGCGCGACCCCCGAGATCTGCGACGCCGCCGACAACGACTGTGATGGCGAGGTCGACGAGGATTTCCGGGCCGGGCCCGAGGGGCTCGGCGCCGCCTGCGTCGCCCCCGGGGCCTGCGGGGAAGGCACCTACGAGTGTGCGGCCGACGGGGCCGGCGTGCGCTGCGACACCGCCCCCGGCGGCAGCCGCGACGCGAGCGTACCCGAGCAGTGCAATGGCCTCGACGACGACTGCGATGGCGAGGTCGACGAGGATTTCCGCGCCAGCGACGGCTCGGCCGTCGGTGCGGCCTGTGATGGCATCGGCGCCTGCGGGGCGGGCCTCGTCGAGTGTTCGGCGGACGGCGCTTCGGCGCGCTGCAGCACAGAGCCGGGGGGCAGCGCCCATGTGGCGGTCGACGAGACGTGCAACGGCCTCGACGACGACTGCGACGGCGTGACGGACGAAGCGGATCCGCGCGAGTGTGTCGCCTGCGCGGTCGACGGCGCGACGGGCGAGTGCGGTTTCGGCGCGTTCCTCTGCGAGGGCGGGCAGCTCACGTGCGTGCCCCACCTGCAGCCGGCCGGCGAGGCGCCCGCCTGCGACGGGCTCGACAATGACTGCAACGGCCGCACCGACGAGGCGGGCGAGTCCGTGCCGGTGCCGTTCGGTGCCGAGGTCCGCGTCCTCGAACGCTGCGGCCCGGCCCCGGCCGTCGTTCGGAACGCCGATCCGGCCGCCTGCGCGCTCGACCCGGATCCGGCGAGGCCGGCGTGCGGCGTCTGGCACGGCTGCCTCGAGCCGGTGTGTGCCATCCGATGCCAGACGGTCCGCACCAGCGCGTTCACTGCCTGCGAGACCGACTGTGCCGATCCCGATCCCGGCGTTCGCAGCGCCTGCCTCGGCGCCTGCCGCGCGGCCGCCACGACGGCAGACGCCGCCTGTCGCGCGGCCTGCGCGCCGGTGGACGCCGTCGCGTTCGGGTTCGTCTGCGGCGGCGGTGCGGCGGGGCCCGCCTGCACGCCCATCTGCCCCGCGGCCTATCGCGCCGTGGGAGACCGTTGCGTGCCCGCGGGCGAGATCTGCAACAACGGCCTCGACGACGACGCCGACGGGCTGATCGACGGCGTGCTGTCCGGGCCGGATCCGTGCGCCGCGCAAGCGACCGTGTCCGCGCCCCCGTGGCCCGAGGCCGGCCGGTACACCTACGCGGTCGACCGCGAGGAAGTCTCCCACCGGGCCTGGTTGCAATGCGTACAGACGGGCTGTTGCCTGCCCGCCAGCGGCCGGGCCGCGCGCCTCGCCGAGCAGGCCGCCAACGCCCTGCCGAATGGCCAGCGCCCGCCGGACGAGCGGATTGGCCGCTGCGATGCGCCGGTCGCGCTCGACATGCTCGACGCCGGCGCGCCGCCCGAGGCGCTCGCGGCCGTGCTCGATCTGCCCGTCACGGGGGTCTCCTGGTGTCAGGCGCGCGACTTCTGCCACTGGGCCGGCAAGCGACTCGCGACGGAACTCGAGCTCGCCCACGCCACGGCCGGTGAGGCGCCGTTGCGGCTCGCCCCCTGGGGGGATGCGCCGTTGCCCGCCTGCGCCGGGGACCAGCGATGCCGGACGGAGACCTGCGCGCCCGGCGATCCGGCCTGTGCGTCGCTCCCGCCGTGTCCGGCAGGCCCGCCCGACGCCCCGGCGACCAGCCGCGCGGCTTGTTTTGCGCAGTACGGCGAGTCGGACGCGTGCGGGGACGCATCGGGGCAGACACCCGTCTGGGCCAATCAGGACGGGGCGACGCCGGAGGGCGTCCGCAACCTGCTCGGCAACGTCGCCGAGTGGGCGTTCGACTGGGCGGCCCCTGCGGGCGCCGGCCCGCTCGCGACCGACTCGGCGACGGGGCCGGCGTGCGGTTTCGACGCCTCCGGGCCCGCGACGCGCCGCGTCCTGCGGGGCGGTCACGTCGCGACGCCGGCCGACGCGCTCGACGCGGGCCTGAGGGGCGAAGCGCACCCGGCCCTGCGCTCGACGCTCGTCGGCTTCCGCTGCGCCCGCACCGTCGATCCCGACGGCGACCGCTGCCGGGACGGCATCCCCCACGTGCGGTCCGCCGACGCCGCCTGCCGGCCGCCGGCCCTGCCGGAGGGCCGGGCCGAGGACGACTGCGGGCCCGATTTCGGCGCCGTGGCGCCCGCGGGGGACGATCAGACGATCTGCGGCGGGCAGCGCGAAGAGACCGAGACCTGTGACGTCGCCGCCGGCCGCTTCTGCCCGATGCCGGCGGGGCCGGATTGCCGAGCGCTCGTCGTCGAGCAGGTCCGGTTCGACGTCGACGCGGCGCCGGGGATCGATGTCGCGCTCGCGCGGGAGCTCGGCGGCATTTTCGAGCTCGCGCTCGCCCCGCGCGGCGGTCAGTCCTTCTTCGTGATCGAAGGCATCGTCGACTTCGACCTCTTCGGGGGGTTGCCCGCCCGCATCGGCAGCGCGCTGGCCTTCGGCGACGGCCTGCGCTGGCTCGGCCTGAGTGAGGGGCTGGCCTGCAACGAGGCACCCCTGACGCCCTACTTCGCGCTGGACAAGAACGCGGAGAGCCTCGTCGGCGGCTGTGGTGCCGGGCATGTCGGCGAGCTCTGGGCGCAGGACGTCCCCGTCCGCCTTCGATTCGGCGCCGTCGGCTTCGAGGGGCGCTGGGAGGCCGACACGGCCCGCCTGATGGGCACCCTGACGCTCTTCGTCTCGGCGCCGGACGCCGCCGTCTCGGTGCTCGGCGGCGAGCCCCTCGCGGCCTGGTTCGGGCGGCTCGGACTGCCCCGCGTGTCGTTGTGCGACGGCCCCGCCTCGGGGGTCCCCGCCTGCGCCGATCGGGACATCGAGATCCCCGGCTGTGCGTTCGGGTTCTGCCAGGATCCCGCGCTCTGCGAGGGGTGGCGCCTGCCGCTCGCGATCAGCGCGCGGCGGCTGCGCGAGGCGTCGCAGGCGGGCCTCGTGACCACACCCCGCTGCCCCTGACCGTTGCGGGCATCCGGCCGGACGTCAGGCGGTCAGCGCAGCGTCGGACGCGGGGCGATCGGAGCGCCCGTCACACCGCCGAGTTCGAGCGCGGCCGGGTTGCGGGCCGCATGGGCGGCGGCCTCGAGGCGCAACGCGGGCTCGGCCGAGCGCTCGGCGATGCGCAGGGCCGTCATGCGAAACTCCGGATCCGGGTGCCGCAGGGCCGCGCGCAAACGGTCGACGACGGCGGGCGCCGTCGGGAACGTCCGCAGGTAGACGGTCAGGACCGCGTGCTGTTCGGGCGTCGCGGGGCGTCCGGGCGTGGCCGCCTCGGCGTCGAGCCGGGCCTCGAGGTGTGCGGCGACCGCGGGCTCGGGGAAGCGCGAGAGCGCGTCGATGGCCCGCAGGCGGAGCCACGCGGGGGCAGAAGCGTCCGAGGACAAACGCAGCAGGGCCACGACCGGGTCATCCACCCGCGCCCGGAACTTGTCTGCTTCGGGCAGCCCCTCGTACTGCGAGAGCAGCGTGCGCAGCGCGTCGGCGGCGGGGTCCGCGGCGAGCGCCGGGGTCGGCGCGACGAGCCAGGCGAGCAGGAGGGCGGCGCGTCCGGTCATGGGCCTCACTCCACCAAGGGGCTCATGTGCAGCATCTGCACCTGTTGGGCGGTGACCTGTGCGCCGGGGTGGGCATAGGGAAACATGAGATTCGGGAAGTCCGGGCAGGGGAGGTCCGGTCGCCGCCAGGCGTCGGCGGGGCACTCGGGAGTGTCGGTCAGGTCGTCGGCCATCACGGCGTCGACCTCCGTGGTGTGAAACAGCCCGAGGAAGTGGCCCATTTCATGGGCGAGCGTTTGGCTGCCGATTTCGGGGTCGGCGACGACCGCGGCCGTCATCACCACGCCCGAGGTGCCGAACCCGTGGACCCCGGCGGGCCCCGGGATACCGCCGCTGATGCCGAGCACGTTGCCCTCGCCGAGCAGGATCTGCTGCACGACGAAGAGGTTGAGCGTCAGGACGTCATCGACGCTTTCGCCCGGCGGGGTCGACGTCCGGAAGAGGGCGGGCACGTCGGTCTCGTCGCGGATGATCGCGAACCGCTGCCGTTCGGCCGGCCCGAGGTTCTGGTAGCGCACGACGTTCAACGAGATGCCGGCGAGGTGGTAGATGTCCGCCGCCCCCCGCAGAACCGCCTGCAGGGCGGCGTCCTGTGCGGCCGTCGCGGCGTCGGGGACACCGCCCCCGGGGGCGAGCACGACCTTGACGTCCACGCGGCTGCCGGGGCCCGTCTTCGCGACGACCACCGGGCAGAACGGCGCCTCCCGCGCGACGAAGCGCAGCGCGAAGCGCCCGGCGATGCTCTCCGCCGGGACCTCCGGGCGGTGGGGCAAACCGACGGCGTTGACGGTCGGGCCTTCGGGAATGATGAAGTTCACCCGCGGGTACTCGCGTGTGAAATCGATGCGCAACCGCTCCCCGGAGAGCGCATCGAAGCCGCCGAATCCGGCCGCCGCCCCGGCGAGAATCTGGGCCGAGTGCGCGCCGGACGGGACCGCGACCTCGACCGTGTAGGCATCCCAGCCGGCCCCGTAGGCGTCGGGCGTGACCTCGACGCCGTCGCAGAACTCGGTGAACGTCGTCGTCGGCCCCACGGGCGGCGCGGTGGGCGGCGCCGGGGGCGGGGCCTCGGTCGCCGGCGCCGGCGGGGGCTCGGTGCCCGGGGCCGGCGGGGCGCTCGGCGTGGCCGGCTCGGAGGGGGTGGCCGCGGGGGGCGCGGCCGCAACCGGGGCGCAGTATCCGCCCCCGTCGACCGGCTGGCAGGCGTATCCCACCCGGCAGTCGGCGTCGGTCGCGCAGCTCGCGACGCAGATCGTCAGGGCCTCGGTGAGCCGCAGGCAGCGCGCGCGGGCCCCGTGGCAGTCGCCGACGGTTTCGCAGTCCGTCGTGGTGCAGTACCCGTCCGGATACCCCTGCCCGGCGCCGAGGCACGCGCCCCCCCCGCAGTCCGTGGGGGCGGCACACGGGGCGCCATCGGCGCGGACGGCGGAGGCCGCCGGGGCACCGGCCTCGCCCCCGTCTTCGGCGCAGGCGCCGGTCAGGGTACAGGGCGGGGCGCAGTGCCCCTCCGCCCCGTCGAATACGCACACCTGCCCGGTCGGGCAACTCTCATGGCTCTCGCACACGATGGTCGGCGGCGGCTCGCCGGCACCGGCAGAGGCCAGCCCCCCGGCGGGCGCGTTGGCGCAGGCGGTCAGGGCGCCGAGCAGGGCCGCGGCGGCCACGAGCGGCCACCGGCGCGCGCGGTTCGGAGAGGGGGGCAGGGCGGAGGGCACGGTTCGCTCTTTTGCAAGAATTGTTCCCCTGTGGGGCCCGCCCGCCACGCGGTCTTCGCGGGCCGGCCGGGACCTGGAGGCCACAGTGGCCGGTGTCCCCAGACCCCGGCGCCCGCGCCCGCCAGGCCCGCCCGCGGTCGAATTCAAAACGCGAAACGCAGCCCGCTCCCCGCGCCGGCATCCGTGCCCGCGGGCGGCGCCGTGACCTCGGCCGGGGCGGTGCGCGGGGCCAGATACCGCCAGACCAGCAGGCCCACGCCGGCGGCGAGCGCCGTTCCCCCGGCGGCGTAGCCGATGATGGCGCCCGTATGCTGCCCGTCGAAGTCGCTCTTCAGGCGATCGTATTCGCTCCGGTCACCGGGCGGCAGCTTCGCGATGTCGTCCTCGGTGCCCGCGGAGGCGAGACCGAAGTAGACGCCGAGGCCGACGCCCGCCGCCCCGAGGCCCGCCAGCGTGAAGCCCGCGGGGGTGCGCCAGTCGGGGGGCGCCGCAGCGTCGGGATCCACCCCCGGGCGCGTCAGAACGAGGTCGAGGCTGAGCGGGTGGCCCGTCTGCACGACGACCGTCCGGCGGTCTGCTTCGTAGCCCTTCAGGGCGGTCAGCAGGACGTAGCTGCCCGGATCCAGCTTGACCTCCAGCGGCGTCTGACCGAGGGGCTGGTCCTTGCGCGCGTTCAGAAAAACGACCGCCCCGGCCGGCGTCGACCGGACGGCGACGCCCGTCCGCTGCTGCTCCGCGAGAGGGCGAAGGCGAGCGATGGTCTCCTCCACCTCCTGCTGGTCCTCCGGGAAGGGGGCGAGCTCGAGGTACGCCTCGTAGCCCCGGATGGCCGGCGCGGCGACGTTGGCCTTCTCCCAGGCGCGGCCGGAGGACTTGGCGAGCATGCCGGAGGTCGGATACAGGGCGAGCGCGGCGTCGAAGTTGCGCGCCGCCGCCTCGAAGAGCCCTTTGCGGAAGTTCTCGAGCCCTTCCTGGAAGAGCTGCTCGGCGCGGGCGGGGGCGCGCTCGCCGAGGGTGGCCTCCGGGGCCTGGGCGTGCGGTGCGCCCGGGGCGGCGGTGACGAGCGCGAAGAAGGCGGCGGCGGGGAGCAGGCGGGCGGCGTCTCGCATGGCGCAACGGTCGCATCGGATGCGCGCCGGCGCAAGGTCGAGCGAGGGGCCATTTCCTTCGTCGCCCCCTTGCGGCAGAGTTGGGGGCGATGACCACATTCGACCGAATCGAAGGCCGTCGACACCCACCCGGGGCCGCCCTGGCATGACGGCGACGCGCATGACCGCGTGGCTGCTGCTCTACCCCGGGGTCGGCAGCACCGGCTGGACCGGACACTGGCTCGACTTCGACCTCGTCGTGCAGGGCCGCACGCTCGCGCACGCGCAGCAGGTCGCGCTCGAGTCGGCGACGTACTTTCTCTCTCGTCCGCGGTCGGGCGCGGGGCCGGAGGCGCCGCGCTTTCGCCCGGCCCCGGCGGAGGACTGGGCACGCCTGGAGCGGGTCACCGAAGCGGGCGGGGTCGTCGGCGACCTCGAGTCCCTCCCGGACGGGTCCGCAGGAGAGCACGCACCGGTCATCGAGGCCGTGGCCGCCAACTTCAGCATCGACCTGACGGCGACGCACCCCGCGCCGCCCGATGCCGGTCGAGGCGCCGGTCCCGAAGTCGCGTCGGCCGAGATCGTGCCGTTTCGGACGGTCGTGGTCTTCGTGCTGCAGGGGCGGCCGGGGGGGGGCGTTTGACGCAGGCCGTCGCCGAGGCGCGCTCGGCCGGGCCCCCGCCCTTCCGGGACGGCCGGAGCCTCACTCCCCCGGCGCCAGGCAGACCGGACATGCGTCGTTGCGGCATTCGTAGACGGAGAGCAGCGACTGCGCGCCGGTGGCGTAGCGTTGCGCGCAGTCGTCGATGCAGGGATCGACGTCGTCGCCGTCGGTGCACTCGGCGATGCATTCGTTGAGCGCCATGCAGGCTTCGTCGGCGACGCAGGCCTCGATCTCGTCGATGCATTCGGCTTCCAGGCACGCGCGACAGGCGTCGGCCCCGCCGGCGTCCGGCCCGCCGCTCGTGCCCGCGTCCGGCCCGGCGTCCCGCCGCGGTCCCGCATCGGCGGGCCCGCCGGCACCGGAGACCTGATCGCCGCCCGTGACCCCGGGAAACTGCCCGGCGTCGCCGAGTCCGGACGCCGCCGGGGGACCGGAAGCGCCGCCGGTCGCGCCTTCACTCCCGACAGCGTCGTTCGTCGACGGGCAGTGTGCCTGACAGACATCGAGGCCGCGAGAGGACAGTTCTCCTCGACAGTACTGCTCGGGATCGGGGGACGCGAGTCCCTCACCGCACCGATTCAGGCAAGTGTCGCGCGACTCATGGCCAGCATACTCGACGACACATTGGCAGAGTGCGCCGCAGCTCGAAGAGCCTTCCTCCTCCGTGCAGCCGATGGCGAGCGGGGGAAACAGCAGGAAGGCGAGGAGGAACGCACGAGACGTGCGGCGCGAACCGGACATTGGATACTCCGTTGGAAGTGTGGCGAACGGGGAAGTGCAGTGGCAAGTGCCATGCCAGAACACGTCGACGGTCGGCACGCGTGGGACGTGATTGTGTTCACGACGTTTCTCGGCCGAGGGAACACACCGAGGCGGACCCCTCGAACGTTCAAGCTGCGTGGCTCGAACGGGTTGAACGTTCGAGTTCGAACGTCTGAGTGCGGAAAGCGAGGCGCTGTGCGGCTTCTCCGGGGAACCGTCGAGAGACCTCCCCGAGTAGAGGTCGTGGCACGGTTCGTGCTGAAGCGGGTTCCACGCGCTCAGACGATCCAGACCGGCGCCGGAGGATGTGATGAAGCACTCGCACGTCAGTCATCGTGTTTGCCGGACGGCAATCGCGATGCTTTTCACGCTGTCTTGCACGACCGTCGTCAAGGAGGTCGCCGCCGAGACACCGGACGATGATGCCAGCACGGGCGGCGACCAGCCGGCGGCCGGGGGCCAGCCTGCGCCGGGCGGGCAACCGGCGCCGGGCGGGCAACCGGCGCCTGGCGGGCAACCGGCGACGGGCGGGCAGCCCGTCACGGGAGGCGAGCGGCCTCCGATCGGCGGGCAGCCCGTCACGGGGGGCGATGGGCCTCCGAGCGGCGGGGAGCCGGGCACGGGGGGCGACGAGCCTCCGATGGCGGGGGAGCCAGGGACGGGGGGCGGACAGCCCGGGACGGGCGGGGACCCGGGCACGGGGGGCGAACGGCCTCGGGACGGCGGCGTGATGCCCATGTCAGACTGCCAGGTACCGGCGGACTGCATCCTGCTCGTGACCGACCCGCCCGGGTGTGCAGAAGGGGCCTGCGAGTCCGGTCGTTGCGTGTATCGCGCGCTCGACCGTGACGGTGACGGCCTGCGCGCGACGGTCTGCGCGACGCCCGGCGGCCTCGTCGAGACGGGCGCGGACTGCGACGACACGAACCCCGACGTCCACCCGGGCGCCACCGAGATCTGCAATGGCATCGACGACGACTGCGACTTCGCCCTCGACGAAGACATCGCGGCCGATCCCGAGCGGCCCTGCGAAGTCGGGGTCGGCGAGTGTATGCGGACGGGCAATGCAACCTGCGTTGCGGGGGCGTGGTCCGGGTGCGACGCTTCTGAGGGCCAACCGCAGGGGGTGGACTTTCCGCGGTGTGACGGGCGCGACTATGACTGCAACGGCTCCGCGAACGATGGCTGCGAGTGCATGACAGGAGAGACGCGACCCAATTGCGTTCAGCGCTGCGGCCAGCATCCCATCGTCTGTACCGAGGGCCGTTGGCCGGCCTGCGACCCGAACGGCGGCGAACAGCCCCAGCTGCGCTGCTACGACAACGACGGCGACGGCCACTTCAGCTCGCATGGCCCCGAGTGCCACGAGTATTGCAACCCCGGCACGAACGGTTCCGTCGCACCGTGGGACGGCAATCCCCGATGGCTTCTTGCGGCCGGCCGAGCCAACGACGATTGTGACGAGAACAACCCGAACCGGTTCGTCGGCAACCCAGATGGCTCCTGCGACGGGGTCGATCAGGACTGTACGGAGGATGAACCGCGCCAGCAGTGCCGCCACTGCGGGGACGCCGCCTGCGGGCAATGTCCGGAGTGTCCGGCCGGGTTCGGCAACCACGAGGGCCGCTGTCGTCAGGACGGTGCCTGGGAGGAAGGATTCTGGTTCGGTGACTGGCACGACGGCAATGCGGATGCGTGGTATGGCGGCGGTGCCTACGATGGCGTGTACGAGGTGCCCGGAGTCTTTCGGCGGGACGTCGGCCACTTCTCGTTCCGGATCTGGCGCCACGACATCAATCCCGGCGGCTGCTGCTGGCAGGGTCCCGACGGCGTCGCGCTCGTGCAGTGTTACGCGGGTGACCGCGTCTCGGTCATCTGGGAGCGTGTGATGAACGGAGCGGACTTCTGGAACAGCGCTCCGGATCTCGGTGGCTCCCAGTACATCGAATTCTCTCACCCGGACCTGGCCGGGGGCTTCTGCCACTTTCTCCTCATGGACAACCACAACACGTGCTGCTGTGGCTGCTCGCGGCGCTTTGCGCACATGAACACGCACGCCACCTCCGACTTCTGTCGGTGAGACACACCCGCCGCCCCGGAGACCGATACCCATGAGACACCCCTTCCATCGCACCCTCGTGTCGGCCGCCGTGTTGGCCCTGTTCGGGGGCTGCGGGACGACGACCTCGCTCGACGAACCACGCAAAGACGCGGAAGGGCGCGACGAGGACGCCCGGCCGACCACGCCGTCGGGAGAAGACGCCGCCCCGACGCCAGACTCGGATGTGCCGCGGCACGACGCGTCGGGATTCGACCCCGACGCTGCGGGGCCGGAACCGGACGCTCTGCCGTCTCCGCCGCTCGATGCTCGCCCGATCGAAGCCGACGGTCCACCGCCACCGCCCCCCCCGGCCGCCACCACCGGCGAAACGTGTGCGCTCAGCGCCGACTGCCCCGCCGGTCAGCATTGCGAACTCGGGGTCTGTGTGCAGACGTGTCATGTGAATGCACCCTGTGACGCGGGGCGGCAGTGCTCGCCGCGCGGTCGGTGCGAAGACCCGGGGGAGTCACCCGTCGACACGCCGGTCGTCTCGGACCACCTGGGAACGGTGTCCCTCGGGGTGGACCGCGTCACGCTCTCGGCGCTGACCGACGCGTTCACGCTCGACCTCGACAACAGCGTCGCGGTCCCCGTCCGCTACCGCATCGAACCGGTGGACCCGTGGATCGTCCCCGACGAAGAGACCGGCATGCTGGCTGGGCGAACGACGCTCCGTTTCACCCTCGGCGCGGTGCCCGAGGGCGGCGCCGTCTCGGGCGTTCGCGTCGTCACCGAGGCGGGGGATGTCTTCGCCGAGATCCGGGTACTTGCAGGCCTCGGCGGTGTCTATGCCGGTTCGATGACCTATGGCGGTGACGACGGGCCGAGCCTGGGCGCCGGCGCCGTCGAGTTCGCCATCACCGAGCGGAACGGCGCGTTGGCCGTGAGCGCTTCACCGGAAGGGTCGCTCGTGTTTCCAGGCGAGGCGGTCGGGGGAGAGGTGCGCCCCGTCACGGGGACGGGCGCGTTCATCGCGGGCGATGGACTGCTCGATTTCACGCTGGTGCACACGATCAGCCCGGACTTCGGCGGCGACCGCAACCCGTTCCGGCGCCCGATTCAGCGCCGCGTTCGGTTTCTGCTCCGCCTGGGTGACACCCCGGGCCAGCTCAGCGGGACGTTCCACGAGAGCGTCGACGGTCTACTGCCCACCACCCTCGTGGCGTCCGGTCGCGTCGTGGCGCTCCACATCGCGGGTCGGGAGGTCCCCGAGGTCGACCCGGCCTCTTTGCCCCCGCCGCCACCACCGCCGCCGGCGCCGAACGCGGGCGCCTACGCGCGGCCCTCGGATGTCTTTCCCTGGAGGGGAGAGTTCGCGGGCGCGGCAGATGCCTGTAGAACAGTCATCTCGGACGCGTGTGAACTTTCGGTTCCGGGCAACGCGGTCGCCGACTGCCGCCTGCGGCCCGGCGCCCACGCCGAGGCGCTCTTCGCCGCCCTGAGCGCGCCCCTCGAACACAGCTTCTCGGGCGTCGTGAATGCCGGCGGATACACGGCGCTCGCCGACGCGTGCGCGGCGTCCCTCGACCTGGCGCGGCGCTCGGACTTTCGCGAGGGCGTTCCGGCGTTCGGGTGCGGGATGCCGGCGGTCCTGGCCTGTTTGCTGCCGGTCATTCAGGACCGGCAAGGTGATCCGGTCGTCGATGCGCGACTCTACGCCCGCACGATCTCGCGCTTCGCGACGCCCGCGCTGCTCGTGGCGAAAGAGGCCGTCGTCCGGGGCCTCCGCGCGGGTTTCGTCGAGGGCACCGCCGCCGAACGGCGGGCCTATGAGGCGGCGCTCGATCGACTCCGGCCGACCGCGGTCTGGTTGTCTCAGGCGGCCGTGCTGGAGTCCATGCGGGCTTCGCCCGCCGCAGGGGCGGCCGGAGACCCCGTCGTCGACGTCGACACGTTCCTCGGCATGCGCGCGCTCGGCGAGGTCGCGGCCACCGTCGGGGCCCTCGAGAGCGAGGTCGCACGCATCGAAGCGGCCACGGGCGCGGCCGATGGCGACACGGTCGTGCGGCGGACCCAAGAGACGGCGGTCGTTTCCCTCATGCAGTCGCTCGCCGTCGGTGCCATGATCGCGGCCTGGCGCGCCGATGACCCGGAGATCGAGGTGCCGGAGACCGCCATCGCGCGGTTCATCGGCGTCCTCGGGCCGCTCGACCGCGCCATGAGCGCGGCCCTTCAGGGCGCAAACGTATTCGGCGTGCCCCGGGGGTTCGTTCCGTTCGTGTATCGACCCGACGGCGGCTCGCCGACGAACTTCGAACAGATGCTCGACATCGCGGCGTCGGCGGTCGAGGCCCATGGCATTGGAGAGTCTGCCTGGCTCGAGGCGGTTCGGACGTTCGATCAGAACGAAGAGTCGACCCGGAGAGAGTTGCAGGACCTGCGGATCGCCTTCGACGACCGGCTGCGGGCGATCTGCGGCGCAGCGTTCGACCCGAACCGGCCGGACTGGAACGCCTGCGGGACGGGCCAGACGGGGGGTCACGTCGGCGAGCGCCTGTTGGCGATTCGAGAAGCCGAGGCGCAGATCCGGTCGCATCAGGCGCGCCTGCAGGGGCAGATGCGGCGGGTCGAACTCGCACAGGCGACCGCCGCCCGGATTCTCGGGGTGCGTCAGGACAACTTCCGGTTTCAGCTGGAATCCGGGGTGGCCGTGAACGTGCTGTCCTCTGTCCAACGCGGGATTCACGCGCTCGTCGTCTTCCTCGACATCGCCTCGAACGCGCAGGTCTGGAACGGTGGCGCGCCCATCGGCATGGGCGTCGGGGCTGCTGCGCTCGAAGCGGTCATCGGCGGCCTCGAAGACGTGAAAGACGCCCTGCGCCTCGCCCAGACGGCCCGCTCGATGGCCGCCGACATCGCCGTCGAGCAGGCCTATCTGATGCAGGAGATCAAGAACGAGTGGATCAACTTCCAGATGATGAGCGTCGAGACGGCAGAGCTGGCCATCCGGCTGTTGCAGACGAAGATGGCGGCCCGGAACCTGATTGACGAAGCCATGGTGCTCTACTCCGAGCGGCAGCAGGCGCTGGCGGAGCTCGGCCGCAGCGTCCTGCGGGATCCGATCTTCCGATTGACGCGGGACCGGCGGGCGGTGGAGCTTCTGCGCTCCCGGGCGGACGCGCAGCGGGAGCTCAGCCTCGCGGCGCGAGCGCTCCAGTATGAGATCGATCTCTCCGTCGCCGGCATCGACGGCGCCGTGATGAACGCGGGCTCGTCCGATCGCATGCGGGCACTGTTGCTCTGTCTCGAGAACATCCATCATCAGGACCTCGAAGTCTTCGCTGCGCCGATGGCCTATGAAACGCGGGTCAGCGTGCGCCGTCAGCTCGGGATCGTCGGTCCGCGCGTCGATGCGGTCACGGGACGCGCGCTTACCGAAGGCGAACAGTTCCGTTCGTTGGTGCTGCGCGGCCGGAACACGGCACCGGACGGCACCCTGAACATCGAGTTTGGGACCTCGCTCGCCGAAGGCAACGACCTCTGGACCTCGGATGTCTGTCGCGACCGGATCGCATCCGTCCAGGCGGAGCTGGTGGGGGACTTCCTCGGAGACGACGACGCACAGGTCAACGTCACGGTCGAAGGCACGGGGGTCCTGGCCGACTGTGCGCAGGACGCGCTCACGGCCTGGGACTTCGGCTCCGGGGCGGCGGCCCGCGGTGTCGCGGTGATCCAGGCCGGTGTCAACGGCGTGGGTCGCGCGCCGCCCAATGGCTCCCTTTTCGGTCAGCCCGTCGCGCGGGCCACCTGGCGGATTGCCATTCCGTCGGCGCGCCGAGCGCCGGCCAACGCCGACGTCGATCTGACGCACCTCGACGACATCGTCCTGGTCGTCCGCCACGCCGCGCTGCCGAAGCGCGCCGCGGCCTTCAACCGCAACCTCGCCTGCCTCTCGGCGGGCCAGTGACGAGGTCCCCGATGCGGTGCCTGCCGGTCCTGGCGCTCACATCGTTCCTCGTCGCGAGCGCCCCGAGGGCGGAGGAGGTCTCTCCGACGCGCCTTCAGCTCCCCGACGGCCCGGGGTCAGTCCTGGGACTCGGGGCGGGCTTCGAGCCGAACCCCGGCACGGGCACGCTCGGTTTCGAACTCCCGATCGAGGTTCCACCGGGTGCCGGGGGCCTCGCCCCCAGGCTCGGGCTCCGATACGACGGCGGCGCGGGCGAGGGTCTGCTCGGGCCGGGATGGTCCATTGCCGGGTTGCCGAGCATACGGGTCTCGACGCGGGGGGGTGTGCCGCTGCTCGACGGGACGGACGGCATCGAGGTCGTGGGGTTCGGACCGCCGAGCGACCTCGTGGCCACGACCGACGGCTTCTACCGTCCGCGATTCGAGAGCGGCACGTTCATTCGGGTGCAGCGATCGAGAGACGGACGGGACTGGGAGATCAGGGACAAGGCGGGTCTCATCTATCGCTTCGGCGGCGCGGCGACGATTGAAGAGGACGGGCGCCCGGCCGAGTGGCTGCTGACGGAAATCCTCGACCGTCGTGGACATCGGATCGTCTGCTCGTGGTTCATCGAGGAAGGCGTGGGCCGGCCGGCGCGGATGGCTTACAACCTGTTCGGGGCGGCAGTCGAAAACACGGTCGAGTTCGAATACACCCCCCGAGCCGACCCACGGGAGGGCTTCGAGTCGGGCCTCCATCGGCGGGACGCCCACCGGTTGTTTCGCATCCGGACCATGCACGGTGGTCGGCCGGTCCGCACGCTCACGGCCGACTATCACCCGGGGCATCGAACACGTCTCGCGAGTCTCGTTCTCACCGGCGGTGCGGGCGAGCGGTTGCCGGCGTTGGCGTTCGAATACACCCCGGCGACGATCGAGCCGGCGCTGCGGGCGGTCGAGGGCGGTCCCCCGCTGAGCCCGGACCAGGGAGACATCGCGTTCGTGGATCTCGATGGCGACGCGCTGCCCGACGTCCTGGAGGCCGTGGCCGGCCACTACCGGTCCTATCGGAACCTCGACGGACACAGATTCGGTGCCCCCCTGGCCTGGAGCGGCGCCGCAAGCCCGAGCTTCTCGCTGGTCGATCCGGGTTCGACGCTGGCCGACCTCGACGGCGACGGCGCGCTGGATCTCCTCGCGCGGACGGCCGACGGAACACTCGGCACCCTGCCCGGAGGCGCGGACGGCTTCTTCGGGCGTGTGTTGCCCGTCGAAGGCTCGCCGGGGCTCGACGTCGATGCGCCCGACGTCCGCATGGCGGACCTGAATGGCGATCGCCGCATCGATCTCATCGGCTCTACGCCGGCGGGCCTGCTGTATTCGGAGAACGACGGCGGTCGGCGATTCGCACGGCCAGCCCTCCTGCCCTGGCCGGAGGGGGCGGAAGCCCTGCGCTTCGACGCACCGGGCATCGATCTCTGTGAGATCAACGGCGACGGGCTGCCGGATCTCTGTCATCTGCGCTCGACACACCTGGCGTACTGGCTCGGCCGGGGACGGGGTCGTTTCGAGCCGCAGCGCACCGCGACGGGGGTCCCCGCGTTCGAGGCGCAGGCCCGATTCACCCTGCGCGACGTCGATGGGGACGGTCGGGACGATCTCATTCGCCTCGGTGTGGGGCATGTCTCGCTCGCGCTGGCCGTGACCGATGGTGCGTTCGGCGAGGTCGTGGACTTCGCCGGGCTCCCCGAGGCCGGGCACGGCCGGTACATGGGCCTGCACGACGTCGATGGCTCCGGCACGCTCGAGGTCGTCTTCGTCGACCGCGACGCGGCGCCCACGGAGTCGGCGTGGCAGGTGCTCGAGCTGCTCCCCGCGGGGCGCCCCGGGCTCCTCACCCGAATCGTCGACGGGCGCGGCGTCGAGCGCCGGTTCGAGTACGTGCCTGCGGCGGCCGCGCGGATGGAACCGCGCCCCGACCGCGGCCCGGTCGACGGGGCGCGACAGAACGTGGCCATGACCGTTCTCGCACGCACCCTCACACAGACGGCGCTCGCCGAGCCCGCCCTGGTCGAGCAGATGACCTACCACGGCGGTACCTGGGACGCCGCCGAGCGTGTCTTCGCCGGCTTTCAGTATGCCCTGCGGCGTTCCGAAGGCGCCGATGGACCGTCGACGCTGGTTCGACGTCTCTCACTCTCTCCGGGGCTCTTACACCCTGCGATGCGGGGGGCCGTGCTCGAGGAAACGCTGGAAGACGGCGAGGGACGAGTTTTCAGCGAGACGGTCGACACCTGGGAGATCGTCGCCATCGATGCAGGCGTGGACGGGACGGAAGTCCGGTATGCCTATCCGGCCCGAGAGGACGCGGCGACGTTCGAGGGGTCGGCCGCGGGACGTCATGCCCGCACGGAGCGGGTGCACGACGCCCACGGCAACGTCGTCCGCGAGGCAAACTGGGGCGACGTCGAGGGCGACGACGCCCTCGCCGGCGGCGACGAGACCGTGACGATCCGCCGATTCGCCGAAGACATCGACGAGTGGGTGCTGGGGGCGGTGGCATTCGAGGAGGTTCAGGACGCGCACGGGGTCCGTCTGCGGGCGACGCGCTCGTTCTACGACGGCCCCGCGCACCACGGCCTCCCGGAGGGCGAAGTCACCCGGGGTGACCTCTCGCGTCGCGAGGCCTGGCGCGCCGGCGAAGCCTGGGTGCGCGTCGAGTCCCATGCCCACGATGGTGATGGCCACGTCGTCGAGTCTCGCGACGGCGTCGACGGCCGCAGGACCTACATCTGGGACACCGCCGACCGGACGTTTCTCATCGAGGAGCGTGTGCACCTCCCGGAGCGTGCGCTCGTCTGGCAGAGCCGAACCGATCGCGCGACCGGGGCGATGATCGAATCGGTCGCACCGGGGGGAGAGCGGCGGTCGCGGCGGGTGGACGCCTTCGGGCGGCCGACCGTCGAGTGGCTCGCCGGCGACTCGGAAGCCCTGCCCACCCGGACCTATACTTACGACGACGAGGGGCCGCTGCCGCGTGTGATCGTTCAGGCGCGTCGCTCGTCGGGCGACGACGAAGTCGATCATCAGGAGAGCCTGAGTGATGGCCTCGGCCGTACGCGCGGCCTCCTCGTGCGGCATCCCGATGGCCGGTGGGTCCTGAGCGGGGCGACGGGGTTCGACGAGCGCGGACATGAGATCTGGCGGCAGAACGCGCGGGTGCTGCCGGACCCGGGGGCGGTTCTCGAAGCGATCGGCGCGCCGCTGGCCGCCCGCCGCGTCACTTACGACGCATTGGGTCGCCCGGTCGACATCGTGAGCGCCGCGGGCCGGCATGAGAGATACGCCTACCACCCCCGGCAGACCGAGTACTGGCATGGCGGGCAGCTCGACCCAGGCAGCGCCGACGAACACACCCCGAGCGTGCGCGCGTTCGACGGCCGCGGCCGCCTCGTGTCGATCACCGAGACGCTGGCTGGCCGACCGCTCACGACCCGGTTCCGGTGGGACGCCTCGGGGGCGCTGACCGGCAAGACCGATCCCCTCGGGCGGGCCTCGACGTTCGAGTACGACGGCCTCGGCCGCCGGACCGCCGTCGTCGACCCGGACGCCGGGCGATTCGCGTTCGCGTTCGACGAGGCGTCGCGGCTCCAGACGAAAACACAGCCGGACGGCCAGGTGACGCGCTACACCTGGGACGCCGCGGGGCGGAGCGTGGCGGTCGACGACGACGGGGACGGCGTGCCCGAGGTACGCCGGATCTGGGACGAGACGCGTGCCGGCAAGCTCGGCCGGACCGAAGACGCGGCCGGCGTCCTCACCCTGGAGTACGATGACCGGGGGCGGCCGGTGTGTCGGACCTGGGCGCTGGACGGGGCGCGTCATCGCACCTGTGAACACTTCGACGCTCAGGACCGCCACGTAGGCCACCAGCATGCGGACGGCAGCCATACGACCTGGCACGTCGACGCCCTCGGGCGCGTCGACCGCATCGACGGTCTCGCCGCGATCGAGCGTGATCCGGAGGGCCGGGCCACGGCGCAACGCTTCGAGACGGGGCTGCGGGTCGAGAGCAGCTTCGACGAGGACGGCCTGCCGACGGGTCAACGGGTCGTCGACCCGGGCGGTGGGACGGTCGACCGGATGACCTGGGTCTGGGACGCCGCTGCACGCGTCGTGGGGCGGTCCCGCGACGCCGCCGATCACACCTCGACCGAGCGGTTCGCTTACGACAACCTCGGGCGCCTGCGATTCACCGAGGGTGATCTCGGCGAGACGACCTGGATGTTCGATGACGCGGGCGGGCTCACGTCGCGCGTCGGCGATGCACCGTCGACGACGGTCGGCGACGTGACGTACGACCCCCGTCACCCCTCGACGCCGACCCGTTTCGGGGCGGCCGCGCTCGAGTGGGATGCCAACCGCCGGCTTCTGGACGATGGCACCCGGCGATACACCTGGGGGGCGAATGGCCTGCCCTCGCGGATCGAGCATGCCGACGGAAGGGTCGCGGAGAACGTCTTCGACGCGGACGGCGTGCGGCGCGTCCAATCGCTGCGGAGCGTCGGGGGGAGCGTGCATCGAAGCGTGTATCTGGGTGAGTTCGACGAGTTCCGGGACGGGAAAATCATCCGGTACGTTTCCCTCGACGGGCGCCGCATCGCGCGTCTCGACGCGCTGCCGTTGCCTTGGGCCGAAGAGGGCGAAGGGAGCATGCAGGGGCTCGGTCTCTTCGGTGTCTTCCTCGGTCTGTTGGCGCTCTTCGGCCGGCGTTCGGGGCTCGCGCCGGTCTCGCTGACGCTGCTCGGGGCGTTCGCCTGTACCGAGGTCGTGGAGCGCAGCGCGTCCGGCGGTCGCGGCGATGGGCGTGACGCGGGCCCGCCAGACACGGGGTCGGGCGACGTGGGGTGGGACGATGCCCGGACGTCGACGGACGGAACGCCCGCGGTTTCCGATGGGACCGCGGGCGGGGGGCGCCGAGAGGTCGGCCCCGCCCGATTCCTCTACGACCCCGCCGGGTCGCTCCTGCGGGTGGTCGACCCGGCCGGGGCGACGCTCGCCGTCCGGGTTTCACACCCCTACGGCGTGGCGCCGACCGATGGCACCGATGAGACCATGCGGTTCGCGGGCCTGATGCACGATGAGCTCGGCGTCGAGTTCACCGCGGCCCGCATCTACGTGCCCGAGCTGGAGATCTGGGCTTCCCTCGATCCCGTGGCGATCGACGAGCCGGAACGGCAGGTCGAAGAAGAGGCGCTGCTCTGGCCGACCTATCGCTACGCCGCGAACGCGCCCCTGCACCGAACGGACACGAGCGGACGCGCGCCGTCGCGGCTGGTGGATGATCCGCGCCGCGGCATTCCGCAGGCCCGAACGGTGGGTGTCACCTTGAGCGGCGCCTGGGGCAGCCTGGGTGGCGGTGTGACCGCTGCGTATGACCGGGAGACGGGGGAGCTGGCGACGTTGCTGACGTCCAGCGGCGGGTTCACAGCGACGCCACTGCCACTCGGCGCCGGCTGGGTCGCCTCGGTGATGTCGTACTTCAAACCGCAGGCTGCGGTGCAGGGCGTCTTCGGAGGCGAACTCGACGGATTGACGGGGTGGGCCGGCAACTTGTCCGTGAGCGCCGGCCTCGCCCGAGGGGGGGTGAGCATCAGTCCGTCCGGGGCGATCTTCGGCGCCGTCGGTTTGGGGACGCCGAGCGCCGGTGCCTCTTTCGAGGCGGCGTACACGGAGAAGATCGCCTCCATCAACCTCCCGGACTTCGCAGCCCGGACCTTCGGCGGCCTCGACTGGCAACCCGCCCCTTCGACCGTCGCCCGGTCCAAGGGCTCGGGAGTGATGCCTTGACGCCGGTGAACACCCATCGAGACACGGACCGGACCGCATCCACCACAGACCCCGGCACGAGCCTTGCCATGGCGTCCGGCAAGGCCTGGAGAAACTCGGGGCCAGACGCGGCAGCGTCACGTGCCACCCCATTGGCCCGAAAGACCATCCAACCCTCGGACGCCCGATTGGAGATCCCATGAAAGTCACCATTCCCTTGTCTGCGCTCCTTCTGAGCGCCGGTCCCTCACTCGCGGCAGCGGGCGAGGCCAGCCCTTCCGAGCCGCCTGCGGCCCCGGCGGCGCCGGCGTCGGAAGGCCAGGAGGCCTCGGCGGGCGAAACACAGTCGTTCAGCGGCGGCCGCTATGCCCTCGGCGTGCTGGCCTCCGCGGCCGCTGGAGGCCTGGCCGCCTTCGGAGTCCTGAAGGGCGTCTGCGGCGACGAAGTCTGTCTCGGTGGTGCGATCGGCGGTCTCGTCGCCAACGTCGTCGTGTCGCCTCTCGCGGCCTGGGGGGCCGGCCGAGCCATGGGCGGCCGCGGGGACCTCGGGACGACGTACCTCGGCGGCCTCCTCGGGTTCAGCGTCGGGGGGCCGCTCACCCAGGTCAGCCCGGGCACTGCGCTCGCGGTCGGCTCGCTCGTCATGCCATTCATGGCATCCCTGGCCTTCGAACTCACTTCGATGGGGGCGCCCTCCGACCCGGATGCCGCCCACCGTGACGGCGGCCCGACCCTGACGGGCGTCGGCGTCGCGCCCCTCGGCGGTCCGCGGGGCGAGATGGGAGGTGGTCTGCTGGGGGTCTCGGGTCGTTGGTGAGCACCGCGGAGAACACGGAACGAGTGGAGGCATACTGATGCGCGGAGTTGATTTCAGACTCGTCGGTCATCTGACCATGCTGGTCGCCCTGGCGCCCGCCCCGGTCCGGGCCGCCTGCGAAAAGGACACGGACTGCAAGGGCGAGCGCGTCTGCGTCCGGGGTGAATGCACGGACCCGGCGGACGGGCCTCAGTCGGGACCCGGCGCCGGGGTGCGCGTGACGATCGAATCAAACGTCGCCGAGGCGACGCTGGCCCGGGTGGCGTCGACGGGGTTCGCGTCGGCATCCGGTCCCGGCGGGAGCGCAACGGCGCACTCGGTGGGATACGAGATGGTCTGTACGGTGCCCTGCGACAAGGTCCTCGACCGGAACTTCCGGTACGTCGTTCAGAACGTGCCCGCGATGTATGGGACGGTCGGTCCGTTCACGCTGCCGGCGCAGCCGGAGGTAACACTGAAGGTCGAGGCGGGGTCGAGCAGCGCCTGGAGTTGGGGGCTGGTGGGCATGTTCACCGGCGGCACCGTCAGTGCAACCGGAGTGCCCCTGCTCATTGCGGGCCTCGCGGCAGACCACGATGAACTGACGACGACCGGCGCCGTGATGTCGGTGATCGGCCTCCCGATGCTCGTGGCGGGGATCTGGGCGATGGCCGCGAACGGGACCGAGGTCCGGACGGGGGCGGGCGATGTGCTGGCCGGCGACGCAGGCCCGGACCACCGGCCGACGGGCCCGGGTACGGCCTCCACCGTCCGTGGTCTCGGGTGGTCGTTTTGAAGGCACCCGCATTGCGCGGCCGCCGGAGGCCCGGTAGTGATGGCGGCAATCGATCCGCATGAACACCGAGGTGGCGTTGAGTGACCCGCTGAACACGACGACCGTCGACCAGGAGTCGCCGGGCCTCCGCGGCAGCCGCCTGACGGCCGAGCCGTTCGTCGAGGTTCTCCAACACGCACACCTGCCCCAGTGGGGCCTCGTCAGCCCGCCGGAAGCCCTGGCGGACGGCCGCACGCTGCATTTCGGTCGAGCGACGAGCCTCGTCGCGCCCTGGGCGCCCGACGAACCGCGGCCCGTGGGGGACCCCTGCCTCAGCCGGGAACTCTTCGAGATCGCGTTCGTCGGCCGGGAGTTTCTCGTGAAGGTGTGCAGTGATCGCCGCGGCATCTCGTTCCGGGACCCCCTCGGGCGCGTGCTGCCGAGAGATCGCGGTGCGCACACGCGACTCGCGCCCGGCACGCGGATCGTGGTGGAAGACCGGCTCGTATTGTCCCTCGAATACCGGGTTTCGCCCGTCCACTGGCATGCCTGGTACCGCGAAAAGTTCCCGCTCGAGGCCGAGGAGGACACGCACCCGGAGCGCCCGCTCGGCCTGATTGGCGAGACCGAGGCGGCGTGGCGCCTTCGGCGTATGATCCTGGCGCTGCCCGTGGGCCCGCAGGACGTCTTCCTCGAAGGCGAGACGGGGTCAGGCAAGGAACTCGTCGCCGCCGCCGTCCATCGCCGGATGCGCGGCCGGAAGGCGCCGTTCGTGACGGTCAACTGCGCTTCGATTCCGGCGACGCTCTTCGAAAGCGAGCTCTTCGGTCACGTCGGCGGGGCGTTCTCCGGTGCAAGCCGTGAAGGTCGGTCGGGCGCGTTTCGGGAGGCGGACCGCGGCACGCTCTTTCTGGACGAGATCGCCGAACTGCCCCTGGATGTTCAGGCCAAACTCAATCGAGCCATCGAGAATCGTGTCGTCGTGCCCGTCGGGGCGCGACACACCGAGCCGATGCGTGTCGACGTTCTGATGATCTATGCCACGTGGCAGGCGCTCGGGGACCTCGTCGCGGCCGCGCGATTCCGGGCGGATCTGATGAACCGATGCCAGCGATTGCACATCTCGGTGCCATCACTCGCCGAAAGACGCAACGACGTGCCCCGGCTGATGCGACACATGCTGGAACGCATGAGAGAACGCGCGCAAACCGAGGTCGACGCGGGCACGCTGACGCTGTCGTCGCGACGACTCGACGATCTCTTCGTGGATCCAGGTCATCGGCGGCCGCTCATCGATCAGCGCGTCGTGCTGGCGTTCGCCGAGCGGGCGTGGCCGGAGGGCAATATCCGCTCGCTCAACAATCGGGTGCTTCGGTCGGCCTTCGCATACCTGGCGGAGGGCGTTTTCGATGGTGCCGAGACGGATGCCCCCCTCGAGGTGGAGACCGGCCCCGGACCCGGCCCTGAAGCCATGCCGGTGCCGCCCGCTCGGCCGGTGACCGCGCGTCGCTCGCCCGAGTCGATCACCGCCCTGGAATGGCAGGACGCCTACCGTACGTTGGGCAGTGTCCGCCGCGTCGCGGCACATTTCGGCTGCTCCCTGGGCACCGCCGACAAGTACCTGAGACTCGCGGGCGCCGAGATGAGCCGCCCGAATCTGGCCGGGCGTCCGCGCAGTGAGGACTCCCCGTGATGCAGTGGGGAACGGGCGGCCCGTCTTGGTTGGCGGTCCTCGTTCTGGCGGGGTGGCTTCCCGCCTGCGGGACCGAAGACGGTCGCTCGACGCCGAAACCGACCGACCAAGACGCCTCGGCGCAGGGCGCCCCCGATGCGGACATCGACGCCCCCCCGGCCCCGGACGCGTCCACCGACGCCGAAGGCGACGCCGCGCAGTCCGAATCCTGCCCCGCCGAACGCACTGCCCCCCCCGGAGAGCCGTGCGGTGAGGTCTGGGGGTGTGATGCACCTTGGGGACCCCTGGAGGGCGGATTCGGCTGCAGCCCGCCAACCGCTTCGACGCCTTGTCCCGCCGGGTCGATCGAGCTGGAGCGGGGACGCTGTCTGCCCGGATGGACCTGTCCGGCGGGCTGGCACATGGGTGCGCTGGTCGATGGCCCGCCGGGTTTCCCGATCGATGAGGTCTGTGGGCCGCCGGTGGCAGCGCCGTTCGACCCGGCCCGGCCCGTCGGCACCGCCGAGGCGTGCCCGGCCGGTGCGCTGGCGGGGCCGGAGGGCGGCTGCGTCGAGCCCGTGGCGGCCGCCTGCGCGGACGTCGGGGCCCCACCCGAGGGGCCCGGGACGCTGTTCGTCGACGCCCGGGCCGACGCGACCGGCGCCGATGGCACGCCGGAACGCCCCTTTCCGAGTCTCGGCGCAGCGATGGAGGCCGCGTTGCCCGGCGCGACGATTCGGCTGGCGGCGGGGCGTTACCCCGAGCCCGTCACCGTGGGGAAAGACGTCACCCTCTGGGGCCGTTGCCCGGACGAGGTCTTCGTGGGCGCCCTCGTGCTCGGTCCGGGGACGCATACGACGATCGAAGGGCTCTCGGTGGCGCCGGAGGCCGGGGACGCCGGCGCGTCGGTCTACCTGCGGGGAGAGACGTCCACGCTCCGGCGACTGCGCGTGCACGGCGAGCAGGGGGTGGCGCTGGCCCATGAAGCCGGCACCGCGGCCCTCGAGGCGGTCCGTTTGTCGTCGAACGCGGTGGAGTGCGCGCGCCAGTTCAGCGGGCAGGCGAGCTGGCGCGCGGTCGTCCTTTCGCCCTGCGCCGGCATCGGCGCCGTCTTGGACGCGGGCACGGAGGCAGATTGGCGAGACGTCCGGATCGACGGGTCGACGGGGTTCGGCATCCTGGCCCGCGGCGCCGTGCTCCGGGCCGAACGCCTCACCGTCGCCGGCAGTCGTCCGGGTGCCGCGGGGGCGGGGGAGGGGCTGCACGTTCGCGAAGGCGCTCGGGTCGATGTGACGGACGTCGTCGTGCGCGAGGTCGCGGCGTCTGCCCTCCGTGCCGTCGGTGTCGGCTCGAGCGTCGATGCGCGCCGCCTCGTCCTGGCCGACGCGCGTCCCGAGCCCTTGCCGCAGGCGACCCATGGGTGGGGCGTCGAAGCATCCGAAGGCGCGAGCGTGACGCTCCGGGCGGCGGTCGTCGACCGAGTCGCGGGCGTGGGGGTCGTGGCGAGCGGTGCGGCAACGCAGGTTCTCCTCGAAGACACACTCGTGCGGGAGACCGTGCCGCAGCCGGATGGGCGGGTCGCCGGCAAGGGCGTGGCGATTGAGGGCGAGGCCACCGCCATGCTGCGCCGTGTCCGCCTCGAAAGCCATCTCGAAGAAGCCTTGCACGTCGCACGGGGTGCCCGGGTCGAGCTCGATGGGCTCGCGGCACTGGACACTCGAGGGCGCCTCGACGACGGGCACGATGGCTGGGGCATCGGCGTTCAGACCGGGGGGCAGGTCTTCGGGCGCGATGTCCGGGTGGGCCGCGCCCACGAGTTCGGCCTCCACGCGAGCGGCCCCGGCACCCGGGTCGAGCTCGATGGGCTCGTGGTGGAGAACACCGCCCGGGCGGCCGGTGAGGACGGGACAGCGGTCGGTGTGTTCGTGCGGGCGGAGGCGGTGTTGACTCTGCGCGGCGGCCTCGTCCGGGCGACGGACGGCCGAGGCATCGAACTCGGCGGTACGGGCACACACGCGGCGTTGACCGACGTGACGGTGCTGGGCAGCGGGCGACTCGGGAACCGGCAAGCACCCGACGCGATCGGCGTCGCAATCCTCGGCGGTGCGTCGGGTGACCTCGAGAGGGTCCGGGTCGCCGACAGTCGGTCGGCGAACGTGGTGGTCGGCCAGGCGGGCTCGCAGCTCGTGGCGCGCGGCCTGAGCCTCTGGAACGCGCCTCCGACGGTGGCAGAGGCCGGCGGGGCCGGTCTCATGGTGCGAGCGGGTGGCCAGGCCGACGTGGCGGACGCGCTGTTCTTCGGTCATGCGCTGTTTGCGCTCTCGGTGGACGATTCGGGCAGCGGTCTCTCGGTGGCGGGCGCGCGGATCGATGGCGGGTCCGAGGAACCGTCGGCCCGCGCCCGCGCCGGTCGCGGCCTGGAGGTCGGTCACGGCGCGCAGGCGCAACTCACCGAGGTCGACCTCCGGCGGCTCGGTCACCCCGGGGTCCTCTCCATCGAGGGCGCGATCTCACTGAACCGGGTGGGCATCGTCGACGTCGGGGCGGACGGGCAGGACGGCTACGGTGTGATGGTTCAATCCGGGGGGACGGTGAAGCTCACGGACGTTGCCGTGCGCGGTGCGCGGGGCGTCGGGCTCGGTGCCGTCGGACAGGGCAGCGTCGTCACGACGCACCGGCTCGCCGTCGAACGGACCCGCCCGGGGGAAGGCGGCCTGGGGGGACGCGGCGTCGCGCTGGCGAACGGCGCGCACCTCGACGCGCGGCTTCTCGCGCTCGTCGACAACACCCAGGCCGGGCTCAGCATCTCGAGCGCCGCGGCCACACTCGCCGACGTGGTCGTGGCTGGGACGCAGGCCGACCGGCTTCATCCCGGGGACGGCCTGTACGTGGATGCGGGTGGGCGTCTCTCGATGTCGCGCTTCCGCATCGAGGCGAATCGTCGCGCCGGGGTCGTCGTTTCGGCCTCCGACGCGGCGATGGACACCGGGCGCATCACCGGGAACGCCGTCGGCATCCTGCGGCGCCTGGAGGGGCATCTCGTCGTCGATGCCATCGGCTTCGACGGCAACACGGAAGACGACATTCGGTGTGAGACCACGTGCCCGGAATACGCGCAGCCGGAGACACTCGTCCCGCTGCCGGAGTGACTCGTCACTCCCCCGGGAGCGCGGGCGGCGGCACGAGATCGGGCGTCACGGATTGCACCTCGACGTCGCCGGACGTCGCCAGCTCGCCGAACTCACCGATGCGGGCCGCGTCGAAGGCGCCGTTGTCGTGGATCAGCGTCTGATCGAGGTCGACTCGACCGCCGAGTCCGGCCGTATCGAGCACGAAGAGGATGCCTCCGTCTGCCGAGCCCCGAATGCTGTTCTCCCGGACGTCGAGCGCGTTGCCGATGTCGCGCGACCAGCGATCACTTCCCTGCAGTACGAGCCCGTATCCGGCGTCGAAGGCGCCTGCGCGGCCCGTCAGGGGGCCGGCGAGCGTGTCCGCGATGTCATTGCCCGCGACCGTGGCGAACGCGCCGACGACCCAGAGGCCGATGCCTCGATTGTCGGCGATCCGGAGCCCGGAGGCGTTCAGGGTGCCCTCCACGGCGAGGAGTCCTCGCCCGGTGTTGCCGGCCACGGCGCCGCCCGCCAGGGGCAACCGGCGGTCGGGGAAGGCTCGCGGGGGACCGTCCGCCCGCGTCTGGAGCAACGGCCGCAGGAGCGCCACCCCGTCCCCTTCGTTGGACGCGACGTCGAGGTCGTGAATTTCGCTCAGCGCGACGACGCTGGCGCCATCGTCCTCGACGGCCGCCGATTCGCGCTGGGTGACGAGCAGCGCCGTGGAGTCGGCGCCGCGCGTGCCGGTGATCCTCGGGGCGTTGATCGTCGAGGCGTGACCGGCCAGGCGCAGACCGAAGCGGCCGCAGTCGGCGATGACCGGGGCATCGAGCCGGATACGCGCCCACCGATGCAGATCGATCTCCGCGGGACGGGGCACCGCCGTTTCGGCCCGCAGGACCTCGGGCAGTGGCGTCGCATCACTGAACCAGGGCGCGCCCGGGTGGATCTGAGGCTCCGGGTAGTCGGCGATGCCCGCAAACGCCTCGGGGAACGAGGACCACTCGGCCGGCGGCCGGATCTGCGGCTCCGGGTAGAGGGGTCCGGTCCCGTTTGCGTCTGGATCGACGGGGAATGGCCTGAGGCGCAGGGCCTCGGGTGCATCGACGGGGGGGAGCCGGTCGATCTCCACGCCGCCCGAGCTCGCCTGCGTCACGTTCACTGCTTGCAGATGCCCACGGCTGCTCAGCGCCGCCAGTCCCCGACCCCGGATTGCGTCGACCAGCAGCGCCGTGTGCGTCGTGACGTGACTCTGTACGGCGTGAACGCCGATGGCGCGGTCCTCCGGAGACTCGAGTTCGGCGACGCGGACGCGGCGCAGCCGGACGATGCTCTGAGCGGCCTCGAGTCCCCGCTCGCCGGTCCCGAGAATCTCCGAGTCTTCGAGCTGAACGAACGCAGCAAAAGGGCACACGGGGCTTCGACTCTGAGCGCAGCTCGCCGGCGTTGCGGCCGGTGGACCTGCGAGCAAGCCTGCGCCCGGGCCCGGGCCGAGCCGCGTCTCCCGAACGACCACGCCACTGTCGATGACGACGAGCTGAGCCAGCGTGTGTCCGGAGAGGCGGCTGCCGAGGACCTCGGCGGTCCCGACCGCCTCGAGGCGCAACCCGACCGCGGACGTCCCCGGACCCTCGGGGATGGGGGCGAGCTCCACGTCTCGCAGGCGGAACCGCGCGGCGTCGCGGACGCGAACGACGGTGTCGGCGCCAGACATCGAAAGCCCCACGGCGGCAGCGAACGGAACCCCGTCGACGTCGAGGCACGACGCCTCGGCGGTTTCGAGAGACGTGACGCCGGCGCCGGCGCCGACGAGCGTTACGGGCCGTGTCCACCGCCCGGGGCACGCATACCGACCCGGGCCGAGGCGGACCTCGAGAGCGCCCTCGGTTGCGAGGGCGTCGGCGAGCGTGCGAAACGGTCGCTCTTCCGACCCATCGCCCCCCGAAGCCGCGTCCGCGTCGACGAAAAGGACGGTGGCATCGGCGCTCCGCTCCTCGGCGCGCGCCGTGCAGAACCGCGTGGGGCAATGCGTCGCGGGTCCGACCTCGACCTCGGTCCCGTCCGGCATCTGAAACCTGTCGCGCGGCGCAGGCGTCGGTCGTGCGTCCAGCGGGGTGTCTGCATCGACGGTGCCCGCGTCGATGGCTGGACTGCCGGTGGACGTCCCCGATTCACCACAGGCGGTCAGGGACCAGGCGACGAGAACGAGCCGAGCGCAATGGAAGTCGATTCGCATCATGGGGTCCAGGCCCGGACGACCCGGAAGCCGTAGAGCGGCGTCGTCGTCGAGAGGGGCGGGAAACGTCGCACGCCGGCACGGCACCAGTCTTCTGGTGACCGACGGCTCCCACCGCGTTGAACGACTCTGGAACTGTCCGTCGGGTCGAGTGTCGCCGTCCATTCGAAGACCAGACCGGCCATGTCGAATACACCGAAGGGCGAGACGTCGAATTCGAACGTGCCGACCGGAACGGGAAGGCGGGTGCCGGGAAGACTGCGGTCCATCATACAGAGGGCCGGGTCGAAGCCGTTGCCCCAGGGAAAGACGCGCTGATCGACGCCTCGCGCCGCGAGTTCCCACTCCTCGTCCGTCGGCAGGCGATGCAGGACGCCGTCCCGCCGCGTGCACCATTCGCAGTACGCCACCGCATCGGACCAGTCGATCATCTCCACCGGCCACTCCGGGTCCCAGCGATCCCCATCGGCATCGACCTCCGGGATCATGAACTGGCCCGTGACGGCTGCCGGTTGCAGCCAGGAGCGGCCCGCCGAGCGGGGCGCCCGCCGCTGCGCTTCGTCCGGGTCACTCTCGGCCAGCGCGTCGAGGAATGCCGCGTACTCGCGCAGCGTCACGGGAAACCTTCCCATGAGAAACGGGGTCGGGTGAATGATGGTCGGGGGCAGGGCGCCGGACGCCCGGAGATCACCACCGATTCGGGCGCTCGGCACGGACACGGGCACGAATCGCTCTGCGCCGGGAAACGTCGGCGGCGGCACCGCACGGAGCTCGCATCGCCGATTGCCCTCAATCAGGAAGGGCACGTTCATCGGCAGTGCTTGCGGCGCCTCGATCCGGGCCACGTAACTCCCGACGGGGAGCGAGTCCACGTGATCCCGACGGACGGGGACCCGGACGGGGACGAGCACGGGACCTTCGGGCACGTATCGATAGACGGCCACGATGGCATCCGCGGGGACATGGAGTTCGATCTCACCATGCCCCGCCAGGCGGTCCCGGTATCGACCGGCATCGTTCTGCTCCACGAGCGACCGGAAGTACGCCTCGGCGAGGTCGTCGCGGGCCTCCCGCGCCTCTTCGACTTTCATCCAGTAGAGGTCGGCGAGCAGGTCGCGGGCGTCGGCGGACTCGACGTCGATGAGGGACTGGGTCGCCAGGTTGACGGCGCGGGAGTGGAGGGCGTCGACGTCCATCCGGGACTGTTCGATCGCCTGGAGCTCCTTCCACAGACGCCGACGTGCCTCGAGCTCGACGGCCGGGCCTGCGCTCCGGATTCGACTCAGCGTCTGCCACTTCTCTTCGGCGAGCCGGCGATGCCGGCCCTGGTACGAGGCCGCGATGCGACGGGCCTGGTCGAGCGACGCCCGCGCGAGCCCGGCCCGTCGCCGGCTCTCCTCGACGCCGTCCAGGTAGGTCGTCAGGCGCATGGCCAGCTGTCCGGCCGTCAAGGTTCGCAGCGCCACGTCGCGGTGGAGGCAGGTCCGGCACACGGCGCTCAGGGTCGCTGGGATGTTCTTCGCCGGGAAAAGTTCGGCCGGGCTCGGCGTCGAACTCGTCGCGACCTTGAAGATCAGCGCCATCACATTCTCACCGCTGAACGGAACGGTATGCGTCAGTAGCTCGAAAAGGATGACACCGAGACTATAGACGTCCGAGGCCGGGGTCAGCGTCTCCGTCTCGCCGGCGAGCTGCTCGGGTGACATGTAGTTCGGCGTGCCGAGGAGCCGACCGACGTGCGTCTCCGTGCCATCGCGCTGCACCACGGGAGGGCTCGACCCGGCGTTGAACGCCCGGGCGATGCCCCAGTCGGCGATGTACAACTCGCCGTACTCACCGAGGAGGAGATTCTCGGGCTTGAGATCGCGATGGATGACGCCGTTGTCATGGGCATAGGCCATGGCGTTGCAGACCTGAACGAAGGTCCGCAGCAAGCGCGGGAGCGGCCACTGTTCGAGTGTTTCGGGATCGGACTCACGGATGCGCAGGAGCAACGCGCGCAATGTCTGTCCGGACACCAGAGGCATCGCATAGAAGAACCGGCCATCGGGCAGAACGCCGGCATCGTGAATGGCGATGATGGACGGATGGGACAGGCGCGCCGTCACCCGGGACTCGTAGACGAATCGCTCCCGCGACTCGTAGTCTTCGTCGGGTCGCCGGTTGAGGACCTTGAGCGCGACCTCACGCTGGAGCACCGTGTCGAGTGCCGACCAGACAACGCCGCTTGCACCCCGCCCGCGGATGTTCGTCAGAACATAGCGCTCCGTGGCGACGAGGCCGTCGAAGCCGGTCGTCCGGGTTCGTCCCGAGGGGGGCACCGCGTCCTGCAGCGTCGGCGTAAGCGTCTCGTCGTCGTCCGACATTCCGGCGGTTCCCCTTCAGGTTCGAGCGGTGGCCAGTATCCATTGCACAAAGCACACCAGCAAGGAATGCCGTTGCGGCGCGGTGGTTCGGGCGCCGTGCGAACGCCAGGCTCGCGCGCGGCGAGTCCGGTGGTTTCCCCGTCCGAAGGTCGCCTGAACGTTCAAGCGTTCGAACGGGTGCGTTAGAACGTTCGCCCGCCCTACCCCCCGAAACAGCTCGCCACCGGCGCCGTGCAGCGGCCGCCGTCACACTGACCGCTCAGGCACTCGCCGTTGTTCGCGCACCCCGCGTCGGTGGCCCCGAAGGGCACGCAGACACCCTCGGCGCAGCGCCCGCCATCGCAGGCTTCTCCGGCCGCGCAGGCCTCGCCCTGGCGGCGGTTGACGATGCAGGTGCCGCCGATGCAGGTGCTGTGGTACGGGCAACGCCGCGCCTGGTCGCAGGCCTCGCCGGCCGCGGCGCGGGCGAACGTGCGGCAGGTGCCGTCCACGCAGTCCGCGGCGACGACGCAGTCCTCCCGCTCGGTGCAGGCGCCACCGGGGGGCGTGCGGGGCACACATCGGTCGTCCGCGCAGCGGTCAGCCGGGCCGCAGCGGAGATCGCCGGCCGTGGGCCCGCAGGGGTCGCCGGTGGCGGCGGCGGGCTCGCAGGTGCCGCAGAACGAGAGGTCGAGGACGCAGGCCGTGCCCGCGGCGCAGACGAAACTGCCGATGCCCGGCGCACACGGCGCACCGGCGGGGGACAACCCCGCCCACATGCCGGCGCAGGCGCCGTCGAGGTCGAAGACCTGCGCCTCGCAGTCGACGGTGGCCAGGTGCGCCTCGCAGGCGGCGAGCCCGGGCCCGTCGAGGCGCAGCAGGCCGGCCTCCGCGTGCGCAACGTACTGCGGCTCGTAGGCCGCATTGCAGGCGGGTCCGAAGACCTCCAGGCACTCGGCGACCGAGTCGACGGCCATGCGGCCGCAGCGCACGTAGAAGTCGCAGAAGAACGGCGCGCTGAGCTCGCAGTAGTCGGTCGCCGAGGGCTGAAGCGGGGGCGGCGGCGGGGGGCTCGCGTCGGCGTCGGGGGTGGATGCGCCCGCGTCGGCGTCGGGACCGGGGTTGCCCGCATCCGCCGGGGCCGGTGTCGGTTCGGCGTCGGGCCGGGGGACGACCGCGTCCTGGCCCGATGCGGCCGCGTCGCCGAGGGCAACCAATGCGTCGACCCAGGGCACCGCGGCGTCGGGCGGGGCGCCGGTGGGTCCGCCCTCGTCCGTGTCGCAGGCCGTCGCGAGAAAGCTCCCCGTGACGACGATCGCGGCGAGCGTCGCACGGCCGAGGTGCCGGCAAGCCATGCCTCAGCTCCGGTAGTCGGCGTTGATGCGGACGTAGTCGGCGCTGAAGTCGCAGGTGAAGACGGTGTGCGCGTGCGCGCCGAGGCCGAGGTCGAGCGTGATGCCGAACTCGGGCGTCTTCATGACGGCGTTGGCGGCCTTTTCGGCCTCGGGGCCGTGCCAGCGGTTCTCGCTGAAGATGGTCACGTCGCCGATGCGCACGGTGATCCGGGCCGGATCGAGGCGCGCGCCGCTGCGGCCGGCCGCGGCCACGAGTCGGCCCCAGTTGGGGTCCTCGCCGTGGATGGCCGTCTTGACGAGCGGGCTGGTGGCAACCGTGCTCGCGGCGAGGCGTGCGTCCGCCTCCGAGGCGGCGCCCCGGATGGTCAGGGCCACGAGTTTGGTCGCGCCCTCGGCGTCGCGGACGATGTCCCGCGCGAGCTCGCCGGCGACCTGCTCGAGCAGGGCTTCGAGGGCGTCGAGGTCGGCGCCCCGGAGCGGTGAGCCGCTCGCCCGGCCGCTGGCGAGGCACAGCGCGGTGTCGTTGGTGCTGGTGTCGCCGTCGACCGAGATCGCGTTGAACGTGCGGCCGCAGACCCGGCGCCAGATGGGGACGAGATCGGCCTCGGCGACGTGCGCGTCGGTGACGACGAACCCGAGCATGGTGGCCATGTTCGGGTGAATCATGCCGGCGCCCTTGCATGCGCCGGCCGCCGTGACGGTGCCGCCGCCCATCGTGGCCTGCGCAAAGCGCACCTTGGGGCGCGTGTCCGTCGTCATGATGGCGCGGGCGAAGGCGGCCAGACCGTCAGGGCGGGCGGCCGCCATCGCGGCGTCGATGCCGGCCCGGACTTTGTCCATCGGCAGGGGCGCGCCGATGACCCCGGTGCTGCACACCTGGATGTCGCGCGGGGCACAGCCGAGGGCGGTGGCCGTGCGCGCGGCCATCTCGGCGGCGTCGCCCGTGCCGGTCTCACCCGTGCAGGCGTTGGCGTTGCCGCTGTTCACGACCACCGCTCGGGCCCGCGCGGACTCGGCGAGGACCGCCCGGCTCTGGACGACCGGTGCGGCCACCACGAGGTTCGTGGTGAAGACCCCCGCGCAGGCGACGACCTCGTCGGCGACGATGACCGCCACGTCGGGACCGCCCCGCTTCTTGATGCCGGCCTCGACCCCGGCGAACCGGAAGCCTGCGACGGGGGGGGGCGTGGCCTCGGGCGTCACGCGGTGGCCTCCGGCGCCTTCGCGCCGCCGGCGCCCGGCTCGTCGTCACCGTCGTCGCCTTCGCCGCCGCCGTCGGCCTCCATGTGGCACTTCTTGTACTTCTTGCCGCTGCCGCACCAGCACGGGTCGTTGCGACCGATCTTGGCGCGGGAGCGGCGCTGCGACGCGGCCGCCCCGACGGCGAGACGACGTCGCTGGGCGAGGATCTCCTCCGGCGAGGGGCCCTGGGGGGCGCCGTCCTCGCTCTTCTCACCGCCGCCCTGGGCCTTCATCTGCATCTGCTGCTGCATGGCCTCGACGCGACGCCGGTACTCGGCTTCCTGCTGGGCGACCTCGGCCTCGGAGCGCACCTGCACCCGCAGAAGCTGCCCGACGACCTGACTCTTGACCGCCATGAGGGCGTCCTGAAAGAGGCGGTAACCCTCCTTCTGGTACTCCTTCTTGGGATCGCGCTGGCCGTACCCGCGCAGGCCGATGCCCTGGCGCAGCTGGTCCATCGTCTGCAGGTGGTTGCGCCAGAGTTCGTCGATCGTGCGCAGGAAGAGATCCCGCTCCACCCGGGCGAAGAGGTCCGGCTGCGCCTTGTTGACGCCGGCCTCGCGCGCCTTCACGGCCTCCTCGACCTTGAAGTAGATGGCCTCCTGGTACCGTTCGGGGTTGGTCGGCAGGCCTTCGAAAGACGGCCGCAGCCCGAACTGGAACTCGGCGTCCTCGGCGAGCTGGTCGAGTTTCCACTCGTGCGGCTGGATGTTGGGCGGGCAGTGGATCGTCGTCAGGTTGATGACCAGATCCTCGATGGCGTCGAGGGTGACTTCGCGCAGCCCGGCCTCGTCGGCGCTCAGGATGCGGCGGCGCCAGGCGTAGATCGTCTTGCGCTGCTGGTTCATCACGTCGTCGTACTCGAGGAGGTTCTTGCGGCTGTCGAAGTGCTGACCTTCGACCCGCTTCTGCGCCCCCTCGATGGAGCGTGTGACCATGGCGGCCTCGATGGGCGCTTCGTCCGTCATGCCGAGGCGGTCCATGATGGCCGTCAGGCGGTCGGAGCCGAAGATGCGCATGAGGTCGTCGTCGAGCGAGAGATAGAACCGGCTCGAGCCCGGATCGCCCTGACGACCAGCGCGGCCGCGGAGCTGGTTGTCGATACGGCGGCTCTCGTGCCGCTCGGTGCCGATGATGTGCAGACCACCGGCGGCCACGACCTTGTCGTGCTCGGCACGCAGCTCGTCGCGAATCGTCGCGATGCGCCCGATGAGCTCCTCGGGGACGCGCCCGTCGAACTCGGGCAGCATCTCGCGGGCGAGGTCTTCCTTCTTGATGCAGATCTGCTTCACGAAGTGCTCGACGCGCTCCCACTCCTCGGTGTGGCGCACGAACCCGAGCTCCTCGAGCAGGCTCTGACCGGCGAATTCGGCGTTGCCGCCGAGCAGGATGTCCGTGCCACGGCCGGCCATGTTGGTGGCCACCGTCACCGCGCCGTAGCGACCGGCCTGCGCGACGATGCTGGCCTCGCGAGCGTGGTGTTTGGCGTTGAGCACCGAGTGGGGGATGTTCTCCTTGTCGAGCATCCGGTGGAGGATCTCGGACTTCTCGACGCTGATGGTGCCGACGAGCACGGGCTGCCCCTTGCCGTGGCACTCCTTGATCTCCTCGACGATCGCCCGGAACTTGCCCTTCTCGGTGCGGTAGACGATGTCGGGCTTGTCGGTGCGCACGGTGGGCTTGTGGGTGGGCACCTGCACGCAGTCGAGCTTGTAGATCTTCTGGAACTCTTCTTCTTCCGTCTTGGCCGTGCCGGTCATGCCGGCGAGCTTGTTGTAGAGGCGGAAGTAGTTCTGGAACGAGATGGTCGCGAGGGTGTGGTTCTCGGCCTGGATGGCCACGCCCTCCTTGGCTTCGACGGCCTGGTGCAGGCCGTCCGACCAGCGGCGACCGGGCATCAGGCGCCCGGTGTGCTCGTCGATGATGACCACCTCGCCGTCCTTCACGAGGTAGTTCACGTCGCGCCGGTACAGCGTGTGGGCCTTCAGCGCGTTGTTGACGTGGTGCAGCAGGATGATGTTCTCGGGGGCGTACAGGTTCTCGACCTTGAGCATGCCCTCGATGGTCTCGACGCCGTCCTCGGTGAGGGTGGCCGACCAGCTCTTCTCGTCGACGTTGTAGTGCACGTCGCGTTTGATGCGCGGAATGATCTTGTCGACCGTGACGTAGAGCTCGCTCGAGTCCTCGGCGGGGCCGCTGATGATGAGCGGCGTGCGGGCCTCGTCGATCAGGATGGAGTCGACCTCGTCGACGATGGCGAAGTTCAGCTCGCGCTGAACGTACTTCGTCAGGTCGAACTTCATGTTGTCGCGCAGGTAGTCGAACCCGAACTCGTTGTTCTGGCCGTACGCGATGTCGCAGCGGTAGTTGGCCTGGCGCTCTTCGTCGCGCAGGCCGTGCACCACGACGCCGACCGAGAGGCCGAGCCACTTGTAGAGCTGCCCCATCCACTCGGCGTCACGGCGGGCGAGGTAGTCGTTCACCGTGACGACGTGCACGCCCTTGCCGGACAAGGCGTTGAGGTAACACGGCAGCGTGGCGACGAGCGTCTTGCCTTCGCCCGTCTTCATCTCGGCGATCTTGCCGCCGTGCAGCACGGCGCCGCCGATGAGCTGCACGTCGTATGGCCGCAGCCCGAGCACGCGGACGCTGGCCTCGCGGCACACCGCGAAGGACTCGACGAGGATGTCGTCGAGGCTCGCGCCGCGCTCGAGCTTCTCTTTGAAGTAGGGCGTCTTGGCCTTCAGCTCCGCGTCCGACAGCTTCTTCATCTGCGCTTCGAGCGCGTTGATCTGCGGAACGTAGGGGGTGACCTTGGCGAGGGCGCGTTCATTGGCGGTGCCGAAGAAACGCGTAATGAGATTCATCATGATGAACGCCCCTCCCGGGGGGAAAAAAAGGCCGGCGTATTGTAAGCATCGCGGGCCGGAGTGCAACCGCCGGGCCCGGAGGTTGCATTCCGGGCGCGGGATTCGCCGGGGTTTCGGGGGGGAGGGGTCTCGGAGAGGCGGGGTCGGGGGGCAGGGGGCGAGGCGGGGCCTCAGAGGGGCGTGACGCGGACCTCGAGGGTGGCCTGGCCCGCGTCGTTGAAGCCGTCGACGAAGATGTAATAGACGCCGGGCTCGAGGCGGGGGAGGTCCACCAAGGAGGCGAGCGGGGCGTCTGCACCGTCGTCGTCGCAGGTCAGCTCGGTTGCCTCGTCGTCACATGCGCTGCGGACGTGCACCACCGTATCGTAGTCCGCGGCGACGACCTCGGCGACGACTGAGGCCGGGGCGCTGAGCACCAGGGCGACGACATCTTCGCCGCCGCCCGCGTTGAACCCGCAGCTCGCCCCGTAGAGGCTCTCCTGGCCGTTGGTGTCGGTCTCGACGCGGCCGCCGTCGTCCCCGAGGACCGCCAGGACGTCGATGAGGTCGCAGGAGGCCGCCTCGGAAGTGCCGCCGGCGGCGATGCACGCCGAGTCCTCCGGGTAGTCCGTCGCGCCGTCTTCGTCGTTGTCGACGCCGTCCGCGCAGGCGGGGACGACGTCCGGATCGGCCTCGCTGTCGTCGAGGCCGGCGGTGCAGCCCGGGTCGTTCAAGTCGAACCGTCCGTCTTCGTCGTTGTCGATGCCGTCGTTGCACTCGCGCACGAGCGACTCGACGGTGATGGTCACCGAGGCCCCGACGGCGCCGAAGCTCTGCGACGCGCCGACGAGCACGAAGTAGGTGCCCGGCTCGAGGGCGTTGGTGGTGACCCCGGCGCTGCCGAAGCCGTTGTCGCAGGCGACCTGCTGCGTCGAGAGGCAGTCGGGGCGAATGGCGACGACGAGGTTGTCGAAGTTCACGTCGTCGCTGGCGTCGACGATGATCCGCGAGGTCTCGGTCACGGTGACGGCCGAGACCACGAAGCGGTCGTCGGGGTTGCCGCAGGTGGTCAGGCCGAGCGCGCCGGCGTCGGCGAAGCTCGCGTCGAACGCCGCGCCCTCGGCGCCGACCTCGAGTGCGGCCGTGCCCGCCGGGCAGCGCAGGGACTCGACGCCCGCGCCGGCGGTGGCGCACTCGGGATCCTCCGGGAAATCCACGAGCCCGTCGCCGTCGTTGTCGAGGTCGTCGTTGCAGGCGGCGGGAAGCTCCGGATCGGCTTCGTCGGCGTCCAGGGCGTCGCTGCAGCCGGGATCGAGGGCGTCGGTCAGGGCGTCCTCGTCGTTGTCGACGCCGTCGCTGCAGGCGGCGACGCGGGGCGTCACGGTGATGCGGACCCGCGCCGAGGGCGCCACGGAGTCGTCGCGCTTCTGGACGGCGACGAAGTAGAGCCCCGGGGCGAGGTGCGGCGCGCGGATCGACGAGCCGCCGAAGGGCTCCATGCAGGCCAGCGTGAGGCCGGCGGCCGGACAGGCGGTGCGCAGGACGAGGCCGAACTCGCTTTCGCCGCCGGGCTCGACCGCGGTGATCTCCACGTCGGAGAGCTGATCCACCGTCAGGGCGACGAGCTCGTCGACCCCGGCCTCACCGAGGCAGTCCTCCGCGACGAGGTCCCGGGCTGCGTCGAAGAACAACTCGACCTCGCCGCCCGCCGGCCCGACCTCGTGAACCGGCGTGCCCGCGCCGCAGCGGGCCTCTTCCACGACCCCGCCCGCAAACGCACAGTCGGGATCCGCCGGGTGGTCGACGAGGCCGTCCTCGTCGTTGTCGAGGCCGTCCGCGCAGGCCGGCGGCGCCGCCGGATCGGCCTCGTCGTCGTCGAAACCGCGCTCGCAGCCGGGGTCCGCGGCGTCGATCAGGGCGTCCTCGTCGTTGTCGACGCCGTCGTTGCAGGCTCGGGTGAGCGAGTCCACCGTGATGGTCACCCGGATGTTGCCCAGGTTGGCAAACCGAGCCTCCTCGGCGAAGACGTAGTAGAGCCCGGGGGGCAGGGCCCGCCCGACCAGCGGCCCGTTGAACGAAGCCGCGCAGGCGAGCTCCTCGTCGGGGGCGGCGGCCTCGCCGCACCCGGTGCGCAGGGCGAGGGCGACGGCGACCTCATTGCCGGCACCGTTGGCGACCTCGACGCGGACGTTCGACGGCTCGGTCAGGGTGAGCGCGAAGGGCACCTCGCGAGCACCGTCGGAGCAGCTCAGCGACGCGATGTCGGCGTTGTCGCCGAGGTCGACGTCGAAGACGCCGCCGGCTTGCCCGACCTCGACGACGGGCCGGCGATCGAGGCAGCGGGCCTCTTCGGTGACGCCACCGGCCGCGGCGCAGTCGGCGTCCTGCGGGTAGTCCGTCTGCCCGTCGCCGTCGTCGTCGAGGCCGTTGGCGCACGTCGCCGGGGTCTCGGGATCGGCCTCGTCCTCGTCGAGCGGGCCGCTGCAGCCCGGATCGGCGAGGTCGACGAGCGCGTCGCCGTCGTCGTCGAGCTCGTTGGCGCAGACGGGCGGGAGGGCCGGGACGACGACGACCTCGAGATCGGCGTTGCCGGGGTTGCCGCCGAAGGCCTCGACGTTGACGAAGTAAGTGCCGGGTTCGAGGCGGGCGAAGGTGATTTGCGACATGGTGCCGTCGCCGCCGTCGTCGTCGCAGGCGAGCTCCTGCCCGCCGCCCTCGCAGGTGCTCAGCACCGAGAGGACCGTGTCGAAGTCGGCGTTGATCGTCCGGACGGTGACCTCGCTCGCCGTGTCGAGCGTGAAGCTCGCGAGCGCGTCCGGGCCACGGCCGGCGCACTCGTTGTCGAAGACGTCGTCGCCGAACTGCAAGCCGACGACACCGCCCTCCGGGCCGAGTTCGGGGAGGTCGTCCACGAAGGCGCAGCTGACCTCCTCGCGGCGGTCACCGGCGGCGATGCAGCCGTCGTCTTCGGGGAAGTCGACGAGGCCGTCCTCGTCGTTGTCGAGACCGTCGCCGCAGGCCGGGGCGGCGGGCGGATCGGCCTCGCTGTCGTCCGAGCCGCGCTCGCAGCCGAGGTCTTCGAGGTCGACGCGGCCGTCGGCGTCGTTGTCGGCGCCGTCGTTGCACTCGGTGACGAGCGACTCGACCTCGATGGTGACGTCGACCTGCCCGGAGGGGCCGACGAAGCCGCCCTGATTGGCTTCGACGACGATGTAGAGCGTCTGCGCGCCGTCCGTCTCGTAGCCGAACGAGAGCGCGTTGCCGAACTCGCCGAGGTCGCAGTCGAGCTCGCTCTCGATGGCGTCGCAGCTCTCGCGCACCGAAACCTGGAAGTCCCCCTCGGCCGGGTCGACCGCGCGGATGTTGATGCGCGAGGCCTCGAGCACCGACACCGCGAAGACCGTCTCGATGCCGAGGCCGGGGCCGCAGCGCGAGTCGGTGGCGCTGTCCCCGACGCCGACGACGGCATTGTACTGACCGCCCGGCGCGGCGACCTCGACGAGGTTCACGGCCGGGTTGCAGAGCGGACCTTCGAGGGGCGTGCCCGCGGCGGCGCAGTCCGGGTCGTTGGGGTAGTCGGTCTGTCCGTCCATGTCGTCGTCGAGGCCGTTGGCGCAGGCCGGCACCTCGAGCGGATCGGTCTCGTCGAGGTCGTCGGCCGCCGTGCAGCCCGGATCGGCGAGGTCGACGCGGCCGTCGCCGTCGTCGTCGCGGGCGTTGTCGCAGGCGTCCGCCGGGATGGTCTCGACCGTCAACCGGAACGCGCCGGGCCCGAGGGCGGCGCTGCTCGTATCGACGACGACGTAGTAGAGCCCGGGCTCCGGGCGCTCGAGGCGGGCGACGGTGCCGGGGTTGGCCTCGGCGCCGCGGTTGCAGACGAGATCGAGCGGGTCGAGGCACGCCGAGCGCACGTAGACGACGGTCGGCTTGTCCGTCTCGGGGTGGTCGGTGCGGAAGATCAACGCGCCGACGCGCTCGGGGACGCGGTACTCGAAGATGCGCTCCGGCCCGGCCCCACCGCCGCAGCTGCCCGCGAAGTCGGCCGAGCCGCCCTCGAGGGCGCCGTCGTAGTGACCGTCGGCCGCGAGGGCGGCGTTGAGGTCGATGGCGTCGTGACCGGCACCGCAGGCCCCGCTCTCGTCCGCATCGGCGGCGGCCGCGCAGCCGGGATCGGCCGGGTAGTCCGTCAGTCCGTCGGCGTCGTCGTCCATCCCGTTCGAGCAGACGGGCGCCACCGGGGGATCGGCCTCGTTCATGTCGCCGCGGCCCTGGCAGCCCGGATCTTCGGGATAGTCGATGCGGCCGTCGGCGTCGTCGTCGGCGCCATTGGCGCACGCCGGGGCGGGCTCGCCATCGGCCTCGTCGCCGTCGCCGGCCGCGCGGCAGCCGGGGTCGTTCGGGAAGTCGACCTGCCCGTCGCCGTCGTCGTCGAGGTCATTGCTGCACGGGGTGTCGCCGTTGTCCCCCTGCTCGGAGGGATCGGCCTCGCTCGAGCAGTCCGGATCGGCGAGATCCGGCTGGCCGTCGGCGTCGTTGTCGAGGCCGTCGCTGCACTGCGCGGCGGGCGAGGTATCGGCCTCGTCGTTGTCCTCCGGGCCGGAGCAGCCGGGATCGGCCAGGTCGATCAGGGCGTCGTCGTCGTTGTCGACGCCGTCGTTGCAGGCAAAGCGGATGCCCATGTCGGGCGCCGGTGCGCCGCCGGTCTGCCCGCCGGCCCCGCCATCGCCACCGGTCCCGCCGTCACCCCCGTTGCCACCCGTTCCACCCGGCTGGGCGCCACCCGCGCCACCGCCGGCATCGACGAGCAGCGGCCCCGAGCCGCCCCCGCCGTCGGGCTCACCGGTCTCGCCGCCGCCGCCGCCATCGCCACCACAACCGCTTGCGCACGCGCTCAGTGCGACGGCCAGGACCGTGCCTTTCCACCGGATCGTCATCGAGTCGTCTCCCCATCGGGCCACGCTCCGGCCCGTTCGTAAGATTCTGCCAATGGGCGAAAGTCCGGTTTTCGCGCACGCAGGCGGAAGCGCGCAAGCGGGGATTGCCCGAGAGGCGCGATTCCCGTTCGGTCAGGCGCCCCAGGCCGAGACCGTCAGCGCGCGGTCGGCGGCGGCGAGGAGCCGGTGGGCGGCGGCGAAGACGCGGGGGCGCTCCGTCGGCGGGCCGGCGCACAGGGCCCGCAGCGCGGCCCCGGCAGCGGGGGCGAGGGTGGCCTCGAGCGCGTCGGCGGCGGCGAGGGCGTGCGACACGGCCGTCGGCGTCAGCACGCCGCGGCCCCCCATCACGAGGCGGCCGAGGCGGGCCCGCAGGGGCTCGAAGGGGTCCGGGGGCGCGTCCGCATCGAGGTGGGCGGCGTCGAGGGGCGATGTCCGCGTCGCGCCCAGGTGCCCCGGTTGGAGACGGTCGAGACCCACGTGACACCGGCCCGCCCAGGCGTCCGGCATACCGGGGGCCCCGCCGACCGCGAGGAGTTCGATCTCTGGGCGGGGTCGCCAGATCACCCGTCCGGCGCAGAGCACGGTGGCGCCGGCGGCGGTGGCCAGGGCGCGCAGGGTCTCGGTCTGCGGCAGCCCCGCGGCGCCCGTGCGGGTGCGGGCAGACACCGGCGCGGGGAGACCCGCGTCGAGCAGCACCCGGTCGCCCGCAGCACCGAGCACCGTCGCCTGGAAGAACACGAGCTCACCGTCGGGATCGGCATCGGGCGCACGACCGGAGAGGGCCGCGACCTGCCGGCCCGGCGGTGTCCCGAAAACGGCGTCCGGCGCGTCGAGCCGCCAGGGACGGCGGGCGCCGACGACGGCCCGCACCCCCTTGCCGGCGCCGAGCCGCCCGTCCTCCGTCGTGGAAGCGTCCTGCAACATGAGGCCCGCCCGGGCGACCAGGCGATGGCTCGCGGACACGTCGCCGATCTCGACGCCGTGATCGTACGCCTCGCGCACCCGGGCATCCTCGCCCGGGCGCACGTCGGCCACGCGGTACAGGCGGCCGGCGGGGTCGCGCAGCCAGGTGCGCACGCCCCGCGCCCCGCCCTCCGGCGCCACCGGCTCGGTGAAGAGACCGGTCAGATCCAGGTGGCCCACCGTCCGATAAACGCGCCGTGCCACCCCGACGTGGACGGGATCGGCGGTGTCGGCATCGAGCAGGTGCACCAGCATCAGGGCCGCGGCCGCGGCGTCGACGAGCTTGTCCTGCCGAAACGCCGCGGCGCGCAGGCTTACGGCCTGAAGCTGGGCGGCGACGCGCAGACACGCCCCCCGCAGGCGCGGCAACCCCTCGGCCCCCGCGGCGTGGGCGGCCCGCAGCCATTCTCCGCGGGCGAGCGCCCCGGCGGACTGCGCACCTTCCGAGAGCAGGCGCGCGCCGGCCCGCCGGGCGAGGGCGACCGCGGCCCGTTGCGCGGGCGACAGCGGCACGCGGGCCGGCTCGATCCGGTCCCCGCCGGCGGAGGCTTCGGGCGGCCCGGACCCCGGTGCGTCGATCTGCGCGGCGGGCGCATCCGGGGGGGCGGTCGCCTCCGCCGCCACCTCGAGCAAGACCGCCACGGACAAGACGTGCAGGCAGCGCGGGGTCATCAGGCAGGTGCAGGCGAGGTGCGCGAGGTCCGCCACCGTGCCGGCCGGCGGGCTCAGCCGCACCGTCTCGCCGGAGTCCGTCACGATGGTCGCGCCGCCCTCGGCCAGGGGCGCCCACGTCCAGGCGAGGGCCGTCTCGGGCGCGGCGTCGAGTTTCTTGATCCAGCGCGCCGGCGCGGCGGCCGTCAGATCGGCCAGCAGGCCGGGGGCGATGGCGACGCGGATTCCGGAGGGCGCGGGCATGGCCGCATTTGCGCACAGCCCGGCCCGCGCGGCAACCCGGCCGCCGATGTGATCCGGGTCAGATCGGACCGCCGGGTGCATTGCCGGCGACGGGTGTTCTCCCCAAGCTCTGGAACGACGGCGCCCCGCGCCGCGGAGGTCGAGGACATGTGTTCGGTACGACTCGGGATGGCCGTCGCGACACTCGGGCTGTTCACCGCCTGCGGAGAGGAGGCCGGGGAGAGCGCCGGGACGGCCCCACAGGGGGTCGACGCCCGGCAGGAAGCGGTACGGGATGCCGAAGTCGAGGCCCCGCTCGGTCAGGACGCGGCGCACGAACCCGAGCCGGACGCCGCCCTGCCGCCCGACCTCGACGCGGGCGCACCGGTGCCGCCGACCCCGGACGCCGCCTTGCCACCCGACCCCGCGCCGGACGCTGCGCCACCGCCCGACCCCGCGCCGGACGCTGCGCCACCGCCCGACCCCGCGCCGGACGCCGCACCCGCCCCGGCGAGCCTCGGTGCCATGAGCCCCGCCGCGCTCTTCGAGGCGCTCCCGACGCGCGACTTCCGCCTGATCAACGTCCACATCCCCTACGCGGGCGAGATCCCCGGCACGGACGTCCACATCGAATACACGGACACCGCCGCGCTCATGGCCGATCTCGGGCCGGATCGCGACCGCCCGGCCATGGTGTATTGCCTGACCGATCACATGGCCCTCATCGCCGGCGCCGCGCTCGTCGCGGAGGGCTACCGGCGGATCATCTACCTCGAAGGCGGCATGCGGGCCTGGGTGGCCGCCGGTTACCCCCTCGATCGGGAGTGAAGCCGGGCCCTGCGACGGCGTGCGAAGCCCCAGAGCGCGCCGAGCAGCAAGGCGACGGCGCCCGCGGGGGACACCCGACCGGGCGTGACGGCCACACACCCCCCGCCGCCGCCGGTCGCGCCGGGCGCGTTCGCCGCGTCGGCGCCGGACGAGCCCGCGGCGTCTTCGGAGAGGGGGACGGGGGCCGGTTCCGGAGAGCCGCCCGTGCCGTCGGTCGCCCCGGGCGATGCGTCGAGCGTCCCGGCCTGCGCGTCGGCTTCGTCGGGACCCGCGTCGGGCAGGCCCGCGTCCGGGGCGGGCGGGGCGAGCCGGGCGAGCAGGGCCGTCGGGCTGACGATGCCATACCCGTAGACGGGGTGATGCCCGTCCGCGTCGGGCGTGATGAGGGGTGACTGCGCGGCGGTCTCGACGAGCAGAGCGCGGACCTCGGCGGCGGAGAGCTCGGGGGCGACGGACAGCACCCACGCGGCGAGCCCCGAGACGACCGGAGCGGCGGCGGAGGTGCCGCCGAACGTCTCCTGCACGCCGCCGTTCGGGGCGAGCGTGACGGTGGCCGAGGGCGCGCAGACGTCCACGCTCGGGCCGCGGTTGGTGTAGGCCGTCGGGCGGCCGTAGCTGTCCGCCGCGGAGACACACAGGACGTCCTCGAGGCCGGTGACCTCGTCGTCGAGAAGGTCGCGGTCGTCGTTGCCGGCGGCGAAGACGACCACGGCGCCGAGGCCGCCCCGCGGCTCGATGGCGGCGCGTCGGATGACGGCGGCGAGCGAGCGCGGCACGGGCGTCGCCTCGGTGAAGCCCCAGGAGTTGTTGATGACGGCGGCGTCCTGCTCGATGGCATGCTCGAAGGCCCGCACGTCGGCCGAGAGCGGTGTGTTGCCGTCGGAGATGAGACGGATGGGGATGAGGGTGCACTGCGGACAGAGCCCGACGATGCCCACCCCGTTGTTCGCCCGGGCCGCGATGATGCCGCTGACCCCGGTGCCGTGCGTGTCGCAGAGGTCCAAGACGCCGCGCGGACAGAACTCGCCGGGGATGGGGGAGGGGTCGGCGTCGTCGTCCACCGCGTCGAAGGGCGCGTCGACCGCGGGTGCCAGGTCCGGGTGGGTGATCTCCGTCGAAGAGTCGATGACCGCGACCCGCACGTCGGGCGACCCGAGACTCACGGCGAAGAGCGGGTCCATCTTCAGCTTCTCGAGATACCACTGCCCGCCGTAGTGCGGGTCGTCGAAGTCGGCGCCGCGGTGCGGGCGCAGTGCGTCGGGATCGGCGGCGAGGACGTCCGGGTGGGCCGCCCAGCGTGCCGCGGCCTCGACGGCGTGCGGCGCGGGCAGCCGCCAGGTGTCGCGGCCGAGGCGCTCGCCGCCGGCCATCAACTCGGCGGGCACGGGCGCGCCCGGTCGCAGCACGACGACGACGGCGGGCAGCACCTGCAGAACGTGCGGTCGGGGCTCGGGGAAGAGCACGACCGCGAGGCCGTCGCGGGTGCCGAGGACGAGTGGACCGGTGGCGGCCGCGGCGGCGGGCACGGCGAAGAACGCGGCGGCGATCAATGGCATTGGCATGGCGTTCGGGAGTATATGCCGCGGCAATGGTCCCCGGACCCGATGAACCGCGACCCCGCGAAAGAACACCCATGAACGACCCGATGACCCGCCTGCCGTCCCGCTTTTCGCTTCCCTTCGTCGTGCGCTGCGCGCCCGCCTTCGCGCTGCTGCTCGGTGTCGCCGTGACCGTGACGGGCTGTTCGAGCGACGACGCCGGCACCGAGAGCGCCGGCGATGCCTCGACGGGGGGCAGCACGGGGGGCAATGCCGGCGGCGCCCCCGCGGGCGGCGACACCGGCGGGGCCGTGACGGGAGGCACCACGGGCGGCGCCACCGGCGGTGAAACGACGCCCGACGCCACGACGCCCGAGCCCGACGCGGGCACCCCGGACATGCTCGCCCCGGACATGGCGGTCGGGCCCCTCTGCGAGGCCGCGGCGCCCGCCTGCATCGACCAGATGATCCTCGACCTCTCGCTGCACGACGACAAGGTGAGCGACGGCGAGGTCACGACCACCCGGGACGGCGAGGACTTCCTGACCGTGGTCGACGCCACCGCCGGCGGATTCGGGCAGTCGGCCAACAACCCCTGGGTCTATGTGAAGTTCGGCGCGGACGGCGCCACGCGGGTGGACATCGACGACGAGACGGCCCTCGAGTCGATGGACTGGGACATGTCCCTGCGCCGGTTCATCGTGCGCCTCAACGGCGGTGACTCGGGGCCCTCGTGTGTCGGCGCGATGAGCTTCCTCGAGCGCGCCTACGAAGACCTCGATGCGGTGCCCGAGGGCGCCGAGTTCCTGGTGGACGACTATTACACCGACGATTGCACCATCGTGAACGACTCGAGCGGCCTGCCGGACTCGCCGCAGGTCGTGCTCGCCCCCTGGTGGTCGTACCCGGGGTGTGTCGCGACGACGGGCGTCCCGCACCTCATCAAGCTCTCCGACGGCACGGTCATCAAGCTCGTCGTCGAGCAGTACTACCAGGACGCGGCCGACCAGGCCTCGTGCAACGCGGGCACGCCCCCGGACGGCGCGGTCTCCGCGGTGTTCACCCTCCGCTGGCGGCCGATGCCGTGAGGACACAGGCGCGCCGCGTTCTGTCGCTCGCCCTCGGCGGTCTGTTCGTGCCGGTCGTCGCGGTGGCGGGCCGGCCCGACACGGGCGGCGCGCTCCACGACTTCGAGGCGACGGACGATCTCGCCTACGTCGACTCGCCCTCGGGGCGGGTGCGGGTGCATTACAGCGCCGCCGGTCCCAACGAGACGAACCCCACGGACGCCGACGGCGACGACGTGCCCGATCTCCCGCAGGAGGTCGCCCGCACGGCCGACGCGGTGCTCGACGCCTTCACGGCGGCCGGGTTCCGCAGCCCGCTGAACGAGTCCGCGGTCGGTCTCGGACCCCTCGGCGGCTCCGACGCCTTCGACTTCTATCTGGTCGACTTCGGCGGCGGGGCGGATGGTCTGTTCGCCCCGGACGGCTGTCGGCAGGGCCTGTGCGCCGGACACATGCTCATCGACAACGACTTCGCCGAATACAACTACGGCTCCGTCCCGGCGGCCATCCGCGTGCTGGCCTCGCACGAGATGTTTCACGCCGTCCAGGCGGCCTACGCCGATGACTGGGAGGTCTGGATCTCGGAGGGCACGGCGGTCTGGGCCGAGGATCTGTTTCAGCCCGGCGTGCGGGACTTTCTGGATTTCGCCGACGCCTACCTCGCCGATGCGGAGCGCCCCGTCGACCGCCCGCCGGTGGGGCCGGTCCCGGCGTTCGCCTATGGCACGGCGCTGTTCTTCAAGTATCTGACGCTGCGCTTCGGCGACGCGCTCCTGCCCGAGCTGTTGACGGCGGCGGCGACGACCCCGCCCCTCGACGCGCTCGATGCGCTGCTCGGTGATCGCGACAGCTCGCTCTCGGCGACGTTCGATGCGTTCACGGTGGAGAACATCAACACCGGCGCGCGGACCAACGACGGGGCCCTCTATCCCTTCGCCGCGCGGCTGCAAGGGCTGGCGGCCGAGGCCCGCGCCGAGACGTTCACCGAGGACTACCGCTTCTACCCCCTCGCCGCGACGTACTTCACCGTCGTCCACCCCGGCGGCCCGCTGTATTTCGGCACGGCCGAGGATGCGACGGGGCTGTCGATGTCTCTGCATGCACTGACCGATCGCGGGGTGCTCGCCGACACGATCGACACCTTCGCGCCCGTCGCCGGCGAGGTCCGGGCGTTCGGCGACCTGCCCGCGGGGCGCTACTGGTTCCGCGGCGCCTACCCCGAGCAGGCCGCCAACAGTCGCAAGATCCTGTTCTGCCTCGGCGGGGCGGCCACCCTGGCCGGATGCGGCCTGAGCGTCGACGGTCCCGAGCCCGGGGATGATGCCGGCCCGCCCGATGCGGCCGGCGGCGACGACGCACGAACGGCCGATGCCCGCGCGCCGGCCGACGCCTTCGTGGCCGACGCGCCCGATGGCACCGGCGGCCTGCCCGGCGACGCCGCGCCCGGGGCGGGCGGCCCCGCCGAAGACGCGGACGGCGGCGGCGGTGGCGGCGGATGTGCGTTCGCGTCGGCCGTACCAGGCACTTGGCCCGGTGGCGCGGCACTGTTCGGCGCGGGCCTTGCGCTGCTTTTCAGTCGCCGGCGACGCTCGCGGCCAGCTCGGCCTTGACCACCTTGCCGTAGGGCGTGCGCGGCAGCGTCTCGCGGAAGTGATAGCGGCGCGGCAGCTTGTAACGGGCCAGCGTCGTCGCCAGAAAAGCGTCGAGCGCCGCGGGCTCGACCGTGTGTTCGCGGCCCGGCCGCAGCACGACGAACGCGACGCCGATCTCGCCCCAGGTGGGGTGCGGCACGCCCACAATCGCGGCGTCCTGCACGTCCGGATGCAGCAGCAGCGCGCCCTCGATCTCGGCCGGATACACGTTCACACCGCCGGAGATGAACATGTCTTTGCGGCGGCCCGCGATGGTGAAGAACCCCTCGGCGTCGCGCCGGGCGAGGTCGCCGGTGTGAAAGAAACCGTCGGCGTCGAGGGCCGCGGCCGTGGCTTCGAGGTTGCGCCAGTAGCCGCGGCAGACGTGCGGCCCGCGCAGCCAGAGCTCACCGACCGCGTCCGTCGGCACGTCGAGACCGGCCTCGTCGACGAGCCGGACCTCCGTGAAGGGCAGGGGCTTGCCGATGGAGCCCGCGTGGCGGACGGCGTCCTCGAGTGTCATCGCGAAGCAGTTGACGCCCACCTCGGTCATGCCGAAGCCCTGTTTGAACCCCACGCCGCGCCGCTGAAACGCCTCGATGATGAACACGGGCAGCGGTGCGCCGCCCGAAATGAACCAGCGCAGGGACGTGAGATCGGCGGTGGCGAAACCCGGGTGTTCGAGCATCAGTTTGAAGATCGTCGGCACGCCGAGGGCGACGGTGCATCGCTCCGCCGCGAGCGTGTGAAAGACCTCGGCCGCGTCGAAGCCCGTGTGCAGGACGATGGTGCCGCCCACCGCCAGGATGGGTACGAGAAATGCCCCGAGACCGCCCGCGTGATAGAGGGGCGTGAACACCGGCGAGACGTCGTCCTCGCGCAGTCCCCAGCCGACGACCGTGTTGTACGCGTTGAAGGCGATCATGCGGTGCGGCAGCATCACCCCCTTCGGGCGCCCCGTCGTGCCGCTCGTATAGAGCAGCGCGTAGACGTCCTCGGGGCCGGGCCGCGCGAAGGACCGCGCGTCGTCGCCGTGTGTCGCGACGAGGTGGGCGAGCGTCACATCGAGCGGCGAGGCGGGGGCGTCGAGCGCGACGAAGTGTTCGACGGGCAGGTCGGGCAGGGCGCGCAGCGTCGCGACGGTGTCCGCGAGCGCGCCGTCGTAGATCAGGACCCGCGCGCCGGCGTCCCGCAACACACCGGCGAGCTCGTTCGCGGTGAGCCGCGTGCCGAGCGGGGTGACGATGTGTCCCGACTTGCCCGCGGCGAAGAAGACGTCGAGGAACTCCGGGCGGTTGTGCGACAGCAGTGCCACGCGCTCGCCCGCCCCGAGCCCCAGGCCCCGCAGGGCCCGCGCAGTGCGGCGCGCCCGGTCGTCGAGCATCGCGTACGAGAACCGCGCCCCCGTCGGCACGAAAACGAGAGCCGTCTTCTCCGGGTTCAGCCGGGCGCGTTCGCCGAGCACGTCGCCGTGAAACATCGTTCGACCTCCCTGGCCCCCAGGGCTCAGGCCATGCGGAACGCCGCCGCCGCCTGGTTGTAACCGACGCCGGAGCCCACGAAAACGACGAGGTCGCCGGATTTGACCCGGCCCCGCTCGCGGGCGTCGTGGAAGGCCATCGGGATGCAGGCCGAGCCCGTGTACCCCCACGCCTCCATGATGGTGTGCGTCTTCGACATCGGCTGCCCGAGCTCGGCCATCACATGCTCGATGGACGGTTTGCGGACCTGCGTGAAGACATACAGATCGACCTCGTCGAGCGAGAAACCAGCCTCGGCGGCGAGGCGGCGGGTCAGGCGCGGCCAGCCCTCGTGATTGATCTCGGGCGGGTAGCGTTCGACGAGCTTGACGGTCGTACGCCCGGCGGCGATGGACTCGGGCGAGGCCGGCTCCACCGTGCCGCCGGAGTAGATGCCCCAGTGTTTTGCGTAGGCACCGTCGGCCTGCAGCGCCGAGTGGATGAACCCCGGGCGATCGGAGGGCTCGAGGACCGCCGCGCCGGCGCCGTCCCCGTAGAAGAAGATCATGGGGTCTTTGGGATCACACAGGGCGTGCATCATGTAGACGCCCACGACGAGCACCGTGCGGATGTGCGGGTTCGTGGCGATGAACCCCGCGCCCGTCGCCAGGGCCGTCGGGAAGGACGCGCAGGCGCAGCCGACGTCGAAGGTGCCGGCGTTCTTCGCGCCGAGCTTGTGTTGCAGCACCACGGACGTCGAGGGGGTGATGTAGTCCGGCGAGTCCGTGCCGAGCAGGATGAGATCGACGTCCTCCGGGCGCTTGCCGGCCCGCTCGAGGGCCTGTCGCGCGGCCGGGAGCGCGAGGTCGGAGGTCGCCTGCCCGGGCTCGGCGTAGTACCGGCAGGTGATGCCGGTGGAGGCCTCCATCTTACCGACGAACTCCGGAAGCTCGGGGAAACGGGCGCGCAGGTCGTCGTTGTGCACGCGGATGGGGGGCAGATGACTGCCGGTGCCGGTGATGGCGGCGAATCTCACGGGGCGTCCTCGCTCTTGGCAGGGGGGGGCGGCGCCGGCGCGGAGGCCGGGGCGGGGGCGGACTCTGGCGCGGACGCCGGGGCGGGCACAGGTTCGGACACCGGCGCAGACGCGGGCGCGGGTTCGGACACCGGCGCAGACGCCGGCGCGGGCACGGGTTCGGACACCGGCGCGGACGGCGGGGCCGTGACGACCTCCGGCGTAACGTCCGTCGCGGCGAGCACGTCCGTCAGAAACCGCTGCAAGGCACCGTTGTACTCGGCCGGACAGTCGAGCTGAACGGCGTGCCCGCAGCCGCGCAGGCGGTTCAGCACGGCGCCCTTGATGCGGCGCGTGCCGGCGGCCATGAGATCTTCCGTCTCCCCGCCGTGGAGGAAGGGGTTGGGGATCAGACGATCCTGATCGCCGAAGACGACGAGCGTCGGGACGCGCACCTTGTCGAGGTTCTCGCGCACGAAGTCGTTGGCCGCGAGGCCTTGCACCGAGCGCACGTTGGCGTAAGCGTACGAACCGAAATCCGGAGAGCTCGCGAGGCGCACGCGCTCCTCGACGAGCCACTCGAGCTCGGGACGCCACTGCGAGAAGTTGTTGTAGACGATGGAGCCGCGGATCTCGTGTTCCGCGGCATTCTCGACGAGCGTCGAGGTGAAGACGCGCTCGAACCAGAGGCGCTCGCGGCGCGAGAACTTCTCGAAGCCCGCCGGGGCGGTGAGCACCAGGGCGCGCAGGGTCTCCGGGTGGCGAATCGCCAGCGAGAGGGCCGTCTGACCGCCCATGCTGTGGCCGACGACCACCGGGCGGTCGAGGTTCAGCGTCTGCGACACCTCGCGCACGACCTCGGCCATCGCCTCCATCGTGTACGGGAAGCCCGCCGGTTTGTCCGACTTGCCGAAACCGGGCAGGTCGAGGGCCACGACGCGGTACCCCTGCGCGGCGAAGGCATCGAGCTGGTATCGCCAGAACTTGAGGTACGAACCGAGGCCGTGCACGAACAAGAGCGGCACGGCCCCCTGCGGGTTGAGTTCCACGTAGCGCACGCCGAGCGGCGTCGGCAGACCGTACAGGGCCTGCACCCGGGGCAGCACGAGGGCCTTCTCCGGCCAGGGCTGACCCGCCTCGGAGGTGTACGGTACGTCCGGGAACCGCAGCGGCGCGGCGTCGATGTACGAGGGCGTGCAGGCCGACTGTGCCAGGGCGATGCCGGCGAAACAGGCCGCGATGCCGGCGAAACGGGCGGCGCGCGGGCCGCGGGGCGGGTCAGAACGCATACCAGGTGAACGTGGTGAAGGCCGCCCACGGATCGGCGTCGACTTGAGTGTTGCCATCGTAGAAGTCTCCGCGCAGGAGGTAGCCCACGTGCAGGCCGGCGGTCATCAGATACCGGAAGTGATACTTCAGCTCGGCGTTGATCTCGACGCCGTGACTCCTGCCGCGTTCGGTGCCGTCGGGCAGCGGGACGGGCTGCGCGGCGGTGCGGGCGTACGCCGTGCCGAGTTTGAGGTTCAGCGTGTTGGCGATGAGATCGTGCGACGCCGAGGCGATGCCCGCCATCAGCCCGTACCCCTGATTCGAGATGTCCGTGATTGCGCCGGTGTAGTTTCCGACCGTGCTCGTGAACGGGAAGAGCAACAGCGTCTTGTGGTTGAACCAGACGGCGCCGGGCAGGCCGTAGTAGTTCATCGTGAACGGGCTCGAGTACTTGTCGTCCGTCGGGTCGTTGTCGCCCGTCGTGAACATGCCCTCGAGGGTGATCAGGCTGCCGCGTGTCTTGCCGAAGTTGTAGAGCAGCTCGAGATTGCTCGCGAAGCCCGAGACGTCGACGTGTTGCAGCACGGCGGCCGCCTGCTCCGGCGTCGGGTACTTCTTCTCGTTCTCGAACCGCCCGGTGTTGAACATCAGGAAGCCCGACGCGCCGAACGGACCCGAGCGGAACGCGAGGTTGTAGTTGAAGTGCCCGCCGACGTACTCGACGTGGCCGCTCGGCTCGTCGATCTGGAAACGCTGCGTGCCGATGTAGGCCGACAGACCGCCGGACGAGGGCCCGCTCTTCAGGAGGCCTTCATAGGTGTACGCGGCGCCCTGCGTGTCGTCCTGCAAATGCCAGTATGTCAGGCCGAGCGTGAGATCGGGCGTGAGGCGGCGGGCGTAGTCGAGGCCGCCGAGCCAGACGTAGCTGAAACGCGCGTCTCCCTTCTCGGCCTTGTCCGGCTGCGCCGCCCCGAGGGGGAGGATCATGCCGCGGAAGAGACCGAGATCGGTATCGGAATACACCGAGACGCCGGTGGCATCCGAGCCGAGAAAGGCGAGCTTGTACCCCGTCTGCACGAGGTCGAAGAGGGGGGTGATCGTCGGGTCGTACGGCGTGTCGTAGACCGACTGCGTACCGACGTGAATGGCGAGCGCGCGCGGTTTGCGCAGCGGCGTCAGCGCCACGTTCACGTTCTTCGTCTGGATGTTGATCTGATCGGCGTTGAACCCGCCGCCCTGGTTGGGCTGCACCGTATTGGCCGCCATGCCCCAGGTGTAGTCGACCTCGAGCTGCGCGCGGAACGTGGCGAGCCCGTCGGCGAAGTGGGGCGAGTACGCGAAGACCGGAATCCAGCGCTGTTCGGCATAGATCGTCTTCGTGTCGTCCCCCGTGCCGGTGGCGCTGCCCGCCGGGCCGGGGCCCAACGGCCCGAGCGACACGCCGCGCAGCCCCGACGGATCGGCGAGCTGGTTGGTGAACGTCGCGCGGGTGAAGAAGTAGTTGATGAGCGTGAACTCCGCCGGGGGTGGCTCGGCGCTGCGGTCGTTGGCGGCGGACCACTCGGCGGCGTGCAGCCCCGGGGGGGCGGGGCCGGCGAACGCCGCGGCGGGCAGCAGGGCCGACAGCAACGCCAGGCGGCGCGCACGGGCGTATGAGACCGGCTGGCGGGTTCTCGGAGCGAGGCGGGGGGGCGCGGGCACGGCAAGCTCCTGCGGGGCGACCGGGCCGCGGCCCGGACGGGGAACGACGAGACGGCCCCCGGTCGGCCGGGTGCACGGAGGCGATCCCTGCACCGACCGGGGCCGGCGGTCAATCACGGCGTAATGCGAAAGACCTGGAGGGCGTTGCCGGCGAACGGGGCGCCGTTCAGGGCCGTCGCGCCTGCGCCGGGGAGGCCGTCCGCGCACCGGATGCCGGTGGCCTGGTCTTTGAAATACAGCTCGAGCTCGACGGTGCCCTCGGTGATGCGGCCGCGGCCTTCCTGGCCGAACGCGCCGTAGTTCACGGTGAAGTCGAAGCAGGCGCCGTTGTCCGTCACGTTCTCGATGATGTGCGAGACCGAATCGAACATGACGGGGGCGAGGACGAGGTCGTGGTTGCACTCGCCGGTATCGCCCTGCTGCGGGGCGTTCTCGAGCGTGCCGAGCTCGCTGACGACGTGGAAGGCGCCCGCCCCGAAGTTCATCGTGACCGAGGCATAACACTGCGTCGCCTGCCCGAAGTTGATGTCTTCGGAGTAGCCGTTCGGATGGCTCGGGATGTCCTCGCCGGCCATGATCAGGGGCTTGCCGTCGATGTAGGCCTCGATGAGGGCCGCCGTCGAGAAGTCCATCACCGGCGGGGGCTCGCCGCCCGTACCGCCGCCGCCACCGACGGGCTCGCCGCCCGCGCCGCCACCACCGACGGGCTCGCCGCCGATGGGCTCGCCGCCCGCACCGCCGCCGCCACCGACGGGCTCGCCGCCATTGCCGCCGACGGGCTCGCCGCCATTGCCGCCGTTGCCACCGACGGGCTCGCCGCCGTTGCCCCCGACGGGCGTGCCACCGCTGCCGCCGACGGCCGCATCGCCCGTCGCCGCCGGGCCGTCGCCGTCGCTGCTGTCACAGGCCGCCAGAGAGAGAGTTGCGCAGGCGAGGAGGGCCAGCGCGCGGGTCATCGTCGTGTTTTCGGTCTTCATCTGTTTCGCGTTCCTTCCACTGTTCGCATCCAGCCGCCCGGGCGACACCCGAGATGCGGCTGGCGGAAAATTGTGCGTTGCACCATGAGCGCGTCAACGGGAATCGTCGACGGCTTGACGCAGCGCAGCCCCACGCCACAGGCCCAAGGCGCTCAACAACAGCGCCAGCGGGCAGACGAGCAAGGCGTACCGCAACATGGCCGGATCCGTCGCCGCCCCCAGGGCGTCGCTCAGCGCACCGATGAGGGGCGGGGCGAGTCCGTACCCGATGGCATTCACGGTGAAGTAATAGATCGCAATCGCAAGCCCGCGTTGTTTCGGGCCGGCGAGGTCGGAGACGTCCGCGGCGGCGCCGCCGAGGAACGACAACCCGGTCGCGAGCAAGACGGCATTGGCGACGAGCAGCGCCGCGGGGGCCTCGGCGAAGAGCAGCAGCAGCCAGAACGGCGCGCCGATCAGGGCCGCCGTGGCGCCGAAGTACATGCGTCCACCCGCCCAGCGCGCGCGGAAGCGGTCGGCCAGGTAGCCGCCGAGGAGGGTGCCCGGCAGCCCGCCGACGAGGACCGAGAGGGCCATCCACTGACCGGCCTCGGCCAGCCCGAGCCCGTGCACCCGGACCAGGAAGCTCGGCACCCAGATGGTCGAACTGTTCGTCGCGATGGTCAGGAGGGCGTACCCGAGGTGGTGCCAGCGCAGGACCGGGTTTCGCAGGAGCGTGCGCGCCCCCGTCGAGGGGTCGCCGGCCGCCGGCGCCGTCGCCCGGACCGCCTCCGTCGCGCCCCGGGCAGGCTCGCGCAGCAGCGCCACGGCCACGGCGACGAGCAGCCCCGGGAAACCGAGCAGGTAGAAGCCCCAGCGCCAACCGAGGGCCTCGCCCAGAACCCCGCCCAGGAAGAACGACGCGGCGCTCCCGAGGGCGATGCCCGACGAGTAGATGGCCTGCACCGTCGCGCGCTGGCGGGGTGGGAAGAAGTCGGACAGAAGCGAGATCGCCGCCGGGCCCAGCGTCGCCTCGCCCACCCCCACCATCACACGGCAGGCGAAGAGCGCCGCGAACCCGTCGGCGAACCCCGTCAGGCCCGAGAAAAGGCTCCAGACGGCCAGCCCCCCGGCGATCAGGTGTGTGCGGCGATACCGGTCGGCCAGGCGACCGAACGGGATGCCGAGCACCGTGTAGAAGATCACGAAGGACGTCGACCCCAGCAACGCGAGCTGCAGGTCCGACAGCGCGATCTCGCGCTTGATCGGGGTGAAGAGGATGTAGATGAGCGAGCGATCGAGGAAGTTGAGGACGTAGACCAGGGTCAGCAGCCCCAGCGCGTACCAGGCGCCGCGGGCGGCGGGCGGCGGCGGCGGTTCGGGGGCGGTGACGGCAGAGACGACAGAGACGGCGGGATCGGCAGGCGTGCCCATGTCGGGCTCCATCGGACGCGGACGACGGCCCGGAAGGTGCGCCCGGGCGGTCGAACGGTGCAAGCACGACCGGCCGGCGGCGTGCTGCCGGTCAAGTCCCGCGTACCTGCGTGCCGATCCACTCCGCCAGGGCGAGCGGGCTCAGGGCGGCCACTGGCATGCCGGCGGCGACGAGCTGCTCCGCGATGCTCACCGAGTAGCGCGGCGCACCGCGGTCGTCGAGGGCGGCGAGGCCGAGCGTGCGCACGCCCGACTCGACCAGGGCGCGGACCTGCGAAAGCAGCTCGCCTACGCCCCCGCCCTCCTCGAAGTCACTGACGACGAGCACGAGCGTCCGGGACGGCACGGCGACGCGCTCGCGGGCCGCCCGCAGAGCCCGGGCGATGTTCGTACCGCCCCCCACGGAGATCTCCATCAGGAGGCCCAGGGGGTCGTCGACGCGGTCGGTCAGGTCGACGACCTCGGTGGAGAAGGCCAGAAAGTCGACCTTGAAGGCCGGCAGCCCGGAGAGGATGGCCGCCACCAGCGCGCTGTAGATGACCGAGGCCTCCATCGAGCCCGAGACGTCCACCACGAGCACGATGCGCCAGTCCATGCTGCGGCGGGCGCGGGTGCGGAAAATGAACCGCTCGGGCACGAGGGGGGGCTCCTCGCCGGGGCGGGCGCCGCGGAGGTTGGCGCGCACCGTGCGGTTCAGATCCAGCGGGCCGGCTTTACGGCGCGAGGGCCGGGGCGTGCCCAAGCCGGTCAGCGCGGGTCGCAGCCGCCGCGCGAGCGCCCGGACGAGCTCTTCCACCACGCGATCGACCAGCCGGCGCAAGTGCGTGAGCTGCGCTTCGGAGAGGCCGCCCTTCAGCGACAGGACCTCCTCCAGCAGCTCGACGCTCGGCGTGACGGATTCGGGATCGAGCGAGAGCGCGGCCTCGGCCTGCCCGTGAACGGCCGCGCGTCCGAGGACTTCTTCCCGCACGCGCTCGCCGAAGAGCTCGCCGAGGTCGTCGGCCCACTCGCGTACCGTCGGGGTCGAGGCCTCGTCGCCCGCGCCCACGAGATCGCCCCCGGCCCCCTCGCCCGAGCCGCGGCCGTAGAGTTGCTCCAGCGTCGCGGCCAGGCGCCGGGTGCCCGCGCCGCAGGCACCGCCCTTGACCTGCCCGAGCACGAGCCGCCAGCGATCGGCGGGGGAGAGGGTGTTCGAGGAGGGCGGGCCCGTGCGGGCGTCGAAGGAGGTCCGGCCCGGCGTGCCCGAGACGGTCGCCCGGGGCACCTCCGGCAGCGCACCGAAGAGCGCGAGTGCAGCGGCCTGTCCTGCGGCGTCGGCCCGCGCGGTCGCCGCCAATGCGGCGGGATCGGTGGTCAGGCGCTCGGAGACGGCGCCCGGCCCGAGGCGGTCGTTCAGCGCGGCGAGCAGGCGGGCCCGGGCGGCCGGGGGCAGCGCCTCGAACCCCTCGCGCAGGCTCGGCAGGACCGCCAGGAAGGCCGCATCGGGATCGCCCTCGATGCGGTCGCCCAGCGCCGAGAGGAGGTCCGGATCGGCCTCGAGCAGCGCACCGGCGACGGTGAACGCCCCGCGCCAGAACCCGGCCCGGAAGTCCGCCGCCTCGACGTCGAGGACGGAGGCCAGCGTCCCGCCGAAGGCCGCGGCCGTCTCCAGGTGCAGCAGCACGCGCCCGGCGCCGGCCGCACCGCGCATGAGCGGAGCGCCCGTGGCGGCGAGGAGCGCGAGCGCGTGGCGCAGCCGGCCGGCCACCTCGCCCTCCGCGTCGCCGGTCAGCGAGAGCAGGCCCCGCAGCGCCCAGGCGTCTTCGACCCGGGTGGCGCCGGCCAGGCCCTCGAGGTGGCGTACGGCGGCCTCGAGCAAGTCGGCGCGCAATGTGGCGACCGATGGCGACGTTGCACCGGCGTCGAAGGCCGGCACCGCGCCCGGCTCGTCGTCGACGCCCTCGCCCGGCGGCGGCAGGCCCGGAACGTGCCCCGCGGCGATGCGGTCGAGCAGGTGGACCGCCGCCGTCAGCGTCGGCAGATCGGCGGCGAGCCGGAACCCGCTGTCGAGCTCGGCGACGAGCTCGCGCACGAGCGCGCCGAGCCCGCACTCCGCGGCGGCCGAGAGCGTCTCGAGCAGGAGCGGCGGGCCGGCTTCGTCGGCGGCGACCCGGCGCTGCCAGTCCCCCCGGAGCGTGCCCGCGGTGGCCTGCGCCAGCGTCGCGCCCCGCAGGGCGGCCACGGCGAGCAGCGCTTCGGTCGGGGGCGACCAGGCTGGCTGCCAGACGTGCGTCAGCGTCTCGTACCCGCTCTCTCGGCGCTCGGCATAGGGCACGTGGCACGCGGCCAGGCGCATCAGGGCGACGTGCCGGCGACGATCCAGCGGCGAGCGCAGCGGATCGAGCCGGACGGGCTCGGCCTCGCGACCGGCGCTCTCCGGTCCGGGCAGCCGCAGCGCGGCGAGCAGCGCCTCGACGTGGGGCAGAAGACCCGCGCGGGGCGTCGCCGGGGCGAGACGACCGCGCGTGCGCCCCACCATCACGGTCTCCAGCGCCCGCGCGAGCACGCGACCGCGTCCCAAAGGCTCGCCCTGACCGAGCGCCAGCATCAGCGCCTCGAGCAGCTCCGTGCGGCCGGGGGCGGGCAGGCCACGCAACCGGGAGAGATCCCGCGCCGCCCGGGCGGCCTCGCGCGCGTCCGGCAGGCCGGCCACGTGCCGCGCGCGCCGGATGTGCCGCGCGACCTCGACGAGCACCTCGTCGACGAGATCGCCCGCGGCGCCGGCCCGGGCCGCATCGGACGTCGCCCCCGGGTCGCCGAGGACCTCGAAAAGGCGCTGCCGCCAGCGCGGATCACGGATGCCCGCCGGATACCCCGAGCGGTCGTCGAACAGCTCGAACGCGTACGGCAGAAGAGACGCCGTGACCGGACCCGGGGGGGGCTCGGGGGCGCGCCAACGCCCGGCGGCGAAGGGATCGAGCGAGTCGGCGTCCAGGAGCGCGGCCGCGTGGAACGACCCGATGACGGCGACCGGTCGGGTGAACCCTTCGGCGAGCGCGGCGGCGAGACCGGCCCGCATGTACGCCTCGCGACGGGCGTCGCGGGCACGCAGCGCGGGGGCGTCGAGCCGCAGGAGCCAGCCGGCCAGCAGGGCGGCCCGACGCAAGGCTTCGGGCGTGCTGCCCGGCGCGCGGGCCTCGACGAGGGCGTCCCAGAGGGCGCCGGGATCGTCGACGCCGAGACGTGCGCACACCGCGGCGACCCGGGAGGGGCGCTCGTCGGGTTCGTCGGGCTCGTCGGCGTCTCCGGCCGCGTCGAGATCTTCGGCCTCGTCGGGCGTGTCGGCGGCCGGCTCGGGCAGCGGCGCCGCGCCGGCCGGCAGGTCGATGGCGCGCACGGGGATGCCGTTGGCCGCGCAGAAGCGCACGGCGGCCAGCTCGGGGGAGAAGTCGGCGAACGGGTAGAACCCCGGCAGCTCCTCGGCGCCGCCCGTGGCGGTGACGGCCAGCGCCAGCGGGGCCTGCGCCTCGGGGTGCGCGAGCCACTCGACCCAGCCCTGCACGTCGGCCGGCAGCTCGAGCAGCAGGACGTCCGGCCGGGCCGCGGCGAGGAGCGCGGGCATCGCGGCCGCCAGCGTCGGCGAATGATGGCGGACACCGATCAGGTGCGGTCGGCCGGCGGTGGCCAGCGCTTCGGTGACGGCACGGGGATCGGGCATCGTGGCGGACACGGCCGGACTACACCACGAATCGGCGCGCGTGTCGCGGGGGCCGAATCGGGCGTCGTGTCACATCGTGGCGACGGACTCGGCGGGACGGTGCCCCGGCGCGGCACGTCCGGGGGTCGCCCGTGTCGACCGTCGACGCGGGGTGGACGCCTTTGCCCTGGACGGTGCGCTCGTTCCCTGCCGGACGCCGGGCCGGAGCGCCGGGCGCCCTTCGACGAGCGCTTCGAGGTCGCCGACCGCCCCGCGCTGCCGGTCGACCCGCTCATCGAGCGACTCGGCCGCCTGGGCAGACTGCGTCGCGGCGGCGGCGTTGGCCTCGGTGACCTCGCCGATGCGGGTGAGGGCGCCATCGAGCCGCGCGAGACCGGCGGTCTGCTCCTCCGACCCCTGGGCGATTTCGCCGACGAGCGCGTCGACCTCGCGGGCGTGCTCGACGATGCCGGTGAGCGTGGCCTCGACCCGCGCGCAGATCTCGACCCCCACCGCGGTCTTGCGGACGGCGTCCTGGATGCGGTCGGCGGTGGCGCGCGAGGACTCGGCGCTGCGCTGTGCCAGGCTGCGGACCTCATCGGCGACGATGGCGAACCCGGCACCGGCCGCACCGGCCCGGGCCGCCTCGACGGCGGCGTTCAGCGCGAGCAGGTTGGTCTGGAAGGCGATGTCGTCGATGGTCTTCACGATGCGGGCAATCTCGTCGGACGACGCCTTGATGTCGTCCATGGCGGACTTCATCTCGACCATGCCGGCGGCGCCCTCTTCCGCCGCGGCACGGGCTCGGGCGGCGACGTCCTTGGCGGTGGCCGCGTTCTCGGCGTTGTGGCCCGTCATCCCGGAGACATCGTTCAGGGCATCGGCGGTCTCGGTCAGCGACGCGGCCTGGACCTCGACGCCCTCGGCGAGCGCCCGGCTCGCGTCGGCGACCTGACGGGCCGCGTCCAGCGTCGAGACGGCTTCGGCGCTCAGCGCCCCCGTCGCCCGCCGCAGGCGCCCGATCAGGTGACGCGCCACCAGCAGCCACGCGACGGCGGCCGTGGCCAACGCCCCGAGTCCGAGGAGGAGCTGCTCCCGAAGCACACGCGCGTGCTCCGCCGCGATGGCTCGCACGGGCGCCTGCACTTCGGCCTCGTCGAGTCCGACCGCGACGAGCAGGTCGAGCGGCGCGTGGAATGCGAACCGGACGTACCGCGCCCCGGCGACGGGGTCGACGTAGCGAAGCGTCGCGCTTTCGCCGGCGGTGAGCGTCGTCGCGCGGGTGATCAGCTCTTGCACCCAGGGGCGTCCGAGCGCGTCCGTCGCGTCCCAGAGAGACGTGCCCTCGCCGCTGCCCCCGGCGGCGGCAACCACGCGGCCGCGCTCTGCGCCGCGGGTGTGCAGCACGAAGGCGCGCCCGGTCTCGCCGATCTTCAGTTCGCGAACCGAGGCCGCGATGAGCGACAGCGCCTCGGCCTCCGGGAGCCCCACGAAGAGCATCCCGACCACCTGCTTGCGGTCGTCGAAAAGGGGCCGATACCCCGTCGCCATCCACTGACCGACGACCTGTGCACGGCCGAGGTACGTCTCGCCGCGCAGGGTCGCCGCCAGCGTGGGGTTGGGCGTGCCGTCGGGCTGACGCGCCGGTATGTACGTCGAGATGGCCCGCTGCCCCGCCGCGTTTCGCACCGAAGTGGCCACGCGCAGCATGTCGCCGGCCTCGTTCATGCGCTGAAAGAGCGTCGCGACGCCGCCGGTGATCGCGCTGATCTCGTCGACCACGGGCGCGGGGTGGTCGAAGTCGGTGGTCTGCCCCAGCCAACCCCGCCGCGTGACGACCTGGGGCAAGCGGACGGCGACGACGGACTGGTCGAACTGATTGCGCGCCGACCAGTCGACCGCCGTGCCCGGGCCCACCTGCAGGCCGCCCGCTCGGCGCAGCACGTCGTCGGCGATCCGCAGTTGGAGCGCGAGCTGTGCGTCGAGGGCGGCCGCCGAGAGGCGCGCCTGATCGAGCAGATCGTCGGCGCTCTGCCCGACCGCCGCGTCCATCAACCGGGTGACCTCCGTCGTCGCGAGCGCGGTGGTTTGCACATTGCGCCAGGACGAGTAGGCCGTCAGAACGGCGATCGGGACTGCGACCGAGAGAAGGCCGAGGACCGCGAGCCGCGTACCGAGTCCGTGCAGGTTCATGGGTGCGCAGGTCGGCCTCTCGGGGCCTTTGCTGGAATCCGCCGACGGCCGGTTTGTTCTGGGTCAAGGTCGGGAGCGGGTCGCGGACGTCTACGGGTGAGCCTCGACCCCCGGGGGGTCCTCAGTCACCCGGGTAGAGCCCGCGAGCCGCGCGCGGGCTCAGAGCGAGAAGCGCGACAAAAACGCCCAGGCCTCGCCCGAGAAGCTGCGCGGCAGCCAGTGACCGCCGCCCTGGTCGCGGATGTGACTCTCGACGGTGTGTCCGAGGGTCTGCATGCGCGCCTCGAGCTCGCACGAGTAGTACACCGAGACGATGTCGTCGTCCGTGGCGTGGAAGAGGAACCCCGGCGGCATGCGGCGACCGACGGGCACCGGGACGGGCTTCTCGGGGCCATCGCAGGCGCAGTACCCCGGATTCGCCCGCAGATCGGTGCAGGTGTCGCCGCGGCCCTGGAAACGACACATCGCCGTGCTCGGGCAACGCACGAGCCCGGCGGAGGCCGACGCGAACGCCGCGATGCGATCGGCGAGGACGGTGGCGACGTGCTGCGTGAAGAAGCCGCCATTGGAGTGGCCGACGACGTATACGCGCCGCGGATCGACCCCGTACGTGCGCCGCGCTTCGGCGATGACCGCCCGGATGAACAAGAGATCCGGATTGCGGTCGGGATCGGCGCCCCGCGCGGGATCGTCCGTCGGCAGGGTCTCCCAGTAGGTGCGATTGTGAACGCCGGCGTCATGTTGATCCCAGTCACCGGCGACGATGCGCCGCGCGTCGGGCGCGAGCAGGATGAAGCCGTGGGCATCGGCCAGATCCTCGAAGCCCTGCGGCCGGTGGGCGCCGACGAGATCCGTCCCCCATCCCCAGGTGCCGTGCAGCGCGAGCACCAGGGCGGGCTGCGCGGCGGGGCGCGGCGGGACGTAGACCTCGATCTCGCGATCGAGCCCGGCGACGGTGAGTACCGCGCGGCCCGCGCCCGCGGCGACCGGCAGGCGGCCACCGTAGGCGATGGGGTCGAGGGGCGGCCCGTCGGGCGGCGGCGCGGCGTCGGGCTCGGGCGGCGGCGCGGCGTCGGGGACGGCCACGCGGGCGT
>JAKLJY010000319.1 GCA_023150895.1 Myxococcota bacterium | reverse complement strand
GAGCGGTCCATCCGCTCTCACGCGAACATCGCGGAAATTGGTGTCAGGCGGTAGGGCGTCGCTGGTCGAACGCATACGGCGCACCATCGGCGCCTCTTTTGGCGACCGGAGGGGACCCGCAGGGCCCGCCCGACCCCGCCCGCAGGCTTGGCCGCCCGAGTCGTGCTCCCGGACGGGTTCACCGGCCCGTCAGTGACGCGACGCCCCATCGCAGCGCGGCTGAACCGCGGCGCCGACGCTGCGCGACAGCGCGCCGAGGGTCACCTCGCCGAAGCGCGCGAGCAGGCGCTGCTCGGCGTCGGCGATCACGTCCTTCAGCGCGTCGTGAACCGCCCGTTCGATCCGGCAGAGCGGATTGTCCTCCGCGAGCCCGATGGCGACGACCGTGGGACTGCCGAGCGCCTCGTGGATGTCCCGCAAGGTCACCCCATCGAGCGACCGCGCCAACGCCCATCCCCCCCCATGTCCCTTCACGGAGGTCACGTATCCCGCGTCCCGCAGGCCGGCCATGGTGCGCCGCACGACGACGGGATGGGTCTCCAGCATTCGGCTGATGACCTCCGAGGTCACCGGAGCGCCGAATTGATCCATGTGGATGAGCACGTGCAGCATCCGGGACAGGCGGGTGTCGGTGGGCATGGTTGGAGCCTAATCTCGTTTCCTTCGTAACAAAACGGGTTGCGTGAGGCCGGGGTGGCTGGTAATTATCGCAACATACAAAGTTACGAGAGGTAAACATGCCCCGCTACGACGGGAACGGCTTCGACGATCCCGCGGTGGTGGCTCGGTACGCCGAGAATCCGCCTCGGCTCGTGCCGGGGTTCCACGATCTGCATCGCATGACGCGCCTGCTCCTCGCGGAGAGGGCCCCTGCCGATGGCCGCATCCTGGTGGTCGGCGCGGGCGGTGGCCTGGAACTGCGATCGTTCGCCGAGGCGCGGCCCGACTGGCGCTTCCTTGGCGTCGATCCGTCGCCGCAGATGCTCGAGCTCGCGGTCCGGACGCTCGGGCCGCTGGGCTCGAGAGTCGAACTGCACGAAGGCGAGGTCGCCTCGGCGCCGACGGGCCCCTTCGACGGCGCGTCCTGTCTATTAAGAAACGCAGTTCGGGCGCCTGCCCGAACTGCTCTCGCTGCGGGCGAGTGAATCGCCCTTCGCTCGCGGGTCCCGCCGAGACGGCGGGCCCCGGCCGGGGCTCCTGCCCCGGGTTTCATCCACCCGGGCGCGCCCTTCGTCGTCGCCCACCACAGCGTGCCCGACGGCGCCGAGCGCGACCTCTGGTTCGACCGCTTCGGCGCGTTCGCCGCCGACAACGGCGTTGCCGTCCAACACGGGGCGGGCGGACCGCGGACGCTCGGTCGTCGCCTCCCGATCCTCGCCCCGGAGGTGGAGGTCGATCACTTGCGCGCCGCGGGCTTCTCCGATCCGCAGCTGTTTTACGCGGCCTTCACCTTTCGGGGCTGGGTCGCGTACGCGTGAGCGTGCGTTCGGCGGATGAATCAGGCCTCGCCCGTCGCGGGCCCGGACGCTTCGGACGGGCACCGGAACACGGTCAGATCTCGAAGAGCGACCTGAACCATTCGACGAATCCACCGCACCTTCTCGGGTCGGGACGGACGACCCCCGATCGGACCGCAAGGTGAACCTGCAGTCCGGGTGGATCCTGCCAGGCCAGCCACGTATGGAGTTCGGCCTTATCGCGGTGGGTCTGCCTGTAGGGCGCTCCCAGCGCGCTCGCTTCGGTAACGACCTGTCCTGCATACGCGCGCACCGCCGGTGCACCCGTTCTCAACGCGAGGAGCATGGTCTCGAGCTCCACCGGTTGGCGAGGTCGCCATCGGCGTCGACCAGAACGCCCAGCGAAACGAGGCCGGATGCCTTCGCTTCGGCTTCGATCAGTCCGGTTGCCAAGATGTTCTCGACACCGTTCAACTCCTTGATGTGCACGGGCTCGCTTCCTCGCGGCCACGGAATCCCGGCACGTTCGAGCAGCTCGGGGAGTGCGCGAAGTTCATCGTTGCCCTCGACGAGCAGCACGCGCGGATGAAGTCGCGGCGTCATCGAATCTCGATACCGCGTTCGGCTGCCTGCTGAATCTCGGCCTCGGTGAAGACAATCGCCTTCGGCTTGCCGCGCTCGATTCTCTGAAGGGAGATCTCGTGCCGCCCCGCCTCGGCCACTGCGGCCAGTGCCTCGTAGCAATCTCGACTATGCGTGGTGGCAAAGACCTGAACGTCGAGTCGTCTGGCCGTCTCGAAGACGAGGCGCCACATGTCGGTGAGCACCGAGTAGTGAAGCCCTGTGTCGATTTCATCGATGAGAAGCGTGCCCCCGCCGCTCGACCGGACGAGAGCGAGGGCGATGCCGAGTAGCCTCCAGATGCCGTCTCCCATGCTGCCGACAGGCACCCGCCTGCCATCAACGAGCATCGCCAGGCCGCCTCGGGTATCGGAAGCGTAGCGTCTGGAAGAACCGATTGATGCGATTCGCTCGATATCGGGTTCGATCGTCCGCAGTGCCTGGAGGACGGTCTGTTCGTCGGGCGTGAGCACAGTCTCATCAAACAGTGCGACAACCCGGTCCCTGGTGAGGCCTTCCGTCGTGATGAAGTGGATGGGAGGCAGTTCGCGCTGCGGTCGACCGGGTTCAACTCGGAGGATCGCCGACGAAAGCCCCCCGCGTCTCGTCAACGGCAATCGCAGACTCCGGGCCTGCTCGCCGACCCGCCAGTCGAGTTCGAGCTCGAGCGGAACGATGGCATCTTCGTCGTCCGGTTCAACCTCGAACAGGTCACGCTGAGTACCACGCAGTCGCCGATTTACGACGAGTGACTCTCCGGGCGAACCTTCGCGGAAAGTCGCGGTGACGGATCGCGAGATCCCGTCATTGCTGCCCGAGACGGAAAACGAGGCGCCCACATCGATTACGTGCCCGTGAACGAGGTGTGCGACGTCCATTTCCGGGCCTCATAGGATATCCGTGGGTCAAGACAGACGGGGCCGAGCGGGCAGGTTGATGGCGAGACCGCTCAGTTTGA
>JAKLJY010000318.1 GCA_023150895.1 Myxococcota bacterium | reverse complement strand
GTCGTGTTGCCCGCGCCCGCGCCCGCGCCGGCCGTGCCCGCGCCGGCCGAGGCGGCCGCATCCGCCGGGTCGGAGCGCGTCCGCGCCCGGGACGATCAGGTGGTGTTCGACGTCGACATCGGCGTGCCCTTCAAGGACGCCAAGGATGCGCTGACCGACCGCTTCGAGGCCATCTACCTGCGCATGCTCGTCGCCGCCAACAAGGGCAACATCTCGCAGTGCGCGAAGGTGGCGGGGCTGACCCGGTTCCACCTGCGCGAGCTGCTGAAGAAACACGAGATCCGCGCCAAGGAGTAAGGCCCGGTCTCACTCGACGAGGGGCGGCGGCTCGAACCCGGGCGTCGAGTTCACGTTCGGGGCCGGCGCGGGCTCGGACGCGGGCGCGGTGGCGCCTTCGGGCACCGGCGCGCGGGTCGCGACGGAGAACTCACCGGCGACCGGCTTGGTGCGGAAGAGCACGCGGCCCGGCGCCTCGTCGATGGTGTAGTCGACCGGCTCCCACTTCCGGCCCGTCGTCTGGATCTCGAGGCGGGCCGCCTCGATGCGCCAGGTGCCGAGCTTCTTGCGGCTCTTGTCCTCGGCCTTGCCGGCGGCCCAGTCCGCGGCCGGGACCTCGTAGAGACCGCCGGAGTAGCTGAACTGAAGCGTGCGGTCGGGGCCGACGAAGTACCGCCCCTCGACGATGTGGCGCAGGCCGTTCTCGATGAATGCCCGCTGCTTCGTCTTCAGCTCGGAAAGGTCGGCGACCGGCAGGACCGCCTTGTGCAACAGGAACTGCACCTCGGCGATCGTCGGTGGCAGCTCCCCCGGCTCGACGCCCTGCACGACGATGGTCAACGCGTCGATCGTCGGCGGGAAGGGCACCGTGTCGCCGTAGCCCTTCGCGCGGCGTTTGTCGCCGAACGTTTCGTCGTTGATGAGCGCCGAGTTCCAGCGGGCCGTCTCCGGGATGCCCAGATCGGCGACCGGGCGGTCGGCGGGCAGCGAGAGGCTTCGCTTGTAGATGGGGTAGGTCGTCGAGAGCGACTTGTCCCAGAAATTGAGCTCGACGCTCGTCAGGCGGCCCGGTCGACCCGCCGGGGCGGGCGCGGCCTTCTTGCCTGCGGGTGTCGTCGGCGCGGGCGCGGCCGGCGGATCGAGGGTGACGCGCACCTGATCGAGCTGCACGGGCTGCGCAAGCTGCACGTCGACGGTGTAGCCCGACTCGGCGAGTGCGGGCATCGGCAACCACCAGACCGTGGCCGGGTCGCCGTCGAACGCGTTGGCGAGACCGTGCTCGCCGGGGCTCTTGTACTGGTCGGCCGCGAGGCCGTGCGCGAACCGCGGGACGCCGAGCTTCTTGATGACGACGGTGTTCTCGGCGGGCGCGAGGAGGGCGATGAGCAGGGGAAGGGCGATGGTCATTGGCAGACCTCGGTGATGTACGGCCATGACCTACACCCTGGACGCGCCCTTGGCAAGCTCTGCTACTGAAACACGACTCGACGCCGCCCGGCGCTTTGCGGCAGACTCCGCGCCCGAACCGAACCCTGCGCGCGGAGACCTCGTGTCCACCCAGAAACGCCTGTTCAGCGGCGTCCAGCCCTCCGGTGAGCTCCATATCGGCAACTACCTGGGCGCCATCCGCAATTGGGTCGCCCTCCAGTCGCAGTTCGAGTGCCTCTTCTGCGTCGTCGACTACCACGCCATCACCCAGCCCTACGCCGTCGACGACATGCAGCCGCGCATCCTCGACGCCGCCACCTGGATCCTCGCCTGCGGTGTCGATCCCGAAAAGGCCACGCTCTTCGTACAGTCGGACGTGCCCGAGCACACCGAGCTCGCCTGGATCCTGAACTCCGTGGCGACGATGGGCGACCTCGGGCGCATGACGCAGTTCAAGGAAAAGGCGGAGCAGCAGGCGTCGGTGAACGCCGGCCTCTTTACCTACCCCGTCCTCCAGACGGCGGACATCGTGCTGTACAAAGCCGAGGTCGTGCCCGTCGGGGAAGACCAGGTGCAGCACCTCGAACTCGCCCGTGAAATCGTGCGCAGCTTCAACGGGCGCTACGGTCAGACGTTCCCCGAGCCGCAGCCCCGCATCGGCGCCGCTCGGCGCATCCTCGGGCTCGACAATCAGTTCAAGATGTCCAAGTCGCGGGGCAATACCATCACGCTCTCGGAGAGCGCCGAGTCGGTCATGGCCAAGCTCGCCCCGGCGGTCACCGACGTGAACCGCAAGCGGCTGAAGGACCCGGGCGATCCCGAGAAGTGCAACGTCTACACGCTGCACACCCACTACGATCCGCCCGAGGTCGTCTCGGACGTTGCGGAGCAGTGCCGGGCCGCGGGCCGCGGCTGTCTCGACTGCAAGAAGATCCTGCACCGACACATGGTCGCGGACATGGCGCCCATTCAGGCGCGGGCGGCGGAGCTGAAGGCCCACCCCGAGCGCGTGCGCGAGATCCTCGCCGCCGGGGCGGACCACTGCCGGGCCATCGCGCGCGAGACCCTGCGCGAAGTGCGCGACAAGATGGGGCTCAACCGGCGCTGACGTCCTGCGTCAGGGCAGCCCCGCGCTGGCGGGCGACGGGTTGCGCTGGCGTTGCTGCGCGGCCTCGACGAGCAGATTGTAGGCGTCGCGGTTGCCCGGCTCACGCGAGATGATCTCGTGCATGATCTCCTCGCACTCGCTGTACAGGCCCTGATTGCAGGCCATCCGGCCCTTTTTCATCAGGGAGGGCACGTCGAGCCCCTCGCCGAGCGGCGGCCGCGCCGGGGCGGGGGCGACGGCGGCCGCGGTGACGGGCGCGGGCACGCCCGACGTCGCGGGCGCGGCGGCCATCGGCAGGGGCGGGGCGACGGGGCTCACCGGCGGACGCCGGGCGATGAGCGCGAGCACGATCGTCCCGAAGATCATCACCAGACCGAGCGCGAGTTGCCCCACGAAGGCCGTTTGGCGACTGTGCGGATCGGGGGCGGCGTACTTGCCCCGCGCGATGTCCTCGGCCGTGCGGAAGGCGTCGTAGATGCCGTACAGGTACGGCAGGACGAGGGGCGTCCCGAGGGCGAACAGGATGCCCCGCTCGCGCTGACCGTTGTAGACCTGACCCAACCCAGGCACGAG
>JAKLJY010000317.1 GCA_023150895.1 Myxococcota bacterium | reverse complement strand
CTCTGAAACAGGATGAGCCCGCCGAACGCCCCGGGGACGAGGACGACGGTCGAACCGACCGACGGACGTCTCATCGGCCGCCCCCAGGGCCGACCGCGGCCAGTACGACGTTGCGCTCGACGAGTTTGTGTCCCGCGGCTGCGGCGGCGCGGAGCGCGGTGTGGGCGATGCGGTCGATGTCGCGCATGGCACCGTGGGTGGCCTCGTGGAGCATGGCGACGGCGTCGCTGGTGAAGAGTTCGCGGTCACAGCCGGCCTGAGCGAGGCGGTGGCGGAGATACGCGGCGGTGTCCGCGGGGACGAGGGGCTCGACCTGCAGGCGCCAGTGGATGCGCGAGTAGAGCGAGCGATTGCGGCGCAGGGCGAGGCGGTCCTGCAGCTCGGGCAGGCCGACGAGAACGAGGGAGAGCAGGGCTTTGCTGTCCCACTCGTAGTTCAGGAGGATGTGCAGGTGGTCGAGGGTGTCTTGATGCAGCAGGTGGGCCTCGTCGAGGAGGAACACAGGGTGGACCTGCTCGCTGCGCAGCTCCTGGACGTGGCCGCTGACGGCGTAGAAGACGGACGCGGCGGTGGCCTTGGGTGACAGACCGAGCGCCAGACAGAGCTGGCGATAGAAGTCACGCTTGCCGAGGGTCGAGTTGTGGCAGTAAGTCAGGCGGAACTTCTGTTGCAAACGCTGTCGCGCGGCGCGCAGCACGGTGGTCTTGCCCGTGCCGTCGTCGCCGGTGATCATGACCTGCTCGTGGGCCTCGGCGGCGGCGCAGAGCTGCTCGACGACGCAGAGCTTCGAGGGCGGCAGCCAGAGGTCGGCGTCGGCGAGTTCCTTGGAGAACGGGGCGGCGGCGAGGCCGAAGTGTGTCATCCAGGTCATGGCGCGCCTCCCTCGTCGGCGCCGTGGCGCGGCTTGCGGCCGACGGCGGCATCGAGCATGACACCCGGCGGGTCGAACTCGACGTGCCGCACGGGTGCCACGGGCAGCGGCTCGCGGCGCCGGTGGGCGTTGGCGATGGCGTCCACGGGGCGCAGGGTGAAGCACTTCTCTTCGTGCTCGACCCAGGGCGCTTGCTGGCCGAGGTGGCAGCGCGCCACGGTGACGGTCTTGCCGGCCAGGAACCCCGCGTCGGTCTCATAGACCTGCCCGCCGATGGAGAGCGTCGAGTCACGGGCGACGTTGCGGCGGCTGCGCATGGTCAGGGCCGTGGCGAGCTGCTCCTCGGTGAGGCGCACGTCGGCGCGCTGCCGGGCGGCGAACGCGCTGGCCGGGCTCTTGCCCATCAGACCGGCGTGCGGGGCGTTGTGATAGTGGCGGTCGACGAACGCCCAGAGGCGGACGTTGATGTCATGCAGCGAGGTGCAGCCCCCCATGAAGTCGAGGGCGCCCTCGCGCAGGGTCCGCCAGAAGCGTTCCATGCGGCCGCGGGCCTCGGGGTCGTAGGGCCGCGCGTGTAGCAACGTCATGCCGAGGCGCGGGCACGCCGTGGCCAAGAGCTTGCCGGAGTAGGTCGAGCCGTTGTCGAGGTAGAGCGAGTCCGGTCGGCCGTGGCGGCGAAGCGCGGGCACGAGCAGGTCGATGAGGTCGACCTCGCGCTCGGTGTGATAGGCGGCGATGGCCACCACGTAGCGCGAGGCATCGTCGAGCAGCGCGTGCACCCGCACCGGGCGGCAGCCGCCGCCGGCCAGGACGAGGGGCGCGGCGTGACAGACGTCGCCGTGCCAGAGCATGTTGGGCTCGGCCATCTGCCAGCGCAGGCGGGCGCGCTTGCCTTTGCCGTGGCCCTTGCCCCGGGCCGCCTCGCGGGCCGTGATGCGGGGCAGATCGTGCTCCGCGAACAGACGCCTCACGGTCGCCGGACTGACGGCCCCCTCGTCGAGGCGGCCGTCCGAGACCAGCGTGGACAGGATGAGCTCGGCCGAGGCGCCGGCGTACTCCCGCCGGATGTCGAGCAGGAGCGTGCGCTGCGCCGCCGTCAGCGCCTGCGCGTGGCCGGCGTCGCTGCGTTTGGCCGGGCGCAGCGCCTCGAGACCGCCCGCTCGCCAAGCGTAGAACCATCGCTCGAGCGTCGGCACCGAAAACGTCCGGGTCCGCTGAGCGCCCGGCGGCCGGAACGACATCGTCGAGAGTCGACACAGCTCGGCGCGCAGCTCACCGCGCACGAGCGCCTGGCACACGAGCGTGCCGATGACCTGGCTGCGGAACACCGCGACCTCCTCGGCCCGATCTCGGGGACGCATGACCTCCATCGCAACACCTCCGAAAGCCGCTCCATTGCGGCACCCCGGAGCCTGCGCCGGGCGGGGGACCGCCCGATTCGGTCAGGATTGGTGGGCCGCGAACCCGCTGGATTTGAACGCTTTTCCCCCTCATGGAGCGTGCTCGCCGCCGCGGAAGGCCAGCGCCCAGAGGGCCTCGCCCACGGGCCCCTCGGCGGGCGTGGCCGGGGCGAAGCCGGCGAGCCACGAACCGATCCGTCGAGCCGCCTCCCGCAGCCGCACGCCAGCCAGCGTCACCCCGACGCCGACGTAGCCCGGGAACAGCGCGCCCGCCGCGACCGCTCGAATCCAACGATGAAGGCTGCGCCAGCCGCCCTCGAAGTACCTGCCCGGCGCCACGCGCTCACGCACGGCCTCCGCCGAGTCCGCGAAGTGGCCCCACAGCGCCAGGGCCAGCGCGATGGCGTTGGCCGTGTAGCGCCGGCTCGTCAGAACCGGGCGCGGCACCACCAGCACGACCGCCCTGCAGGCCGTGCAGCGGAACCGCCGGCAGAACGCCACCTGCAGCCTCGCCTCGCCGGACGGCGCCTCCGGCCCGAGCATCATCCGCTCCCGGACGCCGTGCCCGTGCAGCACCACCGACGCACCCGCCGGGCGGCTCGCCGCACCACAGCACGGGCAGCGCGGCGGGCGCAGCACCTCGATCGGCGGCGCTTCCACGAGCCACTGCTTGACGTCCACCTCGGAATGTACGATTCGGTTCTCGCTCCGGTTCTGACTCCTCAAACGGGCCCGGGGCACGGCGCGGGGGTGTTGCTATCACCTCCGCGCCACTCTCTTTGCCGACGACACGCCGATGCCCCCTCCTCACAGGGCACGGCGTTCCTATCCCCGATCGCCG
>JAKLJY010000316.1 GCA_023150895.1 Myxococcota bacterium | reverse complement strand
GTAGTCATCCTTCTATTCGATCATGCATCAGAAATAACGTCAATGGTTACGGGTTGATAATTCAGCCGACCCTCTCAGGCCGCCTGGCCGGCCTTCCGCGAGTTTCAGGACGCCCGGCTGGTCCTGGCCGCGGGCCGGTATCCGTTCAGTCCGCGCCTGCGCTGGCGTCAGAGTCTCGTGGGCGTGTGTCCGGGACGGGTCGTGCTCGCGGACGATGCCACGCCCATCGGCGAGAACGGCGAGCTCTGGGGGCGATATGTCATCGCGGTGAACCACGCCGAGGATGTCCGGATCTCGGGTGTCACGCTGGAGGGTGCGGCGGGCATCGGGGTCCTCGACTCGCCGCAGGTGACCATCGAGAACGTCGTCGTCCGCAACGGCCCGCCCCCGGCGCTGTATGTCGGGCGTGACTCGAGCGTCGGCGTGACCGCGCTCTTCGCGTCGAACATCGAGGCGACGCCGGAGCACCCGCAGGGGGATGCGCCGAGCTTCGGCGCGGTGGTGGCCGAGGACACGGGCGCCTCGCTCCGCATCGAGCGCTCGTCGATCCTGGACGTCCACACGGGCGGTCTGGTCGCCCGGAATCACGGGTCGATCTCCGCGAGCCACGTGGTGGTCGCGACCGCCCCCTCGGTGGACGTGGCCCACGCGGCGCTCGCCGCCCAGCGCGGGGGTGAACTGGAAGCGGTGAGCGTCGCGGCGACGGGGCACCACGCGCTGGACGCCGTCGACGAGGGCAGCCGCGTGTCCGCCAACATCAGTCTGTTGGTCGGCACGCTGCGTTCGGTTCACGTTGATCGCTCGGCCACCGCATCGACGCGCGAATCGCTCCTGCGCGGCGGCGCCGAAATGGGCGTGTACGTGAGCGACCGAGCGACGTACGGAAGCAATGGCGACCGGATCGAGGCGAGCGCCGCTTCGTCCGAGGCCATCGCTGTGTTCGTCAGCAACGAGGCCGAGGCGGAGGTGGCCGGGTCCAACGTCGTCGGGCCCTGGCTCGCGGGTCTGATGGCCCGCGACGACCACGACTCGCTGAGCTACTTGCGGGTCGATCACGTCCTGGTCGAGGGCACCGCCGGGCAGGGTGTCGTCGCGGCCGATGGCTCGGACACGGACGTTCACGGGTCGGCGATCATGGGGGCGTCCTTCGCGGGTGTCCATGCGACGGGCGCGCGGACACGCCTGCGGCTGCGCGACTCGCTCGTCTCCGGCACCCGGCCCGAGGCCTCCCGGGGCCTGATGGGCGTGGGCGCGTTGGCGACGATGCGCGCGGAGTTCCAGGTCGTCGGCTCGTCGCTCGAGGACAACTCGGTGGCGGGCGCTCTCGTGTCCGATCTGGCATCTCTGCGGGCCGAGGGTCTGCACGTCGCCGGGACGCGGAGCGGCCTGGCGCTCGACGACACCTCCGCGCCGGTGCCCGTTGCCGGCGATGGCATCGAGGTGCTGCGCGAGGCCATGGCGGTGCTCCTGGATGTGTCCCTCGCGAGCAACGGGCGCGTCGGCGTCCTGGTGGATGAGGGTACGGCGAACATCGAGGCCTGCCAGGCGGTCGAGACACCGATCGCGGTCGCGAGCCAGCGGGGCGGCGTCGTGACACTGTCGGACGCGGCCGCGCAGGGCTGCCCGCTCAACCCGCCCGCGGACCCGCTCTCCGTACCCAGCGAGGCGTCCCTGGCCCCGCCCTGAGCCGGCCAGCGAAAGGGTCAGTCGACGAGGTCCTCGACGGTCGCCGGGCGCGCCTTGAAGGTGAGCGCCACGGAGAACGCGTCCGGTGACCCGCCCGGCATCAGCGAGACATCCGGCGCCAAGCGGCGTCGCAGCAACGGACAGTCGAGCCCGAGGTGTGCACAGTTCGACTCCACGTGGGCGTCGCCGCGGTCACACGCCTCGGCCTCCCCGGGGAGCGCAGCACAGGTCAGGCGACCGGCGGCCGCGTCCATGCCGAAGAGCGGTGTGTCACCCAATGCCAGGCAGCCGCACTGGGACGCGACCAGCGCGTTCACGTCCACGGCGAAGTCGGCCAGCGCGACGGCGCCCGTCCAGCGGCCGTGGAGCTCCCCGACGCCCGCCGGGGTCTCGACGAAACGCAGGTCGAGCGCGCTGCGGCGCAGGGCCAGCGGGATCGAGAACTCGAGCGCGAGGTCGAAGCGGAGCGGCGCCGGGTCGCGCAGGGGCGCGTGGAGGGTTCGCCCGTCGGCCTCGACGCGTAGCGACCGTGCCCGAGCGGCGCCCGTGCCCTCGACGTGGCTCACGCGCCGCAGATGGAACCGGTCGGGGCCAGGGAGCGCGGCGGAAAGGCGCAGGCCGTACAGGACCTCGACCGCCGCGGGGACACCGGACGGCGCGTGGACGGCGAGCAGCAGCACGTACTGCCGTCTGTCCGCGCCCTGCTGGAGCGTCTCGTAGGGAAACTCGTCGGCGCCGAGCTGTGAGAGGGTCTGCATCGCATCGCCGAACCGGTTGTCGCCGCGGCCGTCGCCGTCGAAGTCGACGCAGCAGTCCGGATCGGCCTCGGGGAGCGTCAGGTGGACGTCGTAGGCGAAATACAGCGCGGTGTCCGGCCCGGGCAGGCGCGCCGGGCCCGCCGCCAGGCACTCCCCGCGGTCGCACACGCCATCGCACTCGGCTTCGATGCAGGTCGGCGCCGCGTCCGGCACTGCCAGCGCGTCGGCGCTGACCCCAGTGTCTCCGGCCGCGGGCAGCGCCGCGAGGTCGTGAAACCGGAACGCGTCGGGCGACGGATCGGCGGCGTCTCGGATCGGCGATTCGGCCGGGTCCCGCGCCGCGGCGTCGTCCCGACAGCCCCACGTGAGCGCGAGCAGGCAGAACGCCGCAATGCGACGCCCCGTTGGCCGTCGAATCGACACCGTCACCGTGCCCCGCACACCTTTCCTCCGCTCCGACGGACGCGCTCTCGGCGCGGGACTAAGTTATCTCCGCCGACGGTCATCTCTCAACGGCCTGGGATGCGGCTTCACGTTGTCGGTCGGATCGTTGCGCCCATCCGCGTTCGTTGCTGGCACTTTCCATGACCTCCGGCTGCCCGACGAGTTCGCGTGACCGTGAAGAAAACGGGCTCTTCTCGGATATCCGTGGGTGACCGTGTCGTGAGGATCGTGGGTTCACCGTTGCGGCGGGCCACGTCCGGC
>JAKLJY010000315.1 GCA_023150895.1 Myxococcota bacterium | reverse complement strand
CGACGGGCAACCCCAAGGTCTTCGCCGGTGGCGACTGCATCAGCGGCGGCAAAGAGGTCGTGAACGCCGTCGCCGAGGGCAAACGGGCGGCGCTCGCCATCGACGCGCGCTTCGGGAAGGGGAACTGAGTCATGGCCGATCTTCGCGTGAACACCGCCGGCATCTCTTCGCCGAACCCGTTCTGGCTGGCCAGCGCGCCGCCGACGAACACGGGCGATCAGATCAAGCGCGCCTTCGACGCCGGCTGGGGCGGCGCCGTCTGGAAGACGCTCGGCGAGCCCATCGTCAACACCTGGTCGCGCTACAGCGCGGTCGACCTCAACGGCCAGAAGATCATGGGCTTGAACAACATCGAGCTCATCACCGACCGGCCCCTGCACGTCAACCTGCGGGAGATCACCGAGGTCAAGAAGCAGTACCCGAAACACGCCGTCGTCGTCTCGCTCATGGTCGAGTCGAAGCGCGAGGCCTGGCACACCATCGTCAAGCAGGCCGAAGACGCCGGGGCCGACGGCCTCGAACTCAACTTCGGCTGCCCGCACGGCATGTCCGAGCGTGGCATGGGCGCCGCGGTGGGGCAGGTGCCCGACTACACGTGCCAGATCACGACGTGGGTGAAGGAGGTCGCGCGCACGCCGGTCCTCGTCAAGCTCACGCCGAACATCACGGACGTCCGCTACGCCGCGCGCGCAGCCTTCAACGGCGGCGCCGACGGTGTGTCGCTCATCAACACGATCAACAGCATCACCGGCATCGATCTCGACACGTTTGCGCCCCGCCCGACGGTGGCCGGCAAGTCGAGCCATGGCGGGTACTGCGGCCCGGCGGTCAAGCCCATCGCGCTCAACATGGTCTCGGCCATCGCCACCGATCCGGCCACGGCCGGCAAGCCCATCAGCGGCATCGGGGGCATCTCGACGTGGCGCGACGCCGCCGAGTTCATCCTCCTCGGCTGCACCAGCGTGCAGGTCTGTACGGCCGTCATGCACTACGGCTTCCGCATCGTGGAAGACATGATCGACGGTCTGTCGAACTACCTCGACGAGAAGGGCCTGCAGACGGTCTACGACCTGCGCGGCCGCAGCGTCGAGCGCGTGCGCGACTGGAAAGAGCTCGACCTCAACTACGTCGTCAACGCCAGCATCGACCAGGACAAGTGCATCGGCTGTGGCCTGTGTTACACGGCTTGCAACGACGGCGCGCACCAGGCCATCTCGGCCGCCCGGGCCGACAACGGTCGCACCCGCGTCGACGTCATCACCGATGCCTGCGTCGGTTGCAACCTGTGCAGCCTCGTGTGTCCGGTCAACGGTTGCATCACCATGAAGCAGATCCCGACGGACGCCGGCGCCTGTAGCTGGGAGCAGCACACCGGCGGCACGGGCAAGCTCGCCCCCCGCCCGCAAGACAAACACTTCACCTGAGTTCGAGACCCATCCGATGAGCAGCGACCCGCGCAGCACCGACGTTCTGTCCCACATCGACGGCGAGTGGATCTCCGGCCGGGAGACCCGCCCCAACGTCAACCCCGCCGACACGCGCGAGGTCATCGGGGTGTCCGCGCACCTCGGCCGCGCCGAGGCCGTCGCCGCCATCGAAGCCGCACACCGGGCCCTGCCGGCCTGGCGCGAGACGCCGGCCCCGAAGCGAGGGGCCATCCTGTTCGAGGCCGTGCGCCTCATGAAGGAGCGCGCCGAGCTGCTGGCCATGGCCATGACCCGCGAAGAGGGCAAGACCCTCACCGAGTCGCGCGGCGAGGTCCTGAAGTCGATCATCTGTCTCGAATACATGGCCGGTGAGGGGCGGCGGCCCATCGGGCAGGTCGTGCCCTCCGAGATGTCCCGGACGATGGCCTACCACGTCCGGCAACCCCTCGGCGTCGTTTCGATCATCACGCCGTGGAACTTCCCGGTCGCGATTCCCACCTGGAAGATCGCCCCGGCGTTGGTGGCCGGCAACACGGTCGTCTTCAAACCGGCGTCCGTCACGCCGCTCACGGGACGCCTCGTGGCCGAGTGTTTCATCGATGCCGGGCTGCCGAAGGGCGTGCTGAACTTCGTCACGGGCGGGGGCGGCACCGTCGGCGACGAGCTGGTGGGCAACCCGCTGGTGCGGGGCGTCAGCTTCACCGGGAGCAACGAGATCGGCATGGCGCTGGCGCGGCAGGCCACCGAGACGCGCAAGAAGTGTCAGTGTGAGATGGGCGGCAAGAACCCCATGGTCATCCTGGCCGATGCCGACGTCGACCTGGCCGTCGACGCGACGCTGCAGGGTGCCTTCGGCAGCACGGGGCAGCGCTGCACGGCGACGAGCCGGGTGATCGTCGATCGCTCGGTCTACGCCGAGGTCGTCGAGCGCCTCGCCGCCGGCGCGAAGGCCATCAAGGTCGGCAACGGCCTCGATCCGACGGTCAAGATGGGGCCGAGCGTCGACCGCGGGCAGCACCAGACGGTCCTCGAATACATCGCGGTCGCCCATGCCGACGGCGCGCGACTCGTCGCCGGCGGTGGCGTGCCGAAGGGCCCCGAATACGAACACGGGTTCTTCACCGAGGCGACGGTGTTCGCCGACGCCCACATGGGCATGCGCATCACGCAGGAGGAGGTCTTCGGTCCCATCCTGGCGGTGGTGCCCGTCGACGGCTTCGACGCGGCCATCGAGGCCGCGAACGGCGTTCGATACGGTCTCTCGGCGAGTGTCTACACCCGGGACCTCGTGCTCGCGCAACGCTTCATCGACGCCATCGAGGTCGGCATCGTGCATGTGAACAACCCGACGGTGGGTGGCGAGGCGCAAATGCCCTTCGGCGGCATGAAAGACACCGGCGTCGGCCAGCGCGAGATGGGCACCTTCGGGGTCGACTTCTTCTCGGAGACGAAGGCGGTCTACCTCGACTACACGGCGGCCGCCCGCCGCACGAACATCTACTGAACCCCATGGTCCGCCGTCCCGTCGCCATCTGCACGCTTGCGGCCCTGGTGGCCTGTGACGACGGCGAGCTGAATGTGCGGGCGCGGGCGCGGGGCGACGCGGGCCCGGAAGGCGGATCGGGCACCGGCGACGCGACCGGCGGCGTGCCGACGGGCGGCTTCACCGGAGGGGCATTCGACCCCCTGGGGGGTGGTCTCGGGGCCGCGCCGACGGTGGGCGGCGGTGTCATGCCGCCGGGCG
>JAKLJY010000314.1 GCA_023150895.1 Myxococcota bacterium | reverse complement strand
CTGCTCTTCAACGGGCAGCGGTACCGGATCGACAAGGAGAAGTTCATCATCGGTCGGGGCAGCCAGCAGACCGATCTCACGATCCGCGATGGCAACATCTCCCGGAAGCACTGCGCGGTGATCTTCCGGGGCGGTCAGTACTTCATCAAGGACCTCGATAGCACCAACGGCATCGAGTACAACGGGAAGCGAATCGAGCACAAACGCGTGGAAGAAGGCGATACCTTCTACCTCTGCGACTACGAACTGCGGTTCACGTACCGTTGAGCCCCGGTTTCGGGACCAGAAACGAGAAGGGCGCCCCTGAGGGCGCCCTTTTTTTTGGTGAAAGTGAGAACGGCGACTGCTGGAAGATCTTGGGATGACTGATTAAACCCACTGTCCTCTATTGAGGTGGGTAAGGTGATTGACCGCTTCAGGCTTCCGTCGAATCGATGGACGGCATGCACACCACGGCCAGGGACCGAACCCGGGTTCATCGGTACAGGGATTAATCTGAACCCTCACACTCCAATCAATCGCCGTTCTTGATTCCAGTATAGGCCCGGCGAAGCGCCCGGCAAGGCCAATTTGGCGCTTCCGTGGCGATTGATCGAGATTCGTGAGGCACGGAGGTTGCTTCGCCGAGCGCCCCCGGTTATCAATGGCCGCTTTTGCCCGCACGCCGGGTGCCGTCCATCGAGGCCCGTCATGCTCTCCCGCCTCCCGAGTTTCGGCCTCTGCTGCCTCGCCACCGGCCTCTCCTCGGCCGGGGCGCAGACGCTTCTCCCCGCCTCCAACGGGCACGGAGCGGCGGTCTACGATGTCGCGGCGCGCAAGGTCGCCGATCTGCGGCCGGCCATTTTTCAGGCCTGGGGGCCCGGCGACTTCGTCCCGGACCTGCTCTTCGATGCCTATTTCGGCCTGCGCGGAGCCGACGGGACGACGACCTGGCTGACCGAAGTGCCGGTGGCCCGTGCCGGTTACGTGCCCGGGACGGGCATCATCGAGGTCGAGCAGCGCGTGGGAGACCGGACGGTCGTCACGAGCGTGTTTGCGCCCTGGGACTGGGCGGCGCCGGCCGTTGCGATCCTGGCCGAGGTCCGGGGGGCCCTGCCCGGTGATCATCTGGTGACGTTGCACAACCTTCACCTCGGGCGCGAGGTGAATGGCGCGTTCGTGGGGGCCGAAGAGATCCTGCCACTGGAGGGCGGGGGCGTGCGGGAGGCCGGCGATCGGTACACGGTGGTGCACCGACCGCTCGTACCTCCGATCGGGCTCGCCGTCCCGCCGGAGAACCCGTTCCTGCTCGCTCAGGCCCGGCGCCCGTTCCCATCGCCGGCGTCGGCCGCTCGCACGGTGACGGACGACGCCGTGGTCGGCTTCGAGTTTGCCGCCGGCGCGGAGGGCGGCCTTCGCGGTGGCGTGCTCATCGGTGCGCTCCCCGCCGGGGCGCAGCCCGAGGTCTCGCGCGCGGCGGAGGAAGCCCTCTGGGCGCGTTGGCAGGCGGGCCTGACCGTGCCGGAAGAGACGCCGCTGACCCGTCAGCAGGCCGCTTTCTTGCGCATGGGGCAGGTCCGCAGCGACGGTGGCGGACGCGGACAGATCCTCGCGAGCCTCCCACCGGGCATCTGGAACATCTCCTGGGTCCGGGACATGGCCTACTCGGTCGCCGCCCTCGCCCGGGTCGGCGCGCTCGAGGAAGCCTGGGCCGCCCTCGAGTTTCAGCTCAACGCCGAGGCCGGCGACTATGTGGAATACGTCGGGCGGCCATACCTGATCAGCGTGACGCGGTACTACGGCAACGGCCGCGAGGAGAGCGACTCGAACCAGCACGGCCCGAACATCGAGTGGGACGATTTCGGCCTCTTCCTGTGGTCGCTGGGGCACTACGAGGCCGCCGGGGGTGATCTCGAACGCATCGGCCCGTACTGGCCCCGCATCCGCAGCGGCGTGCTGGAGGTGATCGAGTCTCTGGTCGACGATCTCGACCTCCTCGTCCCCGACTCGAGCATCTGGGAGCGACACTGGTCCGGCGGCAATCTCGAGGACGGGCAGGCCCAGCGATTCGCCTGGTCGAGCATCGTCAACGCGGCCGGACTCTGCCACGCCGCTCGCCTCGCCGATCGCCTGGGCGACGACGGGAACCGCTGGCGTCGCCTGGCCCATCGCCTTCGGCAAGGCGTCGAGCGCCGGCTCGTCGCCGCGGACGGGGTTCTCGGCGCCAGCCTCGAACAGGTTCAGCGCGGCTCCGGGTACCACGATCTGGCGGTCGTCGAAGCCTTCACGATGGGGCTTTTGCCGGTGGACGGGCCGGTGGCGCAGGCGACGTGGGCGGCCGTGAACCGGACGCTGCGGGTCGCCCCCGACCGGGGGTTCAAACGCAACGACGACGGCGTCGGTCGGGGTGGCGGACCCGGTCAGGCGGGCTGGTACGACGAGCAGGAGTGGGTGTTCATCGACCTGCGCACGGAAATCTGGCGGCGGGCCGGCGGCTTGCCAGGGGCCGATCTGACGGCCTACCTGCGCGGTCGCGGTGACGCCGCGGACGGCCGCCTCATCTTGCCCGAGCTGCTGGGGGTCCCGGCCGGACAGTTCGAGGGTGCCCAGCCGATGCTCGGGTTCGGCGCCGGTGCCTGGCTGCTCGCCCTCGACGCGCGCCCCGAGGTCTTCTGCGCGCCGCCCGGCGCGGCGGGGGACGCGGGTGTCGGCGGCTCCATGGCGCCGGCGGATGCCGGGCGACCCCCGGTCGTCGACGGCGGCGGCGGCTGGCTGATGCCCGGCCTGATCGACGTGCACTCGCACATGGGGGTGTACCCCTGGCCGTCGGCCCGCGCCCACGAGGACGGCAACGAGGCCATCGACCCCGTCACCGCCCGGGTCCGGGTCGAGGACAGCGTGCACGTCTCCGACCCCGCCTTCGCCCGCGCCCGGGCCGGCGGGGTCACGACCATCCAGGTGTTGCCCGGCAGCGCCAACCTGGTCGGCGGGGAGGCGGTGGTGCTGAAGCTGCGGCCCTCGCGCACGCTGGCGGGGATGCGCTTCGCCCAGGCGCCCCGGGGCATCAAGATGGCCTGCGGGGAGAACCCCAAGCGCGTCTACGGCGACGACGAGGACGGGCCCAGCACCCGGATGGGCAACCTGGCCGCGCTGCGGCAGGCCTTCCAGGCGGCGCTGGACTACCGGGAGGCGCGGCGCAGCCACCGCGACCC
>JAKLJY010000313.1 GCA_023150895.1 Myxococcota bacterium | reverse complement strand
TCAAACTGAGCGGTCTCGCCATCAACCTGCCCGCTCGGCCCCGTCTGTCTTGACCCACGGATATCCTATGAGGCCCGAAAGAGTGCGATTCATCCGTTGCGAGTTCGGGGCACGGGGGGACGTCTGCGCGCGTCGCCGACGAGCCGGGACCGGAGCGACGGCGACATGGTTCCTTGCGGGCGGTGTCAGACGACAGCCGAACACCGTCGCCGGATCAGTGTCGACGGTTCCATTTCGCTGGAGGCGCCCAGGGTTACGCCACGTCGAGCCGGAACGTTCGCCGCCCCGGCCCCCCGGTTCCGCCTTCCCCCCCGCACTTACCGCGCGACGTCGGCCCGCAGGTGCAAGTGCGGCGAGGCGTGATCCGGCTCGAGGCGGGCGTTTTCGAGGCGCACGGGGACGGGCAGGGCGTCGGTGCCGAAGGCGAAGGTCTGATCGGCGATGAGACCGGGCAGGCTGCCCACGAGGGACTTCACGAGCGTCTCGAGGGCGGCCTCTCGCACGGGGCCGCGGGGCGTCTCGGCGACGTCGGCGTAGACCTCGACCTGCAGGTCGGGCGAGAGCTCGATCTGTCCGCCGTCGGCGATCTGTTGCACGTCGAAGCTGGCCTTGGCGATGAAGTGCACCGCGACCGTCACCAGCACGCCCTCGTTGGGCGTGGCGATGTCGATGAGCAGGTCGCCCGTCTCGATGACGAGCGGGTGATCGGTCTTTTCCAGGCGCGCGACGGGGGGCAGCAGGGGCCGCAGCGTGAGTTCGAGGGGTTGCGTGCGGTCGATGCCGTTGGCGGCCTCGCCGAGGGGGCCGGCGAGCACGGCGGCGGTGAGCGGCACGGGGCTCTCCAGGCCGCTGTCCGGCCCCAGCGCGAGGTCGAGCACGCCGGCGGCCCAGGCGGCGTGCAAGACACGCCCGGCGAGGTCGACGGAGGCGGCGACGTCGAGGTGCGAGTTCACCTCCAGGCGGGGGCTGCCGCCCATCGGTCGGACCGCGGTGCCCTCGTGCAGCACCATGTCCGCGACGGCATGGGTGTCGGCCCGAATCTCCAGGCCGTCGGCATGGGACTCGACCTCGGCGAGCAACACACCGAGCTCGATGTCGCGGCCGAGGATTTCGACCGTCCGGGTCAGCGAGCTCGGGTCGAACAGCGCCGGAATGACGAAATCGTCGAGCGCGTCCTGAATGGTGTCTTCGGCGAGGTCGCGGACGGTGCCGGTGAACCAGTCCTCGACGAAATCGGGCACGCCGCCGACGTCGTAGTCGAAGTTGCGCAGGTCGACGCTGCTGTCGATGAGGGCGAGGTCGAGCCCGCCCTCGGGCGTGGCGCCGACGCGCAGATGCCCGGTGACGACGCCGGGGTTGGTGTCCATCGAGCCGTCGAAGGTGAGGTCGCCGACGATGGGCACGTCGACGGTGGCTTCGATCTCGACGTGGAGCTGCTGGATCGCGAGCTGCACTTCGAGGCGACCCTCCTGCGGGGTCAGCGTGACGTCGATGCGGCCGTGGCGCAGGGCCGTGAGGCGCACCTGCCCGCTGACGTTCTCGCGCGCGAGGGCCTCGAGGTCCATGCCCTGCACGTAGTCGGAGACGAGGGCCGAGATCTGTTGAAACCCGCGCTGCGAGACCTTGATCGCTACGCCGTCGGCCACCGGGGCGGCCGGGTCCGCGTCGGCGTCCTGCAGCACCGCGCGGCGGTCCTCGCGGGTCTCGGCGCCGTCGGTCACCGTGCTGACGATGACGTTCAGGCCACCGTCCGCGGGGCGCTCGATGCTGAAGCGGCCGTCCGGCCCGGGCGTGACGGGCTCGCCGCCGATGGTCAGCACGGGCGCGGTGCCCCCCGTGAGGTGGCCCTCGACGCGGATCGACGGGCCGCTGAGCCACGCGCCTCGCGGGGGCGAGGTGATGGCGAAGTCGAGGGGGGCCGGCGGCTCGGTCGCGGGGGCCGGCGGCGCCTCGGTGCCGGGCGCGTTGCCGCCGACGCGGGGCGGGCTGCTCGGCGGCCCCTCGGTCGCGGGATCACCCGGCGTCGTCGGCACCGCGGGGGCCGGCCCCACCTGACCCGTGAGGTCCGGTCCCGTCGAGCGATCGCTCTCGAGACCCGCCGGGGCCGAGGTCAGCTCCGCCGTCGCGCACCCCGTGACCAGCGGGGCGGCGACGGCGACCGCGAGCGCGCTCGTGACGACCCGCATCGAGCGCGACGACAGGCCCGGCAGGCGCCGGGCGAAGGAGAGAAGCGTGTGATGAATCACGGGCATGGGCGACAGTGTCGCAAACTGCGTGCCATCGCGCCATGCGGGCTTGCGGGGCGGCCGGCGGGGCACTCGGGCCGGCGCTGGGGTCTGTCGACCCCGGACCGTTTACCCCCGGGTGGTCGCTCCGGGCGTCACGCTGCGGGTCGGCCTAAACGACCCCGAGCTTGGACGCGACGACCGACATCGCCTGCTGCAGGGCCTGCACTTCGGCCCCGCCGTTGGCGAGGCGGGCGTAGTGCGCCGGTCCCGGCGGGGGCATGCGGCCCGGCCCCTCGCCGCCCGGGGGGCCGAGCGCGCCGAGGTCGCCCGTCCGCGAGACGGTGTCGAAGGCGTCGGCGAGCTTGCCGAGAATCTGCGCCTGCGTGCCCTGGCTTTTGCCGCTCGCCTCGCGCAGCGCGCCGGCGATGTCGGCGGCGGTCGACTTGAGCGCCTCGGGGTCGGTCTGGCGCAGACCGGCGAGGCGCCCGAAGGCTTCCCCGGCCTGCGAGATGGCCTGCGGCGCGCGCAGCGGTCTGGGTTCGGGGGGCTGCACGTCGGCCGGGCTCGAACCCGGCTGGCGTGGGCTTGGGGTCGTCGCGGCGAGCACGCCGGACGACAGAGAGGCGACGTTCATGGGCTGACTCCTTGTCTGCTCCGCTGGTTCCAACCTCTTCATCGACCCCGGGGCCGGGTTCGTGAGGTCCGGGCGGCCCCGCCCCCCGACCCCGATAACGGGGGGCCAACACGACCCGAGAACCGGCGGCGGGTGCGGCTGGGTTATCATGCGGCGAATTGTCGCGTTGCGCGGCGACGTCGCCTGGCGATCATGCGCCCGTCCCGCGCATTCCCCCGACCGGCACACTGCCCGCACACCGGAGCCGCTCCCCATGAAGTCCCGAAGCCGCGCCCTCGCAAACGGCGCCACCCTCCTCGCCCTGATCACCCTTACGCCCGCCTGCGACGGCGCCGCCGACGAGGAAACGGCGGCGGCCGATGCCGCGACCGGCGGCAC
>JAKLJY010000312.1 GCA_023150895.1 Myxococcota bacterium | reverse complement strand
CCCGCAGCTCAGCCTGCTGCCCAACCGTCGCGTGCCCCTGCGCATCCTGCACGCCGATCCGGCGTTCCTGATCGTCCACAAGCCCGCGGGCGTCGTCACGCAGCCCGGTGAGGGCCACACGCGCGATACGCTGCTCAACGGCCTCTTCGCCACGCATGGCACGACGCTCCAGAACATCGGCAAGCACCGCGACTTCGGGCTGCTGCATCGCCTCGACCGTGCGACGTCCGGCCTGGTCGTAGTGGCCCTGACGGCCGAAGCCTATGACCACCTGCGCGCGCAGTTCGCCGACCGGCGCATCCGCAAGACGTACGTGGCGTTGTTGCACGGTGCGCCGTACCCGCCCGAGGGCACCGAGCGCACGCCCATCTGGGAGTCGCGCGAGCAGGGCATCAAACGCGCGCGCCTGGGCGACCACCCGGCGGCGCAGCCCGCGGTGACGCGGTACAAGACGCTCATCCGCACCAAGACGCTGTCCCTGGTGGAGTGCCACCCGGAGACGGGCCGCCTGCATCAGATCCGCGCGCACATGGCACACCGCGGCGCCCCCGTCGTCGCCGACGACGTGTACCTGGGCGCCCGCTGGGATGCCGTCGATCACGCGTTCGCGCGGCTCGGCGGGCACCCGCAGTTCCTCCACGCGGCGCGCATCGAGCTGACGCACCCCACGACGGGCAAGCGCGTGACGTTCACCGATCCGCTCCCGGCGGCGTGGGTGGCGTTCCTGACGGAGCAGGGCATCACCTGCCCGCGCGTCTGGCAGGCTGCGCCGAAGGACGCCGCTCCATGAAGGCGCTGTTGCTCGCCGCCTGGCCGATCCTGGCGTCCGGGGGGGTCGACGTGGCACCGACGGTGCCCTACGAAGACCAGCGCACGATGGCCGTGCTCGCGGCCGAGGGCCTGGCGCTCGACCCGGCGCCCGCGGGCAAGCGCGTGGCCTGGGTGCGCATCGTACGACACGACGTCTTCGCCGAGGACGAGGTCATCCCCACGTTCTTCAACGTCTTCCACGGGTTGACCGACGAGGACGTCATCGCACGCGAGCTGGTCGTCCGGGCGGGGGACACCTACGACGAAGAGCGCATCCAGGAGACGCGGCGCATCCTGCGCGCCATGGGGCTCTTCGCGCTGGTGCGGGTCGTGCCCATCGCGATCGCCGACCGACCGGGCGAGGTCGGCGTGCTCGTCTACACGCGCGACCTGTGGAGCCTGCGTTTCGAGCAGCGATTCCAGTTTACCGGCGGGCAGTTCGACGAGCTCACGCTGCAGCTCACCGAACTCAACCTCGGCGGGCGCGGCAAGCGGCTGACGACGCGCTTCAACATGGTGCCGTTCGAGTATTCGCTCGGGCAGGTCTACGTCGATCGCCGGGTCTGGGGCAGCGATCTGCTCTTCATGGAGACGGGTGATCTCATCCTGAACCGCGAGACGGACGCCCTCGAGGGCGGGCGCCTGTTTCTGCGTCTCGACCGGCCGTTCTGGGATCTCTCGGACCGCTGGGGCTTTTCGTCGCAGTTTCTCTACGATCAGCGCGTGGGTCGGCAGGTCAGCGGAAATGCGCTGTTGACATGGGACGACCCCCACACCGTGGAGATCGAAGCCATCCCCCGCGCGTGGGACCAACGCTGGATCGGCGCCGTCGGGGCCGTGACGCGCCAGACCGGCGGCGCGGTCGTCAATCGGTTCACCGGCGGTTTCGGCGTGAGCGACTTCAATGCCGAAGCGCATGTCCGCGAAGGCTTCGAGCCCCGGGATTTACGACGAATCTACCCCTTCGTGGCCTACTCGGGCTTCGTGCCGACGTATCGCATCTGGCACGACCTGGCGACCTACGGGCTCGCCGAGGACGTGCGGCTCGGGCCGTCGTGGTCGACGCGGCTGGCCACGCCCCTGTCGGCGTTCGGCTCCAATCGCGACACCGTCGAGTTGCGCGTCTCGCTCTCGCACGTCTCGACCTGGGCGGGCGACGGCCTGCTCGAGGGCGCGGTCGCCGCCGAGGGCGAGGTCGACCGGGGCGACACGCTCGACGAGTTGTTCTACCTGCGGGCGCGCGCCGCGACACCGGGCTTCTCGTTCGGGCGCCTGCTGACGCGCTGGGACTGGCAGATTCGCCGTCAAGTCGGCGAGGCGCGCTCTCAGGCGCTCGTCTCGCTCGGGGGGGACAACGGCCTGCGCGGGTACCCGAGTCAGGCGTTCTACGGCTTCGGCGAGGATCTCATGCGCGGCAGCGTCGAGTGGCGCACGCCGCCGCTGGAGTGGCACTCGCTCCACCTCGGCGGCGTGATGTTCTACGACGCGGGCAGCATTCACCCGCGGCTCGCCGACGCGGAGGTGCATCAGAGCGTCGGCCTCGGCGGGCGGTTCCTGCTGCCGCAGTTCAACCGCTTCGTCTACCGCGTCGACCTCGGCGTGCCCCTCGACGGCACGGGGTTCATGGTCAACCTCACGGCGGGCAGCAATCAGGCGACGCCCATGACCGAGAACGAGGACGAGATCTACGAGAACTTCATCGGCGGCCTGCCCGTGCAGCCGACCGGTCCGCAGCAGATTCTCCAGTGAATCCGGCCGCCGTGCGTCTCGACACCGATCTCGAACCGGTCCTCGCCGGGCGCATCGAGCGGCTTTTCCATGTGCCGTTTCTGGTCGACCTCGGCGCGCGGCTCACCGTCGCGCGGTCGGGGCTGGCCGAGTCCGTGCTCGACGTCGCGCCGCGGCACGGGCAGCAGGACGGTTTCGTCCACGCCGGCGTGTTGGCCACCCTGGCCGATCACACGGCCGGCGCGGCGGCCGGCACGGTGCTGCGGCCGGATCAGGGCGTGCTGAGCATCGAGTTCAAGGTGAACCTGCTGCGCCCGGCCACCGGTTCCCGCCTGCGCTGTCGCGCGCAGGTCCTGCGCCCGGGGCGGACGGTGAGCGTCGTCGAGGCGGAGGTCTTCTCCGAGACGCCGGGGACGGCCGAGCCGCGGCTCTGTGCCAAAGCCACCGTGACGTTGGCCGTGGTCGAGCGCCCGGGCTGAGCGCGCCGATCTTGTCGCGAACGCCGACGTGCGCGTAGGGTCGGGGGATGCTCGACGCGCACCGGCTCCTCCGTTCGTCCGTCCTCGGCCTGGGCCTCGTCGGGCTCGCCGCGGGCTGCACCGGCTCCAACGACGCGCTTCAGTCCGGGGGCGGCGGCACGGCCTCCCCCGAGACGGACGCCGGGCCTTCGGGCGGCGGCACCGGGGGCGGCTCGGGCGGGGACG
>JAKLJY010000311.1 GCA_023150895.1 Myxococcota bacterium | reverse complement strand
GCCGGACGTGGCCCGCCGCAACGGTGAACCCACGATCCTCACGACACGGTCACCCACGGATATCCGAGAAGAGCCCGAAAAGGGGCGCCCAGTCCGGCTCGCAGATGGAGTGAATCACCCCGCCCGTCGCGGTGCTGAGGTCGATGTACGTCTGCCCGCGGTTCTCGCCGCACGAGCACGGATCGTCGTCGAACAGGCCGCAGCCGTCGATGTAGCCGATCAGATCAATGACACTGTGAAACGTGTAACCGGGCGCGAGACCGCCGAAGGTGCGGTCGAACTCGGCGCCGACGCGGGCCCCGGAGCGCTCGTCGTCGTCGGTGACCACCACGACGTGTGTCGCGGCGCCCGGCCGCAGGAAGTCCCGGAACGCACCGAGCTGATCGAGGCCCACCGCCAGTGCCTCGCGGCTGTGCAGGGGCACGCGGACGTGCCGGTAGCGTTCGCCGTCCGTGTCCGGGCAGCCCGCCGATCCGCTCAGCGGCGGGGGCACGCAGATGGGGAAGAACTCCTGCGCGTCGCGCTGCGGGTAGATTTGCTGGTGCGGCCCGACGATCACCACCCGCGCGTCGACGCCCGCATCGAGGATGCCCGCGGCGAAGGCGTTGAGGTTGGCGGTGACCGTCTCGATCTCCTGCCGCATGCTCGGCGAGGCGTCGATGAGCCAGACGATGTCCGTGGGGCGCGCGGCGGCCTCGCCCCTTGAGCTGAGCGTGGCGCACTCGCCGATCTGCGCGTCGGGTCGGGGCACCGCCGCATCGGGGTCCGGGCCGGGACCACCGCCGCCGTGGCCACCACTGCCTCCGGAGGCCCCCCCGCCGCCGCTGCCGCCTTCGGAGACCCCCCCGCCGCCGGCCCCGCCGTCCGGGCTCGGGCCGACGTCGACGAGGGGCAACAGATCGGCTTCCCCACCCGGGATGATCAGGGCGTCGCCGCTGATCGTGGCTCCCATGTCCGCCCGCAGGCTCGGGCGCGCGGCGTCGGCGGCTGCACCGGCCGCGTCGTCGTCGGTGCAGGCTGCGAGGGCGATGGAGACGGCCGCGGCATACAGGGTTCGGGATCGCATGGGATCAGGCCTTTCGGGACCAATTGAGCCGGGTGAAGCGCCCCGCCTCGGTGTGTCGCTGCCGGCGCCGTCGAATCACACCACCGAGGCCGGCGAGCGCCGCCAACACGAGAAACGGCATCGGTGCCCCCGAGGGGCGCGCCCCGCCGACGTCGCAGTGGCAGTCGTCCGCGCCGGGCCCGGGGCTCTTCTCATCCCCCGGACCGGCGCTCGACAGACCCCCGGCGTCCGTGTCCGGGGGCAGATTGAGACCGCGCACTTCGGCGTCGACACCGCCATCGCCGCCCCCGGGGCCGGCATCCTGGTCGGAATCCGGTCCCGCGTCGTCGCCGGGCGTGTGTCCCGGCTCTCCGTTGCCGTCATCGAAGGCACATTGCGCGGTGTCCTGCACCACGCGACAGACCTGACCGGGCGGGCACACCGCGTCGGCACACGGATCCGCCGCGCAGGCCCCGCGCTCGCAGCGCTCGCCGTCGGGGCAGTCCACGCCGGCGCACGGATCGGGCACGCAGCGCCCGGCGTCACAGGCCTCGCCGTCCGCGCAGACGACGCCGCCGCACGCGTCGGGCACGCACTGGCCGTCGAGACACAGTTCGTACAGCGCACAGGACCGCCGTGCACAGCTCTCGACACACGCGCCGGCCCGGCAGAAGAAGCCCTCGGCGCAGGCGACCGCGCCACAGAGCCCGCCATAGGGTGACTCGGGGTCGAGGCAGCCGGCCGGGCCGCAGTCGGGGATGCAGAAGCCGTCGACACAAACGAGCGCGTCGGGACACTCGAAGTACACGCACGGCGGCGCGCAGGCGCCGAACAGACAGCGCGCGTCGTCCGGGCAGGTCGCGTCCTCGTCGACCCGGCCGTCGCAGTCCTGATCGAGCCCGTCGCAGACCTCGGCGGCGTTCGGGCCGCAGGCCCCGCACGCGTTTCGCAGGCCCTCGTCGATGGTGCCATCGCAGTTGTCGTCGCGCCCGTCGCAGGTCTCCTCGGCCGGTCGGTCCTCGGGCACGCAGGTCATGTCGGCGTCGGCGCAGCGCCTTCGGCCGGCGGCGCAGTCCCCCACCCCGCCGGTGGCGCACAAGAGGCCGTCCTCCGGCGACTCGTCGGTCTCACCATCGCAGTCGTCGTCGAGGGCGTTGCACACTTCGGCCGAGGGCTCGACCTGCGGGACGCAGGCCCACGCACCGTCGACGCAGACGCGCAGCCCGGCCGCGCAGACGCCCACGGTGCCCGTCTCGCAGGGGCCGCCCTCGCCGACGGGCACGTCGTCATCCACCGTGCCGTCGCAGTCCTCGTCGAGGCCGTCACAGGTGTCATCGCTGGCGGCCGGCTCGGCGCTTGGGACACACGTCAGCACGCCATCGCTGCACATCACGGTTCCCGGCGCGCACAGGCCGGGGCGGCCCGTATCACACGCGCCGCCCGCGTCGTTGGGAACTTCGTCCACCGCACCGTCGCAGTCGTCGTCGAGGCCGTTGCAGATCTCTTCGACGGGCGCCGGTCCCTCGCATGCGATGCGGCCGCCGACACACACCCGCAGACCGTCGGCACAGACCCCCGCCAATCCGGTGTCACAGGCCTCGCCGGCGCGCGCGTCCTCGTCGATTCGACCGTCGCAGTCCTCGTCGATGCCATCGCAGGTGTCATCGTCGGCCGCGGGCGCCGCGATGGGCTCGCAGACCGGCGCACCGGCGACACACGCGACGAGTCCCGGCGCGCACACCCCGGGACGGTCCCCGACACAGGCACCCCCGACGTCCGCCGGCGCATCGTCGACCGCGCCATCGCAGTCGTCGTCGAGGCCGTTGCAGACCTCGTCCCCGGGGGCCGCGGGGGCACAGACCACCTCGCCCGCGACACAGAGCGTGCGCCCGTCGGCACAGACGCCCGCGGCGTCCGCCCGGCACGGCGCATCCAGAGCCGCGGCGTCCTCGTCCACCTGCCCGTCGCAGTCCTCGTCGAGGCCGTCACACGTCGCGTCATTCGCCGCGGGCACGGCCTCCGGATCGCAGACCAGCGCGCCCGCCCGACAGACTTCCCGCCCCGGCCCGCACAGACCCGGCAGGCCGCTGTCACAGGCCCCGCCGGCGTCGCCCGGGGCGTCGTCGACGACGCCGTCGCAGTCGTCGTCGAGGCCATTGCAGACTTGAGCCCGTCGTAAGAATCCCGATTTCCGCGCGGGCGACCGGGCAGCCGCCCAGAGTGTGACAATGTGCGATATG
>JAKLJY010000310.1 GCA_023150895.1 Myxococcota bacterium | reverse complement strand
GTGCTGGTGCTTGCCGGCCCCGTCTCCTAAGATGACGCTGGAGAGGGGGTGTTAATATGTCGACACCCTCTGAGGCCATGATCCTGGGACTGCGGCAGGGCGCGCTGCCCACCCACACCGACCTGTTCTCGAGGTACGGCGGCAGCGCGGCCCTGGCTGACATGCTGCTCTTTGATCGCCCACTGCAACCCGAGTACGCGGCGCTCATCGAAGCGGCCGACGGAGAATACGTTCTCCAGGCGTTCTTCCGAAAGGGCGCGCTCAATGCGTTCATGAAGCTCGTGCAGGGTGAGCCCTCGTCTGGCATCGACGCCATGCTGCTCTACTTGTTCCGCGAATATGCCAAGAACGGCTCCGACAACGCGCTCATCCGGCTCATTGAGCTTGGACCGGCCGCGGTGAACCGCTTTCACGAAATGCACGAACTCCGGATGTTCCCCCACAAACCGTCACCGCCGACGAGGACCTGCGTGCGTACGGCGGAGCGCGAGTATGCAGCGCTCCTGACGGTGCTGTCAGCCACCGCGCACTCGGCGCTGTCGGCGGTCTGGAGCGAGCCGTGGCCGGACGTGCGACCGATTTGCCGGGCCGACATGGATTACAGTGTTCTGTCCGCGCGGGACTACGGCGTCCGCACCCTGAACCGCGTCGGGCTCGCGGTCGGCAATAACATCAGCTATCGAAGGTACCTGTTCCCCGGTAGCCTCTCGCCGGACGACTCCGTGCACGTCGGAGCGCCCTTTCCATGAGCGGGCGCTGATGCGGCCGTCCCCGGCATGCCCCGGCGTGAACCGGGGATCATTCACAGATATCGACGCCCGGCGGAACTGCACGGGGCAACCCTGGAGAGAATCGTGGACACCCGTAACCCCTCGATGTGCATCTTGCCGCCCCCCCCGCAGGCGGACAGGGCCAGGGCGAGCACGGTGATCGGGCGTTTGCCAACGACCGGGCACAGGACGACGCGCGGGGCATGGGACTCCTTCGGGTGAGGTTTCGAGGTTCACCCGGATTCTACGCACGCGCGCCGCGGTTCCTTTTCCGAAAAACGCCCGCGCCCGGTCACTCGTCCGACTTCGGCCCCGACGGCGAGCCCGGCGGCCACGGGTTCGCGAAGCGGGCATCCGACAGGAAGTGCTCGTCCGTCAGGGCTTCGAGGAACGCCCGCAGGGCCGCCCGCTCGTCGGCCGTCATGTCGATGGCGTGCACGAAGGGGTCCTTGAACGGGCTCGCCGCGCCGTCCCCGGCGTTCGGACCCGTTTCGATCAGCCGGCCGCCCCGGTCGTAGTGATCGAAGACGTCGTCGAGCGTCGCGGCGCTGCCGTCGTGGAAGTAGGGCGCGGTGCGGGCGATGTTGCGCAGCGTCGGCGCCCGGAACCGCCCCATCTCTGCCGGATCGAGGGTGATGCGGGACAGCCCCGTGTCCACCGCCGGGTAGGCGCCGTCCGGGCCGAGGTTGTAGAGGCCGGTGTTGTGGAAGCTCGTCTCGTCGAGGGTCGTTGTCTCGGTGCGCGTCCCGCTCGAGAACGTGAAGCCCCGATGACAGTGGAAACACTCGAAGCGCTCGGAGAAGAACAGATCCATGCCTGCCCGGGCCGGCGCGTCGAGCGCGTCCATCTCGCCGTAATAGGTGAAGCGGTCGTAGGGCGAGCGATAGGACAGGAGCGTGCGCTGGAAAGACGCGATGGCCGCGGTGACGGTGTCGAGGCTGAACGCGGCCTCACCCGCGCCCGGTCGACACAGGGGAAAGAGCGCCTGGTAGCGGGGCTCCGCGCGCAGGCGTTCGATCAACGTGTCTTCGAGGCCGGCGAGACCGAGCTCGACCGGGGCCTCGCCGAACATCGGCATGAGCGCCTGCTCCGAGAGAGAGCCGACGAGACGGCTCGCCCAGGTCAGAGCCGACACATACCCGGCGTTGGTCAGGCTCATGGCATTGCGGAAGTGATCCTCGCCGGTCGAACCCTGCGACGTCGGGCGGTCCTCCGTGAAGGCGCGGGCCTGGTCGTGGCAGCTCGCACAGGCCTGGGTCTCATTGCCGGACAGCCGCACGTCGTAGAACAGATGCCGGCCGAGCTCGACACACGGGCGGGTCAGCGGCTCGTCCTCGGGGATGAACGGGCGGGGCCAGCCGGCGGGCAGCTCGGTGAGCGTGTACGGTTCGTCTGGGGGCGGTGCCCATGCGGGCCCGCCGCCCGTGAGGTCACCACCGTCGCCGCTTTCGCCCCCCGGTGCGCCGGCGTCCGAGGCGGGCGTGCTGCCGTCGTCGGACGCCCCACACGCCGCCGGACCGAGCGCCAGGAGGCTTGCGAACAGAAGGCGGTCCATCACAACGACACCGGTTCGACGCGGAAGAAGTCCATCGCCGGGACGCCGCCCTCGATGGGTAGGCCGAAGCTCGACAATACCTCGACGCAGTCCCCGTCGACGGGCGCGGACATGCACCCGGGCGGTGTGGCGTGCGCGTTTCCGGTGGGGTCGAGGCCGTCGACCAACGCCGCGAAGTCCGCCACGACGACGTCCGTCGCGGGGTCGAACGCCGGGAACTCGACGGTCGGGCGGTTGGGGTTCGCACACGTCGTCACGCCACCCGCGGGCGTCCCGTCGCAGCCCGTGCTGCCGAGATGCACCGGGAAGAACGGCCGCGCGCCCCCGCCAGCCGGCTCCGGGCCGATGGCATCGATACGCACGAACTTGTAGCCGCCCTGCCAGTTCCAGAAGAGGGCGGAGAAGTTCAGCGGCGCGGGGGCGGTGTCCACCGCGGCGTGGTTGAGCTCGAACGGCACGCCGACGATGAAGCGCAGGCCGACGTAGTCACCCGGGGGGGCGATGCCCGTCACTTCGGTGTGCGTCTTGATCGTGCCCTCGCCGCACGCCGAACCGCCGCTCTCGAAGTCGAGCAGCGCGACGCCCTGCCCCTGAAACAGACCCTCGTCGGCGATGACGAACGGCACTGCGCTGCCGTCTGCGGTCAGAAGTTCGATGCCGTGGACGTAGAACCGGAAGTCCGAGAGTTCGACCGTCCGGTCGCCCGCCGGGCCGAGGCCGCCGTAGCTTTGACCGCAGGCGAAAGGCTCGGCGCCGACCTGCGCGCGGAACCGGATGCGGTCCGGTCCGCCCGGGGGGACGAGGTCCGCGTCGGGCGCGGGCGCGGGGCCACCCTGATCCGGTGCCGGTCCCGCGTCGGTCTCGTCGAGCGTGCCGCCCGAGCCGTCGCCGCCGGCCGGGGCGCCACCCGCCGCGGGCGTGCCACCAGCGGCAGGCGTCCCACCGGCGGCGGGCGTGCCGCCGGTCGCGGC
>JAKLJY010000030.1 GCA_023150895.1 Myxococcota bacterium | reverse complement strand
CGCTGCTACGGCTCTGTCGGTTGGTCCGGGCGCGCTCCCGAGCTGTCTCGTCGTTCGCGGCCCATCTCTGAACGGTTATCTTCCGACGGACCCTTGCTGCGACATGTACCGCGACAAGCCCGTCTTCCGGCCGCGCCCGCTCGCCGAGACGCTCGAGGACATCGACGCGGCCGCGCGGCAGTACGGACCACAATTGCCCTTCGACAAAGTGTTCGTGATGGACGGCGACGCCTTGTGTCTGCCCGTCGAACACTTCGCGAGCATTCTGGAGCGCATCCGGGTGCGGATGCCCGGCGTGCGGCGGGTGAGCTGTTACGCCACGGCGGGCAAAGTGGCGGGCAAGACGAACGACGACCTGCGGCGGTTGCGCGCCCTCGGCCTGTCGCTGCTCTACATCAGGCCAGAGTCCGGCGACGACGTCACGCTGAAGCGCATCGCGAAGGGCGCGGACTTCGCGGCGCACGCCGAGGCGGCCCAGCGGGCCCGGGCGGCGGGCTTCGCACTCTCGACGATCTTCCTGCTCGGGGCGGGTGGCACCGAGCGCAGCGCCGAGCACGCCGAGGCCTCGGGGCGCCTCGTCACTGCGATGGATCCGGACTACGTCTCGGCGCTGACGCTGACCCTCGTGCCGGGCACGCCAATCGACCGTCTCGCGCGCACCGGCCGCTTCACCTTGCCCGACGTGGCAGGCCTGCTCGGCGAGCTGCGGACGCTCGTCGACGTGGCCCGCCCGACGGGGGCGGTCTTCCGCACCAACCACGCCTCGAACTACCTGCCCCTCGCCGGGCGTCTGCCGGACGACCGCGCGCGCATCGTCGCGGCCATCGACGCGGCCCTCGATCACCGCGTGCCGCTGCGGTCGGAGTGGGCGCGGGGGCTGTGACGCTCTGCGACCCCTTGACCCCGACCCCCGATCTGCGGTTTCTCCCGGCCCCATGGAACCCGACACGACCGGCGACCCCGCCGCCCTCCGCATCCTCTTGCTCGAGAACATCCACGCGGTCGCGCGCCACGCCCTCGAAGGGCAGGGGCACGCCGTCACCGCCCTCGGCACGTCCCTCAAAGAGGCCGAGCTCATCGACCGCATCAACGGCGAGGGCATCTCGGTGCTCGGCATCCGGTCGCGGACGCAGGTGACGGCGCGGGTCTTCGAGGCCTGCCCCGGGCTCGTCACGCTCGGGGCGTTCTGCATCGGCACCAACCAGATCGACCTCGACGCGGCCGGCGCGGCGGGCGTGGCGGTCTTCAACGCGCCGTTCAGCAATACCCGCAGCGTGGCCGAGCTCATCATCGGCGAGATCATCATGCTCTCGCGCCAGCTCGGCGACCGCACCCGCGAGATGCACCAGGGACAGTGGCGCAAGGTCGCCGCGGGCTCGAACGAGGTGCGCGGCAAGACGCTCGGCATCGTCGGTTACGGCCACATCGGCCGGCAGGTGGGCGTGCTCGCCGAGATGATGGGCATGCGGGTGGTCTTCCACGACATCGTCCAACGGCTGCCCATGGGCAACAACCGCGCGGCCGACAGCCTCGACGAGCTCTTGCTCGAGGCGGACTTCCTGACTCTGCACGTGCCCGAGACGCCGCTGACACATCGCATGATCGGCGAGGCGCAGCTCGGCCGCATGAAGCGGGGCGCGCGGCTCATCAACGCCAGCCGCGGCACCGTGGTGGACATCCCCGCGCTCGCGGAGGCGCTGCGCTCGGGTCGCCTCGCCGGCGCCGCCGTCGACGTCTTTCCGGTCGAGCCGGAGGCCAACAGCAGCGACGACTTCCAGAGTGAGCTCTGCGGCCTGCCGAACGTGGTCCTGACGCCCCACATCGGCGGCTCGACGAGCGAGGCGCAGGAGAACATCGGCCGCGAGGTGGCGGGGGCGATTGCGCGCTACCTGACGGCCGGCACGACGGCGGGCTGCGTGAGCTTCCCGGACGTCGACCTGCCGCGCATGCCCGGCACGCACCGACTCGTTCACGTTCACCGCAACGTGCCCGGCGTGCTCGGCGAGGTGAACCGCATCATCGCGCAGCACCAGGCCAACATCCTCGCCCAGGTGCTCGGCACCAACGCGCGCATCGGTTACGTGATCATCGACTTCGACGCGCCCGTCGCCGAGGCCATCTGCGCCGATCTCGGCGGCCTCGCGACCACCATCCGGGCGCGCGCGCTCGCCTGAGCGCGGGTGCGCGAAGCAAACGCCGCGGCGCACTTTCTTCACCTCACCCCTCAATCGGCGTAGCGTCGGGTCCGATCCGTGTCGTGGGAAATGAAGACGCCGAGGAGAAGACAGTGATGCGCAAGCTGCAGCAGATGATCATCACGGGCGCCGTGTTCGGTGGTGTCGCCCTTTCGGGCATGGGCGCCGCACGGGCCGGTGGGATGAGCGCGGACGAGTCCCTCAAGGATCTCATGTCGGGCAATGTGTCGTTCCAGCGCAGCGAGACGCTCGCCAAGCGCCGGGCGGCGGTGGCGCAGAGTCAGGCGCCACAGGCCATCATCGTGAGTTGTTCCGACTCGCGCGTCCCGCCCGAGGCCGTCTTCAACCGGTACGTCGGGCGCCTCTTCATCGTGCGCACGGCCGGCCACGCCCTCGGCGACTACGAGATGGCCAGCATCGAATACGCCGTCGAGCACCTGCACACGCCCTTGCTCATCGTGCTCGGCCACGAGCGCTGCGGGGCCATCAAGGCCACGGTCGACGCGCTGACGGCGGGTGGCGGAGGCGGGGGCGCCCACGGCGACGACCACGGGGCACCGGCGGGCAAACACCACCGGGCCGAGGTCACGTCGGCCTCGAACCCCGGCGCCTGCGCGGGCAAACACGGCGGCCACGGCGATGCGCACGACGACGCCCACGAGGCGCCCGCGCCCAAGACCAAGGCCGCGCCCGAGGCGTCCAAGGCCGCACCGCCGGCGGCCGCCCACGGGGCCGGGCACGACCACATCGGCGCGCTCGTCGAGAACCTCAAGAAGCCCGTGAAGCTCGCCCTCGACGACAAGCCCAAGGACCCGGTCGACGCCGCAGTGCACGAGAACGTGTTGTGGGCCGCCGATCGCCTCGTCAAAGAGTCCGGGGTCATCCGCGAGGCCGTCGCCAACGGCACCCTGAAGATCGTGCCGGCCTACTACGACCTGGACACGGGCGCCGTCGAGGTCCTGGAGTAGTCGCGGCGTTTCAGTACGCGACGGTGAGCGCGAGCGCGAGCTGATCGAAGCCGCTCTCGAAGCGGCCGGCGTTGGCAGGCACGCCGCTGCGGCCCTCGCAGTCCGACGGGCAGGGTGCGAGCGGGCGGTGCTGGAAAACCTTGCCGTAGGTCTCGCTCACCGTGCGCGTCTCCTGGAAGACGTGCTGGTAGGCCACGGCAAGCGTCGGCGACACCCCGCCGAGCGCGGGCAGGCGCACGCGACCGCCGCCCCCGATTCCGAAGCGGTCGAAGGACGGGAAGTCGAGGTTCTCGTAGTTGACGGGCACCGCGCCGCGCTCCCAGAAACCGCCGGCCGACAGGGTGAGGGTGTCCGGCAGCGCGTGCCAGTCGCCCCCCAACCGGAACGACAGGGTGTCGCGCCAGCGCTTGTCGAGCGAGACATCGGGCAGGGGCTCGCGGCCGTAGAGCGAGATGTCGCCGCGCAGGTCCAGGCGCACCTGGTCGAACATGGACCAGGCCTCGTAGACGACGTCGGCCTCGATGTCCCAGGTCTCGCGGGCGGCCGTCCCCGGGGCGGTGCCACCCACCCCACCGCGGTAGCGCACGCCGAGGCGGGCGGTCGGCGGCAGCGTGAAGTCGAACTGCGCGCCGGAGCCGATGAGGGCGAGCTGTGACGGCGTGAAGGCCGACTGCCCCGGCACGTTGGCCAGCGACAGATCCCCCTCGGCATGGAAGAAGACCGGCACGACGCGGCCGGACACGGCGACCTCGATCTCCGGGGAGGGGCGGTACCAGGCCCCCACGATTGCCGTCGGCGCGAAGGGATCGCTCGCCTCGACCGTGGCCTCGACCTCGGCGCTGCTCGCCAGGGGGTTGAGCGCCCCGCCCTGCAACCCGTCGACGACGAGGCGATAGCGCATCTCGGGCATGGTGGCGGCTTGCAGCGTCGTGCCGAAGCCGTAATTCTTCGTGCCGTAGGCCACCGAGACCCCCGGGAAGAGAATGACACCCTCGTAGCCGGTGGTCATGTAGCGCTGCCCGCCGTCGACCGGATACGACGACGACCCGCTGCCGTGCGGCCCGTAGACGGACAGCGCGAACGTGAAACCGTCGAGTCCGAGGTCGTGCGTCGCCGCCAGCGTCACCCCCCACGGAAACAACGCGTCGCCGTTCTCGACCGGGGCGAAGGGATCGGCCACCGGCGTCACGTTCGCGTCCTGCGGGATGCGGGTGCGGCCGCGGGTGAAGCGGGTGTGCGCCCAGACGAGATCCTGCCCGTAATGGACGTGTCCGCCGCGCAGGCGCGACAGCGCGCCCGGGTTGAGGTCGACGGCGGTGGGGTCGTCTACGGCGGCCGTCGCGGCGCCCCCGCGGGCGAGGGCCCGGGCGCCCCGCTCGGGGACCTCCAGCCCGCCGGCGAAGGCGGGCGCGGCGGTCGATGCGGCGACGACCGAGAGCAGCGGCGGGGCGAGGCGGCGGCGGAGCATGGGCGCATCGTCCGGCAAGCCGCCCGGCGGCGCAACCGCGCTGCGTGCGCCTCAGCGGCCCAGATTCGCCCAGTTGCCGGCGTTGTAGACCTTCGAGTAGCCGGCCTTCCTGAGCATGAGCCGCGCCATCCCGCTGCGGGAGCCGCTGGCGCACGCGACGACGACGGGGGCCGTTCGCGGGATCTCGCCCATGCGCCGGCCGAGCTCGCCGACGGGGATGTTCACCGTGCCCGGGACGTTGCCCGAGGCGAACTCGGCGGGGGAGCGGACATCGACGAACGTCGCGCCCGCGCGCCGCAGCTCGGGCAGCATTGCCACGACCCGCCGCGCGGCGAAGAACTTGTAGGCGAACCAGAGGGCTACGGCCAGAAGCGGCCAGTACTGCTGCAGAAACGTCATCTTCACCTGCCGGTCGTCCAGGGTCGTCGTATCCCGCGCGGGCGGGCTTTGGCATGCTGCGGTCCATGCGCTCGATCCGCCATCTGCTCGATCTGTTTCGTCGCCGGCGCGCCGTGCCGTTCACGCTCGTGATCGCCGCCGCGAGCCTCGGCACCGCCGCGTGCGAGAACCCCGTCGACGTGACGCCCAACGCCTTCGATGCCACGCGTGAGGCCGGGACGGCCGACGTGGCGGGCGGCGCCGTGGACGCCGCGGGCGCGACGGGGGGCTCCCCGGGCGAGGCCGGCACACCCGGCCCGTGCGGCTGCCTCGCCGTCGGGCAGGTCTACCGGTTCGACAGCCTGGTGCTCACCGCGCTCGACGGGGGGCCGCACCCGGCCGTGCCGCAGCTCAACACGCGCTGGGCGAAGGACATGGCCGCCGCCGAGCTCGACGTCTTTTTCATCGTGACCGGGGTCGAGGGCGACGCCGTTTCGATCCGGGCGGTCAACGGGGCCGAGATCACCGGCGGCGCGCCGGGGGCACAGTGCGAGCTGCCCGAGACGTCGGTGGATTTTCACCTGCAGCGCGCCGGCTGCACGCTGACCATGACCGAGCCGGCGGCAATCAACATTTACGCCGGCACGGACGAAATCCCGAAGAACTGCGCCCCGAGTCTGCCCGTCCCGCACACGATCCCGGTTCAGCAGGTGCGCCTGCGCTTCGACGTCGCCCCGGCGTGCGAGGGGCTGACGAACGGCCTGGTGCTCGAGGCCGGCATTCCGCAGAGCGCATTGCGCACGGTCTGCACCTGCCTGGGCAACGACGCGGCGAGCTGTGCGGGCGCGGCGACGACCCCCAACTGCGGCGACTGCCCCGGGCAATACGCCAACCTCGAGGCGCTGATCAAAGCGGTCAGCGGCGGGCGCGAGCCGAACTACGGCTGCCGGACGGCGACCGGCGAACCGGCCATCTGCCTCGAAGCCACCTTCACCGCCCCTCGGTACGACGCGGCACCGCCCGTCTGCGCCGGTCACGGAGCTGCGCCATGACGGCGTCGACTTACTGGGACTTCGTCCGCCTGCACGCCTGGGCGTCGGGGCTTCTCGCCCACCCGGCGGCCGCGCGTTACCTGCACGTCGGCACGTACGGCGAGAGCCGACACGGCCGGCCGCTGCTGCTCGTGACCCTGGGGGACCGCGACCTCTCGGGACACCCCGAGGCGCGCCCGGCCCTGTGGCTCGACGCGGGCACGCACTGCGCCGAGTGGGCGGGCATCATGGCTGCCGTCGCGGCCGTCGAACGCTGGCTCGCGGGTCTCGCCGAGCCGGGGACCGAGGGCGACGCGCTGCGCGCCTGGTTCGCGTCGCACACGATCTACGTCGCGCCCTGCCTCAGCCCGGACGGCCTGCAGGCCATGCACGACGGGGCGCCGTACCTGCGCTCGACGCTGCGGCCACCCCGTCCGGGCGAGGCCCGCGTCGGCTTCGAGCCGCGCGATCTCGACGGCGACGGGGCGATCCGCTGGATGCGGTGGCGGCACCCGGCCGGCCCCTTCGTGCACGACCCCGGCGTTCCGCTGCACCTGCGCCCGCGGCGACTGGACGACGACCCCGCCGACGCCTTCTTCGCCTGCGAGGAGGGCGAGTCTCTGGGCCCGGATCCCGCCGATGCACCCGGCAGCGGCGCCTGGACGGCCGCCCCGCTCGCGCACGGCCTCGATCTCAACCGCAACTTCGCCTCGGGCTGGACGCCCTTCTCCATGTTCGGCATGGACGGCGGCGCCTTCCCGATGAGCGAGCCCGAGGCCCGGGCCGTCACCGAGGCGTTCGCCGCGCGCACGACCATCTGCGCCGCGCTGACGTTGCATACCTACACGGGCTGCGTGCTCACGCAGCCGTACCGCAAGCCGTCGCCCCTGCCGGAAGCCGACGTGGACCTCATGGAGGCGCTCGCCGAGCAGGCCGCCGACGGCACGGGCTGGCGGGTCATCCGCGTCCACCCGGACTTCATGTACGACCCCGAGCGGCCCATCGTCGGCGTGTGGGCCGACACGATGGCGACGGTCTTCGGGGTGCCGGGGTACACCGTCGAGATCTGGGACCCCTATGGCGCGGCGGGGCTCACCGTCGAGCGGCCCGCGGCGTTCTTCAAGAAGCCCGATCCCGCCATCGTCCGTGGGCTGATTGAACACTTCGCACAGGACCCCGAGGCCGTCTCACCGTGGCGGCCCTTCGACCACCCGCAGCTCGGTCCCGTCGAGATCGGCGGCCTCGACGAGCTGCGGACGGTGCGCAATCCGCCGATCGATCGGCTGCCGGCCGAATGCGACAAGGTGTTTCGCATCGCGGAGCGCCTGCGCCGGGCCCTGCCGGAGGTGCGGGCACATGCGACGGTGACGCCGCTCGGGGCCGGCCTCGCACGGGTCGAGGCGGTGTTCGAGAATCACGGTTTCCTGTCGACGACGGCGCTCGAGCGGGGCGAGACGCTGGTGTCCTGCCCGGGGTCGAGCGTCGCGCTCACGACGGGCGAGGGGGTGACCCTGGTCGACGGCGCCCCGCAGCAGGCGTTGCCGCCGCTGCAGGGCTGGGGGCCGCGACAGCTCGGCGCCCACGGGCTCTACCCGAGCCTCGATGCCGAGCGCAGTCACCGGAGCCGGGTGAGCTGGATGGTGCGCGGCACGGGCGAGGTCCGCCTGTCGTTCAGCCTCGGTCGTGCCGGCGGACAGGTCCGGGTTCTGCGGATTGATCCGTAGTCGGGGCCCCCGTCGGGCTTCCGATCCGTATTCTTACGCCGCGTCCGGCCGTAAAAGCGGCAAGTTCCCGCATCGCGAGGGTCTGGCGGGTCGACTAGCATCGCGTTCGTTCGACGAGAACGCGTGCCTGTACGCCTCTTGATTCCCCGACATGGCCGGTCCGAGGGACCGGGTGGAGACCTGCCTTGAAAATGAACCCGAGACTGATGCTGACCCTGGCCCTCGCGGCCGCCGCCGTGGCGGCGGGCTGTGAATCGAGCGACCCGTCGAGCGGCGACACCGGCGCCGACGCCGGCCCGAGCGGGGGGAGCGGTGGCGAACCCGCCGGTGGCGACCCCGCCGGCGGTGCGGGCGGTGAACCGCAAGGGGGCGACGTCGGCGGCGGGGGCGCGGGCGGCGAAACGCCTGATCCGTGTCCGGACGGCCCGAGCCCCGAGGTCTGCGACGGCGTCGACAACGACTGCAACGGCGCCGTGGACGACACGGGCGCGACGGAAACGTGTAACGGCGTCGACGACGACTGCAACGGCGAGACCGACGAAGGCCTCGGGGTGGGCGACGCCTGCGCCGTGGGCACCGGCGCCTGCCGCGCCGAGGGAGTCCAGGTCTGTGGCGAGGGCGACTCGGCCGGGCTCGTGGTCTGCGACGCCGCCGAGGGGACGCCGGGCGAAGAGACCTGCGACGGGCTCGACAACGACTGCAACGGTACCGTCGACGACCGCGAAGGCGAGGTCTGCGAGTGCGAGGACGGCGCCGTCGTCGAGTGCGGCAGCGACGTCGGCGCCTGCGCCCTCGGCCAGCAGACCTGCGTCGGCGGCCAGTTCGGCGAGTGCACGGGCGCGACCGCCCCCGGCGCCGAGATCTGCAACGGCATCGACGACGACTGCAACGGCACCGTCGACGACCGCGCGGGCGACGCCTGCGAGTGCACCGACGGGCAGACCGTCGCGTGCGGCAGCGACGTCGGCACCTGCGCGCAGGGCACCCAGACCTGCGTCGACGGCCACTTCGACGAGTGCGTCGGGGCCACCGGGCCGTCGGCCGAGATCTACGACCAGCAGGACAACGACTGCAATGGCGCCACGGACGATGTCGTCTGCGAGCCGCTCGCCTCGGACTTCCCGGCCGGCCCGGGCTTCGAGGGCTGCGTGAGCCAGGACCTGACCTTCCACGCCTTCAACCCGGACAACATCAGCACCATCGCCCGGACCGAGGCATTTGATCAGATCGGGGACCTGCTCTGGAACAACGCGGCCCTCGCCGCTGCGCACTTCTCCGACGCGCGCCAGCTCTACGCCGTCGCCGAGGGCATCGACAGCCGCGTGCAGCGCCGGTACGACCAGCACTTCGCCGCCAGCGTGCCCGAGGGCACGAACTGCCGCACGGCGGGCGTGCCGGCCATGTATCCCGACTACTGCGTCGGGCCGGGCCGCATCCTGCCCATCGTCGTCGCCGCCTTCGACGCGGGCATGGCGGGTCAGGACATGGGCACCAACGCCGCGCGCATCGAGGCGGCGCTGCTCTGGTTCTTCTACACGAGCGTCTACAAGGAGTCGGCCTCGTGTGCGACGGCCATCGCCGACTGCGACTCGTCGCACGCCTACTACACGGCGGCCACCCCGCGCGGCGAACCGGCCGGCCTGGCGCGTTACGTGGCGGCGACCGGGGCGGAAAACCATGATCGCGTCTTCGACGGGACGCTGGCGACCCACTGCTGGCGCGAGCTCGACAACGGCGAGGCGGCCGTGAACCTCGACCAGCAGGCCATTGCGTTGGGGCAGCTCGACGTCGCCCTCGACCACGCGGCGATCCGCATCCTGACCACCCGCCTGCGCGCATTCGTGGGGGCGGAGGGTGAGGCTCGGGCGGCGCACTGGGCGTTCATCGGCATCTGGACGCAGGCCCTCGACCGCGCGATCCGCGTCCGGGACGCCGCCGCCGCCGACTCGATGGTCGCGATTGCGGCGGGTGACGGGGCCGATCTCGACGTCGACGCCCTCGAGGCTCGCCTGCTCGCCCTCGTGCCCTGCCCCTGAGCGCGCCGGCGGGTTCTCCCTCGCCCGCCGCGTTCACCCGCGACCCGCCGATCGGGCACCGCGCCGGGAACCATGATAGAAGCGGCGCATGACGATGAAGGTCGAAGACATCGGCCGCGCCGTGCGCGAGACGCAGTATGCGGTGCGGGGGCCCATCGTGGCCCGAGCCCAGGCGCTCGAGCGCGCGGGGCGGGCGATCATCTATTGCAACATCGGCAACCCGCAGGCGCTCGGGCAACGGCCCCTCACCTGGGTCCGCCAAGTGCTCGCCCTGTGCGAGTACCCCGAGCTGCTCGACCGCCTGCCCCCCGAGAGCTTCCCCGCCGACGCGGTCGAGGTCTCGCGGCAGGTGCTCGCGGGCTCACGCCATGGCCTCGGGGCGTACACCGACAGCCGGGGCTATGCGTTCGTCCGCGAAGCCGTCGCCGAGTTCATCCGGCGCCGGGACGGCATCGCCGCCGATCCCGAGGCGATCTATCTGACGGACGGGGCGAGCAAGGCGGCGCAGTCCGTCCTGCGGCTGCTCATCGACGACGCGCGGGACGGCATCATGGTGCCCATCCCGCAGTACCCCCTCTACTCGGCGACGATTACGCTCTACGGCGGGGCGCTCGTGCCCTACGCGCTCGACGAACGCTCGGGATGGGAGCTCTCCCGCGAGACGCTCGAGCGGGCCTACGCCGGGGCGCGCGAACGGGGTGTCCGTCCGCGGGCCATCGTGGTCATCAACCCGGGCAACCCCACGGGGGCGGTGCTGCACGAGACGAACATCGGCATGGTGCTCGGGTTCGCCGCCAAGCACGGCCTCACCGTGCTCGCCGACGAGGTCTACCAGGAGAACCTCTACGTTCCGGGCGACCGCTTCGTCTCGTTCGCCCAGGTGCTCGAGGACCGCGGCCTGCAGGACGTCTCGCTGTTCAGCTTCCACTCCGTCTCCAAGGGCTTCCTGGGCGAGTGCGGGCACCGGGGGGGCTATGTCGAGCTGCGCAACGTGCCCGAGGACGTCCGTGCCGAGCTCACGAAGCTGCAGTCGGTCAGTCTGTGCGCCAACTCGGTCGGGCAGATCGTCACGTACCTGATGGTCCGCCCGCCGAAGCCCGGCGATCCGAGCTTTCCGGTCTACGACCGCGAGCGGCGCGAAATCCTCGATGGGCTCCGCCACAAAGCCCGCGTGCTCGCCGCGGGGCTCAACGCCGTCCCGGGCATCCGCTGCAACCCGATCACCGGGGCGATGTACGCCTTCCCGAGCATTGCCCTGCCGCCGGGCGTGACGGACGAAGAATACTGCATGGATCTGCTCGAGGAGACGGGCATCTGTCTCGTGCCCGGCACCGGCTTCGGACAGGCGGCCGAGACGTGGCACTTCCGCACGACGATCCTGCCGCCCCCGGTGCAGATCGAGACGGTCGTCTCGAAGATCGGCGCCTTCCACGAGGCCTACGTCGCGCGCCGCGCGGCGGAACCCCTCGGACCCGCCCCGACGCCCCGCCCGCGGCCCCGGCGCCCGACGGACGAGTGAGCGCAGGCGCTCAGCGCTTGGGGGCGGGCCGCGGCGTGAAGCGGTCGAGAAACCACCGCGTCGTGCCGGGGAACCACCGCGCCGCCCAGTAGGCCTTGGGATAGATGACCCGGTCGATCCGGTCGTCGATCGCCTGGATGATCTGCGTGGCCATGACCTCGGGGGTGCCCATGGGCGTGGCCTTGACCGCGACGCTGTCGCCGTAGGCGGCGTAACCGGCCTGTCCCATGGCCGTGTCCACGGGGCCCGGGTAGACCGTCACGACGTGCACGCCGCGGCCGGCCACCTCCGCCCGCAACGACTCGGACGCGGCCGCCAGTGCCGCCTTGGAGGCGTTGTAATAGCCCATGTACGGGGTCGGCGCGATGGCGGCGAGCGAGGCGATGTCCACGATGGCGCCCCGCCCGCGCGAGAGCATGCCGGGCAGCACCGCCCGCGTCAGCCGGAGCGGCGTGAAGACGTTGAGGCGCAGAAGGCGCTCGCCGTCGGCGGGGTCGAACTCCGCAAACGCACCCAGGTACTGCACGCCGGCGTTGTTCACCAGCACGTCCACGGGGCCATTGGCCGCCTCGGCCTCCGGCAGGAACGCCGCGGCGTGGTCACTGTCGCTCAGGTCGCGAGCGAAGACGCGGACGGGCGTGTTCAAAGACGCCCGGAGCCCGTCGAGGAGCTCGGCGCGGCGGGCCACCAGGGTCAGCGCATAGCCGCGGGCGGCGAGGGCCCGCGCGACCGCCTCGCCGATGCCGGACGAGGCCCCGGTGACGACGGCATGACCGACGGTGGAGGTGCTGTGGGTGTCGTGCATGCGCGGGTTGTAGCCGTCGTGCGGCGGGTTGGCAACGGCGGGCGGGTGTTCGGCATCGTCACCCCATGCGACTCTACGACGACCTGTCCGACTGTTACGACCTGCTCGACCCGCGCGACGAACACGAAGACGAGGCGACCGAGTATGGGGACTGGCTCCGGGCCGCCCTCGGCTTGCCGTCCGACGCGGCGGCCCGTCCTTCGCTGCTCGAGCTCGGGGCCGGCGCGGGCAACAACGCCTGGTACCTGCGCCGCCGCTTCGACTGCACCCTCTCCGACGTCTCGGAGGCCATGCTCGACCGCAGCCGCGCGCAGAACCCGGACTGCATTCACGCACAGGGCGACATGCGCACCCTGCGCCTCGGGCGGACGTTCGATGCCGTCTTCATCCACGACGCGATCGGCTACATGGCGACGCGCGACGACCTGCGGGCGGCGCTGCGCACCGCGTTCGAGCACACGCGCCCGGGCGGCGTCGCCCTCTTCGTGCCCGACCACTTCCGCGAGGACCTCGTGCCCGGCGTCGAGCCCATCTCCCGGCACGTCGGCGGCCGCGGTCTCGAGTTCGTCGAGTGGAGCCGCGATCCGGACCCCGACGACGAGACCTTCATCGTCGACTACGGGGGCCTCTACTTCGACGGACGCGAGATGCGCGCGCTGCACGATCAGCACGTGCAGGGCCTCTTCCCCCGGGCGGTCTGGCTCGAATTGCTCGCCGAGGTCGGTTTCGACGCCCGGGTCGAGCCCCGCGAGGTCGAGGACGGTTACGCGCCCGTCGTGCTCGTCGCCCGCCGGCCCTGACGCCGCGGACGCCCGCGCTCAGCGCTCGACGAGCAGTTCGTAGGTCGCCGTCTTCGAGACGGGATCGGTGTAGACGTACTGCCCGGGCTCCAGCGTGACCTTGATCTCCTTGCCCGTGCCCGGCTGGATCTCGCTGGCGACCGCCGTCGGCAGCGCCACGTCGCGCTCGCCGCGCAGGTCGAAGGCCGTCGGCCACGGCACGTTGGTGTTCACGACCCGCAAAATGTACTTGCCGGCGCGGATCCGGAGTCGTTTGAACGACTTCTTACGCTTGTCCGCCGAAGCGCGGTTCACCCGTTCGCACTCGGCCGGCGTCTTCGCGGTGTAAGGCAGGGCGTCCGGCTCGCCCTCCTGGAACACGCACACGAGCTGATGCAGCTCGAGCAGGGTCGAGCCGTCGGCCGCCTTCGTCACCGGCGGCACGACGTCGGAGCTCGGGAACTTGGGGGCGACCGGCGGGGCGGCGAGCAGGCCGGCGAGCGCGAGAAGGCCGGAGGCGAGAACAGTCGTCATGGGGGCGTGCCTTTCGGTGTGGGTTTCAAGGGGCGAGGGGTCGGCGGCGGCGCGGCGGGCCCGGGCGCAAGCAGGATCGCCCGCACGACCGGATCGCGCTCGGTCTCGGCGAACCGCCGCCGCTGCGACGCGAAGCCCGCGCCGAGGTCGCGCAGGGCCTCGGCACAGGCTTCTCGCAGGCGGACGTCCGCCCCGGCCGCGCGGAAACGGGCGATCAGCTCGGGGCCCGCCGCGGGGCCCTGCAGGCGGCCGAGGGCCCGCACGCCCTTGCGGACGAGGAAGGGCTCCGTCGTCTCGGCCAGGAACAGGCGGATGATGCGCAGCGCCTCGGCCCGGGTGTCGGCCTCGGGCGCGTCGAGCAGCAGGGTCAGGGCGCGGGCTCGCATGACGGGGTCCTCGTCGGCGTGGGCGGCGACCGCGATGAGGGCGCGCCGCTCCGCCTCGGTCCGACGCGCGGGCGGCGGCACGTATTCATACCCCGTGAGCACGGCCGGCAGTGGTGGCGGCGGGGCCGGCGGTGCGGGCGCCGCCAGAAGGACGGCGAGGGCGAAGGGGGCGAGCCGGATCATCTCAGCGCCGGGCTCCCCCGCACGACGAACCCCTGATGCGGGCTGATCGTGCGCGCCGTCCGACCGGAGGCCCAGAACATGAGGTTCTCCGCGCCCCCGCCGAGGCACTCGGTGTAGTCGAGCAGGCCGCTGCCATCCGCGTCGCGGTCCCGGCCGCAGCGGGGCGTGTCGTCGAGGGGGTCGAAGAGCGTGCCCTCCGCCTCGGTGGTGTGAAAGAGGCCGAGGTAGTGCCCCGCCTCGTGCGCGAGCGTGCGCGAGACGCGATCGGTGTTGCGTTTGTACCCCGAGAGCGTCACCGCAACGCCGCTGTGGGGCGTGCCGTGAACGCCCGCCGGTCCCGGGATGCCGCCGGCCACGCCGAGGATCGTGTAACCGTCCCGCCCGCCGCGGATCTCGTCGACGAGAAAGAAGTTCAGGCCGGCCGCGGCATCGCAGCCCCAGGCGCCCACCTGCCCGCTCAGCTCGAAAAGGCGCGACAGCTCGCTCCCCGGCCCGTCGGTCGTGTCGACGACGGCGAGATGGCGGGCCTCGGCGGCCGGGGCGTCGCAGACCCGCAGCCGCCCGATCTCGACGCCGGTGCCCGCCTGCGCGAGCAACGTCCGGAACTTGTCGACGATCTGCTGGAAGTCCCCGTCACCCGGCGCCCGGCCCGCGTCGATGCCCTCGACGCCGACGAAGACGAAGTTGGCGTCGAGCCGTGCCGTGCCGGTCTGCGGGCCGGTCTTGAAGACGGCGCGGACGCGCACGTAGCGGGTCGGGCCGGCCTTGATGAGCCGGAAGCGGTAGGTGCCTGCCCGCGGGGCCGTTCCGGGCGTGACCGGCAGGATCGCGGCGACCGTCTGATCGGCGGGAAAGAACCGCGCGGCGCTGCGCAGGGGGTCTTCGAGGTCGTAGAGCACGCGGCCGTCGGGGTCGATGAGCTCGGCGAGGACGAGGGGATCGGCACCCTGGCCGTCGACGACGAGGCCGAGCCCCAGGATGCCTTCGGGGACCTCGACGCGCAGCGCCTCGCCCGGCGCGCCGCTGACGGGCACGCTCTCGGCGAGGGTGACGACCTCGACTCGGGTGGCGGGCGTCGGGGCGGGTCCGAGACACCGCCCCGTGGCCGGATCGCAGCGATGGAAGCCGCAGTCGGCGTCCACCGTGCAGGGGGGCTGACACGCGCCGTCCTGGCAGAGATACCCCTCGCGGCACTCGGCGTCCGCCGTGCACGGGCCGACGCAGCGGCCGGCCTCCAGGGCGGGCGCGCACGGGACGCGCGCGTCGCTCGGACACGGACACGGGCTCGTGCAGGCGCCCCCCGGCCAGTCCAGGGCGCAGGCACCGCGTTCACAGTCGGCATCGGCGGTGCAGGCCCCGCCGAGCGGTGCGCCGGCCGGCGCTTCGACACACGCCCCGGTGCCCCCGTCGCAGCGCGTCCCGGCCCCGCAATCCGCGTCGTCGCGGCAGCCCGGCAGGCAGACCGAGAGCCCGCCCGGCAGCGTCCGGCAGCGGTAGCCCTCATCGGTCCGGCACGCACCCGGCTCGGCCGGGTCACAGGGCAGGGCGCACAGGGGGCTCGCCGCGACGGCCACGCAGACGCCGCGATCCGGGCAGGGGGCATCGGCTTCGCCGCAGCGGGCCGAGCACATGCCGCCCCGAAAACCCGGACCGAGCAGGCAGAGCGCCCCGGAGCACTCGGCGGCTCGCAGACAGGGCTCGCCGACGGCCCGGCCACCGGGCGCGAGGCAGCTCCCCGAAGAGGCCTCGCAGCGGGTGCCGCGTTCGCAGTCCGCGTCCCGGGTACAGGAAGGGCGGCAAACGCCCACGCGCTCGCCGTCGACGTTGTCGATCTCGGGGCGCGCGGCGCAGCGGTATCCCGGGCGGCAGTCGTCGTTGCCGTTGCGCAAAAGGCAGCCGTCGAGACAGTAGCGCGCGTGGGCGTCGAGTCCCTCGCAGACCGCCTCGCCCCCGCAGTCGTCCCCGCCGCCCGCCCCGCAGGCGAACGAGCAGTACCCCTCGGGCATGCCCAGGCAGACCGGGTCGGTGCCGGCCCGGCAGTCGTCGGCGGTGCCGCAGGCGGCCCCCACCGTCCCGGCGGGCGCGCGGCCCGCGGTGATGTTCTTGCAGCCCGTCACGGCGAGCAGCAGCGCCGCCAGGCGCCCCGCGCGCAGGGCCGCCATCGCGGCTCAGCCGTTGACGAAGGCGATGATCTCGGCGTCCTCGTCGCGCGCCGCGCGGAGGTTGTCGAGCAGGTCGTGGATCATGTTCGCGAAGTCGTCGTCGAAGACGAGCCCGAGATCGTCCGAGATCTCCTCGGCGCGGCTGCGCAGCTCGAACTGCTGAGCGCGGTCGAAGTCCTCGTCGTCCTCTTCGTCCGGATCGAGATCGATGGCCTCGGAGAGCTGCTCGAGGTTGTCGATGGCGTCCGACATGTCGTCTTCGCTCAGGTGGCCGACGCGGGGCGTCGTCGCGTGACCGTCGAGGTCCCCGATCTCTGCGCCGAGCAGCTCGGAGAGCCGCGTGCCGAGGATCTGATCGAGGCCGTCGAAGAGGTCGCTCGGCGCGTCGTTGAATTCGGTCCGGCCGAGGTGCTCGCCGAACTCCTCACAGCGTTTGCGCAGGCCTTCGACGCCCTCGCTCCTGCGCACCTTGACCATTTGCGCCGCGCTCAATGCGTAGAAGTCCAGGAAGAACGGCATCCCAATGTCCTCGCGTGTCGGTATCTCGTCACCCGCTCGAATCGACGAACTTCCCCGCTTTGTCAAGTTGGATTCGGCGGGGGCGCATCGAACGACGTTCAGTCTCGCCCGACCTCGTGGCCGAGCGTCGCGAAATCGAGGCGTTCCATCAGGAAGAGGACCTGATAGACGTCGGCCTCGTCGACGCCGGGGATGGCGAGCAGACGACCGAGCTGCTCATGGATGGGCGGGCCGTGGCCCACCGCGTTCCAGATGCGGAGCTGTTTGGTCGAGAGCTGGAGATCCTCGGGCGAGATGACCTTGTGGTCGCAGCGGAAAAAGCCGAGCTGCTCACGATTGTCGAAGTGGCTCTTGAGCTCGTCGAGCGCGAGCCGGCGGCACACGCCCTCGTTGATGAGTGCGTAGGCGCCGAGCTCGAGCGGCACGATCTGGGCCGTCGTGTGTTCGCCCCGATAGAACGCGTACCGCCCCGACGTCCACGAGAAGACCTCGAGCAGCTTGGCCTTGACCTGTGAGCTGAGCGCGGTGAAGAGGTCGTGCGGCGTCAGCAGGTTCAGGTGGACGAGGGCGTCGCCGAGGCGGCCGCCGTGGTCCGAGAGGGCCGAGAGCGCCTCGTTCAGGCGTGCCCGCGAGACGAGGCGACGGTCGACGAGGTACTCGCCGAGCAGCTCGCTGCGCAGGTTGCTGGTGACGTACTCGGGCCGACCCCGGCGCCAGAAGATCTCCTTGCGCTTGCTGCCCGCCTCGAGGTGCATGCGCCCGGTCGCCTTGCAGACCGCGTAGCGATACAGGATGCGCGAGAAGTCTCGGCGCTCGAACCCGCCCTGAAAGTCCGGATCGCGGGCCGGGCGCTGGTCCGACAGGCCTTCCATGAGGCCGGGCAGCTCGCCGGCGGCGACCCAGCCGGCGCCGTCGACCGAGACCTCCTCCGCGGCGCCGAGGCCGTCGCGGTTCATGATCTCGACGAGGGTGCGGAACCCCATCGGGCCGTAGACGATGCCCTCGCCGTCCCGGATGCGGAACCGGCTCTTCTCGGTCCAGCCCGTGGCCTCGGCGGGCGGTCCGGGCGGGGGGACGGGCGTCTGGGCACGGGGACCGGACGACACCGGGGGCGAGGTCGTCGCGGGCGTCACGGGGGCGGGCGGCGTCGAGCGCGGCGGCGGCGGGGCCGGGACGACCGGCGGGGCGGGCGTCCGGGGGACACGCTGCGGACCCGAGGGGCCGACGCTGGGGCCGGGATTCTCGCCGGTGAGAATGCCCGCGAGCTCCGCGACGGCCTTGTCGATGTCCTCCTGCCGCGCGACCTCTTCTTCGATCTCCTTGGCGAAGACCGACTTCATGAAGCGGCCCATGTCCTGGGTCGTCACCCGCTGCTTCTCGTTGAAGAGATAGTCGAGCAGCGTGTCGAGCAGCTCCGTCGCCGTCTGGAAGCGCCCCTCCCGCTCGCGGGACAGGGCCTTGAGCAAGATGCGGCGCAGGGGCTCGGGCACGTCCGGCGGCAGCTTCCCGACGGCGTCGGCGACGTCGCAGTCGCGCACCATCATGAGCGTCTCGAGCTCGGTCTTCCCGTGGAAGAGCCGATTCATCGCCAGCATCTCGTAGAGAATGATCCCGGCGCTGAAGAGGTCCGCCCGGGCGTCGATCTCCTGCCCGGTGACCTGCTCGGGGCTCATGTACCCGAGCTTGCCCTTCATGGTGCCGGTTTTGGTCGCCGCCTCCCGACGCGTCGCCTTCGCGACCCCGAAATCACCGATCTTGACCTCGCCGTCGTAGCTGATGAGCACGTTCGACGGCGAGACGTCCCGGTGAATGATGTTCAGCGGGTTGCCGCGGCTGTCGACGGCATTGTGGGCCGCTTCCAGGCCCTTCAACGTCTCGCACAGGATGAACACGGCCAGCTTCTGCGGGATGCGGATGCGCAGGTGCGTGCAGCGGATGAGCAGGTTCAGCAGGTCCTTGCCGAACACGTACTCCATCGCGATGAAGTACTCCTGCCGCACCGCACCGAGGTCGAAGATCTGCACGACGTTGGCGTGCTGGAGCGAGACGGCGATCTTCGCCTCGTCGATGAACATGCGGACGAACTCGTCGTTCTCCGCGAGGTGCATCAGGATCTTCTTGATGACGAGCTGCTTCTGGAAGCCCGCGGCCCCGAGTGCCCGCGCCCGGAAGATCTCCGCCATGCCGCCCATGCCGATGCGGTCGAGCAGGATGTACTTTCCGAACTGCGTGGGCTGCACCTTGGGCAGCCGATCGACGGAGGTGGCGCGCACGGCCGGAAGATCGCACACCTCGGGTGAACCGGCAACATGGGGGCGGGTCATCGGTGTCGTGGTATGGGGAGGGCGGGCGGCTGGTGTATGCTGCCCATCCGTTGAAGACGCCCTCAGAGAACGTACACCCGCCGGCGGAGACCGCCGTGACGCTCGACGCCAGCCACGATCCGATGCTCGGACGGCGGCTTTCGTCGTTCCTCATCGAGGCGAAGCTCGGTCAGGGCGGCATGGGGCTCGTTTATCGCGCGCTCGATGAACGGCTGCACCGGGCGGTCGCGCTCAAGGTGCTGCCGGAGGACTACGCGAGCGATCCCGATCGGAAGCGCCGGTTTCTGCGCGAGGCGCGCGCCGCCGCCGCCGTGACGCACCCGAACGTCGCGACGATCTACGAAGTCGGGGAGGTCGAAGGGCGCCTTTTCATCGCGATGGAGTTCGTCGACGGCGGCACCCTCCGGGACCGCCTCACGGGCGGGCCGCAGGCCGTGGGTACGGTGCTTCGCATCGGCATCGCCGCGGCACAGGGGCTCGCGCGGGCCCACGCGGCCGGGCTCGTCCACCGGGATCTCAAGCCGGAGAACATCGGGCTGACGCTCGAAGGGCAGGTCAAGCTGCTCGACTTCGGTCTGGCCAAGCGGTTGCCCCTCGACAGCGGCACGCCCGCCCCGAACTTCGCGGGTCTGCCGGACACGACGGTCGACGGCGCCATCCAGGGCACCCCCGGCTATATGGCGCCCGAGCAGTCGATGGGTCGCCCCGTGGACGCCCGCACGGACGTCTATGCCCTCGGTGTGGTCCTGTACGAGATCGCGACGGGTCGTCGCCCCTTCGGCGGACGCTCGACGATGGAGGTCCTCGTCGCCGCGCTGCGCGACACGCCGCCGGAGCCGAGCGCGCTGGGGGTCGTGTTGCCCGCGGCGCTCGAGGCGCTGATCATGCGCTGCCTCGCCCGCGATCCCGACGCCCGGTACCCCGACGGCGCGGCGCTCTTCGCCGCGCTCGAGGCGATGAACGGACCCGCCGCGGAGACGCGCCCGGTCAGGCTCGATTCACAGGTAGTGGGGGTCGGGGCGACGGTCCCGGTCACGGCGACCGAGCCGACGTCGGCTCCGGTGAGCGCTCCGCCGCCGGCTCGCCGGCGCCTCGCCGTGGGTCTCGCAGGCGCTGCGGTCGGGATTTTCGGCATGGTCGGGATGTGGTTCGTCCTCGAGCGCCCCCCCGGCGCACCCGCTCACTCCGAGAGGGTCACCACCGGGCTCGGCGCCGCCGACGTTCTTTCGTGTCCGCAGTTCGCCGTCGAGGGCCTCGAGGGCCCCTCGGGGTGGCTCGGCGCGGCGGGCGCGCACGTCGCCTGCCGGCTGGCGACCCCCTGGCTCGGCGGGGAGACGCAGCGCACCCGCCTCGCCGCCGAGCTGCTCGGCCTGCCCCGCGAGCCGAGCAGCGATTTCCCCGATGATCCCTACGTCGCCCCCGACGCCCGCCGCCGTGCCATCGACGCCGCGAAACGCGAAGGCGGACGCTGGCTCGACGGGGTCGTTCGCGTCCTGCCCGATGGTTTCACCGTGCGCCTCGTCGTGCGGGACCCCGGCGAGACCGCGCACGGCGAATCGGCCGGTCGCGGCCCGACGCTGCACGACGCCGTGATCGCCGCGATGGACCGCCTCTCTGCGGACGGCCACCTGCCGCGCGCCGCCGCCCTGACACCGGCGGTCGAGGAATGGGGGCTGGCCCGTACCCCGGCCGCGCTCGATGCCCTCGTCCGGTTGGCGCTCGCTTCGGCGGCCGAGAGCGGTCTCGAAGCGTCCTGCGCCCCTGTTCGCGCGCTGCAAGGCGAGCTGACGCGACAGGGGAGCGCGGCGCTGCGTGCGGCCTGCGACGAGGCCGAGGTCGGTCCGAGGACTCGCTGGACCGAGACGGCGGCCAGCGGGCGCGCCGCCGACCTGCGGTCCGCCGAGGCTGCGTCCATTCCGCCGGACGCGCCCTCCGCCGCCCGCGCAATGAAGGCCGCGCTCGAGGCCCGCGCGCATCTCGATGCCGGGGACAACGATCGCGCCCGACAGGCGGCGCGCCGGGCGTGCCTGGACGATCCGCGCAACCCCGAGGTCTGGGAACTCAACGCCCTCGCCAGCCTCGGTCGCAACGGTCAGGACGTGGCAGCGCTGGCCTACCAGGGCTGGATGCCCGAGGTCGTGCACGCGTGGACGATGGGCGGCTGGAGCAGTTCGCCGGGCGTTTCGACGGCCGCGCTGACCGAGCGACGCTTGCGGTCGCAGCGTCGCTCCTTCTTGCTCGCGCCCCGGGGCCGACTGAACACCATCAGCCTCATCACGACGCTGATTGATGCCGGCCGTCGCGAGGAGGTCCGCACGCTCGCCGCGCGGCTCTCCGGGCTCTCGGGGCAGGAGGACCTGGCCGAAGGCGCGCTCGCCCTGGTCGACGCGGCCGAGGCCCGGGTTGGAGCGGCGTACGCGCGCCTGCGCGGCCTCTTGCTCGCGGCCCCGGACGTCGGCGACAGCGTCGGCCTTTCCTCGCTGATCCTCTACCCTGCCCTCGAACTGGCCATCGCGCTCGGTCGCGGTCCCGAACTCGCCGACGAGTTGATCCGTCGGTTCGTGCTGGCGGAGCCGGTCCGTGTCTCCACCTGGGCGGCGACGGGACCACGGGCGACCGCCCACCTGTGCCTCGTCGGGAGCCCGGGGGGCCGCGGCGCCTGCCTCGCCCGGCTGCGCGCGTTGACCGAGAGCGGACACTTCCGTGGTCTCTACTGGCCCGGTGCCGAGACGCTGCTCGCCGGCGCCGAGCACTGGGACCGCGGCGCCGTCGCGGCCGCGGTCGATGCGTGGCGGCCCTACCTCGCGACCACGGACACTGCGCCCATCCTGACGCTCCTGCTCGACGACGCGGGTGAGACCGAATTGGCGACCCGGCTCGACCGCGTCAGCCTGTCGCGCGCCGGCATGTCCATACACGGGCTCGTGGTGCACACCCGCGAGGCGCGTCGCGCCCATGCGCGGGGAGACCTGGACACCGCTCGCCGGCACGCAACGGTGGTCGTCGAGGCGTTCGAGCTCGCCGACGTCCCGGTGCCGGCGGTGGCGCAGATGCGCGCGATTCTCGCCGGGGGGCGCTGAGGCGGGGACGCCTCGTGAACGTGCCTGGACGCCGAGTTGCGGGCGGTGGGCGCTGACGTACGAGCGACGTGGGCGGGCTTCGGGCTTGGGGCCACGATTCAAGGCGCAGGGGGGTAGACCTGTCCGGCGCCCGCCTGGCCGAGAAAACCCAGCGCGCGTTCCAGGGTCCCGAAGCAGGGTGGCCCGGCGACCCGCAGGGTCTGGAGGTTCAGCATGCGGGTCATCGGCAGTTGATCGAACGTCGGCTTGTAGGCCCTGCTTGATCCGAAGCGTTCACTCAGCCACTCCTTGACCCCGCGAACCGACTCCGGGTCGCCGACGAATCTCGTACCGGGGAGGAGCCCGGGCCGGGTCTGGCCGTCATCCCCTCTCAGGGGACGTCCGGCGAGCTCACCCGCACACGCAAGGAACAGCACCTCGTACTCGCGGTGCAGGAGCACGAGCGCCGTCGGGAACGGAAGCTCGAGTGCGCGCAGCCACGCCGCGGCCTCCGGCCCGCGCATCTTCGGGCATGCGTCGTCTTCGTCCCGGAGGATGAGGAGTCCGGCGACATCTCTCTTGCACCGAACGAGCTCGGCCGCCTTGGTCAGGCCCTCCCGGCGTTCCAGACTCCGGCACCGAATCGGCTCGGACCAGGGCGTCGGACGCCCGAGGTCCTGCCAGAGGCGCGTGACCAGGTTGCTCGCCGCCCGAACCTCGCCGTGCCCCTCGACGACCAGATACATTCGACTCAAGGGACGTCCGAGTCATTCAGCGGGAGGTCCTGTTGAAACCCTTCCATCAGCATGATTTCGCCGAGGTGCAAGAGGCCGCGCTCGACGACCTCGCGCTGCTCCCGGGCCATCCTCCGAACCGTCGTCACGCCGTCCCGGCGTTCCACGACGCGGATGTCAGCGGGCGCCAGCAGGCGGAGGAGCTCGGGACTATGGGTCGTAAGAATCACCTGGCTGCGCCGGCTGGCCTGCTTCAGGTGGTCGTATAACATCTCGACCGTCCCGGGGTGGACGGTCAGTTCCGGCTCCTCGATTCCGATGATGGGTACGGGTGGCTCTTGACAAAGGGCCGTGACGATGCCTGCGACGCGCAGCGTTCCATCCGACTCCTGGGCCGCGTCGAACCACTTTGCCTTCCGATGGGAGCTGTGATGGCGGAACTGGACCAGAAGGTAGCTGGCAGCCGGGGAAATCTTGATGTCGACGATGTCGCCGGTCAGGCGGTGCAGCATGGCGACGAGTTCCGGCTTCCACGTCTCGGGCGTCTGATCTCGCAGCACCGAGACCCAGTTGTCCCCATGGCGGCTCATCGGCTTGATCGGGCTGTACTTCTGGGGTACGCGCAGCGTGTCGGGGAAGATCGAATAGACCGAAATGGCCTTCAGCGCTGCGTGGACCGGGAGGAACCGCTCGTCGCCCGCGATGAGCGGGAGCGCCAGCGACTGCTCATCGAGCGCCGGTCGAAGTCCTTCGGCCCCACGAAGCCAGCGACCGCGTTCCGTCTCGAAAGCGATGTTGCCCGCGTGGGTGACGGAATGGAGGTGCTCACGTTTGACCCGGTACTCCTCGTCCTTCGAACCCGTCAGCTCGAACCCGTACTCCGCCGGCCCCTCGTCGAGCTCGAGTTCCAGCCGAATGGACATATTGAACGGATGACCGCCGCTCCATCTCCGAACGGCATCGATCCCGTGCCTGTGTGAAATCGCGCCACCAAGTCCCATGTGCATCGCGTCGGCCACGAATCGAAGGGCATCGACCACGTTGCTCTTCCCGGAACCGTTGGGCCCGACGAGCGCGGTGAGCTGGCTGAACTCGATCCGGACATCGTCGCCGAGGCTTCGGAAGTTGGACACCGTCAGCGCGGTCAGTTTCATTCGACCAGCGTAGGCGACCATCGCTGAGCCGACAAGCGCCCGGTGACCAGCGGCACCCGCATCACGGTGCGGGCTTCAGCCGCCCAATGCCGATACGTCCTCCGGATCGCAGAACCCGCGCGTGCCCGATGCGCGTCTCGTCGGCCCGGGCGGACCCGGAGCGCGAAGTCGACCTCGGCAACCCCGGATGCATTGCCGGTTCGCGCCGATGCGGCTCGGGCTCTTCCCCGGGGGCGTCGTCACGCGGCACCCGCTCAGGGCCCGTGCGCGCGGCTCGAGATCGACCGCCAGGTCGTCGCGGACAGGGGGTCGGTCGTGTCCTCCGTCGCGCCGAGGGGCGTGACAGTGCGACCGCCGTCCAGCGAGAACAGGAAGCGGTAGCGGTACTCGCCGGGCGGGCAGCGCGACAGGGTGCTCTCGATGCCCCAGCGGTACAGGGTGTCCGCGCCGTACGGGCCGGCGTGGAAGGCCGCCGGCGACACCGGCTCGCGCGTGACGGCGCCGCCGGGGGTACACCCGTGCAGGTCCGACTCGACATAGGCCGTCAGACCCGCGGCGGTGGGGGCGGCGACGTCGGTTACGCCGGGCGCGTAGGCGCGGGCCTCGATGGAGAGCCCCATGTTCGTGTAGCCCTGCCAGATGAGCGGCTCCGGCAACGCCAGCGTGCGGCTGGCGCGGGCGTTGTAAAGCGCCAGGCCACCGGCCCACCGCACGCGCGCCGCCGCGTCGACCACGGGCAGGAAGTAGTTGGCCCCGAAGTCGCTGTCGTACTGCCAGTTCTCCGGGGCGCCGCGGCTGAAGCCCGGCACGCAGTGGAACCACATCGCGAGCTGCGTGGCGTCGGCGGGCACGTCGAGCACGAGCTCGGGCGTCTCGATGCGCTCGCAGGGCGAGGGCTGGCCGGGGCAGGCGTACCCGGAGGACCGCACGTACGTCTCGACGGGGGCGCTCTGCGCGGGGTGGCCGTCGAACCGCCACTCGGCGACGATCGTCGTCGACGAGGCCGGGCCCTGGCTGCCGAGGCAGGCCGGGATCTCCCGAAGGCGCCGGCCGTCGTAGGCGACCCGGAGCTGCCCGCCGGCGACCACCGGGCCGTCGGTGAGCGACTCGGCGAAGTCGGGGTACGTCAGCGCATACTCGGGGACGACGGCCGGTGCGTCCGGCGCGCAGGTCTCGTCGGCGGCGATGGACCAGGCGTTGCCGGCCCGGAGCGCGTAGTTGTCCAGCGGTTGCGCGACTCGGTTGTGGTCGAAGACGCGCGTGCCGTCGGCCCGCACGATGTACGGGATCAGGTCGATCTCCGTGCGGTTCAGGCTCGTGAGGCTCATGCCCGCGGCGGGCGTGAAGTGGTCGAGGACGAACGCGAAACGCGAAACGCCCGGGGCCCCATCGGTGGGGACGGCCGTCACGGCGTACCAGGCCCCGCGCGTCTCGAGCGTCCGGTACATGACCTCCACGCGGTCCTCGGGACCGAGCCGCGCGGCGTCCACGTCGACCAGACCACGCCAGGTGTAGACGCACGGGCCAGCGTCGCGGCAGGTCGATTCGTAACCGCCCTGGTGGGGCGTGCGGCCGACCGCGCGCAGGACGACGAGGCAGTCGGTGTCGGCCTCGTCGCGCCAGGCGGCGGCGCCGTCGACGTAAACGGGGGCCTGGGCCTGACGGACGGTGGACGTCCCGGCTTCGGCGAGCTCGGGGTCGGCACCGTCGGGGGCGCAGGCGACGAGCAGCAGGGTCAGGGCGGGTTGGCGGGCGTGCATGGCGAACACCTCGAGCGCACCGCTCGGGCGCGCGGGCGCTGTATAGCAGAAACGCCGGACGATCGCGACGCCACGACCCGGATGGACCTTGTGGCCCCTCTGCCCATGTGGTCTGGTCTCGACCGAGTCTCCCCGAACCCTCCGAAGAAGAAAGAGGTGAGTCCGATGAAGAAGCTGCCATCCCCGGAAGAACTGGCCTCACTGCTGTCCGAAACGACGCCGTTGGAGGCCGCGACCGTCGGCGGGGAGGCAATCCGTCGCACGCGGCTCGAGGTGCTCTGGGTCGAATCGTGTATCGCCTCCGCCGGCTCGGATGGCTACGCCCCACAGGGCAACGGTCGATCACACTTTGTCGTGCAACTCGACGGTCGACCGGGCACGGGTTGTACCGTCACGCGGGCGATGGTCATCTTCCTGAAGAACGTCCCGAGGCTCGTCGCGCAGTACGATGCTGCGCGTACGACGATCTTCGTGACCGCCCCGCTCGAATGTTACGCCGACTACCTCGGCACCCTGACCGCGCCGCGTTCGGTCACCCTCCAATTCATCTATGCCCACTATGACAATGGCTACGTCGAGGCACACCTCGCGGCGGTTCTCAAGATGACGCCGTGAGCCTGCGACCGGCGGCCGCGGCACTCCAGGGAGGCAGGTCGTAGCCCCCGCCGTCGTCCGTCAGCCCCCGTCGCGCTCGGCGCGCAGGCGCGCGAGCTCGGCCTCCAGGGCAGCCACGCGCAGGGCCAGCGCCTCGGCGCGGTGGGCTTCCTCCTCGGCGCGGCGGGCTTCTTCCTCGGCGCGGCGGGCTTCGTCCTCGGCGCGGCGGGCTTCGTCCTCGGCGCGGCGGGCTTCGTCCTCGGCGCGGCGCATCGCGTCGTTCATCGCCGCGGAGAGCTCCGCCTCGATCTCGTCCGCGATGGGGAGCAGCGCGCCGTCCACGTAGAAGCGCAGGCGGCCCTCGCGCAGGCCGAGCTCGGCCCCGAGGTGCGCCGCCCGCCAGCGCCCGGCCTGCGGCACGATGGGCACGTAGCGACCGTGCTCGCCCCGCTGCCAGCCGTAGATGTGCCGCGCACGGGCGTCGAAAACGAAGTACTCGGGGATGCCGAGCCGGGCGAACCACTCGACGTTGCGCTCGAGGTCTTTCTTCCGGTCGCCGCCGTAGTGGATCTCCAGGACGAAGTCGAGCCCGCGGCCCTCGTGGTCGACCACCCAGGTCATGCGCTGACCCTCGGGAACGTCGAAGACGACGAAAAAGTCGGGCGCGAAGCGTGGTTCGTCCGGGTAGTAGACGGTGATGCTGCGCCCGAGGTAGGCCCGGCGACCGCGGCGCCGCAGCCACCCGCCCACGGCGCTCTCGGCGAGCCGCTCGGCGTCGATGTGGGGGTCGCCGATGGGGGGCATGGCCTCGGTCGGGATGGGCTCGAGCGTGGCGATCACCCGCGCGCGCTGCTCGACCGTGAGCGTGCGCCAGACCTCGGTGCTCGGCGCCCGGGGCTCGGTCGAGGGGGCTTCGGGGGCGGTGCGGTCGGCCATCGTCCGATGATGCCACGGCGGCCCTTCTCGCGCCACGGCCGCACCGGATTGACCCACCGGGCGGCGACCCGCTACCCTGCGCGCCCCATGCCCCAGACCCTTCCCGCGCACGTCGACACGCTCATCATCGGCGCCGGCCTCGCCGGCCTCTCCACGGCCCTGCACAAAGGCTCGGGCGCCGACGCGGCCATCGTCGAGGCGCTGCCCCACGTGGGCGGCAAGGCGTGTACGGAGCGCATCGGCGAGTTCCTCTTCGACGTGACCGGCCACTGGCTGCACCTGCGCGATCCGGGCATCAAGGCCCTGGTGCTCGGGCTCATGGGCGAGGACGCCTTCCATCGCGTGGACCGCATCAGCCGCATCTGGTCGCACGGGGTCTACACGGAGTACCCCTTCCAGGCGAACACGCACGGCCTGCCCCCCGCGGTGGTGCACGAGTGCCTGATGGGCGCCATCGAGGCCGCCCGCGCGCGCCCGACCGGCCCCGTCGCCCCCGAGCAGGAACCCGAAAATTTCGCGGACTGGATCCGTTTCTATTTTGGTGACGGCATCGCCCGGCACTTCATGGTGCCGTACAACGCCCGCCTCTGGGGCGTGCCGGCCACCGAGATCACCAGCCACTGGTGTCAGCGTTTCGTCCCCAAACCCGATCTTTCGGACATCGTGGCCGGCGGCGTAGGCCTGAACGCCCTGAAATTAGGCTACAACGCCCACTTCCTGTATCCGAGACGGGGCGGCATTCAGACGGTCTCCGAGGCCCTGGCCGACGCCGTAGGGCGCGACCGCATCCACCTGTCGACGCGCGTGACGGCGCTCGACCTCACCGCGCGGCGCGCGACGCTGGCGGACGGGCGGGTCATCGGCTTCCGCCACCTCGTCAACACCATGTCGCTCAAGGCGTTGCTGCGGGTCGTGGCCGACTTGCCCGACGACGTTCGCGCCGCGGGCGAGCGCCTGCGGGCGACGCCCGTCACCTATTTCAACGTCGGCGTGCGCGGCACTCTGGGCGTGCGGGACCACTGGGTCTACGTGCCCGAGGCCGACTGGCCGATGTACCGCGTGGGTAGCTTCTCCAACGCGGTGCCGACGATGGCCCCCCCGGGCCACGCCTCGCTCTACATCGAGCTCGCCGACCGCGAGACGCCGCCCGAGGCGCTGAAGCCCCGCGTCGTCGAGGGCCTGATCGCCATGGGCTTCATCGAGCGCGCCGAGCAGGTGTTGTTCATGGAGGCGCGGCACATCCCCGACGCCTACGTCATCTACGACTTTCACTATCACGAGAGCCGCGCCGCGGTGCATCGCTGGCTGGCGTCGCAGGGCGCGCAGTCCATCGGGCGTTACGGCGACTGGAACTACTCTTCGATGGAGGACGCCCTCATCGACGGCCGCCGTGCGGCTGAATCCTCGGGCGTCCGCCGGGAGCCCGGAGCATGAAGTCCACCCCCCGCAAGTCCCGCGACAACGTCGTCGAGCTCGGCCGCGCCCCGAAGACGCCCGAGGTGACGATCGTCATCCCGGTCTTCAATGAGCAGGCGATCATCTCGTCGTCCCTCTCGGACCTCGTCGACAAGCTCTCGCTCGAGGGCTTCAGCTACGAGATCATCGTCGCCGAGAACGGCTCGACGGACGACACCGTGCGCATCGCGCAAGAGTTCGCCGCGCGCCACCCGCAGGTGCGCGTCTTCTCCGTCGGCGAGCCCAACTACGGCCGCGCGCTCAAGCAGGGCATTCTCGAGGCCCGCGGCGAGTTCGTCATCTGCGACGAGATCGACCTCTGCGACGTGGAGTTCTATCGCGCGGCCCTCGCCGAGATGCGCGACGGCGGTTTCGAATTCGTCGTCGGCAGCAAGCGCGTCGCCGGCTCCAACGACCGCCGGCCGCTCTACCGCCGCGCCGCCACCCAGATCCTCAACGGCATGCTCCGGGTCGCCGTCGGCTTCAAGGGCACGGACACGCACGGCCTCAAGGCCTTCCGGCGGCAGGCGATGCTCGACATCGTCGAGGCCTGTGTCGTCGACCGGGACATGTTCGCCAGCGAGCTCGTCGTGCGCACGCACCGCGCCGACAAGCGCTGGACGGAGATCCCCATCGATCTGCACGAGAAGCGCCCGCCGTCCGTGCACCTCTTCAAGCGCGTCCCGAACGTGCTGCGCAACATCGTGCGGCTGACCGGCATCATCCGGTTCGGCCATGACCCACTCCCCAAGAAGCCCCGTTAGGCCCTCCAGGATGACCGGCTCGCCCGCCGACGCGCCGACGCGCACGGCCAGCGTCGGCGTGGACGTCGACAGCCTCTGGCACTACTACCGCATCCACGGCCTGCCCGGTGAGACCACCGCCAACACGGCCTGGCGCGAGGGCGTGAGCCGGTTCGTCGAGCTCTTCGGCGCGCTCGGCATCCCCGCCACGTTCTACTGTGTCGCCGCCGACGTGGAGATCCCCGGCAACGTCGACCGCCTGCGCGCGCTCGTCGCCGCCGGCCACGAGATCGGCAATCACAGTCTGAACCACCGCTACGATCTCACGCGCATGGCGCCCGAGGACCGCGTCGTCGAGGTCGGGCAGGGGCGCTACCGCCTGGAGATGGCTGCCGAAGCGCCCGTCTTCGGCTTCCGCGCACCGGGGTACAACACGGACGCCGGTCTCATGGCCGACGTGCGACAGACGGGCCACGTCTACGACAGCAGTGTCTTCCCCTGCGCGCCGTACTACCTCGCCAAGGCCGGTGTCATGGGCGCCATGACACTCCTCGGCCGCACGAGCCGCAGCATCCTCGGCTCGCCGCTCGCCCTCACCGCCCCGCGCGAGCCCTACCGCATGTCCGACGCGGACCCGCACACCCGCGGCGAGGGCCTGACGCAGTTCCCCATCGGCGTCGCCGCCGGCGTGCCCCTCATCGGCACCGCCTTCACGGCGTTGGGCGAGCGCGCCGCCGTCGCCACCGCCGAGGTCGCCGTCCGCCTGCGCCGCCACGTCACCCTCGAGTTTCACGCCGTCGATCTGTTGGGCCTCGTCGATGACACCCTCGACCCGCGCCTCGCCGTGCAGCCCGACCTGCGCGTCCCGGTCGCCAAGAAACGCCGCATCTTCGAGGCCGTGCTGAAGACGGTCGCCCGCCGCGCGAAGTTCGTGCGGTTGTGTGATTTGAAGGTCGGGTGACGTCGCCGGCGCCGGTTCCCCCGCCTTGCCCGGGGCCAGGCGCGGCGCCATGCTGGGTGAGATGACCGCCTTCAGAAACCTCACCCTCGAAGACGACCTCGCCACGGAGGCCACCTCCGAGGTGAATCGCGAGTTCGTCAACGGGGAGATCGTCTCGATGGCCGGCGCCGAGCCGGAGCACAACGCCGTGCGCGAGCAGCTCTCGATCGCGGTCGGCCTCGCCCTGCGTGGCCGGGGCTGCCAGAGGTTCGGGCCCGTCGCCAGGTCACTGTTCGTCCTGGCCACGCGCCCGCCGGCCATCTCGGGGCTTTCGTCCTCGCGTCCTCGTTCGCCGTAGCGCTGCTACGGCTCGGTCGGTCGCTCCGGGCGCGCTCCCGAGCTGCCTCGGTGGTCACGGACCATCCCGGAACCGTTCCCTTGCTCCCGGCCCTTCTCCGCCGATCAGCGGGTCTTGCTCGAGGAGACGGGGCTGTACTGTTACCCCGACCTGGTCGTCGTGTGTGGTCCGCCGGTGTTTCGGGCGCCGGCGCCGCGCTCGCTGACGAACCCGGTGGCGATCTTCGAGGTGTTGTCCCCGTCGACGGAGGTCTGGGACCGGGGCGGCAAGTTCGCCCACTGCCGGCGTTTGGCGTCGCTGCAACTCTACGCCCTGATCGACCCCGCGACGCGCACGGTCGAGGGGTACACGCGCGGCGAGGGCGAGAGCTGGACCTATCGGGCGCTGACGAAGTCCGGCCCGTGGTCCCTGGATGTGTTGGGCATCACACTCGAACTCGGCGATCTGTTCAGTCAGCTCGACGCGCTCGAAGCTGCCGCGCCCTGACTCACCGCGGGAGGGCGCCGGCGGCCTGGAACCTGCCGCCGTTCGTCCGTTGCATGTCGGGCGTCAACGCCCCCCAGGCGCCTAGGAGCATGTCGCCGTAACGCCCGCCGGCTGCGGTCGCCCGTGTCGGCCGCCCGCCGGCTTTCGGCTTCACTCCCTCGGTCGCGCTACCTACGGGTAGCGCTCGGTCGGTCGCTCCAGGCGCGCTCGGCAGTCGCCTCGACCCGAGCGACCTCGCATCGGCATCGGTTACGGCGACAAGCTCCTAGCGCGGCGTGGAATCGCAGGCGTCGCCGCGGCCGTCGCGGTCCGTATCGCGCTGATCCGGGTTGTATCGGGCGACGCAGTTGTCGCAACCATCGCCGCGGCCGTCGCCGTCCGAGTCCCGCTGGGCCCGGTTGGCCAGCTTCGGGCAGTTGTCACAGGCGTCGGGCCGACCATCGCGATCTCGGTCGGGCGCGCCGGGATTGGCGATCCGGTCACACACGTCGCAGACGTCGCCGAGCCGGTCCCGGTCGCGATCAGCCTGGTCGGCGTTCCACTTGGCCGGGCAGTTGTCGCAGGCCGTGTCCCAGCCATCGCGGTCGCCGTCGGCAGGCGGGTTGCTCATGACGGCGACGCAGGGGTCGCAGGCGTCGCCCAATCCGTCGCCGTCGAAGTCGGTCTGTTCGTGATTCGGTACATCCGGGCAGTTGTCGCAGGCGTCGCCGATCTCATCGCGGTCACGGTCCGCCTGCCGGGGATCGGCGGCCTGCGGGCAGACGTCGCAGGGGTCGCCGAGACCGTCGCCGTCGGTGTCGGCCTGCTCCGGGTTGTCGACCTGGGGGCAGTTGTCCGGCAGGCAGCCGGCTCCGAAGCCCGGGCCGATGCCATCACTGTCGAAGGTCGACCAGAACGTGCCGTGTGTCATCGCCCCCATGGGCACCGTGGGAACCACGCCCGGCGGTGCCGACAGCGGGTCGAGCCGCTCGCACCGCGGCGCCGGGTTGTTGCGGCCGTCGATGAGACATGTCCGCTCGATGCCCTCGGGGGTCTCGCGGGCGAGCGCCACCCAGGCGACCTCAAAGGAGCTCGGGTCTTCGTCGCCGGCGACGGTCAGACGCAGCGGATCACAGGTCCCGCCCACGCCGGGCGCACCGAGTCGATCGAGGTCTTCGGCGAGCCAAAGACGGACGGGACGACCGGTGTTCAGGTCGACGCGGGCGTTCAGGGCGTACTGTTCGTTCACGTCGCCATAGATCGTGACCGTTCTGTCGGCGGGGGCGAACAGAATCTCGACGAAGCTCGCCCCGAGGTCACACGCATCGCCAATGCCATCCCCGTCCGTGTCCAGCTGATCCCCGTTGGGGGCGAGGGGGCAGTTGTCCGGTGAGCTGCCGGGCTCGAAGATGCCCTGGGGCGCATTCTCGACGCCGTCGCCGTCCACGTCCGGATCGCAGGCGTCTCCCTCGCCGTCGGCATCCTGGTCCCGCTGATCCCGGTTGTACGTTTCCGGGCAGTTGTCGATGTCTTGCGGGACACCGTCGTCGTCGCCGGGCGCCTCGGCCAGGTCCGGCATCGCGTCACAGGCGTCGCCGATGCCGTCACCGTCCCGGTCTGCCTGATCGGCGTTGGGCCAGCCCGGGCAGTTGTCCTCCGTCGAACAGAGGGCGTCGCCGTCGAAGATCGGCTCCGAGCCATCCGCCGGGGGCTCCGGGGGGCCGTCGCAGGCGTCGCAGGCGTCGCCGAGGCCGTCGGCGTCGGTGTCCGCCTGGTCGGGGTTGTAGACCCCCTCGCAGTTGTCCGCCTCGCAGACGCCGTCGACGTCTGCGTCCTCGCCCCAGGGGACGTCCGGGCAGCGGTCGCACGCGTCGCCGGCACCGTCCGCGTCGAGGTCGGCCTGCGCCGGATCGGCGTCGTCGGGGCAGACGTCCGCTTCGTCCGGCACACCGTCGCCATCGAAGTCGAAGGCATCGCTGCCTTGGGCGGCGAACCCGGAGTCGATTGTCTCGACGTCGTCGTCGCAGGCATCCCCGAGGCCGTCTCGGTCGCGATCCAGTCCGCGCGGGTCGAAGGCGTCCGGGCAGGCGTCGCAGGCGTCGACGATCGTGTCGGCGTCCCGATCGCGGTGGGTCGCGGGGTCACAGTCGCTGACGACGAGCGTCACGGCGCGGCCGGCGCCCGGATCCGCCCAGTACTCCCCGGCGAATGGTGATGGGACACCGAGGACGGCGAAGCCGAGGATGGAGATCTGTTCCATCCACGCGTCTGGCTCTCCCCGCCGAGGACCGACGTCCGACAGGGCGAGGTCCCCCGTCGCTTCGTCGAAACGAGCATGGGCGGTGTGGGTGGCGTCGCGCGGCCGCGCCAGCGGAATGTCGACCAGGGTGACGGTGAAGGTCCGTCGCCCCGGCCGACCCGCCGAGCGCATTTCCAGGCGACGCGGATATCGCAATCGTGTCCAGTCTGCGCCGAGGGCCAGCGTCGTCGTCGTCGGACTCGGCCACAGGACGGCGTTCGAGGTGCCGAACTGCTCGGGCAGCGGTGCATCGAACGTCAGGAAGCCCGCGGCGGCCACGTAGAACTGTTGGTGGACGACGTCTCCGAGCGTGACGGGGAATGGCAGGTCGAAGGGGCCGTACGACTGCCGGCCCGGCTCGATGTCGATCACCACGTTCGCCGGGCCGCTCGGGGCTTCGAAGGGCTGGAGCGTGAGGCGAGGTCGCATCTGACCCCATTGGGAAAGGGCGGGGACGGCATCGGCGTTCGCCGGGTACGGTTGTGCGCTCGCACCCGCCGCCATGAGAAGTGAGAGACCCCCGAGTCCAACGATTCGGGCCGTGCGCAGCGTCGCCATGGAACCTCCTCCGGGGGTGAGCCCAGGCCCCTCCCGTCGGCAGCGGACGACAGCGACTTGAGGACGACCCGATCCGGATCAGGCGTTTCCCCGGCTTTCAGGCCCCGCCGTGACTCAGCGCGGAATGGCGACCGCGACGACGTTCACGCGGCTCTCGGTGGTCTGACCGGCGCTGTCCGTCGCACGCAGGATGAGGGTGTAGCGGCCGGAGAAGTAGAGATTCCCGGTCAGGAGCTGGACGTCGAGGGTCTCACCGGAGCCGAGACCCTCCAGCACGCCGCCCTCGGGCTGCGCAAACCAGTTGAGCGACAGTCCGGCGAGGCGGCCGTCCTCGGTGTCGAAGGCTTCGCCGCGCAGGGTGAACGGCGCGTAGGTGCCGCGCGGGCCATCGAGATCGCCCCAGAGCGTCTCGCCTTCGCTCGGGCTGATGATGCGGGCCGAAGGCGGGACGTCGGCGGGGTCGGCGACGATGGTGATGTTCACGAAGCGCTCGACGACCTCGTCGCCGACGCGGGTGCGCACGGCGAGTCGGTGCGGACCGATGCCGAGCGCGCCGGCGGGCAAGAGCACGTTGTGGCCGCGGGCGATCTCGGCGCCGGTGGTCTCATCGGTCCAGATGAGCGCGGCGTCGGGCTGCGGCGCGAGGCGGCCGCCGTTCGTGTCGTCGACGGAGAGGGCCACGCGCTGGCTGAAGGCGTAGGTGGCGCCGTCGAGGGGGGCGGCGATGGCGAGCGCGGGCAGGGCGGCGAGCACCTGAATGCGCGCCTCGTCGAACACGCGATGCCCGGCCCGGTCGGTGGCGGTCACGGTGATGCGGTGTGCGCCGAGGCTGAGGCGGGAGACGGAGGTCACGGCGCTGCGGCCGAGGAGGCCGTCGCGATCACTGCGCCACTCGATGGCCGGCGTGCCGTCCTCCTGGTCCTCGGCGCGGGCGCGCAGGCTCAGGGGGGCGCCGCCGAGCCGGTGCACGAGGCCGGGGGTGGGGGACTCGAGCACGAGCAGCGGAGGGGCATCGCCGCCGAGGGCCTGTCGCACGGCCTCGCCGCAGTCGACGCGGTTGCGGGCGCGGCCGTCGGGGGAGGCGGCGCGCGCGGTGGCGATGAGCAGGCTTTCGACCTGACCGGCGCTCAGGGCGGGGTTGGCGGCCATGACCATCGCCGCGCAGCCGGCGACGTAGGGCGCGGCGACGCTCGTGCCGTTGATGGTGGTCGCCGCGTTGGGCACCACGAGGCCGTTGACGGAGTCGGTCGTCAGCACGGTGAACGGGCCGAAGACCTCGACGGTGCCGCTGTCGTCGGTGCGCGTGCCGAAGTTCGACCCGGGGTCGGATGTATTGGCGTTCCAGGCCACGCCGCCGACACACATCACCCCCGCGTTCTCGCACGGGACGTGCCCCGCCGACTCCCAACAGATACCGAGGAAACAGTCTTCGGCGTCGACGTTGTCACCCATGTTGTCCGCGCCGCCGTTGCCCGCCGAGGCGACGGGCAGAATGCCGGCCACCCGCAGCGAGCCCGTGACGACGTCGATGAGACCGCAGGCGACGACACACGGCACGGCCGGGATCTCGCCGCCGAAGCTCATGTTCAGCACGCGCGGCCGCCCGCCGACCAGCGCGCCGAAGGTCGAGGCGGCGAAACGGACGATGGAGACGAGGTCCGGCGTCGGCATCTGCAGGAGCAACGGGTCCACCACGGTGCCACCGCTGCCGGCCGCGCCGAAGCCATTGTCGGGGATGCCTGCCGCGATGCCGGCGACGTTGGTGCCATGCCACGGGCAGGGGGTGCCACCGCCGCAGTTGTAGGGGTGGGGCTGTCCGAACGAGCCGGCGGGGAAGATCTGCGTCGTGACCGGCAGATCGGGGCTCATCACGAAGCCGCCGTCGAGGATCGCGACGGGCACGCGATTCGCGTCGTTGCCGGTGGCCTCGAGCATGCGCCACGCCTCGGCCGCGCCGAAGTCCTGCACGCTGCCGTCGGCGAGGTGCGGCCAGGAGAACGCATCGCGCGACAGACCGGCGTCGTTCGCCGGGGCCTCGACCGTGGACCGCGTGCGGATGCTCGAGCCCTCCAGCAGCCAGTTGGCCGAGACGAGCAGGCCGGTCTCGGCGGTCTCATAGGCGGCAATGGCCAACAGACCCAGCGCCGCGTCGTCGGAGACGAACTGTTGCCCGCGGGCCTTGCGCTCGGCCGCCCGGATGAGTTCGGGGAGGCGGTCGACGGGGCCCAGCGCCGGGTCGACGCGCACCTGATACAGTGTCGGCGCGCCCGCTGCGCCGAGGTCGGACAGCGCCAGCGTGCCGACGACCTGACCGTTCCACCGCGCGAGGAAGGCATCGAGGGCGGCCTGATCGGGCGCCTGCACGAGCAGCTCGTTCGACACGAAATCCGCACCGGCGCCCGTCGCGTCGGTCACCCGAGAGACCGGCCGGGGGATCTGTTGGTCGAGCAGCGCGGCCACCCGCGGGGCGACGTTCGGCGAGATGCTGAACGAGATCTCCATCGGACCACCGGGGGCGGTGCACACGTCGCCGAGGCCGTCGCCGTCCGCGTCGGCCTGATCGGGGTTGGCGAGCCCCGGGCAGTTGTCGACGAGTTCGGGCACGCCGTCCTGATCGAGATCCAGGTCGAGACAGGCCGGGTTCACGGGCACGCTCGGGCCGTTCTGATTGCCCGGGCCGTCGTCGAACGCCGGGTTGCCGAGACCCGCCGGGCCGTTGACATGCAGCGGCAGCGTCATCGTCGCCGACAGACCCTCGGAGTCCGACACCGTCACGCGGACGAGGTAGTCTCCCTCCGTTACGGTCGCGAAGCTCACTGTGCGCGACGTGGTCTGTCGCAGCTCATAGTCGGCCCCCGCGGGGGCTTCGAGGACCTCCCACAGGTAGCTCAGCGGCGCGTGTTCCGGATCGTCCGCCCCGGACGCGGCGCGCGCTTCGATGAACACACGCTCGCAGGGCTGGATGAACTTGCCCGGATCGAGCTCGATGCCGCGCATGGACGGCCCCTCGGTCACGCCGAGGACGACGTCGAGCGCGCCGTTGCTCTCGGCCTGGCAGGGCACGAGCAGGATGATCTCCGTGGTCGCACCCGCCGTCACGGTCGTATCGGCGCTCGCGACCTGGCAGTGCGCCGCCGGTTGCATCGCATCGTCGAGGGCGGTGGCGACCGCGCGGTAGTCTCCAGCGGGCAGATTCAGGAACACATCCCCGCCGGGCAGCACGTCGTCCGTGCCGGGAATGGGCTGATCCTGCGGGGTCACGTCCCGGGTCGCGACGATCTCGCCGCCCTGCCACACGTCGAGGCGGATGGCCGCGACGCGCTCGCCGTCGAGGCTCAGCGCGGCCTGCAGCGCGCCGGTCTGCGGGCCGCCGGGGCCCGCGCCGGGGCTGCCTTCGCCGGGCCCTTCGCAGGCCTGTGTGCCCGCGGCGCCGGCGGCGGCGATCATGAGTGTGATGAGACGTCGGGTCTTCGATGTCATGGCGGATCTCTCCTCTGCTGCCGGAGGGCAGGCGAACGGGTGAGGCCGGCCGCGTCATGCGGCGACGGCGTTGGGGGTCCGGGCTTACGAAGCCGCGGTCACCCGTCCGTTACGCAGCGATGCGCCGGGTCTTTTTCCCGCCCGGCGTTTTTTTCGACGCCCGTCCGGTCAGCCCGGGGCGACCTCGACGTTGGGCCCCTCGAAGTCCATCACCGCGCGGCGGAACGCCTCGGGCAGCACGGTCGGGCGGAAGTCGGCGTCGAGCCAGACCAGCGTCAGCTCGCCCATCGCGACGACGTCGCGCGTGCGCTTCTGCGTCATCAGGAAATGGAACGTGTAGCTCGTGCGCCCGAGGCGCGCGACGCGAACGTGCAGCAGCAGCAGGTCGTTGTAGCGGGCGGGTGAGCGGAACTCGAGGTGCGCCCGCACGACCGCGCCGGGGATGAGGTCGCGCACGTGCCCGTCGAGGCGCTGCAGCCCCAGGTTGTTGAGGTAGTCCATGCGGCCGACGTCCATGTAGGCCGAGAAACTGCCGAAGAACACGATGCCCACGGCGTCGGTCTCGCTGAGGCGCACGCGGACCTCGGTCTGAAACGCGTAGGCGTTGCGGTCGAGGGTCGGCTCGTTCATGGCAACGGCTCCAGCACGAGGCGACCGTCCGCGCGGCGCTCGAAGAACGGGTTGTGCGCGACCTCCCAGAGGTGCCCGTCGAGATCGGCGAAATAGCCGGAGTACCCGCCCCAGAACACGGGCTCCGGGGCCTTGACCGCCGTCGCACCACAGGCGAGGGCGTGCGCGTAGGCCGCGTCGACGGCCTCGCGGGAGGGGAAGTTCTGCGCGAGCGTCACGGCGCGGAACCCCGAGCCGGCCGGGGACACCCGCGCGTCCTCCGCGAGCGCGTCGCGGCCGAACAGGCCGAGCACCACGCCCGAGAGCTGAAAGAACGTCACGCTCTCCTGCGACTGCGGCGCGGGCCGAAAGCCGAGGGCCTCGTAAAACGCCGTCGCGCGGCGCAGGTCCGCGACGCCGAGGGTGATGAGCGAGACGGCGGGCAGAAAGGGGGCGGGTTCGGACATCGGTGGTTCTCCGTGCGTGCGCGGCGCACCATACGCCACCCGCGGGCGGGGATCACTTCGCCGGTGCCCACTCGACCCGGACGCGCGTGGTGTCGCCGAAGAAGTTGGTGGGGTTGTGCACCGTGACGCTCGCCGGGCGGTCGAACGTGCAGGTGGCCGCGTAGCGCCTCACGCCGGGTTTCCCGCGCGCGGGGCACGTCTTCGGCGGGAAGACGAACGTCACGGGGTCGTCGTCCTCGTCCACGGTGGCCGTGATGCGCCAGCGGCCGGCGGGCACGTCGACCATCGCGCCGCCGTCCTCGCGCAGCGTCAGCGTGCGGGCCCCACCGCTCGGGGCGCGGGATGGAGGGGCCGGGCGGGCGCGCGTCGGAGGGGCCGGCGGGGGGCTCGTGGGGGGCGCAGCGGTCGCGGGGGCAGGGGAAGGCTCCGTCGGTGTCACGGCGGGCGCGTCGACAACCGCGGGCGCTGCGCTGACGACCCGCGCGGCCGGCTCCGGTTGTGCCACGCCGAACGCGGCCCGGTCGGTCGAGCCGAGGGGGGGCGGCCGGGTCGCGACGGCGATCAGTGCCACGAGCGCGAGCACGCCCCCCGCCCCGATCAGCACCCAACGCCACGGGACGGCGGCCGGGCGCGGCGCGGGCGGGTCCAACGCCGGGCGCGCGGGGGCGATGGCACCGGGCGTTGCCACGGTGACCGCCTCGGTCACACCCGTGCCCAGCGCGCGGGCGTACGCGTCCCGCAGCGCGCCGACGGAGCCCGGTCGCGCCGCCGGATCCTTCGACATCGCCGCCCGGATGACCGGATCGAGGCGGCCGAGCACCGGATCGGCGCCCGTCGGGTCGAGCGGAGGGACGTCGTCGCGACAGTGCGCCATCATCACGGCGGCGGCGCTCGGCCCCGAGAAGGGGACTTGCCCGGTCAACAGATTGAAACACAGCGCGCCCGCGCCATAGACGTCCGCGGCGGCGTCCTGGCCGTCGTCGCCGCGGGCCTGCTCCGGGGCCATGTAGAAGGGCGTGCCGCTGACACGCCCCTGCTCGGTCAGCGAGCCGCCGTCGACGCGCGCGATGCCGAAGTCGATGAGTTTCGGGATCTCGCGCCCGTCGCGCCGCCGCGTCACGACGACGTTCGCGGGTTTCAGATCGCGGTGCACGATGCCGGCGGCGTGTGCCTCGTCGAGGGAGTCGGCCAGCGCGTCGAGCACCGCGAGCACGTCGACGGGCGCCAGCGGCCCGCGGGTGAGCCGCGCCTCGAGGTCCTCGCCGTCGAGGAGCTCCATCACCAGATACGCGATGTTGCGCAGCGCGGCGGGCCCCTGCCGGGTGATGCCGTAATCGAGCAGCCGGACGGTGTGCACGCTCGTCAGGCCGGCAAGCGCCCGGGCCTCGCGCTCGAAACGCTCCCGACCCTCGCGCGCGGACAGGAACGCGGAGTGCAGCAGCTTCACGCCCACCGGACGCCCGAGTGGCTCTTGCAGGGCGCGGTAGACCGAGCCCGTCCCGCCCCGGCCCAGCACGCCGACGAGCGCGTACTTCTCGTCGAGAATCTGCCCGAGCAGCGGGTGGTCGGGCAGATGCTCGAGCCCGGCCGCGTCCAGCCCGTAGAGGCCGTGCGTCCCGCACCGCAGGCCCGCCGAGCCGTCGAGGGGCTCGCGGCACTCCGGGCACCGCAGGGTGATCACGTCCGTTTCGGCCGACATTCGTGCATGAGGCGATGACGCGGGCCGGCGGTCAAGTGCCGGCGTTCAGCCGACGGTTTCGAAACCGCAGGCCCGCGCAGCCGTCGAGAGTTCGTCGTCGTGCGAGACGAACGTCAGCACGTCGCCGGTTGCGGCCTGCCAGTGCAGCGCCGTCGCCAAGTGGAGTGCATCGAGCGTACCGAGGGCGGTCGGAAAAGGCTCCGCCGCACGTGCGACGATGACGGGGGACAGGGGGACGAGGGCGAGTCGCGAGAGAAGGTCGAGCACCGTCCCGCGGACGCGCGCGAGCGCCGTGTCAGACAGCGACGTCCGCACGCGGCGACGGTCGAGCGTGCGCAGGCACTCCAGCGCCGCCAGTCGGCTGGAGACCCCGTAAGAGACCCGTGGCCAGCCGCGAAACGCCCCGGGCTCGCCGAACGCGGCCCGGAGAATGACCGACGAGTCGAGGTAGACGTGCATGGTCGACGCTCAACCGCGGTCACGCGCGCGTTCGTCGATCAGGAGCGCGACGACGTCGAACGCGGCGTCGACGGGCGGTGGTGGCACGAACTCCGCCAGGCGCGCGCGCGGCGCTTCGTGATCCACCGGCGGGGCCGCCGGGGCAAACGGGATGATTCGGGCGATGGGGCGCTCCCGGTCGTAGACCGTCACGACCTCGCCACCCTCAACGGCGCGCAGATACGCACTGAGGTGTGCCTTGAGCTGAGCCGTCTTGACGCTGGACATGACTACATCATGGTCACGTCGAGTCCGCCCGTCAACACGCGCGGCGCGCCGGCGGGCGAGCGCCCGTGCTCAGAGCTTCTGCGCCAGGTAGTTCGGCTCGCCGATGCGGTCCATGGCGTCGAGCTGCGTCTTCAGCCAGTCGCGGTGCTCTTCCTCGGCCTTCAGGATTTCTTCGAGGAGCAGGCGCGTGCCGTTGTCGCCCGCCAGGCGGCAGGCCTCGATGCCGGCATTGAGGCGCGGGATGGCGTCCTCTTCGAGCGCGAGGTCGCATACGAGCGTCTCGCGCGGGTTCTCGCCGATGCGCAGCGCCCAGAGCCGCTGCAGGTTGGGCAGGCCTTCGAGGTACAGGATGCGCTCGATGAGGGCATCCGCGTGCTTCATCTCGTCGATGCTCTCCGCGCGGACCTGGCCGGCGAGGGCCTTGAAGCCCCAGTTGGCGAGCATCTTGGCGTGCAGGAAGTACTGATTGATGGCCGTCAGCTCGGCGGTCAGCACCTCGTTCAGGAGGGCGATGACGTCGGCGGGGGTGGGCTTGGGGGTCTCGCTCATGGGGCCTCTGCGGGGCGTGGGGTCAGGTTCGATGCCGGTCGAGCTGGTCGCGTTGCACGTGCGACATCTTCTCGAATGCGAGCGGAATGCGAAGAAAATTGCGAGCGCTTCGGGCGGGGACCGCTCACGGGGCGTTCGGTGGGTCGTCGTGCGTCGGGCGGATCACTTCGTCGCAGGGCCGACCCATCGCGTTGGGCAGACCCGAGTTGCGGCGCGTGCGGCCGGCCACGACCTTGAAGACGGGTCCGCTCTCCACCTCGTCACAGGCGAGGCAGGGATTGAGACGGTGTCGACAGATGAACGCCCCCCCCCAGTGTCATCTTGGGAGACAGGGCCGGCAATCACCGGCTCGAGTGCGCTTGCGATCTCTCTGTGAGCCGACGACCGTTGTCGTGGTGCCGGGGCCTCGCCACGCTCCCCGGGTCCCCCTCGGGGGGAGCAGCCCGCTTCCCCGCAGTTCCGCGGTCCCCCCCAAATTGGGGGCCCCACCGCGGCCCCGGACGCGGGTCGAGGCGCGCGACCGCCGACCGTGGTCAGCGCCTGACTCTGAAGCGCCAAACGACGGAGGGCGTGGGGGACTACATCCGGTGCTGGTTGTGATGGGCTATGTCGTCCGTCTGCGGAGCAACAGGCGTGCTTCGACGAGCCGGATCCAGGCGGTCGCCACATCAGTGCTGCGGTCGTAGTCTTTCGCGAGATGCCGGGGGCGGTCATTCCAGGCGCGCGTTCGTTCTACGATCCAGGGTTTGGGCCGGGGCACGAAACCGCGCGGTGGTCGTCCGCTGCTTGCCCCGTGTCGCGGCGGCGGCGGTTTCGTTGCACGCTCGTTGACGGCCCCTGCAGGAGCCCACTCTCATCCGCTCTTCCGCGTCGGCCGGAAATCCGCGAACTCGCGACGCGAGGCCAGCCCCTGCCCGGGGGGAGGAACGGCGACGCGACCAGCGCAACGGGAACGGGGTTGCCCGACTACGGGGCTCGCAGCGCAATGAAAGTCTTCACGAATCTCTATATCGTGTATCGTGTAGTTCCATAGAAAGGACGATGCCATGAATAGACTGCTTGCTTTCGCTCTGATGAGTGCTCTGGTGGCCTGTGGGCAGGAAGATCGTGGCCAACGCACGGAAGTCGCCGTGGTCCCCGCACTGCCCGCAGACTTCCAGGCGATGAAGCAGATCTCCGAACTGCCGGGCGGGCCTGCCCTCTATCGGGCGACATCGCTGTGCGAAGTGATGGCGACCTACCACGACGCCGGTGGCGTCTTCGTCGTGGAGGATCTGCGCAGTGCGCTCGAGGACGACGAGGCGGGTGGACGCGCCGACGTACCGTTTACTTACGCGGTCCTTCGCAGCGACCTCGAGTGGAACGCTGGCGCTCCGCGCAGGCTCGTCGTTCGGCAGACAGGAGGCGCGCTTTCGGGCGACGTCCCGAGGTTCGTCGGCGCGCCGGTTCCTTTCACTGTGGGCGAGACCGTGGTGGCGTTCTTGCGGCTTCGCGAAGAAGAGAACCGCGGATTCTACCAGCTGCTGGAACCTTCTGTCTTCCGCGATGAGGGTGCGGGCCTGACACACGCACAGTGGTTCCGTGGCGAACAGATCTCTGCCGCCGATGTTCGGGGGTACTTCGACGCCAACACGAAGCCGACCTTCGCCTGTCGGCGCAATGCCGAACCGACCGAACCTCCAGGCCGCGACGCGCCACCCGAACCCGATGGCCCACTCACGCCGTTGCCTGATGGGGCAGAGTAGCCGGCACACCTGGGGCGGCGCCCAACGCAACACCGTCGACGTTTCACGCACCGGTCTCGCATCGAACCGGCAACTCGTTCACGATGCGGAACGAACAGGGGCCAGAAGCCCGGACGCCGCCCACGTCCGCCCACGCCCGACCAGGAACCAAAGAACGAAGGTGCACCGATGAACCAGCGCTCGACCCGAACCGTGATCGCCGTCGCCCTGACCGTGCTGTGCACGCCCGCCCTCGCCGCGGAGCGCGCGCCGGCCGAGAAGCCCGCACCGGCACCGGCCGCTTCAGGAAAACCCGGCGACAAGGTCGTTTCGCCCCGCGACCCGGCGAGCGGGTTGGCCACCGGCAAGCGGCAGCACAAGCCCGTGCAGCTCAAGGCCAAGGACGGCAAGATGATCTTCGAGATCACCCCCAACGCGGCCGGTCAGCTCGAGATCAAGCTCGCCAGCGGCGCCGACGGCCCGGCCGCCCGCGTCCCGGACGGTGAGCTTCTGCTCGAAGGCGGGCTGAAGATTCGCGTCGAGGCCGGTTTCGTCGTCGAAGGCGGCGAACGCATCGGCATCGCGCCCCTGCCTTCGCCCTGAGAGGCGGCGCCGTCAACCGTGACGGCGCAAGGGCAGCTCTTCGGCGGCGCCCTCGGGGGCGGTCGCGTCCACCCGCGGGCGGGCCGCGGCGAGGCGCTGCTTCAGGTTGCACACGCAGCCGCCGCAGATCGTGCCGGCGCCGCATGCACGCCCGATCGCGCCGACGGTCGTGGCGCCGTCTTCGATGGCGGCGTCGACGACCCGGTGCGAGATGCTTTTGCACTGGCAGACGATCATGGACGCAGCATACCAACTCGGCGCGCATGATGAAAACGATTTTCACAATCGAGTTCTTGATCTGGATCATTGAGAACGACTATCAAGATCATCGATGTTTGCCACGATGAAGAACAGCCCGCCCGCTCGCACCGCCGCCTTCGCGGCGGCCTTCGCCACCTTCGCCGCCGCCGCGACGCCGGTCCCCGCGCGGGCCGACGCCATCGGGCAGGGTCTCGACCTCATGTTCGCCGGTTACGGTGAACTCACGTTCGCGTGGCTCGACTACGGCGCAGACCAGAACCGCCAGCACGGCGCCAAGTCGGATAGCCGCCTCGAGTTCGACCAGACCCGATTCGTGCTCGAGCTCGAAGCCGAGTTCCCGGCCGGCTTCGAGTTCGAGTCCGAGATCGAGTTCGAGCACGGCGGCACCGGCTCCGCGATGGAGCTCGAATACGAGGAGTTCGGCGAGTTCGAGCACGAGGTCGAGCGCGGCGGCGAGGTCGTGCTCGAAGAGCTCTATTTGCAGAAGGTCGTCGATGACTGGCTGCGTCTGCGCCTCGGGCGCTTCTACGTGGCGGTCGGGCTGTTGTCGGAGCGGTTCCGGCCGACGCAGTACCTCGCGGCGAGTCGCTCCGAGGCCGAAACGACACTCCTGCCCGCCGTCTGGGACGAGATGGGGTTCGACGCACAGGTCACGCTCGGGGACTTCCGCCTCACGGCTCAGGTCGTCAACGGGCTGGACTCGACGGGCTTCAGCACCCGGAACTTCATCGCGGGCGGGCATCAGCAACGCTTCGAGGTGGTGCGCGCCTCGGACCTCGCCGGCGTCCTGAGGCTCGACTACACGCCCATGACCGGTCTGACGCTGGGCGTCTCCGGGTATCACGGCGGCACGAGCCGCAACCGCCCGAAACCCGACCTCGCCAAGGCATGCCCGGGCGGGGATCAGGACGAGATCGCACCGTGCGGGTATGTCTCGGCGCCGGTGACGATCCTCGACTTTCACACCCACCTCACGCTCGGCGGTTTCCGGGGGCAGGGCGCATTCATCCTGGGCAAGCTCGGTGAGGCCGAGCGCGTCTCGGAACGCAACGCCCGCCTCTCCAACCTGCTCGGCGTGCCGCGCACACCCGTCGCCGACTCGGCGCTCGCCGCCTGGGTCGAGGCCGGGTACGACATCGGCCGACTGCTCGGCACGAAGGACCATCAGATCGAGCCCTTCGTGCGCCTCGACTACGTGGACACCATCTTCTCGGCCCGCAAGGCGATGTACGACGACCCGCGATTCGAGAAGTCCATCTACACCGGCGGCGTCGCCTGGACGGGGTACGATCTCATCGTCGCCAAGCTCGACTTCAGCCACCGGCGCATGGGCGCCGACCGCTTCCGGCCCGAGAGCGTCGTGCGTCTCAATACCGGCTTCGTCTATTGACCCACCCGGCAAAGTCACTCAGGAGTTCAACCGATGTCTGCCCTTCGCTTCTCCCGCCCGCGGCTTTCACACGCGGCCCTGACTCTGTTCGCCTTGCTACCGGTCGCGGCATGCGATGACGGCGGCGGCGCCGAGCCCGTGGCCGCGGGTTTCGATGACCGCGCCGTCGTCGAGGACTACGTCGACCGTGTCATCGTGCCGACCTACCAGCGACTCGCCGAGCGCGCCGATGCGCTCGGAACGGCGGTCGACGCGCTCGTGGCCGACCCGACGGAGGCCACGGTGGCCGCCGCCCGGCAAGCCTGGGTCGACACGCGCAACCCCTGGGAGGAGAGCGAAGCGTTCCTCTTCGGGCCGGTCGATTCGAACGGTTACGACCCCGCGCTGGACACCTGGCCGCTGAACGAGGCCGACCTCGACGCGGTCCTCGCGGGCAGCGACGCCCTGACCGTGGCGTTCGTCGAGAGCCTGCCCGAGTCGCAGAAGGGCTATCACACCGTCGAGTATCTCATCTTCGGTGAGTCCAACGTCAAGACGGCGGCGGACTTCACACAGCGCGAGCTCGAGTATCTCGACGCGGCCACGGGAGAGATGGTCCGCATCGCGCACCTGCTCGCCGACAGCTGGACGACCTCCGTCGAGGGGCGCCCCCCGTATGCCGAGGTCTTCCGCACCGCCGGAGAGCCCGGCAACACAGCGTATCCGTCGCTACAGGCCGCGGGGCAGGAGATCGTCGAGGGCATGATTGGCATCCTCGACGAGGTGGCCAACGGAAAGATCGCCGAGCCGTACGACAACCGCGACCCCCGGCTCGTGGAAAGTCAGTTCAGCTACAACTCGCAGATCGACTTCGCCGACAACATCCGCGGCGTGCGACGGGCCTGGCTCGGCCTCGGTCCCGATGACACCTCCCCGGCAGGGGCCAGCCTCTCCGGGTTCGTCGCACGCCGCGACCCCTCACTCGCCGAGCGTGTGACCGCCGAGCTCGACGCCGGCATCGCCGCCATCCGCGCCATCCCCGAGCCCTTCCGCGACGCCATCACCGATCCCGCCGCCGCTGCTCTCATCGAAGCGGCCCAGGCGTCCTTGCGCAAGGCCCAGGCCACGCTCGAGGGCGAGGTGAAGGCCCTGATCCTCGAGTAGACCCATGAATCGCCTCACGCTTGCTCTCTCTCCTCTCGCCGCCCTCGCCGCCCTCGCCGCCCTCGGCTGTGAAGCGGCCGAAGACTCGACCACCCCCTCACCCGTGACCCCGGGGGGCGACACCACCGTCGTCGACCGCACGTCGGTGGCCTACTCCAAGCCCGCGCCCAATCTCGTCGAGACAGACCTCGAGAAACACCTCGCGGGCGATCTCACCTTCGAAGCGCAGTTCGTCACCCCGCCGGCCGAGATCAACCCCGGCCTCGGGCCGACCTACAACAACGTATCGTGCGCGCGCTGTCACATCCGCGACGGTCGCGGCATGCCCGCGGTGGGCAACGGTCCCCTGCGTTCACAGTTGCTCGTGCGGGTGAGCCTGCCGACCGGTGCGCCCGACGTCCCCGGCGGGGCCGTGCCCGTGCCGGGTCTCGGCGCACAGATTCAGGACCAGGCCATCTTCGGCGAGACCCCCGAGGCCAAGGTCGAGGTCGACTGGGAGACGGTGCCCGGCACCTTCGGCGATGGCACCGCCTACGCCCTCCGCCGCCCCGTTCTCCGGATCACGCTGCCGGACGGCACGCCCCTCCCCGCCGACGTGCAGACCTCGCTGCGGCAACCCCCGCCAGTCTTCGGGCTCGGGCTGCTCGAGGCCGTCGCCGAGGCCGACATCCGGGCGCTCGCCGATCCGGACGACGCCGACGGTGACGGCATCTCTGGCCGGGTCAACGAGGTCTGGGACCCGGAGGTCGGCGGCGCGGTGCTCGGGCGTTTCGGCCACAAGGCCAACACCTCGAACCTGCGCATCCAGGCGGCAGCGGCGTACTTCAATGACATGGGAGTGTCGAGCCCGGTCTTCGGCGACGCCGACGGTCACACGGACATCGGCGAGACCGAGCTCGCGGCGACGGTGTTCTACACACAGACGCTCGCCGTGCCCGCGCCGGCCGCACCGACGACCGAGTCGAAACGCGGCGAGGCGCTCTTCGGCGAGTTCGGCTGTGTCGCTTGCCACGTCGACGCGCTCGAGACGGGGGAGCACGCCATCTCGGCGCTGGCTCACCAGGCCATCAGCCCCTACACCGATCTGTTGCTGCACGACATGGGGGACGACCTCGCAGACGGCCGGCCCGACTTTCGAGCCGACGGCAGGGAGTGGCGCACCGCGCCGTTGTGGGGCATCGGCCTGACGCACACGGTCCTGCCCTACTCGGGCTTCCTGCACGACGGTCGCGCGCGCACCCTCGACGAGGCCATCCTGTGGCACGGCGGTGAAGCCGAAAAGGCCCGCGAGGCCTTCCGGAACGCGAGCGCGACCGACCGGGCGGCCCTGATGGCCTTCTTGCTGTCCCTCTGATGGTCCCTGTGAGCCGCGCCTCTGACCCCCGGGACGTTCAGGGCTCCCCGAGGGCGAGGCCGCAGGCCCCGGTCAGGGTGATGCGGTACTCCACCGCCATCAGCACGGGCGCGCCGAACGCGGGGGCCGGCCAGTCCGCGTAGAGCTCGACCGAATACTGCCCGAGCCCGCGCGGAACGGGCAGACCCCCCGGAAACGACGACGCCACGCCGGCCCCACCCCGCCCCCGGACGACCGTACGCCCGGGGCCGAGGTCCGTCTGGAGGTGCGCCGACCACGGCCCGAGCTCCTCGAGTCCGGCGGTGAGTCGCACCGAACGATCGTTCACGTAGCGGCCGCCGGCCGGGGTGACGTCGACGTCGGTCACCAGGAACGTCTCGCCGGCGGGGCAGTTCGGGGCGCGAATCACATCCCCACCGGCCGCCGGCGCCCAGCTGGCCACCCGCGAGACGACGGCCGTCCCCTGCAGGGTGTACCAGGTGCGCTTCTTGACGGTCGGCCCGGCCACGGCCTCGCCCGTCCCGGCGAGCGAAAGCGCGAAGACCAGGCCGGCGAGGCCGGTGAGCCGAATGGCAACGGGGCTGAGACTGAGAGTGAAACGCATCGGGCGCCTCCGCGCAGGGGTGTTGCTCCCGAATAGGCAGGCGGTGCGCGATCTGCGCGGGGGAATTCGTTTCTCGATCACGCCGCCTCTGCCCGCAGCAGGCCGTGGGCGACCGTCTCGATGAAGACGGCCCCCGCCGAGGCGATCGTGGCGACGAGGGCGCCGCGGGCGTCGACGAGCATCAGCGCCACGGGCAGCGGCGCGGCCGGCCGAACGGCGACCCAGGTTCCGACGGCGTGATCGGCGATGCAGAGCGTCGACTGTGCGCCTCGCAGGCGATGGCATCCCCCCTCGGCCGTACGCGAAGTGAGCCGGAAGTGCCCCGTCGCCAACCCCTCGCCCACGAAGACGTCGACCGACTCCCCTGCACCGAGGGCGCCCTCGAGCGCGTCGGCGAGCAGGTCGTCGAGGACGGGCCGCGCCCAATGCTCCCCGAGCAGGCGCAGCGCCGCGCCGCAGTCGAGATCGTAGTGCGCGAGAATCGCGGCGAGGTCCGCCGGCCGCCGGAGGGCGCACCAGTCGGCCCGCAAGTGGTCGATCCGCAGAGCGGCCTCGATCCAGCCCCCGGGACGCTCGGCGTGCAGCGTCGGGCGAACGGGCGCAACGGGCGTGAAGGCCCGGGCGAAACGCGCGACGACGGCCGCCATGGTCTCGGCCGCGCGGGCACCCTCGGGCCGGAGGACGAGCGTCGGGCGCGCGTCTACGTCGAAGAAGCGCACGCAGCCGCCGCGCACGTCGGCGTAGGCGCGCGCGAGCGCTGCGGTGGTGAGGGCGAACCCCCCGTCGGGCGCGTCGAGGGTCAGGGACTCGCCGTCCGGGTGGACCCAGAGGTGGAACCAGGCCCGCGTCTCGAGGCAGCCCGCGTCGACGGGCAACGCGAGGCGCGCGGGCCCGCCGACGAGCAAGCGGCGGAGGAGCTCCACGGGTGAATCCCGCAAGGGGAACGCGTGATCATCGGCCCCGAGGGCGAACCACTCGTCGGCCGTCGCCGAGCGGTGCTGTTCGATGGGGCAGGGCAGTGCGGGGGAGAGGCAGGTGCTGCAGCGGGCCATGCGGTGCTCCGGGGTGGTGCTGCCTGACACTCGCATGGTTTGAAAACGACTTTCAATATCGATATATATTGGTTGTATCTACAACTGATTTGGGTCAGGTTGTCGGCGTGGACGACGCCCCCCCCGCCCAGCGCTTGCGACGTAGCCTGCAACAGGTCTTCCGCCGGTTCGGCATTCTTGGTTCCGACCAAACGCCCTGCGGCCAGCCCCTCTCGCCCGCGCATGCCCATGCGCTGATGGTCCTGCTCGACCGCGGCGAGCTCGTGCAGGGCGAACTCGCAACGGAGCTCGGGGTGGACAAGAGCACGCTGGCGCGCCTCGTCCCGCGGCTCGTCGCCTTCGACCACGTCGAACGCCGCACCGACGCTGCCGACGGGCGGGTCCGCCGGGTTCGCCTGACGCCCCGGGGGGAGCGCCTCGCGCTGCGCTTGTCGCAGACGAGCCTCGCCCGGTTCGCGGCCGTGCTCGAGGCCGTCGAGCCCGAGAAGCGGGCCCTGGTGGTCGACGCCCTCGAGGTCCTCGCTGCGGCGATGCCACCACCGGTTCCCCTCCGGAGTCGGGCGAGGCTCGATGAAGCCCGCCCGTCCCCCCTCGCCCGATAGGAGTCCCCATGCACCGACTCGTCCCGCCCGCAACCGTCGCCAGCCTCGCCGCCCTGCTGGTCCTCGCCTGCCAGGTGCCTGCCACCAAGGACACTCCGGCCGGGCCTTCCGGCAGCGCAAGCGCCGCCCCTGCGGTCAGCGCCGCCACCCCGCCCACCGCAGACCCGACCGCGGCCGCCCTCGCCCGCCTCGACGGGATGGACACACGCAAGCCGGTGCCCCTCATCCCGATGATGGCCCACCACCAGAAGCAGAACATGCGCGACCACCTCGTCGCGGTTCAGGAGATCGTTACGGCGCTCGCGACGGACGACTTCCCCGCCGCCGAGAAGGCCGCCCTGCGCATCGCCTCGTCGGACCAGATGGCGCAGATGTGCACGCACATGGGCGCGGGCGCACCCGGTTTCACCGACCAGGCGCTCGCGTTCCACAAGACGGCCGACGGCGTGCTGGCCGCGGCCCGCGCAAAAGACAAGAAGGTCGCGCTGCAGGCCCTCGGCGCGACCCTCGCCACCTGCACGGCCTGTCACGAGGCCTGGAAACAGCAGGTCGTCGACGACGCCACGTGGGAGCGGATGACGCAACAAGCGCCTCCCGAGCACGGCGGACACCACTGAGGCGCAGGCGCGCCGACGAACATTGCCACCGCGGCGCCGGCCCCGCAGAATGCCGCGCATGTGGGCCCTCGACCTCGGGACGACGAACACGCTGCTCGCCCGCTGGGACGAGGCCGCGGAAGCGCCGGCGGTGGTCCATCTATCGGCGATTTCGCGGGCCGGGCCGACAGACACGCCCGCAGGCGCTGAACCCGGCCTGTCGGACCGCGGGGTCGCCTCGTCCCTCGAGGTCCTCGAGGCGCCCGGGTTCTGGGCGCGGTGGACACGTTCGGGCCCCTTGGCGCGCTGGGCGCCGGGGACGCTGGCGCACATCGGCCGCCCGGCGATGGAACGCAACGCGGTGCGGCCGTCGGCGGGCTTCGTGCGATCGTTCAAGCGGGCGCTGATGGACGGCGGGCTCGCCGTCGTCGCCCGCACCCGGCACGGCGAGATCACCGCGCGGGAAGCGTTGCATCTCTACCTGCGCGAGCTCCTCGCCGAGGCGAAGCGCGCGACGGGGACGCGACCCGACACGCTGGTGGTGACGACCCCGTCACACTGTTACGAGGCCTACCGGGCCGAGGTCGGGGCTGCCCTGCGTCGCCTCGGCGTCGCGCGCGTGCGGTTTCTGGACGAGCCCGTGGCTGCCGCGCTCGGGTACGGGCTCGGCCTCGGCGTCGCGCGCCGGGTCCTCGTCGTCGACTGCGGCGGCGGCACGATGCATGCGGCGGTCGTCGCGCTCGACGCGGGCGCGGCGCGAAACGGCACCGCCGAGGTTCTCGCCAAGGCCGGGCGGCGCATGGGCGGCGACGACGTCGATCGCTGGCTGGCGGAAGCCTGGGCCGAGGCGGCCGGGTTCGCGCTCTTCCGGGCCGAAGCCTCGGCGCTCGACACGGACGAGCGCGCGTGGCGTCGGGTGCTCGTCGACGAAGCGCGTCGGGTCAAAGAGGCCGTCTATTTCGACGGCGAGGCGACGTTCGACCGCACCCCCCCGGAAACCCTGCGGGGCGTCGCCGCCCGGGCGAGGGGCGAGGCGAGACCGGCGCCGGTCACTCGGGAGGCGCTGCACACGCTGCTGCGCGAGCGCGGCTACCTGAGCGCCCTCGAGGCCTGCCTCGACGAGATGGACACGGCGCTGGCGGACATAGGCCTCACGCGCCGGGACGTCGACGAAGTGCTGATGGTCGGCGGCTCGACGCTTCTGCCGGGGGTGTATCCCGCCCTCGAGGCCCGGTTCGGGCGCGACCGCGTGCGCGCGTGGCAACCCTTCGAGGCGGTGGCCCGCGGCGGGGCCGTCTTTGCGGCGGACCGCGTGGCACCCGCGGACTTCATCGTGCATGACTATGCGTTGCTAACCCACGATCGCGAAACACAGGCGGCGCAATACACGGTCATCGTCCCGCGCGGGACGCGGTTCCCGACCGCCCCGGACCTCTGGTCGCAGGCGCTCGTGCCCACCTGCGCCCTCGGGGCGCCGGAGCGTGTGTTCAGGCTCGTCGTCTGCGAGCTCGGTGCGGCCTCGGCCGAGACCGGCCTCTCCTGGGACGCCGACGGCAGCCTGCGGCGCAGCGGCCCGAAAGTGCAAGCGGGCGCGACACACACCGTCGTCGAGCTCAATCGCGCCGATCCGACGCTCGGCGTGCTCGATCCGCCGCACTCGCCGCGGGACGACCGACCCCGGTTGCGGGTGGACTTCGGCGTCAACGCCGAACGCTGGCTCTGCGCGACGGTGGTGGATCTCATGTCGAACCGCACGCTCCTGCGCGGAACGCCGGTCGTCCGGCTGCTGTGACACACGGGAAAAACGATGCACGACCTTCTGATTCCCGGCTTCTCACTCTTCGCCTTCACAGGCATCGTCGGCGTCGTCGGGTACATCTCGTTTCTGCAGCACAAACGACGCGAGGCCCGCCGTGAGGCCGCCGCGCGGCTCGGTCTGACCTACCGGCCGGCGGGTGTCTTCTCGCCCGCGACCCTCACGGGCGAGCTCGCCGGGGTGCCCGTCGAGATTCGGTTCCCCGAGCGCAAGAACGCCAGCCTCGCGCAGTTTCGGGTCGGCGAAGGGCTCCCCCTGCCCCCGCTGCGCGTCCGGCCGCCCACCGAGGGCACGTTCTCCCGACTCTGGGCGGGCGCGCCCCTGCAGACGGGAGACGCCGAATTCGACGCTCGGGTGCACCTGGCCGGCGACGACCCCGAGACCGAAACGGCGCTCCGGGCGCTGCTCGACGCCCCGACCCGGGCGGCCGTCGCCGACACCGTGACGACCCATCGCGCGTACTTCGCCGAGGGCTGCTTTCAGGTCGAGACCAGCGCGGCCGGCCTCGGCGCGGATGAGATCGAAGAGACCACCCGCGCCCTCGTCCGCACGGTTCGAGCCGTGCTCGAGACGGCCGACGCGGCGCGTGACACCCGCAAAGCCCTCGCCCGCAACGCCCGCGAGGATCCGCAGGCCGCCATCCGACAGGCCTGCTTCCGGACCCTGGTCGAGCAGTTCCCGGGCGATCCCATCACGCGCGAGACGGCCGAGGCCCTTTCCCCCTTCCGGGAGCCACAGACGGAGTTCCTGCGGGTCCTCGCCTGCTCGGACGCCGTCGCCCTGCCCCTGCTGCAAGAGATGGCGCGCGAAAACATGCCCTTCGACCTGCGCGGGGCCGCGTTGAACACTCTCGTCGAGCGCTTCGGGTACGCAGACAACAAAGCCATCGTCGTGGAAGGCCTCGGCGCGCGCACGACGGCGGACCGGGTCGCGGCGGCCCGCCTCATCGCAGCACAGAAAGACACGACGCAGACCCCCCGCTTGGGTCAGCTCATGCTGCGCGAGCCCGAAGAAGCCGGCGCCGTCGGGTTCGCCCAGGCCCTCGGTGCGCTCGGGGACCCCGCTGCGGAAGCCGATCTGCTCACGCTTCTCGCCCGCCCGTCGGATGCCACGCAGCTCGCCGCGGCCACCGCCCTCGGACAGATCGGCGCGGTCACCGCCGTATCACCGCTGCTCGCGCTGACGGAGGGTCTGTTCCGCGATGGCGACGTGCGCGAGGCCGCAACGGAGGCCGTGCGTCGCATACAGGCCCGCCTCGGGCCCGTCGAGGCCGGTCGCGTGTCGCTCGCCCCCGATGCCATCGGCCGTGTATCGATCGCCCGCGGAGAAGCGGCCGCCGGCGCCGTCAGCGTGGCGGCCGGGGCGCGGACGAAACCATAGCCTGCACGGCGGCTTCCACCCGAGCGAGGGCGCGGTCGAGCACGGCGTCCTCGGTGCCATCACGCCCGGCCCCGTCGGCCCCGAAAAGCATCTCCGGCGACAATGCCGGCCCGATCCGGAACCGAATCGTCGCCGGCACGACCGGCAGACACACGAGCGGCGAGGTCAGCCACGCGGCGCCGGCGAGCACCTGTGCCGGCAGGCTCCACGCCGCGCCCGGACCGAGCAGCAGCCCGAGCAGGCCGGCGACGCCCAGGGCGGTGAGCGGCCACCGCTTCACGCCGAGCAGGCGCGGCGCCAGAAGTCCCCAGGGCAGCAGGTGCCGCGAGCGCCACAGGATCGGCACCGTGAAGTGGCTGCCCCGGATGCCCAACGGCACGATGGGCACGTTCATCTCGCGGGCAATCCGCAGGAAACCCCGCCGGCCGCCGAAATCCACGCGATGCGCTTGCCAGACCGGGCGCATCGCCTCGTGATCGCCCCCGGGAAACACCAGCAGCGGCACACCGGCCGCCAGCGCCTCGCGCGCGGCGTCGTAGGTCGACGGCACGGCTCCGACGCCCGCGAGGATGGCCGAGGCGGGCCAGATCCGGAGCCCGAGCGGGTGGGCGAACCCGGCGAGCGGGCGCTCGGGACCGGCCTGTGCCTGCCAGACGGCCATCAGACTGCAAATCTCGGCGACGGCGAGCCCGGCGGAGTGATTCGCGACGAGCAGGTACGGGCCCGATGCGGGCAGGTGCTCGAGCCCGCTCAGCGTCGGCCGGAAGCACAGGCGCACCCACGGCGCCGCGACGCGCCGGATGATGGCCCGCGCGCGCGGCGAGACGACGCCGGGGGCGGCGACGGGGCGGGTCCGGTAGCGGCTCGGCGTCATGGTGTTTCCCATTTGGCCCGGGGCGCGGCCGGCCGTAAAGTCCCGTGCAGTCGCCCCCCAGGAGGTCCGCGTGCGCCGACTCTTCGCCTCAGGCCCGTGGGCCGTGGCCGCGATGCTCTTCCCGGTCGTCGCCGACGGGGTGCACTTCTTCGTGTTCGACGCGCTGAACGAACGCTGGCTGCGTGTATTGAACACGCCGGGGACTGGCGCCGTGACCTTGCTGGCGGGGCTCTACGCGTTGTGGCTCGTCTCGCTCGTCTTCGTGGGCTGGCTCGAGCCGTCGTCACCGACACCGATGGGCGAGGCGACCCTGCGTGAAGGCCTGCGCACCCGCAAGGTCCGGTTCGCGTGGCCGAAGTTGTTGTTCTTCTACCCCTCCTTGCTCTTCGGCCTCGTCTGCATGATGGCGATCGTGCAGGCGACGGGCGGACTGGCCAATGCGGCGGCCGCGGCCGTCTCGGAAGGCGTGCAGGACGCCGCGCTCGGCGCCGGCCTCGTGCTCTTCGTCTCGCACATCATCATCGCCGCGGTGGACGTGCGGCCGCGTTTCCCGGCGGGCCATCCCGGACACTTCGGCGTGCTCGTGCCGGTCGTGCTCGTGGGCGAGGTCATGCTGAACCTGGCGACGGCGCTCTTCCTGCGCGCGTTCGGACCGGACCCGGCGAAACCCGAGCAACTGGCCTCCGCCGCCGCGCGCTCGACGTCCGAGCTCTTTCTGGCGGTGATGCTTTTCGTTCTTTTCTTCGCCGGCCCGCGCTTCACCGCGCTGAGCCGGCACTTCACCTGGCCGTCGCTCGTCTCGGGACTGGCGCTCGTCGTCTGGGAGATGCACGGACTCCTCGACCGCCTCGATCTGTAACCGCGTTCACACGGCCCTGTGAACGCGCGGTCACATCGGCCACGAAGACCGCGGAACGGCGCGGCAGGCGGTCCTGGTCCGCTTCTTGCTGTCGTCGGCCGAATCCCGGCAACATGTTCGCCCCCGACCCCGCAACTCCGTGGAGAAACCATGACGCACTCGCGCACGCTGCACCTCGCCCTCGTGTCCGCCACCGGCCTCGCCCTCGCCCCGGGCGCGGCCCTCGCCTGCGGCGGGCTGTTCTGCAACAACAGCCAGCCCGTCGTGCAACAGGACGAGAGCATCCTGTTCGCCGTCGACGGCGACACGACCCACATGCACGTGCGCATCGTCTACGCGGGCCCGCCGCAGGAGTTCGGCTGGCTGCTGCCGGTGCCCCGCGGCGTCGAGACGGCACTGTCGAGCGAGGCGGTGCTCATGTCCCTCGAGATGTACCGCGCGAACTTCTCCATCGGGGAGATCGAGCGCACGGTCGAGTGCGAAGAACTCCCGCCCCCGCCCGACGCCGGGGGGGAGCCGGTGGGCGGCGCGGGCGGGGAGCCGTCGGGCGGTGGCGGGGTCGAGGTGCTGTCGCGCGAGCCCATCGGCCCCTACGACCGGGCGATTCTCGACGCGCGCACGGTCGAGGACCTCCGCGCCTGGCTCAACGAGAACGGCTATCAGATCCCCGATCAGACCGATGAGACGCTGCGACCCTACGTCGACCAGGGCGCGGTGTTCGTGGCCATCAAACTGTTGCCCGGCGAGGACGTGGGCGACCTCGTGCCGCTGCGCCTGAGCTTCCCCGGCAGCACGCCCACCATCCCCATCGTGCCGACGTCCGTGGCGGCCTCGCCGGACATGGGCCTCGCCGTACACGTGCTGGGTCAGCACCGGGCCGTGCCCCTGAACTACCTGCACGTGCAGGTGAACGAGGCGGCCATCGACTGGCTCTCGGGCGGGTCGAACTACCGCGCCGTCGTGGCACAGGCCGCGGACGAGGCGGGTGGGCAGGCCTTCGCGACGGACTACGCCGGCGCCCTCGACCAGAGCCTGCCCGCGAACTGGTGGCGCGCGGATCCCGGTCTCATCGCCCGGATCGCCGAGGTCCGCACCGTGACGGACCTCGGGCCGTTCACCTGCGAGCTGCCGCTCTTCGATCCGGACATCTCCCGCATCATCCGCGGCATCCTGATCCCGCCGGACTTCGAGGGCGGCCGCGAGCCGACCTTCCTCGACTGTGCAGGCGCCGTCGGCAACGCCCCGGACGAGGCCGTCGACGGGGCCGCGCTCGCGGCTCGCCTCGAAACCGAGATCAACGCGCCCCGCGCCGAGGTCGCCACGCTCTTCGCCGCGCAGCCGTACCTGACTCGCTTCACGAGCTCGATGAGCGCGAACGAGATGACCGAGGATCCCGCGTTCGCCTTCAACCCCGATCTGCTCGACGTGTCGAACGCCCACAGCGCGAAGATGATCGTCCATCAGTGCGATGCGGACGGGTACTACGACTACAACAACGTCAAGGTCATCACCCCGAGCGGCTTCACGGTCGAATACAACGACCGGCAGGCCGAGGGGGTCATCCTGCGGGACCGCGGCATGACCGTGCGGCAGGGCGACGAGCCCGGCGCGGCGGTCATCGAGCGGCTGCCCCTGAGCGGCCCCGCGATTGTGCAGCAGGACAACACGCCGCAGATCGCGGCCCGCAACGAGGGCGGCGGCGGGAGCAGCGGGACCGGGGGAACGACCGGCGGCGGTGGGGCCGGGGGCTCGATGGGCGGTGGCGGCGCCGGTGGCTCGATGGGCGGCGGCGGCACGGGTCCCGGCGTGCCCGCAGGCGACGACGCCGGCCTGACCGGCGCGGACATAGGCTCCGGCACCGTCTCCGCGGACGTCGGCGGCGACTCGGGGTGTGCCTGCTCGACGGCGCCCCGGCCGCTCTCCACTGGCGGCTTCGCGCTTCTGGTTGCGCTCCTGGGTCTCAAACCCCGCCGGCGGCGCGGCTGACGGACCACGGCGAACGCCACCGAACCCGAACGAACCCACCGAACAAGTCGAAACGGAGAGACACGAGATGAAACACAAGACGCTGAGCCCCCTCGTCGCCGCGGCGGCGGTCGCCCTGCCCGGCGCGGCCTTCGCCTGCGGCGGTCTGTTCTGTAACAACAGCCAGCCCGTCGTGCAGCAGGCCGAGAACATCCTGTTCGTCGTCGACGGTGAGACGACGCACATGCACGTGCGCATCACCTACGGCGGGCCGCCGCAGGAGTTCGGCTGGCTTCTGCCCGTGCCCCGCGGCGTCGAGACGGCCGTCAGCACCGAGCAGGTCTTTCAGGTGCTCGGGCAGTTCGCGCCGAACTTCCAGCTGACCTACGAGCGGACGGTGCAGTGTGAAGAAGAGGCCTACCCGAGCGCGGCGGAGGGCGACTTCAATGCCGACGCGGGCGCGGGTGGCAACGACGGTCGCGGCGTTCAGGTCATCTCCCGCGAGCCCGTCGGGCCCTACGACCGTGCCATCCTCGACGCGCGCTCCGTCGACGATCTGCGCCTGTGGCTCGACCAGAACGGGTATCAGATCCCCGAGCAGGTCGACGCCACGCTGCGCCCCTACGTGGACAGCGGGGCCGCGGTTTTCGTGGCCATCAAGCTGCTGCCGGGCGAGGACACTGGCGACCTCGTGCCGTTGCACCTGAGCTTCCCGGGCAACGCGCCCACCATCCCCATCGTGCCGACGGCCGTCGCGACACAGGCCGATCTCGGCATCGTGGCGCAGGTCCTCGGGGACGCGCGCGCCATCCCGCTCAACTACCGGCACGTGCAGATCAACGAGGCCGCCATCGACTGGATGTCCGGCGGCAGCAACTACTTCGACGTGGTCGCGCAGGCCTCGGATGAAGCCGGCGGGCGGGCGTTCACGACGGACTTCGCCGGGCCGCACGGGCTCGGGCAGGGTCAGGGCCCGCTCACGCTCGTCAACCCGGACCTCATCGACCGCATCGCCGAGGCGCGGACGGTCGAGGATTTCAGCCCGCTGAGCTGCGAGCTGGACATCTTCGACGCCGACGTCAGTCGCATCCTGAGGAGTGTGTTCCAGCCCCCCGAGGGCGAGGCGCAGACGTTTCTCGACTGTCTCGGCGGCGTGGGCAACGCGCCGGGCTCTGCGATCGACGGCGCGGCCATCGCGGAGCGCTTCCGCGTCGAGATCAACACACCGCGCACGGCCATCAATGAACACTTCGCGGCGAAGCCCTATCTCACGCGTCTGTTCACGACGATGAGCGCCGAGGAGATGACGGAGGACCCCTCGTTTGCGGTCAACCCGGACGCCGCCGCCGTCGACAACGTCCACCGGGCGACGGCGACGGTGTATCAGTGCACCCCCGAGGGCTGGTACGACTACTCGAACATCCGCATCGTCACCGAGAGCGGCCTTGCCTTCGACGTGACCAACGGTGAGCAGCCCAATGCCATCCGTCGGCAGGACGGACAGACCGTGCGTCAGGGCGCCGAGCCCGCCGCCGCCGTCATCGAGCAGTATCTGACGAGCGGCGATCCGACGACGGATCTCGACAACGTGCCCGAGATTCAGGACCGCAACGATCCGAACAAGCTCGACGCGGTCGGTGGCGGCGGTGACGACGACGGCTGCGGGTGCAGCGCAGGCGGCCACGGCTCGCCGGTGGGCATCGGCGCGGGCCTCTTTCTGCTCGCGCTGGGCGCGGGGCTGCGGCGCCGCCGGCGCTGAGCGGCTCCGACGGGCCGCGGTCCCGGTGGGCGCTCAGGGCCCCGTGAGACAGTCTTCCACGTTCGCCGGGCGCCGGAATCGGGCGTACCCGAAGCGCGCGAACAGATCCGGCGCCACGTTGGGATCGGGCTGCGGCCCGAGGCTGTTCCAGCCGTTCGTCACGAGGCCGAGTTGCACCTCGTCGGGCAGATCGGGCCGCTCGTAGCGCCGGATTTCCGTCCACGCTTCGTCGTTGGTCAGGAAGCGGGCCATGACATACGTCGTGCCCACCCGACACAGGCGCAAGCGACCGCGGTGGGGCGCCTCGTCGAGCAGAAGCACCGACTGCGAGTTCACGGTCGTCTTGGTCTCGGTCCCGACGAACTCGGCCTGGTGTCCGATGTTGACCATCAGCCAGTTGTCCGCGTTGCGCCCGTGCACCGGATCGCGGACCACGATGCCCGCCGAGTTGTACGGGCGCGTGGGCGCCGCGTCGAGCAGACCGACCCGCCCGGCGAAGACCTCCACCTCGAGCACGATGTCACCCCGGACGTGCTGGTACAGGAACGGCCCGCTGTAGACGCCGAACCAGCCGGAGGTGAGGGGCTGAATCGAGAGCATGCCGGCGTGCGAGGCGTTCACGTCGAAAACGGCCGTCTGCGGAGGACCGCCCTCGACCGCCTGCCGCCCGAGCCAGCGCGTCTGCAGCGTCGCCGGGTCGTCGAACTCGTCGGAGAGACCCGCGAAGGGGTCGGCCGGGGGGGCGGCGTCCGGGAGCGGGCCGGCGGCGTCGGGCACCGGCGGGGGAACGACCGCCGCGTCGGGCGCGGGCGGGGGAACGACCGCGGCGTCGGGCACCGGCGGGGGAACGACCGCCGCGTCGGGCACCGGCGGGGGAGCGACCGCCGCGTCGGGATCGGGCGGGGGAGCGACCGCCGCGTCGGGATCGGGCGGTGGGGCGACCGCGGCGTCGGGATCGGGCGACGGACCGAGCCCGTCCGGTGTCGGCGCGACCACCGCGTCGGACGGCAGCACGCGCGCATCGGAGGCCGGGCCGCCCGCGTCGGGCGCCGGCGTGTCACCCGTGTCCGGGTTCCGGGACATGCCGGCGTCGACCTGCGACCCGCCCGCCGGGGGTGAGCCCGCGGCCATGTCGCTCTCGCCGCCGCCACCGCCGCCGTCCCCGTCACCGGAGCCGCAGGCAGACACCAAGGTGGCCAGATAGAACAGGGCGCCGGCGCGAAGCATCGTGCGGGTCATGGACTCCCTCCGTTCGAAGACGCCCGATGCTATCGGAACCCGCGTGGCTGGCGCACCCGCCATCGAACCGTGTAGGCTCGGAGCCTGCTCTGGTCACCCAGATCGAGGTCAGCGCCCATGTCCCTCGCCCGTACCGACGAAACGACGCCCGCCCCGCCGGCCGCGCCTGCGGTCGCGCGCCCCTACGTCCACTACCCCGACAGCGACGGCGAACCGATGTCCGACAACACCGAACAGTGGGAGTGGATGGTCACGTTGAAGGGCAACCTCGACGCCTGCCTGCCCGACTTCGTCGCCAGCGATCTGCTCTGGTATCCCGTCGAGGGGGACAACAAGACGCGGATGGCGCCGGACGTCATGGTCGCGTTCGGGCGGCCGAAGGGGTACCGGGGTTCGTACAAACAGTGGGAAGAGGACGGCGTCGCGCCGCAGGTCGTCTTCGAGATCTGGTCGCCGGGGAACCGCTTCGCGGACGTGGTCCGCAAGGTGACGTTCTACCAGCGTTTCGGGGTCGAGGAGTTCTACCTCTACGATCCGGCTCGTCGGTCGCTGGAGGGCTGGTTGCGGCGCCCGGACGGCCTGCACCCCATCGAGGGCATCGATGGCTACACGAGCCCCCGCCTCGGTACGCGCTTCGCCCTCGGGCCAGACGGCCTCGAGGTCTACCGACCGGATGGTTCACGCTTCCTGACGTTTTCCGAGTTGGAAGCCGCCCGCCAGTCCGCGGAAGCCGCCCGTCAGTCCGCGGAAGCCGCCCGCCAGTCCGCGGAAGCCGCCCGTCAGTCGGCGGAAGCCCGCGCGCTCGAAGCCGAGGCGCAGGCGGCCGCGCTCGCCGCCGAGTTGGCCGCCTTGAGGGCGAAACTCGGCGGCCTCTGAGCGCGGCGCCGGCGGGCGATTCTCAGGTCGTTGCCCATGCCCCTTCGGGCCACCCGGGTGGATGAAACCCGGGGCAGGAGCCCCGGCCGGGGCACGCCGCATCGGCGGGACCCGCGAGGGCGGCCGGATTTACTCCGGCGTCCGAGCAGCCCGAGGGCAGGAGCCCGAGGGCGTTTCGTAATAGCCGCCCATGCCCCTTCGGGCCACCCGGGTGGATGAAACCCGGGGCAGGAGCCCGAGGGCGTTTCAAAATAGCCGCTCAGCGTTCGCCCTTGAGCTCCGCGCCGCCCTTGTCCTTCAGGGCGGCCTTCGCCGCCGCGAGGCGCGCCGCGGGGACGCGGTAGGGGCTGCAGCTCACGTAGTCGAGGCCGATCTTGTGGCAGGTGCCGATGGAGGCGGGGTCGCCGCCGTGCTCGCCGCAGATGCCCAGGCTGAGGCCGGGGCGCGTCTTGCGACCGCGCTCGCAGGCGGTGGCCACCAGCTCGCCGACGCCGTCCGGATCGAGCGTCTTGAAGGGGTCGACCGGGAGGATGCCGGCGGCGAGGTACCCGGGCAGGAAGCGGCCCACGTCGTCGCGGCTGTACCCGTAGGTCATCTGCGTGAGGTCGTTGGTGCCGAAGCTGAAGAAGTCGGCGTGCTCGGCGATCTTGCCCGCGCGCAGGGCGGCGCGGGGGACCTCGATCATGGTGCCGACCTTCAGGGGCACGCGGCGGCCACGGCGGGTGAAGACCTCCTCGGCCATGCGCAGGATGACCTCGCGCTGGTGGGCGAGCTCTTCCTCGGTGCCGACGAGGGGAACCATCACCTCGGGGTGCACGTCGATGCCGGCCTCGGCGGCGTCGACCGCCGCCTCGTAGATGGCCGTGGCCTGCATCTCGGTGATCTCGGGGAACGTGATGCCGAGCCGGCAGCCGCGGTGGCCGAGCATGGGGTTGGCCTCGGCGAGGTTCTCGACGCGGTGCCGCACGGTGTCCACCGGGATGTGCAGCAGTTTGGCGACCTCGGCCTGCGCCTCGGCGTCGTGCGGCAGGAACTCGTGGAGCGGCGGGTCGAGCAGGCGGATGGTCACCGGGAAGGCGCCCATCGCCTTGAAGATGCCCAGGAAGTCCGCCCGCTGCAGGGGCAGCAGATGGGCGAGGGCCGCGCGGCGCTCGGTCTCCGTCTCGGCGACGATCATGCGGCGCATCGGGTTGATGCGGTCCTCGCCGAAGAACATGTGCTCGGTGCGGCAGAGGCCGATGCCGGCGGCACCGAAGCGGCGGGCGACCTCGGCGTCGTGCGGGGCGTCGGCGTTGGCGCGGACGCCGAGCTTGCGGTGCTCGTCACACCAGCCCATGAAGGTCTGGAAGGTGTCGTCGAGCGTGGCATCGGTCATCTTCTCGTTGCCGAGCACGACCTCGCCGGTGGTGCCGTTGAGGCTGAACCACTCGCCCTCGCTGAAGACGCGGTCGCCGAGCTTCAGCTTGTTGTTGCGCTCGTCGACGCTGAAGCTGCCGCAGCCCACGATGCAGGGGCGGCCCCAACCGCGGGCGACGACGGCCGCGTGGCTCGTCATGCCACCGCGCGTGGTGAGAATGCCCTTCGCGGCGTGCATGCCGGCGACGTCCTCGGGGGAGGTTTCGGCGCGCACGAGGATGACCTTCTCGCCCCGGGCGGCCCACTCGACGGCGTCCTCGGCGTGGAAGACGATGCGGCCGACGGCGGCACCCGGCGAGGCGGGCAGGCCCTTGGACAGCACCTTGCCGGCGCTGCGGTAGGCCGCCTCGTCGGCGAAGCGGGGGTGCAGGCACTGATCGATCTGGTCGGGATCGACGAGATTGCGGACGGCGTCCTCGCTGGAGATCGCGCCCTCTTTGACGAGATCGACGGCGATGCGGACGGCGGCGGGGCCGGTGCGCTTGCCGTGGCGCGTCTGCAGCAGGTAGAGCTTGCCGCGCTCGATGGTGATCTCGATGTCCTGCATGTTGCCGAAGTGCGCCTCGAGCTTGGCCGAGAGGCCGACGAGCTCGTCGTAGAGATTCGGCCAGTGGTCCTTCATGGCGGCGACGGGCTCCGGCGTGCGGATGCCGGCCACGACGTCCTCGCCCTGCGCGTCGACGAGCAGCTCACCGTACAGGCCGGGCTTGCCGGTCGCCGGGTCGCGCGTGAAGCAGACGGCCGTCCCGGAGTCGCTGCCCTTGTTGCCGAAGACCATGGACTGCACGTTGACGGCGGTGCCGAGCAGGCCCGTCATCGCGTGGATCTCGCGGTACTTGATCGCGCGCTCGCTGTTCCAGGAACGGAAGACGGCCAGCACGGCGGCGTGGAGCTGTGCGCGGGGATCCTGGGGCAGCTCGTAGCCGACCTGGTCTTTGAAGACGACGAGCATCTTCTTCGCGACGGCCTCGAGGGCCGAGGCGTCGAGCTCGTGGTCGGTCTTGGCGCCGCGCAGCCGCTTCTCCTCGTCGAGGACCTCCTCGAAGGCATGGTGCGAGACACCGTGGACGACGCTGCCGAACATGTCGATGAAGCGCCGCCAGGAGTCCCAGGCGAAGCGCTCGTCCTCGGGGCGGGCGGCGATGGCGCGCACGACCTTCTCGGTCAGGCCGAGGTTGAGGACGGTGTCCATCATGCCGGGCATCGAGACGGCGGCGCCGGAGCGCACGGAGCAGAGCAGGGGACGCTCGGGGTCGCCGAGGCGCTTGCCCGTGACGCCCTCGAGCCACTGAATCGCTTCTTCGATGCCGGCGAGCACGGCCTCGGGCAACTTTCCGCCGGCCGCGAGGACCTCGTCGCACAGCTTGGCGGACAGGGTGAAGCCCGGGGGCACGGGGAACCCGATGCGGGCCATCTCGGCGAGGTTGGCGCCCTTGCCGCCGAGGGTGTGGCGCATGGTGGCGTCACCTTCGGTGGTCCCGTGGGCATCGAAACGGTAGACGAACTTCTCGTTCAGGTTCACGGCTGGTCTCCCAGGAAGTTGTGACACCCGCGACACTGGGTCTCGCCGGGCGGCATGGGTGGGTGCTTGGGCATGCCGGCGATCGGGTGGCAATTCGTGCAGCCCTCGGGACCCGGGATCTTCGGCCCGTGGTTCCCGTGGCAGCTCAGGCAATCATTGTGCTTCTTGTTGGCATGGAGACCCTTCTTCGGGATCTCCTTGTGGCAGGTCATGCACAGCGCGTTCGTCGCCGGCGCGGGGGCGTCGGGCTTGTGGACGCCGCCGTGGCAGCCCTGACAGTCCTTGTGCTCCTTCGCCTTGCTCGGGGCGACGGCGGCGACGGCCTTCTCGTGGCAGGTATCGCAGCTCATCGAGCCGCGCACGGCGTGGCGCGGGTGGCAGTCCTGGCAGTTCTGATGACCCTTCGGCTGGTCGGCGAGGGACTTCTTCTGGTCGACGTGGCACTCGGCGCACTGCTTCGTGCGTTTGGCGTACGGCTGGTGCGGGACGTGGCAGTCGTTGCAGACGCGGTGCTTCTCGGGCTCGTGCGCGACGGCGGCGATGACCTCCTTGTGGCAGTCGCCGCAGGTGTCCATCGGGCTCGCATCGGGTTTGCCCGGGTGGGGCTGGTGGCACCCGCTGCACTTGTCGTGGCCCTTGTAGACGGGCTTCTCCTTGGGACCCTTGTGGCAGCTCGTGCAGGTGTCGTTCGCCGCGGGAGCCGTCTTGTGAGGCTTGTGGCAGCCGCCGCACTCGGTGTGTTTGCCGGCCGCGAGCGCGGGCAACTGCTTCTCGTGGCACTTCGCGCAGTTCGGGACGTCCTTCGCGCGGTGCGGGTTGTGGCAGTCCGTGCAGGCCTTGTGTGACGTATCGGCCCGCATCGCGATGGCCTGACCCGGGTGGCAGTCCGAGCAGAGCAGCGGTTTGTTGTTCTCCCGCTCGTGGGGCACGTGACAGCGCTCGCAGGCGTCGTGCCCCATCGGGCCGGCCTGCTCGATGTCCTTGACCTTGTCGTTGTGGCAGTCGATGCAGGTGTCGAGGCTGGTGAGACCCGGGGTGTGCGGCCGGTGGCAGTCGCCGCACTCGTGCTGGGACGGCGCCTCGACGGCCTTCTGGCGGTCCTGGTGACAGCCGGCGCACTGCTGCTTCGGGTTGAACTGTGCGTGCGGCGGGTGGCAGTCCCGGCACGAGTCGTGCGAGGTCGGGACGACCTGTTCGTGGCACTTCTCGCAGGTCACGGCGAGGCCGGTGCGCTCGACGGGTTCGGCCTCGGCGAGGGGCTTGTCGTGGACCGGGTGACACATGCTGCAGGGCTGGTCCGGGTGCCAGCCGGCGTCGATGGCCGGCGGGGCGCCCACCTGCCGGGTGTGGCACTCGGCGCAGTCCTCGATCTGCGGCACGAGCGACTCACGACCCTTCGCCAGGAACTTGTGGCAGGTCGTGCAGTGGTTCGTGTTCATCTTCTCGAAGGCGATCTTCAGGTCGCCGTGGCATTTGCGGCACATCTCGTCCGTCGGGACGAACTCGTGCACGCCCGCGCCGTGGCAGGTGATGCAGTCGATCTTGTTGTCGACGGCGTGAATCTTGTGTCCGACGGTGGCCTCGACCTGCTTCCACTTCGGATCGTTCGAGAGATGGCACCCGGAGCAGATCTCGCGCGGGACCTCGGCCTTCTCCTCGACCCGCTCACGCGAATTCGTCGCCGTCAGGTAGAGTTGCTTGAGGTTGTTGATCATGTTGCCGGGGTGGCACGTGTGGCAGTTCACGTCCTTGTGACCGCTCTCGGACCACCGCTCGAACGGGTCTTTCATCAGATGGCACGACGTGCAGAACGTCGGGTCGTGCTCGATGTAGTTATAGACCCGCCACCCGGCGTAACTCGCGCCGGCCATCATGACCAGGGCGATGACGGCGACGACCTTCCAGTGGCGAAGCAGGAAGGCGATGATCTTCGAGAGTCTCTCGCTGAGGCTCAACGGGCGCCCCCATGGCATTCGCGGCAGGGGTTTTTGCCCTTGTCGCCTTTGGGGTTACGGCCATCGTGGGGGGAGCCGCCGGGGCGGCCGACCGCGTGGCACGTCACGCACACGTCGGCGCCGGGGCCGGTGTGACAGGAGGCGCACGCGAGCAGGTCGCGACGCGCGTCGCGGGCGTGGTTCATGCCGCCGTACCCCTGCGGGTGGGGCATGTTGCCCGTCGACGAGAAGCCGGCGCGCTCGTGACAGCCCGCGCAATCCTTGGGAGCGTGGCAGCCGACGCAGGTGTCGGGGAAGAGCCGCGCATCGGTGGCGTGCGTCTCGCGGTAGCCCATGCGATGCAGGGGGGCACGATCGGGGCGGTCGGCGAAGACGTAATCGGGCGGGATGGGCAGACGACGGTCATGGCAGTCGCGGCAGAACGTCTGTCCGTGGCACTGCGAGCAGCGGTCGCCGCCGCGCTCGAAGTCGCGTCCGTGGTACTCGATGAAGCCCGGCTTGTGCGCCTGATGCGTGATGGGCACCACCGGGTACTGCGCCAGCGAGATGTGGCACTTGGTACACGCGAGGCCGTCGAGCCACTCGGCGTGACAGCTGCGGCAGTCTTCCATGACGGGCATGGCACCGCGGCCACTGTCGTCCGCCATGGCGGCGCCGCGGTGGCAGCGCACGCAGTCGCCCTCGACGCGGGGCAGGTGGTTGGCGTGATCGAACGTCAGCGCGTTGCGCAGGTTGAGCAGTGCCGCCGGGGTGTCTTCCTCGACGTGACACTCGACGCAGTTCATCGTCGTGCACGTCGTCGGGCGCTTGTCGTGACAACCGATGCAGGTGTCGTTGCCCGGCAGGTGCAGGTTGGCGCGGTCTTCGCCGGCCGTGAACGACTTGTGGCAGCGCGCGCAGTTGACGCCGGCGTAGGAATGCTTCAGGTGGCCCACGTTCGCCGGCGCACCGAGGACCACGAGCAAAGCGAAGAGAACCCCGCTCATGGCATGCCCCCCCCGTCCCGCAGCGCGGGGACGGCCCCCCCGAGGGGGCGGATTCGCTCACGACGCTCGCTCATGGCAGACCTCCCCAGCGCACCGGGGCGCCCGCGGCGTACTCGACGAACAGCATGCCGCCGAGGCGGCCGTTGGGGAACGCGTCGCCGACGCCGGACTCGAGCGCAGTGTAGAACGACCACGCGTCGAACGGGTTGTAGACCACGCCCACGCGGCCGGCACCGTTCCAGCGCGTCTCCCGCGCGTTGTTGGCGCGGTCGCCGACGAGCTCGAACGTGCCGGAGGTCTCGGCGGAGAAGGGCGTGCGGAGGGCCGTGCGCAGCGTCGTGCGGACCTCGCTCGGATCGAGGCGCTCTTCACCGTCGGCGGTGATGATGGTGCCGTTGCCCGGTCGCCAGTCGGCGCCGAGGCGGCCGGCGCCGGCGAGCGTGCGATCTTCACCGTAGACGGCGGCGACCTCGGCCCGGGTGGCGACCGACGGGAGGACCACCCAGTCGGCCCGGGCGCCGGCCTCGCTGCGGTCGTCGTGCGCGAAGACGGCGAGCAGTTCGTCCGGCGGCAGCATGGCCCGAAGGTCGTTGCGCTGGACGAAGCCCCCGAAGGCGAGATCGTCGTTCAGGCGCTTGGTGGCGTCGACGCGGGCTTCGGCGAGGGCAGTGTTCTCGACCGCCGCGGTGGCCCGGGCGGTGACGTCGAACGTCGCCGAGGGGTAGTACCCGGCGCGGGCCGTGAACTGCGTCTCGGGGTTGGTGTCGTCGTAGCGGCGGTGCCGGCCGGCGAGGCTCAGGCGCCAGGCGTCGGCGAACTCGCCGCCGATGCTGCCGCCGAAGACCCAGGCGTCCCCGAAGGCTTCGCGGGGATCGGGGCCCTGCCTTGCCGCGACGGCGGCCAGGTCGATGCCACCGAGGTGAACGCCGCCGGCCACGCCGTCGAGCGTCTCCATGTCCGTCGTGCCCAGGGGCGTGAGCATGCGCCCGCCGTTGACCCAGTAACGCCGTGTCGCGTAACGGACCAGCAGCGTGCGGACGTCGCCGGTGATGATCGACGCGCCGTCGGGGTCCTCGATGACGCCGCCGGGTCCGTGCCCCACCCACCCGCTCGCCTCGGCGCGCATCGCGCCCTCGGCGCCGGCCAGCGAGAACATGCCGATGGCCGTCGGCGCGTTGGGGTCGAGGGCGCGGGCTTCGGGGTCGAGGTAGAAGTAGAGGCGGCTGCGTGCGGCGAGCCAGGCGGTGTCCTCGTCGGCGCGGGCTGCGGCCGGCGACAGCGCGGCGAGCGCCAACGCCGAGAGCCCGCAGAGCCGGCCGGGGGTGAGAACGCGTCGCATCGGTGTCGACCTCACGGACCCGTCGGCGCGAAGGCCGAGTGACAGAGACCACAACCGTTGGTGTAGGGGATGGGCATCGCGTCTGATGCTGCGACACCCTCGATCTCGCCCTTGCGCGGGACGATGAACTGATGGCTGGCCACGTCGCCCTGCCGGTACTCGTCGCCCTGGTAGCTCATCGCCGGGCGCCCGGCCCCGTTGCGGGCGGTCATGGGCATGTGACAGTCCACGCAGCGCGGGGTCAGCGCCGCGTGGTCGAAGGTGGTGACGTCGGTGATGTGCGCGAGCTTGCTCTCGGCCGTGTACTCGTGGCAGCGGTTGCAGACCATGTCGTCGTCGAAGCCGGCGACGAGCAGGTAGGGCGTCGCGTCGCCCGTACCGTGGGCATTGTGGCAGTCGCTGCAGGTCATCAGGTGGCGCTGGTTGCGGGCGTGCCCGCTGCGCAGGAAGTCCGTCGCCTGCTGGTGGTTGCCCTTGCTGTGCTCGCGAACGTCGTCCCACGCGTCGCGACCGGCGACCGCGTCGGGCGTGCGGGTGTAGAGCGCGAGGTAGGTCTGGCGGTCGATGCCGGGGCGGGGGAACCGGCCGTCGGCGTCGAGGGGGACCTCGGTGCCGAGCAGGCCTTCGGGGCGGCTGTGGCAGCGGCCGCAGACGAGGTTCTCGCGCTCGGGCGTCAGCAGCGACGGCGAGACGATGAAGCGCCCCTGCCCGGCGGACTCCCAGTGGGCGCTGCCCGGGCCGTGGCAGCTTTCGCACCCGACGTTGAGCTCCTCGGAGAATCCGTCGCCGTCGTAGTCGAGCACGCCGTCGTCCGCGGGCACGGCATGGGCGCGCCACCCGGCGTTCGCGTCGCCGGAGAGCTCGAAACCGGTGAAGTGGCAGCCGGCGCAGTTGAGGTCGAAGCTGTCGTCGTTGCCGGGCTCGGTCAGCCGGCTCGTGCCCTCGTCGAACCAGAGACCGAAACCCGTCGCCGCCCAGGTGCGCGCCGTCGGCTCGGCGGCATCGTCGGTGCCGGCGTGCTGGAACGTCAGGGGGAGCACCTGCCGGACCGCCCCGACCTTGGTGATCAGGTTCGTGGTGGTCATTCCGCCGCCCGAGGTCATCTCGACGGTGTAGACGCGACCGTTGGCGGGGTCCGCGGCGTCGGCGAGGTTCGTCACCGTCACGGTGTAGCTCTCGCCGCTGCGGGCGAGCTCGAACCGGGCGCGGCCTTCGGCGGCGGGGGCGGCGTCGGCGACGACGTAGCCGCCACCGGGCGCCGCGGAGACATAGAGGGTCAGACCGGCGGCGAAGGCGTCGCGCAGGGCGCCCACCGCGGGGAAGCGCCCCTCGACGAGGCGCTGACGGCCGACGTTGCCGTGCGGGTGCCGCAGACCGTTGGCCATGAGCGAGCCGGCCTGGCGGATGCGGCCGTGGCAGGTCGTGCAGGCCTGGGAGCCGACGTAGTACGCGTCGGCCGGCGGCACGGTGGAGACCTCGATGTCGCGCTGCGTGCCGACCAGGCTCGCGGTCGCCGCCGGGGTGCGGCTGCCGCTGCCGCCGGGCAGGTGAAGCGCGTCGTCCGCGGCGGGCCACACGACCACGAAGGACGGGGCCTCGGGCAGCGTGTCGAAGTGGTACCGGCCCTCGGCGTCCGTGAGGGCGCGGGGGAAGACCGGGTTCACCGCGTCGGCGCGGAGGAGGTCCTCGAGGGGCTCGTCGTCCGTCGCGTCGGCGCCGAAGTCCGCCAGCGCGGGGGGCGTGACCTCGACGGCCTCGTTGGGCACCAGATAGACATAGGCACCCGTGACCGGCTCGCCCGCGGTGTCGCGGACGAAACCGACGAGGCCGTCGGCGTCCTTCTCGAGGTAACCGGGGCCGGGGGGGCCCATGATGCCCTGCTCGCCGGGCTCGCCGCGTTCGCCGTCCTCGCCCTGCGCACCGGTCGCGCCGGGGTCACCGGCGGGGCCCTGCGCGCCGTCCGTGCCGGGATTGCCCTGAACGCCGGTCGCGCCGCGTGGTCCGACCGTGCCGGAAGCACCGGGGGTGCCCGGCGCGCCGGTCGCACCGGGCCGGCCGGGGGTGCCGGTCTCGCCGGGGGCGCCCTGGCTGCCCGTCGCGCCGCGCTGGCCTTCGGGGCCCGTGCAGCCGCCCGCCCCCAAAGAAATCGGGACGAGCGCGGTGGCGAGGAGAAGTGCGGCCGGGACGCGAGCGCCGCTCGTTCGAGACATGGGGACGACCTCCGGGAAAGACTCGGGCGCGACCCGTGATGCAAAAAGCCGGCCGACCCGGGCTCCGGCGGGCGGGGGCCGCTTGGAATCGGCTTTGGAGGCGGGTGGCACGCGAAGTGCAAACCCCGGCGTCGGAATGTCACCAAAAGCGCCCATTACGGCGGTCGCACGCCCGATCTGGGCCCAAAGGCGGTTCGGAATGTCCGAGAACGGTAACGCGCGCGAGCATCGGCGTAACGGCGCCACCGGTCGACACCGGCTCCTCCACGCGTGGGTCCTCGGCGCCGCGTCGGCGGCCGCCGCGTTCGGCGGTTGCGGCACGCCCGCCGACGTGGGCGAGAGCCCCGCGGGCAACGTGCACCCCGTCGATTGGAAGAACGAACACGGAGCGGCTTTGCGCGTCGCCGCGCCGGGCAGCCTGAGCGCCGCGATCACCCCTTGCGACGAGTGCCACGGCACGTCGGCGGCGGCGGTGGGTCCCCCGGTGCCGGCCTGCGACGATTGCCACGGCCCGGAGTCCGAGAAGAGCTGCGCCTCGTGCCACGACGTCCTCGGGGGCAGCCACGAGACCCATGGCGCGACGCCGGCCACCATCGGCGAGGCCGCCTGCGGGCTTTGCCATGGCGTGCCCGGCACCTGGCGCGACGCGAACCATCTCAATGACCGCGGGGACGCGGACATCGCGTTCACCGGGCGCGCCCTCGCTCGCGAACACGCACCGACGTTCGTCGCCGGCACCTGCAACGACGTGGCCTGCCACGCGGGACCCGGCGCCCGCATGCCCGCCCCGTCCTGGGGCACGACGTTCCCCGAGCCGGTCTGCGGCAGCTGCCACGGCCTGCCGCCCCCCGCCCCGCACCCGGCCTCGCCGGACTGCGAGGACTGCCACAGCGTCGTCTCGCCCAACGATCTGCGGAACACCGAGAACCCGCATCCCAACGGCGAGGTCGTCGTCGACGTGCTCGCCGACAAGGCCTGCGACGCCTGCCACGGCGATCCGCCGACGTCCGGTGCGCACGAACGCCACCTGAACGCCACCATCGCGGCCCCGGTCGCCTGCGAGACGTGCCACCTCGTGCCCGCCGCCGTCGAGGACCCCGGACACCTGGACGACGGGGTCCGCGGCGTCGAGGTCGTGCTCGGGGCCGCCGCCGGGCCGCAGGCCGCCTTCGAGGGCGGTCAGTGCAACAATGTCGTCTGCCACGGGCAGGACGCCCCGGTGTGGGCCGACATGGGCGGCGCCGCGTGCGGCACGTGCCACGGCGCGCCGCCCGCCGGTCACCCGGAAGGGACGTGTGACCGCTGCCACCCGAGCGCGGGTCCCGACGGCCGCCCCCTGGACGTCCGGACGCACATCGACGGCACGGTCGACAACCGCGCCCTGACCGCCGACGACTGCGGCACCTGCCACGGTGCCGGTGCGCCGGTGGAGCCCCCGGGCCCGCACGCGCGCCACGCCCGATTCGCCTGCTCGACGTGCCACGTCGCGCCCGAGACGCCCCAGTCCGAGGGTCACCTGAACGGCCGCGTCGAGCTGCGTGTGCAGGGTTTGCCCGAACGCGACGGTTCGCCGAGCGCGCCGGGCGTGTTCGAGGACGGTCGGTGCTCGGTGCCGACGTGCCATGGGGCCGGTCAACCGCTGTGGGCGGCCCGCGAGACGCGCCTCGCCTGCGATGCCTGCCACGGCAATCCGCCGCCGAAACACTGGCCGACGTTCGAGCCGGCCATCGGGTGCGAGAAGTGCCATGCCGTCGAGACCGCCGGCTCGCCCCTGACCCACGCCAACGGCACCGTGGACATCGCGTTCGCCCAGGACTGCGACGCCTGCCACGGCGCGCCCCCCGCCAGCGGTGCCCACCGGCGGCACGCGAATCCCGAGTTCTCGCGCCCCGTCGAGTGTCGTTCCTGTCACGTCGCGCCGGCCGCCGTCACCGATGACGGCCACCTCGACGAGACCACCGAGAGCGTCGAGGTCGCGCTGGCGACGGGCACGTACGATCCGGCGACGCAGACGTGCAGCGGCGTGACCTGTCACGTCGGGGTCGCCGGCACCGTGCCGACGCCCGTCTGGACCTCGCCGCCCGGCTCGGGCGCGGCGGCCTGCGGCGCGTGCCACGCCATTCCCCCGCCCGATCACGGCCCGGTCGACTGCGTCCATTGTCACGCGCCATCCGCCGGCCCCGGCCTCCGCATCGCCGATCCGTCTCACCACGTCGACGGCGTCCTCGATCGTGTCGGGGCGGCGGCCCTCGTGCCCTGAGCCCGGCCCCTTGAACCCGAACCCCAACGCCCCGAGGCAGACCATGTCCCTCCAACGCCGTTCTTCGTCCGCTTCCGCCGCCGCGTCGCTCCGGGGCCCGCTCTCGGCCCTGCCCGCGTCGCTTCTCCTCATCGCGCTCACCGCCTGTGAAGGCCCCGCGGGGACCGAGGGCTCGGCGGGGCCGGCGGGGCCGGCGGGGCCGGCGG